>NZ_JBSXOM010000032.1:0-579196 GCF_056859455.1 Qipengyuania sp. L-5Y | reverse complement strand
GACCTGGACGATCACCACGCCGCTGGCGAGGACGAACAGGGCAAGCAGGAACACCCAGTAGGTGGCGTTCTGGCTGGCGGGAATGAACATCAGGCAGCCGACCATCATGGTCAAAAGGCCGGCCACCGCGCCGCGCATGTAGCCCAGCTTCTTGACCAGCTTGGCCCCCGGGATACCGATCACGAGATAGGCGGCGAAGAAGCAGAACTGCACCAGCATGGCCTGCGTGTAGTTGAGCGTGAACAGCTCCTTCAGCTTGGGGATGATGACATCGTTCAGGGACGTGATGCCGCCGAAGATGAAGAACAGACCGAAGACGAAATAGTTGAGACCCGGCGCCTTGATCCCTTCGCCATCCTCGACAACCGCCGCAGGATCCGTGCTCGCTGCAACATCAGGGGCCAGTGCCATCTCTACATTCCTCCCAGGTGTGCCCTGTCCGACGGGCCTTATCCGCTATCGGATAGCCAAGAATGTAACCGGTTGCACGAAATTTCTGGCCCCGCGCCGTGCGAACGCCTAGCCCTCATTTCAGGAGGTAGAGATGATCGGGTCATATTTGCGCAATCGTGGCGGACGGGCGGCCTTGGGCGCTTTGTTCCTCGTGCTCGTTCCAGCAGGCGGCCTTGCCGCGCAGGACGATGTGTCGCATCGGCAATGTTCGCCCGACGGGCGGCTCTGTTTTACGCTGACCACGGTGGACGGCGCGCCGACCTATTCCGTCGACCGCGACGGGGCGCCGGTCATCGATGCCT
The DNA here is from genome assembly GCF_056859455.1 of Qipengyuania sp. L-5Y. Lineage (NCBI taxonomy): Bacteria > Pseudomonadati > Pseudomonadota > Alphaproteobacteria > Sphingomonadales > Erythrobacteraceae > Qipengyuania > Qipengyuania sp. L-5Y. The sequence continues at coordinate 578,441 of NZ_JBSXOM010000032.1, read as the reverse complement.
CGCAACTGGGTTTCCTGCTTCGCGGTGCGGGCAAGTGGGGCAGCGGCATCACGCTCGGCGATCCGGTGCGCTCCAGTGCGGACGAAACCTGGGAACAGCCTTGGGGCGAAAGCCGGTTGGTCGTCGATAAACACAATGAAATGCGTGTTCGGATGACCGAACAGGGCAAGATCAAACGCTCGATTGACATGACTATCAGGGTGTTCGACGACGGTCTGGGCTTCCGCTTCGCCTTTCCCGATCAGCCGCAGCTCACCGATGTGATGATCGATGAAGAACTTACCGAGTTCGCGATTGCCGGCGATGCGGAAGCATGGTGGATCCCCGCAGGTGAATGGAATCGTTACGAATATCTCTACAATCACACCCCGGCCAATCAGGTCGGCACGGCCCATTCGCCGATCACTTTCCGCCGCTCGGACGGCCTTCACATCGCGCTCCACGAAGCGTCGCTGATCGATTATTCGGCCTTCTGGCTGCAACGCATCGACCACCAACGCTTCCGCACCCGCCTCGCTCCATCCTCGCAGCCTTGGAAGGTGCGGCGGGAGGCGCCCTTCGAAACGCCGTGGCGGACCATCCTGATCGGCGAGGACGCGCCGGCGCTTTATGCAGCCGCGGACATCATTCTCAACCTCAACGAGCCCAACCGGTTGGGCGATGTCAGCTGGGTCAAACCCCAGAAATACGTGGGTATTTGGTGGGGAATGCATCTCGACAAATGGAGTTGGAACGCGGGACCCAAGCACGGCGCGACCACCGACAACGTACTCGAATACATCGATTTCGCGGCCGACCATGGCTTCGGCTCGGTCCTTGTCGAGGGCTGGAACGAAGGCTGGTGGAGCGAGAGCGGACGCAATTTCCAGTTCGCCGTAGCCTATCCCGATTTCGACATGGACCGCATTGCGAAATACGCGCGCGAAAAAGGCGTCGAGATCATGGGGCACCATGAAACTGCCGGGAATGCAGGGCTTTACGAACGCCAGCTCGAAAAGGCTTTCGATTACTACCAGCGCTATGGCGTTCATTCGGTAAAAACCGGCTATGTCGCGGACGCCGGCGGCGTCCTGCGCGAAGATCCCGATGGGACGGAGCAATGGGAATACCATGACGGACAATACATGGCCCGCCATCACGTCCACGTGGCTGAACGGGCCGCGGAGCACCACATAGCCATCAATGCCCACGAGCCCATCAAGGATACGGGCCTCAGGCGGACCTACCCGAACCTCGTCACCCGTGAAGGTGCGCGGGGGACCGAATACAACGCCTGGGGCGAGCCGCCCAATCCGCCCGAGCACGAACCGACCTTGCTCTTCACTCGCATGCTTTCGGGGCCGTTCGACCTGACGCCGGGCATTGTCAGTCTGGAAGGCCGCGACGGCCGCGCCATCCCGAACACGCTGGCCCGCCAGCTAGCCGATTACGTGGTGATTTACTCGCCCCTCCAGATGGCAGCCGACCTGCCGGAAAACTACGCGAAGCATCCCGATGCGCTGGCCTTTATCGAACAGGTCCCCGTCGATTGGGAACAGACGCGCGTCCTGGCGGGCGACATCGGCGAATACGCGATCGTCGCGCGCCAGCAGCGCGGCGGTGAAGACTGGTGGATCGGCGGCGTTACAGATGCCGAACGCCGCGAAATCCCGATCGATCTGTCTTTTCTGCCAAAGGGCAAGCGCTACACCGCAGAAATCTGGCGGGACGGTGAGGGCGGCGGGATCGACGGCGATCCTTTTGCCATGGTTCGAGAAACACGCGAGATCATCGGCGGCGACACTTTGACACTAACGATGGAGGCGGGCGGGGGCTTTGCCCTATCTCTCCGTCCGGCAAGCTAGACCGGCGACGTCCGGCCGAGTGCCTTAGCGAACCTTCCCCGCCGCAGCAGTGTGAACCTTCCCGGCCTCGACCGCCGCACAGCTCGTCAGGGCAATGGATGCGAGCAGCGCGAGGGCTGGGGGGCATGGAAGCCGGGAAGGTTCATGCGATTACTCCGTGAGGGTAAAGGTTACCGGAGTACTCGCCTTCGCGCCCGATGAAGGCGCGATCCAGAGTCGGTATTCGCCAGGTTCCCACCCATGCGACATGTCTGCACGGGTGAACGCGAGGTCTTCGGGGCGCAGGGTAAAGGATACCGTCCGGCTTTCACCCGGTTGCAGCGCTATCTTTTCGAAGCCCTTCAGTTCCTGCACCGGCCGGGTAACCGATCCGACAAGATCGCGCACATAGAGCTGCACCACCTCATCGCCTGCCCGCGTGCCCGTGTTGGTGATCGTGGCAGTAGCGGTGATCGAACCCTTGGGTCCCATCGACGAGGCCGACAGCGTTGCCGGCGAATAGCCGAATGTCGTGTAGCTGAGACCGTAACCGAAGCGGTACAGTGGATCATTCGGCGTATTGAGATAACGCGAAACGTATTTTGCGCCCGGCTCCCCCAGTTCAATGGGACGACCGGTATTCTTCATGTCGTAGTGGATCGGCGCCTGCCCCACATTGATGGGGAAGGTGATCGGCAGTTTGCCCGAAGGGTTGTAATCACCGAACAGCACATCTGCGACCGCGTGGCCGCCCTGCGTGCCCGGATACCAGGCATGCAGAATGGCGGGAACGTTGTCGTTTGCCCAGGTGATCGAATTGGGCCGACCGCTCATCATCACCAGCACGACCGGTTTGCCCGTTGCAACGAGCTGTTCGAGCAAGGCCTGCTGATTGCCCGGCAGGTCGAGCGAGGTACGGCTGGCAGCTTCGCCCGTCATGTCCCACTTTTCGCCCATGACCGCGACGACAACGTCCGACGATTTCGCCAGCGCAAGCGCTTCGGCAAAGCCATCGGTTTTGCCTTTGTCGCCGAACTCGTAGCTCGCGCCCTTCGCGTACTGGACCGTGACACCGTTTCCGGCACGGGCCTTCATGCCCTCAAGCACGGTGACCGGTCGGGTCTCGCGATCACCGGCTGCCGACCAGCTGCCGATCATGTCGGTCTTGCTGTCCCCAAGCGGGCCGATCACGGCAATTCGCTCCGCATCGGCGGCCAGCGGGAGCACATTGCCATTGTTCTTGAGCAGAACCATCGATTTGCGCGCTACGTCGCGCGCAGCTTCGAGAAATTCCGGCTTGTACAGCGTTGCTTCCTGCCGCGCCTCGTCGGCATAGCGGTAGGGATCTTCGAACAGTCCGAGGCGATATTTCATTTCGAGCACGCGGCGCACCGCGCGGTCGATATTCGCCTGGCTCACGCGGCCTTCTTCGACCGATTTCACCATGTTTTCCATGAACACGGCGCCCTGCATGTCCATATCGACGCCGGCATTGAGCGCCTGTTCGCCAGCCTGTTCGAGATCCTTGGCGTAACCATGCGGGACCATCTCGTTGATGGAGGTGTAGTCGGTGACGACAAAGCCATCGAAGCCCCATTCATCGCGCAAGACGTCGGTAAGCAGGAATTTGCTGCCGCTGGCTGGCACGCCGTCGTATTCGTTGAACGACGTCATGAAGGTTGCGACCCCTTCATCGACTGCCGCCTTGAAAGGCGGGAGGTAGACATCGCGCAGCGTACGTTCGGAGATATCGACCGTGTGATAGTCGCGGCCGGCCTGGGCTGCCCCGTAAGCGGCAAAGTGTTTCGCGGTTGCCAGAACCGTGTCGACGGCCCTCAGATCGTCGCCCTGGTAGCCATGCACGCGTGCCTTGGCGACTTTGCTGCCAAGGTAGACATCTTCCCCGGCGCCTTCCGAAACGCGGCCCCAGCGGGCATCGCGCGATACATCGACCATGGGGGAGAAAGTCCAGTGTATCCCTTCGGCTGACGCTTCCGCGGCCGATACGCGGGCCGATTTCTCGACCGCATCCATGTCCCAGCTCGCCGCTTCGCCGAGGGAGATCGGGAAGATGGTGCGGTGGCCGTGGATCACATCGTATCCGAACAGCAGCGGTATTTTCAGCCGAGTGCCTTCGACAGCCATCCGCTGCAGTTCGCGCGTATAATCTGCGGTATAGGCATTGAAGATCGATCCCACGCGCCCTGCTGCGATATCCTGCTGATAGCCTTCGCGCATGGTCGGACCGGTCGATTCCCAATCGCTGGTGAGCAGCGTCAGCTGGCCGACCTTTTCTTCAAGAGTCATCCGCCCGATCAGATCATCGAGAAAGGCGTCCATTTCTGCATCGCGCGCGGCCCAGGATGGCTTGGCGGGCTCGATCGGCACTGCAGTGGACGAAGCGCTGGAGGATGGCGGGGGTGCCGATGCCACGCCCGTAGTGGCGCAACCGGCAAGTGCCAACGCGCTGACGCCCGCAAGCACACCTCGCTGCAATGAACGCATGTAATTCCTCCCATTTGGACTTCTGACTATATTCACGATGAAGAGCCGCCCCAAGGGAATCGCCTCTTCCGATCTGTCTATACATCGATCATGAAACCGGTTACAACATTGCTCGTCAAATGTCGATTCGGTTACGCGGCAGGCAATGCCGCGAGCCTGAGCGGTCGAGCCGAGACCGCGATTTTGGGGAGGAATTACCGATGAAGTTTCCGCATATGAATCGTTCGGCGGTTGCTCGCCGCATGGCTCTGGCTCTTGTTCAGGGTAGCGCCATGGGTGCGCTGGCGATCGGCCTTGCTGCGCCGGCGCATGCGCAGGAATCCAATGCATCGCTACGCGGTCAGATTACCGGCGGCGCCACCCAGGTTGCTGCGGTCAGAGTGGATACGGGCGTGACCCGCACCGCCACGATTGCTGCCGACGGGCGGTATAACTTCGCGTCCCTCGCGGCGGGAACCTATCGTCTCGAAGTTACGACGCCCGACGGTGTGCTTCAGACCGACACCTTCCAATTGTCGGTGGCGCAGGATGCTGTCCTGAACTTCGATGTGGGCGAAATCGCCGCAACGGAAGCACCCGCCGCCGCCGATGATGGTGCAGACGATGTTGCTGCTGGCGACAATGTCATTCTGGTGACGGGCGACCGCATTCGTACGCTGGAAGGCGGCGAAGTCGGCATCAATATTTCCCAGCGGCTGATCGAACAGATCCCGCAGACAAACCGCAACTTCCTGGCTTTTGCCGATCTTGCGCCGGGCGTTCAGTTCATCGACGGGTTTGGCGGCGACCGCCGGCTTCAGGGCGGTGCCCAGAACAGCAGCTCGGTGAATGTGTTCATCGATGGCGTGAGCCAGAAAGACTATATTCTTCGGGGCGGCGTAACCGGACAGGATTCAACGCAAGGCAACCCGTTCCCCCAGGCGGCGATCGGCGAATATCGCGTCATCAGTTCCAACTACAAGGCGGAATTCGACCAGGTCGGATCGGTCGCAATCACCGCTATCACGAAGTCGGGCACCAACGAGTTCCATGGCTCCGGTTTCATCGATTTCACCAACCAGAGTTTACGGGCTGCACGCCCGATCGAATTGTTCGGGGAAAATCCGCAAGGGAAAACCGAAAGCAGGGATCTGCAGTACGGCGGTACCCTGGGCGGGCCGATCATCCGCGACAAATTGTTCTTCTTCGGCACGTATGAAGGCAAGGAGATCATCACGCCGCGCGACGTGACGCCCGGCCTTGATCTGTCCACGGGCTTCTTCCCCGGCGAATATCAGGGTGCGTTCGGCACGTTCAGCGAGATATTCAACGAAAACCTCTATTTCGGAAAACTGGACTTCACGCCCAATAACTCCGACCTCTTCCAGGTTTCGGTCAAGTATCGCGACGAGGATGGTGAAGATTTCGGTAGCGGTACGGCTGCCTACAGCACGCGCACAGTCACGAGCGTGAAGGAATGGCGCGGTCTCGCGCGGTGGGAACACACCTCCGACAATTTCATCAACGATCTGAAGATCACTTACGAAGATGTAACATGGAACCCGCGGCCGTTCTTACTTGAGCCGCGAAATATCTTCCGTGCCGTGATCGAAGAGGACGGCGTCCGGCGCGAAGGCACTGTGCTTCAAACCGGTGGCGGTCGAAACTTCCAGGACAAAGGCCAGGATGGCTGGCAGGTCTCCAACGACTTCACTTGGACGGGCTTCGAGCGGCATACAATCAAGGCCGGGGTAAAAGCTAAGTGGGTCACTCTCAACTCGACCCAGCAGAACAGCTTCAACCCTCAATACACATATAACGTCTCTTACAACCCCGCTGATCCCACGACACCAAACAGCGGCGCTTTCAACGACGCCATTCCATATGAATTGAATTTTAGCACGATCGTGCCGGGCGACGATGTGTCGCTTAATTCAGAGACTTTCCAGTTTGGCGCCTACATTCAGGACGACTGGGACGTCACGGATCGGCTGACGCTCAATCTCGGCGTTCGCTGGGACTTCGAGCGCACGCCAGATTTCCTCAATTACGTGCACGATCCGGCGCGAGTGGCGGCTGTTCAGCCGGAAAACTATCCCAATCTCATCAACGCCAATTACGACATCAACGATTACATCTCGACCGGCACCGAACGAAAAGTCTTCTATGGCGCGATCCAGCCACGGCTCGGCTTTTCTTACTGGCTGGATCCTGATGGCCAGTTCGTCCTTTTTGGCGGTTACGGCCGCTCTTACGACCGCAACCAGTTTGATTTCATTCAACAAGAGCTCGTACAGGGAGCGTCGTTTGGGCGAACATTCATCTTTCAGAATGCCGGTGACCCTCGCGGCGATTGCACGGCCAGTCCAACCTGCATCCCGTTCGACCCGATCTATCTGACGGAAGCTGGGCGTCAGCAGCTAATCGACGGAGCACCTCCGGGTGCTGGCGGCGAGCTCCGCTTTATCGATAACGATCTGAAGCTGCCTTATTCGGACCAGTTCAGCCTGGGTGTTCGCAGCACGTTCGATCTCCTCAATCTCGAGGTCGGATATCGTCATATCGCCAGCCGCGATGGATTTGGATATCTGCTCGGTAATCGTCGCCCGGATGGAAGCTTCTTTCCGTCCGAAGGCAATCCGGACTCGCCTTTCGGTACTCCACCAAGTCCGTATGGTGCTATTCTAATTGGTACTAACGGCATCAACACCGATGCAGATTCCGCGTATCTCAAGTTTGGGAAGCGTTACACGGAACAGTCACCGTGGTCGATCGATGCAACCTACACCTTCACGCTGGCCGAAGAAAATCGTCGCTTTGGCGAGTATTTCTCGCTCGATTTCCCATCTTTCGACGATTATCCCGTTATCCGGTCGGCGGGCGTACGCAAGCATCGTTTCGTTATGGCGGGTACGGTAGATCTTCCGCTGGACTTTACTCTCGGCAGCAAGTTCCAGATCGCATCGCCAGCGTATCAGCAGGCTTTCGTTTCCGTAGCTGGTGATCCAAATTCCCGCGATGTCGTGGCAGTCGAAAACGATGCAAATGGCGATCTGTGGGGTTTCCGACAGTTCGACCTTTCGTTGACCAAGTATTTCAACATCGGTCTGATCAACGACGACACTCGCCTGTGGGTTCGCGCAGACGTGCTCAATGTGTTCGATGATCGCAATTACAACGGTTTCGACGCGGTGACTGGAGCGCGCAACTTCAATAACTACAGCACCGACGGTTTCCCGAGGACGATCAAGGTCTCTGCAGGCTTCGACTTCTAATCGGGTCGCAACTAGGTGTGCCGCACTGTCCTCCCGGTGCGGCACATCATAACGATTTGAGTTTATCATGAGATTTTCCGCAGCTTCAGCTGTCGCCCTGTCTTTAACCCTTGCTGCCTGCGCCAATTTCGATCCGCCTGCGTCTTCTGGCCCCGCATCGAACGATGTGGCTGCTTTCTCCGAAGATCTGACACAGCGCACATTTCGGTATTTCTGGGATACTACCGATACCGAGCGGTGCCTGGCGCCGGACCGGTGGCCCAGCAACCCGTTCTCCTCGATCGCTGCGACAGGCTATGCCCTCACCGCCTTTGGCGTCGGTGCTGAACGTGGCTACGTTTCGCGCAACGATGCAGCCCAGCGTACGCGAGATTGTCTGGAATTTTACTGGAATGCCCCGCAGGGGCCCGCAGTCAGCGGAACGAGCGGTCACAAGGGTTTCTTCTACCATTTTCTGAACAACGAAGATGGCACGCGGCGCGGCAATACCGAACTTTCTACAGTCGACACCGCGCTGCTCCTCGGCGGCGTTCTATTCGCTCAAAGCTACTTCGACCGCGACACAGCCGTGGAACGCGATATCCGCGATCTCGCGGAGAAGATCTACCGGCGGGTCGACTGGACTTTCGTTCAGCGCGAAAACAGCACCATTCCATCAGCCAATGGCGGGAGCGGAAAGGCGATCGCCATGGGGTGGTACCCCGAACGCGGGGAAGGGGGCGACTTTGGTACGCATGACTGGATCGGCTACAACGAAGGCATGCTGGTTTACATACTGGCAGCAGGATCGCCCACACATCCCGTTGGCAAGGAAGCTTGGGATCAGGCCTGGGCCATGGATCTCGAGAAGGACTGGGGCACCTACTACGGTTACGAATATCTCCAGTTCGAGCCTTTGTTCGGACACCAGTACAGCCACGTCTGGATCGATTTCCGTGGCATCCAGGATGACTTCATGCGTTCGAAGGGCATCGACTATTTCGAGAACAGCCGGCGCGCCACGTTGAGCCAGCGGGCCTATGGTGCCGACAATCCCAATGACTGGAAGGACTACAGCGCCAGCATCTGGGGATGGACTGCGTCAGACGGGCCAGCTTCATCGGCGGGCCAGTACACCGTTAACGGCAAGTCCCGCACCTTCCTGACCTATGCTGCGCGCGGCGTCAGTGCCATTCGCGTGGTCGATGACGGCACCATCGTCCCGACGGCAGCGGGCGGGTCGATACCCTTCGCGCCTGAGGTTACCATCCCGGCGCTGATGAGCATGAAGGCCAAGTACGGCGATCGCCTCTACACCGATTACGGCTTCAAGGACGCCATCAACCCCAGCTTTACGTTCGTGGACGCCGGGTCGACGACGGGCGATACCGATCCGGTCAAAGGCTGGGTCGCGCGCGATCATCTCGGCATCGACCAGGGCCCGATCCTGGCCATGTTGGAAAACCAGCGCACCGGCCTCGTATGGGCGACGATGCGTAAGAACCCGCACATCCGCCGCGGCCTGGAACGGTCCGGGTTCTCCGGGGGCTGGCTGGACGATACCGAACGGTAAGGCTCTAACTGTCTGGCAGTCGTAGAACAGCACTTACCGGATAATGGTCCGATGGCAGGCGGCCACCCCAGTGCTGAGTGATCACCGCATATCGATCGACGAGAATGTCAGGTGACAGGAATATGTGATCGATCGCCGCGCGCGGTTCCTGGGCGATATCGAAGCCGGTAAAAGTGCCCGGTGGTCCATAAGGAGGGGCGATGCTTGCGCTGCGGCTATCGACAAGCGCGCCGGAAGTCAGGACCTGATAGGCTTCGCTGTCCGGGTCGGAGTTAAAGTCGCCCATCACGATCGTCGGCAGGCCCTTGCCAAGGCCGGCATTAATCCAGTTCAGTATGAGTTTCGCTGCGTTGACCTGGGCGGCCGCGCCGACATGATCGAAGTGCGTATTGAGGACGCGGAGCTTTCCTCGACCATCGCGGCGTTCGAGAATGGCCCACGCGGCAATGCGCGGATAGGCGGCATCCCAACCCTTACCTGGAACATCCGGTGTGGGAGACAGCCAGAAGGTGCCACTGTCGGTCATTTCGAACATATCGCGCCGCCACGCTAGTGGTGAAAACTCGCCAGCTTCTTCCCCATCATCCCGGCCCACTCCGATGAAAGAATAGGCGGGAAGTGTTTTTTCCAGATAGCGCTTCTGGGGAAGCAATACCTCCTGCATGCCGAGGATTGCCGGCGCTTCATAGCGGATCAGATCGCGCACGAGCGTGCGTCGCTCTGACCAGGCATTGGGCCCATCCGATGCCAGATCGAGCCTGATGTTATAGGTCATCACATCAAGTTGCGCATCGCGCTCTGTCTTGGCGGTCGGCGCGTGCATGCAGCCGGCGATCAGCAACATGCCGATCAGCACCAGCGCCGCATATAGTCTAGTCATCTGCATCAGTCCGCCGCTGCGAAAGCATCCAGAGGTAGAGTTCGGGATCCGAATAGGCGGGGTCCCATGCGTTGTGACCAAGGTCGGGATAGATCGTCAGCCTGCTTCGATTGCCACCGCACGCCCTGATCGCGCGCGCCATCGCAAAACTTCCCTCAGGAATGACCACATCGTCCCGATCGCCATGCAATGCCCAGATTGGTACATCAACCAGTTCACAGGCGGTCGCCGGATCACCTTGCCCAGCCACCGGGACTAGTGCCGCAAAGAGATCGGGCCGCTCGGCTCCCCACCGCCATGTGGCACGCCCACCTCGGCTCAAACCGGTGAGGTAGATGCGATTTTCATCTATCGGCATCGTCTCCACAATATGATCGAGGATCGCTTCCAGCTTCGCAACATCCCAGTCTTCTTCCGCAGGCAGCAAGGGGGAGACGAGAATGAAGGGGAAGTCTGGATCCATGTCCGCGTGCTTGGGCGGTCCGTGAACCTTGACCTTCGCGATGTCCGATCCACGCTCCCCGGAGCCGTGGAGAAAAATCATCAATGGCCATTTGGCTTCGGAATCGTATGAACGGGGCACAAACAACTGGTACGGGTAGCCTCCTGCCTCCAGACTCTGTTGCGGGTGTTGTCCAGTGATCACGGGTACCGCATCAGCGAGCGCGGGACCCGGCATACTCGCGCAAGCCGTGGCCATTGATGCTGCAGTTAGCAGCACGGCAAAACGTCCGAACCGGGTCATCGCGATCTTTCTCCAAGAAACTCGAAAATAGAAATAAGTTCGTCCTATTCGAGTTCTCGATACGGGGTCAATTCGTCAGGTACGAGCCGTTCCGGCTCCTCCTCCGCTTGATCCTCTGATCGCGAGGGTGGGGGCGATGATTAGACTTTGATCCCGTTCCAGCGTCTCGCCTTCCATCATGCGCAGCATCAGTTCGGCGGCCGTCGAACCGACACGTGTAATGTCGGAATGAACTGTCGTGAGGCCCGGCGTCACATGCCGGGCAAGCGGAATGTCATCAAACCCCGCGACAAGAATATCGCTCCCGATCTGAAGACCGGCCACGCGCAACTCGCTCATCAATTCGACCGCCATCATGTCGTTGCTGGCAAACACGGCATCGAAGGTAATGCCGCTGGTAAGCAGCAAGCGGGCGGCCTCGCGACCGGCATCATCGCGAAAATCGCCCGGCAATATCAATGGGCTTCCATTGCCCGTGCGCTCCGCCAGTACGTCGCAATATCCCCGCTGTCGCTCGCGCGCATCGCGATTGTTAGCAGGACCCGCGATGTGAATTATATTGCGTGCTCCGCGATCGATGAGATGGTCCGTGACCAACCGCGCGCCTGTATAATTGTCTACCGATACAAAGGGAGTGACGTTATCGGTTCCTTGGGCGTTAAGCAGTACGGTGGGGATATCGCGCGTCACTGCCTCTACGGTATCGGCGCGAGAATTCGGCGGCATGACAAGCAGTCCGTCAACCCTGCCTCGCATCGCCCGGATCGCTTGTGCAGTTTCTTCGGCACTCCCATGCATATTGCCCAGCAGCAAGCTCTTGCCGGCGCGATGGGTGACAAGGTCGATACCGCGAATGATCTCGGAAAAGAACTCGCCGAATAAATCGGGTAGAATAACCCCTATCGTATCGGTCTTGCGCTTGGTGAGGCTTCTCGCGCCGCTGTGCGGAACATAATCAAGCGCGGTTGCCGCAGCTTCGATTTTTTCGCGCGTTTTTGCTGTGACGATGGACATGCCGTTGAGCGCGCGCGATGCGGTGGCAACCGACACGCCTGCGGCTTTCGCAACGTCGCGTATCGTTACCATGCGTCCCCCATAATCCTATCTTACCCGAACTGCCTTGCAACTCCACCTGTCGCAGAGCGGAAACATTTATTTGGCCGCGAGCATCGTCGATAATTGCCAACGCCATACGAAAGAGTCCGGAAGAGCGAGCACCAAACGTCAGCCTCTTGCCACCGTATTCAACGGTTCGCCCGTCACGGGGTATCCCAGATCCTCACCAATGTGCAGCCAGGACTTGCCATCCATTTCGCCTATGAAGGGAGTTATCGTTTTCACGGGAATGGCTTCGGCCTGAGCCTTCGCCGCGGCGAAATTTTCGAACAGGGCGAGGCGCTCCAGATTGCGGCGGGTCGGGAAGATTACCTTGATGTCCCCCCTTTCCGCAGAATCGAGCGCGCCCTGCGCAGTAGTCCAGAAAAGATGCGTATTTTCGGAAAGGTCCGCCTCTATCTCGACCGCGCCTGTACCGATGTCGGCTAGGTAGAAACGTGTGTCAAAGACACGCGGGATGCGTTCATTCTTTGGATACCAGCGGGCAAACGGCACTAACTGAGCAAGATCGAGTTCCCATCCGAAATGTTCGAGAACCGGTTCGAGCTCACCGGTCTGTTCGAGGTACTTCCGGGCGGCGCGCGCTTTATCGGCATCGATTTCGCCGGTCAGTCCAATGACCAACCCTGTTTCTTCAAGCGTTTCGCGTACAACGGCGATCTGGTGCGCAGCTTCGTCTGGATCGAGGCGACCGCCAATCTTTGCTCCAAGGTCGAAATCTGCCGGGTCGACCCGGCCGCCCGGGAAGACGGCCATGCCGCCGGCAAAAACCATTTCGCGAGATCGGATCGTCATCAGGATCTCAGGTGGGCCATCCGCTGACGAATTGCGAAAAATGACCACGGTCGCTGCTGGAATGCCGTCGGCGCCGATTTCGGTTGGTTCGTTCATGATGATGTTGTGACGGTGACTGCGACCATTGCCAAGGGCTAAAGCCGGATGTCCGGTGTCGATAAACTTTACAGAAGGCAATGCCGCGGAATGCCCTTTAACCACCGAAAGGCCAGAACAACCGCCCGCGCCTGAATTTTGGCACATCCCATGCTTTATGTCCCGTGTCTCGATCACGTCTTTGTGGCGACGCCGAACCCACGGTCTCCTAACCCTGCGTCGCTAAGAAAAAAGGCCCGTCCGGTTTCCCACCGGACGGGCCTTTCCCGTTCTACAACTGCAATTGGAGTGAGATCAGCTCGCTTTCACATAAGCCAGTGCGTTGCTGGCTGGAAAGGCGGCTGAAGGTAGTAAGGTGCTACGATGCTTTGGCGACCTGCTTCTCATCCATCATCTGCTGGAGTTCGCCTGCTTCGAACATTTCCATCATGATGTCGCTGCCACCCACGAATTCGCCCTTCACATAGAGTTGGGGAATGGTCGGCCAGTCGGAAAAGGCCTTGATTCCTTGACGGATTTCCATGTCTTGCAGCACGTCCACACTGTCATAGGCGACGCCGCAATGGTCGAGGATGGCAATCGCGCGACTGGAAAATCCGCATTGCGGAAAAAGCGGGGTGCCCTTCATGAAGAGCACGACATCGTTTGCGCCGACAATATCGGCAATACGCTGATTGGTATCGGACATTGGTCCGTCCTTTGTCTAAATTCGGTATGCGAGATCAGGTGGGGGCTTGCGTAGTGAGTTGCAAGGCGTGCAGTTCGCCCCCCATTCGCCCGCCCAGCGCATCATAAACCAGCTTGTGCTGTTTGACACGCGTCAGCCCGGCGAATTGCGGCGCCGTAACCTTGGCGGCCCAATGATCGTTATCGCCCGCCAGATCGCGCATTTCCACGACTGCGCCGGGAAGCGCTTCTTCGATCAGCGTCACGATGTCGTCTGCGGCCATGGGCATTACATTCAGCCCTGATCGCTCATGAACTGCCGCCGCGCTTCGACGGAGCATTCTTCCAACTTTGTGCGAATGTCGGCTTCGCTGACATCGCATTCGGCCGCAGTCAGATCGCCCAGAAGCTTGCGGATGACGTCTTCATCGCCAGCTTCTTCGAAATCGGCCTGCACGACAGCCTTTTTATAGGCGTCGGTCTCTTCATCGGTGAGGCCCATGAGCCCGGCAGCCCATTCGCCAACAAGACGATTGCGGCGTGCAGCGATCTTGAAGGCATTTTCCTCGTCGAAGGCAAACTTGGCTTCTTCGCCGCGTTCGCGATCTTTAAAATCGGTCATGTCAGTCCTCTCGGGATGGAATCTTGCGGGTCGGAATAGGCGTGGCCCCACCGGCCCGCAAGGGCGCTTATTCCATTACAACGACGAGTTTACCGATCGCTCCGCGGTTCTCGAGCTTGGCGATTGCTTCGTGCGCCCGCTCCAAGGGATATGTCTCGCTCACCAGCGGTTCGATTTTGCCAGCTTTCCAGAGATCGAAGAGCTCTTGAATATTCTGCTCGTTACGTTTCGGCTCGCGCGCGGCAAATGCGCCCCAGAATACACCGCGGATGTCGCAGCTTTTCAAAAGGGTTAGATTGAGCGGCATTTTCGCGATGCCGGCAGGGAAGCCGACGACCAGGAAACGTCCTTCCCAGGCGATCGCGCGCAAAGCCGGCTCGGAATAATCGCCGCCCACGATATCATATACGATGTTGGCGCCATCAGGGCCTACGGCCGCCTTGAAGTCATTCGCGAGCTGCTTGGACGTGTCCTTATCGAACGGGGCGCGAGGATAGATCACCACTTCGTCGGCGCCGTGCTTCCTGGCAACTTCGCCCTTTTCTTCAGTGGAGACGGCAGCGACGACCCGGCAGCCATACGCCTTGGAGAGTTCGACGGCCGAGAGACCTACGCCGCCGGCGGCGCCGAGTACGAGAACCGTTTCGCCTTCCTTGATATCACCGCGATCCTTAAGCCCGTGGATCGTCGTGCCATAGGTCATCAGTAGCGCGCTGGCTTTTACCAGATCGATGCCATCGGGCACCTTGAACAGCTTGGCTGCCGGAACGACGACCTTTTCCTGCAGGCCGCCGTTGCCGACGCCGCACATCACCCGGTCACCTACGGCGAAATCGGTGACCCCTTCACCCAGCGTTTCGATGGTGCCGGAGATTTCGCCGCCTGGCGCAAAGGGGCGAGGGGGCTTGAACTGGTACATGTCGCGGATGATCAGCGTATCGGGGAAATTGATCGCACAGGCGGCGACCTTGACCAGAACCTCACCCGAGCCAGCCGCAGGGATATCAATCTCCTCGACAACGAGGGTCTCAGGGCCACCGGTCTCCTTCGAAAGGACTGCTTTCACGCTGATCTTCTCCTATTTTGTTTTATCAAGCCAGGGCGTGGTGCCCCGGCGCATTATCTCGTGCGCTGCAATAGCGCTCTCGCTGGCCAGCGTCAGGCCGATCTCGTCAAGACCTTCGAGCAGGCAGCGCTTGCGGAACGGATCGATCTGAAATTCGAACCGGTCCTGAAAGGGGGTCGTGACCACCTGATTTTCCAAGTCGATCGTAATCGGTTGATGCTCGGCAATTTCCAGCAACCGGTCCACCTGATCCTGCGGCAGCTCGACTGCCAGAATACCATTCTTGAAGGCGTTGCCGGCGAAAATATCGGAAAAACTGGGTGCGATCACCGCCGTCAGCCCCATGTCCAGCATGGCCCAGGCGGCATGTTCGCGGCTCGATCCGCAACCGAAATTGTCGCCCGCGATGAGAATGGGGGCGTTAGCGAAATCCTCGACATCGAAAGGATTCCCGGGCGCCGCGCGGATGGTTTCGAATGCGCCTGCACCAAGCCCTTCGCGGCTGACGGTCTTAAGCCAGTGGGCGGGGATGATGACATCGGTATCGACGTTCTTGAGGCCCAACGGAATGGCGCGCCCCTCGATGGTGGAAACGGCCTTCATCCTCGACCACCCGGCATGGTCGCCAATGGCATGCTGCGCAGCATGGGAAGCTCCCTCCAGAAGCGGTCGACTAATCGGTTTCGGGCGTCTCGCCAGAAGGTATGGGTCCGGGGCGCTGCGGCTGGTTTTTCCGCTCCTTGCGCTTGTTGGCGTAAAGCATCGCGGCAGCAATGGCGGCCGATCCGATCGCACTTGCAATGGCGGCTTTTCCGGTGATCTTCTTGGTCATGGGTTCTCAATGGTCAGGCCGCACCGTCTTGGCAAGGGGCGAGGTTACGGACATCGGCAAGACGCCCGGTAACGGCGGCGGCAGCAGCCATTGCCGGGCTGACCAGATGCGTTCGGGATCCGGGGCCTTGGCGGCCGACGAAATTACGGTTGCTGGTGGAAGCGCAGCGTTCCCCTGGCGGTACCTTGTCGGGGTTCATCGCCAGGCAGGCGGAACAGCCCGGCTCGCGCCATTCGAAGCCGGCATCGGTGAATATCCGGTCAAGCCCTTCGTCTTCGGCCTGGCGTTTGACCAAGCCGGAACCCGGGACCACGATTGCCCACCGCACGCTTGGCGCCTTCTTGCGACCTTTCAACACCGCGGCCGCGGCACGCAGATCTTCGATCCGGCTGTTTGTGCAGCTGCCGATGAAGATGTTTTCTACTGCGATGTCCTTGATCGGCGTTCCGGGTGCCAGGCCCATGTAATCCAGGCTCTTGCGCGCTGCATCCTGTTTGGATGGATCGGCAAAACTGTCGGGGGAGGGGACGCACCCGCCTACCGCCACCACGTCTTCAGGACTGGTCCCCCAGCTTACGGTTGGTTCAACATTCGCAGCGTCGATCACGACCGACTTGTCGAAATAGGCGCCCTCATCGGTGGCGAGCGACCTCCACCAGGTGACCGCGTTATCCCAATCCTTGCCCCGCGGCGAATAGGGACGGCCGCGAAGATACTCGAAAACCTTTTCGTCAGGCGCAATCAGGCCTGCGCGTGCGCCGCCTTCGATGCTCATGTTGCAAACGGTAAGCCGCCCTTCGACGCTCATTTCCTCGAACACCCGGCCGCGATATTCGATGACGTGTCCGGTACCTCCTGCGGTTCCGATGATGCCGATAATATGCAGGATCAGGTCTTTTGCAGTAACGCCCGGACCGAGCATTCCATCCACCCGTACCTCCATGGTTTTCGAAGGGCGCAGCTGAAGCGTCTGGGTCGCGAGCACATGCTCGACCTCGCTCGTCCCGATACCGAATGCCAAGGCGCCGATCCCGCCGTGCGCGGCGGTGTGACTGTCCCCGCAAACGATAGTGGTGCCGGGCAGCGAAAAGCCCTGCTCGGGTCCGACGACATGGACGATACCCTGTTCGGGCGCGGTGGCGTCGATATAGTCGATCCCGAAGGAAGGCGCATTGCGTTCAAGGGCGGCGAGCTGCGCTGCACTTTGCGTATCTTCGATCGGCAGGCGCGAACCGTCTGCAGCAATCCGCTTCGTGGTCGGCAGATTGTGATCCGGGACCGCAAGCGTAAGGTCGGGGCGCCGTACGGTTCTACCAGCCAGCCGCAGGGCTTCGAATGCCTGCGGGCTAGTCACTTCGTGGACGAGGTGGCGATCGATATAGATCAGGCAAGTCCCGTCATCGAGCCGATCGACGACATGCTGATCCCAAATCTTTTCGTAAAGAGTGCGCGGTTTGCTGGCCATTGCGGTGAACCTTGAGCCAAGCAGCCCGTATCCGCAAAAAGGCAAATCCAGAGTCTTCCAAACTTAACCTTTCTCTGCTCTATTGACACTTATGTCAGCAAAGCCATTTTTCTTCCCGATCAAAGTCCTTCCCGATGATATCGATTTCATGGGCCACGTGAACAATGCCCGCTATCTGAACTGGGTTCAGGATACAGTGCTTGCGCATTGGCAGAAGCTGGCTCCTGCAGAAGAGGTCGCAACCAAGGCATGGGTCGCCCTCAAGCACGAGATTACCTATCGCAGACCAGCGTTTCTGCATGACGATGTCATCGCGGAAACCGTGCTGGAAAAGATCGCGGGTGCCCGAAGCTTTTACAATACGATAATCCGTCGCGGCGAAGAGGTGCTGGCTGAAGTGCAAAGCATGTGGTGCTGCATCGATGCCGACAGCCATCGGCCCGCTCGCATCGATCGCGATGTTGCAGAGCGCTGTTTCGGAATGCCGCGCAAGCAGAAACCTTACGCTGCCGAATAGTCCTAACGCAGGCGGGCTTTGCCTGCCGGGCGCATGACACTATATCGGGTGCATGGATTTCCTCGCCCCGGCCCTTATCGTCTTTGCCACTGTGTTGGCCATGGAATGGGTCGCATGGGCGAGCCATAAGTACATCATGCACGGATTCGCTTGGGCGTGGCATCGCGACCACCACGAGCCTCATGACAATTTGCTCGAAAAGAACGACCTTTTCGCAATCGTCGGCGCAGTGGCAAGCATTTCCATGTTCGCCATCGGCAGCCCGATGGTGCTGGGATCGGGCGCGTGGTGGCCGGGCACATGGATCGGGCTAGGGATATTGTTCTACGGAATCATCTATACGCTGGTGCATGATGGCCTGGTCCACCAACGTTACTTTCAATGGGTTCCAAAGCGTGGCTATGCGAAGCGCTTAGTGCAGGCGCACAAGCTTCACCACGCGACTGTGGGTAAGGAAGGCGGGGTGAGTTTCGGATTTGTACTGGCTCGCGATCCTGCGAGGCTCAAGGCAGAACTCCGGCGGCAGCGTGAAGCCGGTGTCGCGACCATACGCGAAAGCGCCGGAGCCTGAGGCCCCGGCGCAATTCTTTGACCCTTGGCGAATGGGTTACTTGGCGTAGTTCACGTAAAGGCCATGGATCAGCCCCGGGAAATAGCCCAGCAAGGTTAGAACAAGGTTCAGCAGCGCTTTACCGCCCAGTCCATGCTTTGCAGCGACACCCAGAGGGGGAAGCAGGATCGTGGCGATAAGAATGAGAATTGCCATGGAAAAATGTCCTTTTGATGCCCTTCCGTCGTTCGCATTACCAACCGATCGGCGACGGGGCAGTTCCAGAGGTCACTCGTTCCGGGTGGCTATCCAACTTCCGCAGACGACAAGAATTCCAATGGAAATCCAGTACCAGGGATGGCCGAGGGTGTACCAGGTGAACACTGCGCCCGCTGCCATGGCGCCAATGGCCATCGTCTTGGATGATCGGCTGATGGCACGACGGTCGCGCCAGTCTTTCACCTGTGGTCCCCAATGGGGGTGATCGAGGATTTTCTGTTCGAGTTCCGGGCTTGATCGTGCAAAGAAATAGACCGCCAGTAACAGGAACGGGACTGTCGGCATGATCGGTAGCACCGCCCCTATGGCACCGAGACCGACCGCGAAGATACCCAGACCCTTGAAGATCGGCCGTCTCACGTCAGATCACCCCGCTGCAATCCGTGCGGCATGTTCCTGCACCAAGGCAATCATGTTCGGCACACCCTGCGTGCGATTGCTAGACAACTGGTTTTTCAGATCGAAAGGGGCGAGTGCAGCATCGATGTCCATTTCCGCGACTTCGGTTGCAGGCTTGTCCTGTACGGCCGCTATGACCAGAGCGACGATGCCCTTGGTGATCGCTGCATTACTATCGGCCAGAAAATGAAGCTTTCCTTCATCACCGGTTGGATAGACCCATACTTGGGCACTGCAGCCGCGCACCAGCGTGGCATCGGTCTTTAGCGCTCCCGGCATTTCCTCAAGGTCGCGACCCAGCTCGATCAAGAGCCGGTAGCGTTCGTCGCCTTCGAGAAACTCGTATTCTTCTGCAATATCGGAAATCGTGCGCATGGCGCGCCTTTAGCGGGCTGGGCGGCAGCCGTCCATGTGCCTCAACCTGACAAACCGCCGGGCCGGGTAAACGCATAGTAGATAACGTAAAACCAGCCAAAGAAGCCTTGGATGGCGGCCCACACGATGGACTTGTGCACGCTCCAACTGATGGCCACCGCAATTGCGCTGCCGAGACCGATACCGGCCCGTGCGGCGTCGGTCCTGACGACGCTCAAAGGTCCACTCCGCTGGCGATCGCCTCCAGCTTCTTGATGCGTTCCTTGAGGTCGGAAATCTCAATGCGCGCCGCGCCGAGCGATGATCCGGCCTTTTCATCATCAGGCGCGTAATGTCGTTCAAGCTCCTGGCGTTTGAGAGCCAGCCAGCCCTGCCAGGCCCGGAGCAGAACGCTAGCGACGATGGTCAATCCGACCAGCGAGGCTCCTGCGATTATCATAGTCGGTTCGAACACCACCTCATGTCCTCCTTCAACTAGTCCCTATCGGTCTGCTTTTCGCGCAGAGCTTCGATTTCGGCAGAGATGCGCTTCGTTTCGCGCGCATCGAGCGAATTATTATCAGTCGCTATCCGCTCGAGCACCTTGATGCGCTCCCGCAGTTCATCCAGTTCGCGGCGCTCTTCGGTGCGATCAAACGTCTGATGCTGCCCGCGCTCCGACTGGTCGTCGCCCAGTCCTGAACCGTGGCGATGCTTCGATTTCACCATTTCGGCAAAGGCTATGAGCGCCACGATTATCACAACTGCAGTCCAGAAACTCATAATGCATTCTCACGCGAAGCTGTTCGGTCATCGATCTGGTGAAGGTCTCTCAGTTCCTCGATCTGCATCGCGAGCACATGATTGCCGTCAGTGGCGATGCGCTCGAGAACGCGAACCCGTTCTTCGAGTTTGCGGTAATCGGAATTGCCTTTGGATGCTTCACCAGCTTTCGCCTCTGCGATCCGCGTTTCCAACTCAAGTCTCTGCAGCTTGTGCAACCGATCGCGCGTCCCGGCGATCGTTCCAAAGGTCAAAACGGTTAGGATGATGACCAGCACAAAGCCGAAGATGAGAAGCAGATCGGGATCCATCAGTTGGTTTCCCTGCCTTCACGCAGACGGTCGATTTCGTGCGTCAGATGATAGCCGCTGTCGGTCACGATCCGTTCGACATTGCCGAGGCGATCCTTAAGCGAACCGAGTTCGGCACGCAGTTCAGCGTTTTCCTGCGTCAGCAACTTGACCCGTTCGACGGCCTGGTCGTTCTTTGGATAGACTGCCTTACCCCAGCTGTTTTCGAGCGGGTAACCATTCTTGATCCGCATCCATGTCGTCATCAGCCACCCGGCTGTCATGATGCCGACGCCTGCGATGATCGTTGTTTCGGAAAGGAATTCCATTATGCCTTCTCCCCTGTCTTGATGCTCAGCGGCACCCCGCTGTCGGCTCCTTCGACGGTGCGCTGATCGCGCAGTGCCTCAATCTGGGTGGCGACATCGTAGCCCTTGTCGGTCACGATACGTTCGAGCACGCGCACCCGGTCTTCAAGGTCGTGGACCTTGCTGGCGTATTGCGCGGCCTTTTCTGCAGTGGCTTGCGCAGTGGTCTTGACGTTCATTTCGGCCAGCTTTTGCTGGTGCTTCGTCCAGATCGCGACGATCGGGATCATCAGGGCGATGATCGGGATGAAAACGCCGATGTTTTCCATTCTGCTTCTCCCCCTCTGTTTGCTCAGCGCAGCCGTTCGATCTCGGCGTTGAGGCGCGGATTGCTGCTGACATAGTAGGTTTCGACATCAGCAAGGCGGCGATCGACGTCCTTCATTCGCGCGCGGATTTCGCGGGCAGTGCGCTTCGGGTTCTGGCGAACACGCTGCCAATAGGTCTGCTCTTCGCGGTCGACATAGAGATGTGACGGCTTCTTGTTCAGCAGCAGGCCGGCAATGAAGTAGAACGGGATGGTCGAACCACCGGACATGAAGGTCAGGCCAACCAGACCGAGACGGACCCAAAAGACATTGACGCCGGTATAGTCGGCAATGCCGGAGCATACGCCCATCAACTTCGCGTTCTGCTTGTCGCGGTAAAGCGTGGTGCGGGGGCTGTTCATTTCAGGCTTCCTTTCTTCTCGGCCATCAACTGCTCGAGTTCGCGCAGCTGCTGGTTATCCTGTTCACTGTCATGAACGAGGCGGGCGGGGCGAAAGTCCGGATTGTCGCTCGCTACGAGGCGCTCGACCGTATCCATGCGGTCGTCCAGCCGCTTTGCGAGGCTGTAGAGTTCCTCGAGCAGGGCTTCGTCATCTGTCGTGATGGTCGCCGAAGTCTTCCACTTCGTGATGTAGTGGAGGATGATCCACGGCAGGCCGATGAAAATGGCCACGATTGCAAAAATCTCTTCCACGGATCAGTCCTCCTTGCTCGCGCCGTTCTTGCCGAGCGCCTTTTTCATCTGTTCGAGTTCGTCGTCGATCGCGTCGGCACCTTCCAGGGCGGCGATTTCGTCGGCCAGGCTGGGCTTGTCCGACTTGTCGGCAATGCTCAGCGCATCGGCGCGGCCTTCGGCGTAGTCGACGCGGCGTTCGAGCTGATCGAAGCGCGAAAGTGCATCGTCGACCCGTTCGTTCGTCATCAGACTGCGAAGCTTGACGCGGTTCTCCGCGCTTTCGAGGCGCGCGGCAATCGCCGTCTGGCGGCTCCGCGCTTCGCGAAGGCGGTTCTGAAGCTTCTGGATGTCCTGCTCATAGGCGCGCAGCGCATCGTCGAGGACGGCGATCTCCTGTTTGAGCTGCTCGCTCATGTCGACTGCCTTCTTCTTTTCGACCAGGGCGGCGCGGGCAAGATCCTCCCGGTCCTTCGAGATGGCGAGTTGCGCCTTCTCGCTCCAGTCCGCCTGAAGCTTGTCGAGTTTGACCGTGTGGCGGTGCATCTCCTTCTGGTCCGCGATGGTACGGGCGGCGCTCGCGCGGACTTCGACCAGCGTTTCCTCCATCTCGAGGATGATCATACGGATCATCTTCTGGGGGTCGTCCGCCTTGTCCAGCATGTCGTTGAAATTGGCGGCGATGATGTCGCGGGTGCGGCTGAAAATGCCCATTAAAGGTGCTCCATTGGCAAAAAAGTCCGATCCTCTGGACCGTCCGGCGTCGCGGGTCGGTGTCGGCGACCGGCGCAGCCGTTCTACCTCTTCCTCGATCCGCGACAAGCGGGGGCGGGCCGAAGCGCCGTCGGCATCACTGCCGCGGGGACTGTCGGGGGAGTGGCGCTCCGGCCCTAAGGGATCGTGGTCGGGGGGCAGGGTCATGCGATCTCGACCTGTTCGTAGGCGGCCACGGTGGGGGTGGGGGTGGTGACCGTGATATGCGAGCTCAGCACGACGAAGGTGGCCATGGCCGCGATGCTCGCGATGGCAGCTTGCCCGAGCTGGCTGCGGAAGAAGTTGATGTTGTACATGCGGGGTGCCTCCCTTGGGTCAGGTGACCGATTGCTGTTATCCCTTGTTCAGCAAAGGGCGTGCCAAACCCGGAAAATGGCGGATTTCCGAGCGTTGCGAGGCACTGCAACAGAGAGGCGATGGTTTTTGTTGCCAATCCTTGGGGTATTTTCCTATATATTGGTCCATGGAGCGGGAGAACCAGTTCATAGGCCAATCTGGAGCCTTCCTCGACGCAGTCGAGCGGGCGAGCCGTGCCGCGCCAATGCGCAGGCCCGTGCTCGTCATTGGCGAGCGGGGCACGGGTAAGGAACTGATCGCGGAACGTCTGCATCGCCTTTCTACCAGATGGGACGAGCCACTGGTCACCATGAACTGCGCCGCGCTGCCTGAAACGCTGATCGAGGCCGAGCTTTTCGGGCACGAGGCGGGGGCATTCACCGGTGCTACCAGATCAAGGGCAGGCAGGTTCGAGGAAGCCGACAAGGGGACGCTTTTTCTCGACGAACTGGGCACTTTGTCGATGGGTGCGCAGGAGAGGCTGTTGAGAGCAGTCGAATATGGCGAGGTGACGCGCATCGGATCGAGTCGTCCGACGCGGGTCGATGTCCGTATTGTCGCGGCCACCAACGAGGACCTGCCCAGAAAAGCGGAGCGCGGCGATTTCCGCGCCGACTTGCTCGACCGGCTCAGTTTCGAAGTCATTACCCTCCCGCCCCTGCGCGTGCGCGAAGGGGATGTGCATGTCCTGACGGATTACTTCGGCCGCCGCATGGCTGCCGAACTGGGTTGGGAGGGCTGGCCGGGCTTCGCGCCCCATGTCGCCGAACAGATGGAAAAGCACGACTGGCCCGGCAATGTACGCGAACTGCGAAATGTCGTGGAACGCGCAATCTATCGCTGGGACGACTGGAGCGAGCCGATCGGGCACGTGGTTTTCGATCCTTTCGACAGCCCCTGGAAGCCCGTGTCGCCGGAACCGCGGGCCGAGAAAGCGGCTGCGAAAGTCAATGCACCCGCCGACCGCCCGCCTGATTTCGATCATGTAGACGATCTGCGTTCGGCCGTGGATGCGCATGAGCGCGCCATAGTGGAGCATGCGCTGGGCAAGCATCGCTGGAACCAGCGGCAGACAGCCAAGGCGCTGGGGCTGAGTTACGATCAGTTGCGCCATTGTATAAAGAAGCACGCGCTGGCGGACGATAGCTGATCGCCGCTTGCTTTTCGCAAGACTCGCGCCTATCTGGCTGCGCATCCCGACATTGTCGCGACACTGGAGGGGCTGGCGCCGCAAGGGGCCGGCACGAAACCCCATTGTCGCCTGGCATGTGCAAATGGAGACTGAATGGCCGACCTGGTACGCTTGACCGAAGTAATCGAACCCGAGGCAAAGGCGCTCGGATTTGATCTCGTGCGCGTCAAGATGATGCCGTCCGAAGCCGGCGACGGCGGCGAGGCGCTGCAGATCATGGCCGAAGACCCGGCGACGGGCCAGCTTGTGATCGACCAGTGTGCGGCCCTGTCGCGCCGCGTGTCCGAACGGCTGGACGCGCTGGAAGAAGAAGGCGAAGTGCTGATTGCGGGCGCCTATCATCTCGAAGTGTCGAGCCCAGGCATCGACCGCCCGCTCACCCGAGCGAAGGATTTCGCCGATTGGGCAGGGCACGAAGCCAAGATTTCCATGGCGAAGGGATATGACGGCCAGCGCAATCTGCGCGGTTCTCTCAAGGGCATCGATGGCGACCTGGTCACGATCGATGATCGCAAGGCAGGGGAAGTTTCCATTCCCCGCGACCAGATTCATTCGGCACAGCTTGTCTTGACCGACGAACTTATTGCCGCCACCCAGCCGCTCGACACGAGCGGTGCCGACGAAATTGTCGAAACCGAAGAAGAAAAGGCAGACGACTGATGGCCAGCGCCATTTCCGCCAACAAGGCTGAACTCCTCGCGATCGCAAACTCGGTCGCTTCGGAAAAGATGATCGACAAGGCGATCGTCATCGAAGCGATGGAAGAAGCGATCCAGAAATCTGCCCGTAACCGCTACGGCGCCGAAAACGATATCCGTGCCAAGCTCGATCCGCTGACCGGCGATCTGCGCCTGTGGCGTGTTGTCGAAGTGGTCGAGGAAGTCGAAGACTACTTCAAGCAGGTCGATCTGAAGGCTGCGCAGAAGCTGCAGGACGACGCCAAGATCGGCGACTTCATCGTCGATCCGCTTCCCCCGGTCGACCTCGGCCGGATCGATGCGCAGAGTGCCAAGCAGGTGATCTTCCAGAAGGTCCGCGATGCCGAGCGCGAGCGCCAGTTCGACGAATTCAAGGATCGCGCAGGCGAAGTGATCACCGGTGTGATCAAATCGGTCGAATTCGGCCATGTGATCGTGAACCTCGGTCGCGCCGAAGGCGTGATCCGCCGCGACCAGCAGATCCCCCGCGAAGCCGCCCGTGTCGGCGAACGCGTGCGTGCGCTGATCACCAAGGTGGAACGCAACAATCGCGGTCCGCAGATCTTCCTGTCCCGCGCGCACCCCGATTTCATGAAGAAGCTGTTCGCGCAGGAAGTGCCCGAAATCTATGACGGCATCATCGAGATCAAGGCAGCCGCCCGCGATCCGGGCAGCCGGGCCAAGATCGGCGTGATCAGCCACGACAGCAGCATCGATCCGGTCGGTGCCTGCGTCGGTATGAAAGGTAGCCGCGTGCAGGCCGTCGTGCAGGAACTGCAGGGCGAGAAGATCGACATCATTCCCTGGTCGGAAGATGGCGCGACCTTCATCGTCAATGCGCTGCAGCCCGCCACCGTCAGCCGCGTCGTTCTCGACGAGGAAGATGGCCGCATCGAAGTCGTCGTGCCCGACGACCAGCTTTCGCTGGCCATCGGTCGCCGCGGCCAGAACGTGCGCCTCGCCAGCCAGCTGACGAGCAACCAGATCGACATCATGACCGAGGAAGAAGCCTCGGAAAAGCGGAGCAAGGAATTTGCCGAGCGTTCGAAGATGTTCGAAGAGGAACTCGACGTCGACGAAACGCTGTCGCAGCTGCTTGTTGCCGAAGGCTTCGCCGAACTCGAAGAAGTCGCCTATGTCGAGCTGGAAGAACTGGCGGGCATCGAAGGTTTCGACGAGGATCTGGCCGAAGAGCTCCAGAGCCGCGCACAGGAAGCCATCGATCGCCAGGAAGCAGCGCACCGCGAGGCGCGCCGCGAGCTGGGCGTGGAAGACGCGCTGGCCGAACTTCCGCACCTGACCGAGGCCATGCTGGTCACGCTGGGCAAGGCAGGGCTCAAGACGCTGGACGACGTGGCCGATCTTGCCACCGACGAACTCATCCAGAAGAAGCGCGAAGCCCCGCGTCGCCGCAACAATGCCGACGGTCCGCCGATGCGGCGTCCCTCGGTCCGCGAGCAGGACAAGGGCGGCGTGCTGGGCGAATATGGCCTGACCGAAGAGCAGGGCAACGAAATCATCATGGCTGCCCGCGCCCATTGGTTCGAAGACGAAGAGGAAGCTCCGGCACCTGCCGAGACGACCGACAAGCAGGAGGCCGCCGATGCGGACTCCACCCAATGAGAGCCTGAGTTCCGACATCGTCGAAGCGCCCAAGGCACGGAAAGCTTCCGAGCCCGAAAGGCGCTGCGTCATTTCAGGGCAGACCGGCCCGCGCGAGGAACTCGTGCGGCTGGCTGTTTCGCCGTCCGGCCTTGTCCTGCCCGATGCGCAGGAAAAGGCGCCGGGTCGCGGGGCCTGGGTCGGTGAGAACCGTGCCGGTCTGGAAGCGGCGCTGGCCAATGGCAAGCTGAAGGGCGGGCTGTCGCGCGCCTTCAAGACGGGCGACCTGGAAATTCCCGAGACGCTGCCCCAGATGGTGCAGGATGCGCTGACGCGCGTGCTGCTGGACCGACTGGGGCTCGAAATGCGCGTCGGAGGTCTTATCTTAGGTACGCAGCGCATTGCCGAGGCGGCGCGCGGCGGGGCTGTGGTCCTGTTGCTGCACGCCAGCGATGCAAGCGAAGATGGGCGCAAGAAGCTGGATCAGGCCTGGCGGGTCGGACGCGAGGCGGAAGGGTCCGGAGAACGGGGCCTCGAACTGCCTCTGGACCGGAACGCTTTGTCTGTGGCATTGGGCCGCGACAATGTCGTCCATTTGGCGCTGGCCGAGGATGCATCGGCTACCAGGGTCATCAAGCCCCTGACGCGCCTCATGCATTATCTGGGACAGGAATTCCCTGCCGGTATGGCGCCGCGTTAGCGAGCGCCAGCGACGAATTGAACGATTGATACGAAGAGAAACGAGCAAGAATGAGCGACGACGACAAGAAACCAGCCCGCAAACCGCTTACCCTGAAGGGCGCGCAACCGGGTGAGGTCAAGCAGACCTTCAGCCACGGCCGCACCAACAAGGTGGCGGTCGAGGTGAAGCGCCGCCGCAAGCTTGTTAAGCCCGGCGAGACGCCGCCCGCGCCGCCACCTCCGCCGCCGGCGCCCGAGCCCGCGCCGGCTCCTGCGCCGACCCCGACGGCTGCAAAGCCCGAGGTCAAGAAGAAGCCTGCCCCGTCGAACGAGACGCCGCAGGAACGCGTCGCCCGGCTTCAGCGCGAAGCCGAGGAAGACCGGCTGCGCCAGGCCGAAGAAGCGCGCAAGCGCGAGGAAGAGCAGGCCCGGCAGGCAATAGAAGACGAGAAGAAGCGGGCGGAAGAAAACCGCAAGGCCGAGGAAGAAGCGGCCAAGAAGGCCGCCGAAGAGCCGAAGAAGGTTGAACAGGCAGAGAAGGCCGAGAAGGAGCCCGAAGTACCCGCTCCGGCTGCCGAAGAGGCACCGGCAGAGGAAGCCTCGTCGGCAACGCCTGCGCCTGCTCCGCGCCGGTTCACACCGGTCGCGCGACCCGAGATCAAGAAGCCCGAGCGCAAGAAGAAGGAAGAGAAGCCCGCCCGCGGTGCGCAGGCCGAAACGCCGGACAAGCGCCGTTCGGGCAAGCTGACCGTCAAGAAGGCTCTCAACGAGGATGAAGGCCGCCGTGCGCGCAGCCTCGCCGCACTGAAGCGTGCCCGTGAAAAGGAACGCCGGATGCAGGGCGGTGGCTCGAGCAAGCCGCGCGAAAAGCAGGTACGCGACGTTATCGTCCCAGAGGCGATCACGGTCGGCGAACTGGCCAAGCGTATGGGTGAGAAGGGGGCCGATCTCGTCAAGGAACTCTTCAACCTCGACATGATGGTTACCGTCAACCAGACGATCGACCAGGATACGGCGGAACTGCTCGTCGAACAGTTCGGTCATACCATCCAGAAGGTGTCCGAAGCGGACGTCGATATTGCGGCCGACGAAGATGTCGATCCGGAAGAAACGCTCAAGGCGCGCCCTCCGGTCGTCACCATCATGGGCCATGTCGACCACGGCAAGACCAGCCTGCTGGACGCGCTTCGCGGCGCCAATGTCGTCAAGGGCGAAGCCGGCGGCATTACGCAGCATATCGGCAGTTATCAGGTGAAGACGAAGAGCGGCGATCTGGTCACCTTCCTCGACACGCCTGGCCACGCTGCCTTTACCCAGATGCGCCAGCGCGGTGCGAACATCACCGATATCGTGGTGCTGGTGGTGGCCGCCGACGACGGCATCATGCCGCAGACGATCGAGGCCATCAATCACACGAAGGCTGCCGGCGTTCCGATGATCGTGGCGATCAACAAGATGGACAAGCCGGAAGCCAATCCGGACAACATCCGCAACCGCCTGCTCGAACACGAAGTGATCGTGGAGAAGATGTCGGGCGATGTGCAGGATGTCGAAATCTCGGCCAAGGAAAAGACCGGTCTCGACAAGCTGCTCGAAGCCATCAGCGTGCAGGCCGAACTGCTCGAACTGAAGGCCAATCCCGATCGTATGGCCGAGGCCACCGTGATCGAAGCGCAGCTCGACAAGGGCCGCGGCCCGGTAGCGACCGTGCTGGTGACCCGTGGTACGCTGGAGCGTGGCAACACCTTCGTCGTGGGCACGCAGAGTGGCCGTGTCCGTGCGATCGTCGACGATCAGGGCAAGCAGATCAAGAAGGCCGGGCCTTCCATGCCGGTCGAGGTCCTGGGCCTTGGCGGCGTGCCGAGTGCGGGCGATGTGCTGACCGTGGTCGAAAACGAGCAGCGTGCGCGTGAAGTGGCGGAATATCGTCAGGAAAAGGCTACGGAAAAGCGCACGGCGCTTGCCCCGACCAGTTTCGATACGATGTTCAACAACCTGGCCGCCAATGTCATCGAATTCCCCGTGCTGGTGAAAGCCGACGTGCAGGGTTCGGTGGAAGCGATCACCTCTGCCTTGCACAATCTGTCGAACGACGAGATCAAGGTCCGCGTGCTGCATGCAGGCGTGGGTGCGATCACCGAGAGCGACGTGACGCTGGCCGCTGCCTCGAACGCGCCGATCATCGGCTTCAACGTACGCCCGAATGCCAAGGCACGCGAGCTGGTGAAGCGCGACGGTGTGGAGATGAAGTATTACGACGTCATCTATCACCTGACCGAGGAAATCGCCAAGGAGATGGCAGGCGAGCTGGGTCCGGAGCGGATCGAGCATGTCGTCGGCCGTGCCGCCGTCAAGGAAGTGTTCCGTTCGGGCAAGAAGGACAAGGCCGCCGGCCTGCTGGTCGAGGAAGGCGTCATCCGCAAGGGGCTGCATGCACGCCTCACGCGAGACGATGTCATCGTCTCGGCCACGACCATCGCCTCGCTGCGCCGGTTCAAGGACGATGTGGATGAAGTCCGCGCCGGTCTGGAATGCGGTGTGGTGCTTGCCGACACGAACGACATCAAGGCTGGCGACCAGCTGGAAGTCTTCGAAGTCGAGGAGCGTGAGCGTACCCTGTAATGGCGTCCGAACACGCTCTCGGCGCGGCCCATGCGGAACTGATGGGCGTCGAGTTCGATCATTTCGATGCGGAGCGTGAGGAAATCACGCTCCGCTTCACTGCTCCCGAAACCTTCATCACCCCGCGCGGCAGCGTGCAGGGAGGCCTGGTCGCAGGTTTCCTCGACGAGGTGATGGGCTGGGCACATGTCTGGGCCACCAATCAGAAGGAAGCACCGCTCAATCTGGAAATCTCCATGAGCCTGCTGCGGCCCGTCCCGGCTGGCCCGTTGATCGGCAAGGGCAGGGTGGTGCGGCGCGGGCGCAAGGTGATTTTCCTCGAAGGCGAACTGTTCGATGGCGAGAACCGGCTTCTCGCCCGGTCGACCAGCACCGCCATTCCCACCCCACGTCCTACCGGAGAGAAGTGATGGTCCGCCAGCAGTCCACCCCCGAACAGCAATCGGTTCGCGTACTCAAGGTGGGTGAGCGGGTGCGGCATATCCTGTCCGAACTGCTCGCGCGCGGGGAGGCGCATGACGACGTGCTTTCGGCAAGCAATATCGCGGTCACCGAAGTGCGCATGACGCCCGACCTGCGCAACGCGAAGGCCTATGTAAAGCCGTTGCTGGGCGAAGACGAGGCGACCGTGTTGAAGGCGCTGCGTACCAATACGGCTTTCTTTCAGAAGGAAGTCGCCCAGCGGCTCGGCCTCAAATTCGCGCCGAAGCTGAGCTTTCAACCCGACGAAAGCTTCGACGAAGCCGATCGGATCGAAAAGCTGCTGTCCGATCCCAAGGTCGCACGCGACCTCGACGACGACTAACGCGAGGTGATTGTGGACGTCTCGCCTGAAACCGATCTTAACTGCCCGTTGAGCGCAGGCTAGAGCCAGTCGATGGCCAAGCTGTATTTCTATTATGCCAGTATGAATGCGGGCAAGAGCACCACCCTGCTGCAGGCTGCATTCAATTATCGCGAACGTGGCATGCGCGTGTCGTTGTGGACTGCGGCTCTCGACGACCGGCCGGGCTTCGGCGCGATCTCCAGCCGGATCGGATTATCGAGCGATGCCCACCGGTTCGAGGTCGACACCGATATCGAAACGCGCGTTCTTGCCGATCATTCGGAAAGCCCGATCGCCTGTGTACTGGTGGACGAAGCGCAATTCCTGACCAAGGATCAGGTTTGGCAACTTGCCCGGCTGGCGGACGATGCGGGCATCCCTGTCCTGTGTTACGGCCTGCGTACGGATTTCCAGGGCGAACTGTTTGCAGGGTCGGCCGCATTGCTGGGCTTGGCAGACGCGCTGATCGAGATGAAAGCCGTCTGCGATTGCGGTCGCAAAGCGACGATGAACCTGCGCGTCGATGCGCGAGGCGACGCCGTGATCGAGGGTGCACAGACGGAAATCGGCGGCAACGACCGTTATGTCGCCATGTGCCGAAAGCATTTCCGCCAAGCGCTGGCGCGCTAGGCAGGCCCACCCTATCTAGAGCGCCATGACTGAAACCATTCTGCTAGCGGTGATTCTGATCCCGTGTCTGATCATCGCCATTGTCTTTCACGAGGTTGCCCACGGCTGGACTGCGCTTGCTCTGGGCGATCCGACCGCCAAGGAACAGCGGCGCCTTTCGCTTAATCCGATCCGCCACGTCGATCCAATAGGCACCCTGCTGGTGCCGGGAGCGCTGGCCCTGTTCGGCGGGCCGATATTCGGCTGGGCGAAACCAGTGCCGGTTCGCGGCGACCGGCTGCGCGATCCACGTTTCGGAATGGTAGCCGTGGCAGCAGCAGGGCCGGCCACGAATCTTGTTCTGGCCTTCATCGGGGCGCTGGTATTCGGCGCCGTCTCGGGCACCATAATCGCGTCGGGCGGAACGCCGCCGGACTGGCTGCTGTCGGCAGGGGGGATGTTCATCCTGATCAACGTATTCCTGGCATTGTTCAATCTTTTGCCGATCCCCCCCTTCGACGGATCGCATATCGTAGGCGGCCTGCTGCCGCCCAAATGGGCGGCGAACTGGCAAAAGCTGCAATCGATGGGGATGCTATTCTTCATCATCCTGATCGCAGCGACGTGGGCCTTTCCGAACAGCGGCCTGATCGAGAACACCGTGCTGCCGCCGGTCTTGTGGCTGCAGGAGCGCTATTTCGAAATTGCCGAGTGGATGGCCCGCGGTATCGCCGGATGAGCGGCACCAAACCCCCGTCACATGGCTGGCTGATCCTCGACAAACCCCGCGGCCTTGGCTCGACGCAGGCCGTTTCGGCCGTCAAGCGTGTGCTGCGGCAGGGCGGCTATGCTAAGACCAAGGTCGGCCACGGCGGTACGCTTGATCCGCTGGCCGAAGGAGTGTTGCCCATCGCTTTGGGTGAAGCGACCAAACTCGCCGGTCGCATGCTCGATTCCGAAAAGATCTATGCCTTCACGATCCAGTTCGGCGAGGAAACCGACACTCTGGATACCGAAGGCGAGGTCATCGAAACATCCGACCGCCGCCCGCCGATGGCTGCGATTCCAGCCGTGCTCGATCATTTTACAGGCGATATCGATCAGGTTCCGCCCGCTCATTCGGCTGTAAAGATCGATGGGAAGCGGGCTTACGATCGGGCGAGGGCCGGCGAAGAGGTCGAGATGAAGACCCGCGCCGTTACGGTGTACTCACTCGACCTGGAAGGTAACCGCGAAGATGGTGAATTGCGGTCCGCTTTTGCCACCACCGCCGGTCGCCCCGACCCTTACGATCCACAAGCTCCGCTGGAACTGGCTGACAGCATCACACTCGTGGCTCATGTATCGAAGGGCACCTACATCCGCTCGCTTGCACGGGATATCGCACGCGCGCTTGGAACGTTGGGGCATGTCACCTATCTGAGGCGCATCAAGGCCGGCCCGTTCACCGAAGAACAGGCGATTTCGCTGGACAAACTGGAGGAAGTCGCTAAGGGCGCGCGCATTGAAAACCTCCTCCTGCCGCTCGAGGCGGGGCTGGACGACATCCCGGCCTTGCAACTCGATCCCGATAGCGCGCAGGCGGTCCGCCAGGGCCGGGTACTTTCGGAACTGCCCCATGCCGACGGGCTTCACCTTGCGACACTGCACGATGTGCCGGTGGCCTTGATGGAACTCAGCGGTGGTACGGCGAAAGTCGTGCGGGGGTTCAACTTACCGGATGTCGCGGAGTAAGAAGTATGTCGGTTACCGCCGAAAAGAAGCAAGAGATCATCAAGGACAATGCCGTCGCCCAGGGCGATACGGGTTCTCCGGAAGTTCAGGTCGCCATCCTGACCGAACGCATCCGCAACCTGACCGAGCATTTCAAGTCCAACCACAAGGACAACCACTCGCGTCGCGGCCTCCTCATGATGGTCAACAAGCGCCGCAACCTTCTCGCCTATCTCAAGAAGAAGGATGTGGAGCGGTATAACGCGCTGATCCAGAAGCTGGGTCTTCGCAAGTAAGAGTTTCTCAAAGGGGCGGCTCAGGTCGCCCCTTTGTTTATCCGGCTTCCGCGCAATCCGGCGCTGGGGCGGACAAAAGAGGCGACGAAAGCCTCGTACCGGACCGGGACGGAATACCCGGCACAGTAGGCCCCGCATCGCAATAAGGCCGTGCGGGTCATCAAGGAAAATACATGTTCGACACGAAAACCGTATCGCTGGAGTGGGGCGGAAAGACCCTCACTCTGGAAACCGGCCGCATTGCCCGTCAGGCTGACGGCGCGGTCCTCGCCACATATGGCGAAACCGTTGTGCTCTGTGCGGTCACGGCCGCCAAGAGCGTGAAGGAAGGTCAGGACTTCTTCCCGCTGACCGTCCATTATCAGGAAAAATTCTCGTCAGCCGGCCGTATCCCGGGTGGCTTCTTCAAGCGCGAGCGCGGTGCGACCGAAAAGGAAACGCTGACGAGCCGCCTGATCGACCGTCCGGTCCGCCCGCTGTTTCCCGAAGGTTTCTACAACGAAATCAACGTCATTGCGCAGGTGTTCAGCTATGACGGCGAATGCGAGCCCGACGTTCTGGCGATGATCGCCGCTTCGGCAGCTCTGACGATTTCAGGCGTTCCCTTCATGGGCCCGATCGGTGCCTGCCGCGTCGGCTTCAAGGATGGCGAATACATCCTCAACCCGAAGCAGACCTCGGCCCTGGCCGACGACGGCCGTCTCGATCTCGTCGTTGCCGCCACCGGCGATGCCGTGATGATGGTTGAATCGGAAGCCAAGGAACTGACCGAAGCAGAAATGCTCGGCGCCGTTGCTTTTGCACACGACAACATCCGCCCGGTCGTCAATGCGATCGTCGACCTGGCCGAACAGGCCGCCAAGGATCCGTGGGACGTTGCCTCGCAGGATGGCAATGAAGACATGAAGTCGGCCATCAAGGCGATGATCGGCAAAGACATCGAAGCTGCCTACAAGCAGACCGACAAGTCGGCCCGTTCGGACGCGCTGAATGCCGCCCGCGACAAGGTCAAGGCGCATTACGGTTCGGATGAATTCGACGGCCAGCAGCGCATGACCGCGATCAAGCTGACCAAGAAGCTGGAAGCGGAAATCGTCCGCGGCGCCATCCTCAAGGACGGCACCCGCATCGACGGCCGCAAGCTCGATCAGGTTCGCCCGATCGAAGCCATGGTCGGCGTGTTGCCCCGTGCGCACGGTTCGTCGCTGTTCACCCGCGGTGAAACGCAGGCGTTGTGCTCGACCACCCTTGGCACCAAGGACAGCGAGCAGATGATCGACGGTCTCGAAGGCCTGTCGTACGAACGCTTCATGCTGCACTACAACTTCCCGCCGTATTCGGTCGGTGAAGTCGGTCGTTTCGGTGCCCCGTCGCGCCGCGATACCGGCCATGGCAAGCTTGCCTGGCGTGCGCTGCACAACGTGCTGCCGACCCATGACGATTTCCCGTACACCATCCGCGTGCTGTCCGACATTACCGAGTCCAACGGCTCGAGCTCGATGGCAACGATCTGCGGCGGCTGCCTCTCCATGATGGATGCCGGCGTTCCGATCGAACGTCCGGTGAGCGGCATCGCGATGGGCCTGATCCTCGAAGGCAATGATTTTGCCGTTCTGTCCGACATTCTGGGCGACGAAGATCACCTCGGCGACATGGATTTCAAGGTTGCAGGTACGGAAGCCGGCATCACCACGATGCAGATGGACATCAAGGTTGCCGGCATCACGCAGGAAATCATGCAGAAGGCGCTAGAACAGGCGAAGGCCGGTCGTGCGCACATCCTCGGTGAAATGAACAAGGCTCTGACCGGTTCGCGCAACGAGGTTTCGAAGCATGCTCCGCGTATCGAAACCATCCAGATCGACAAGTCGAAGATCCGCGACGTCATCGGCACGGGTGGCAAGGTGATCCGTGAGATCGTCGCCGAAACCGGCGCCAAGGTCGACATCGACGATGAAGGCGTGATCAAGATTTCGTCTTCGAACGCTGACGAGATCGCGGCTGCCAAGGCCTGGATCGAAGGCATCGTCGAAGAAGCGGAAGTCGGCAAGATCTACAACGGCAAGGTCGTCAATATCGTCGACTTCGGCGCTTTCGTGAACTTCATGGGTGGCAAGGACGGTCTCGTCCATGTCAGCGAAATGAAGAACGAGCGTGTCGAGAAGCCGACCGACGTCGTGTCCGAAGGCCAGGAAGTTAAGGTCAAGGTCCTCGAGATCGATCAGCGCGGCAAGGTCCGCCTGTCGATGCGTGTCGTCGATCAGGAAACCGGCGAAGAGCTGGAAGACACTCGTCCGCCGCGCGAACCGCGCGGCGACCGTGGTCCGCGTGGCGGCGGTGGTGGCGGCGGCGATCGTCGTGGCGGACGTGGTGGCCGCGGCGGCGGCGACCGTGGTCCGCGTCGCGATCGCGATGGCGGCAACGGTGGTGGCGAAGCTCACGTTCCGGACTTCCTGAAGGACTGATCCTTCCACAATAACTTTCGGGAAAGGGCCGTGAGGGAGACCTCTCGGCCCTTTTCTTTAAGTGTGCTTGGTTATGATGAATTAACCCGTTTTTAACCGTGATAAATGACACTGCGACTTCTACATGATAATGAAGGATGTGAGTGCTCGCATGCGAGTTGGTGTCATCAGCATGGATGAACATGCGGCGGGGTGGAGCAGTGCTGCTTTGACAAAAGTCCCGAAACGCAATCGTCAGTCTGAACGGATCGCGACGCTTCGCGAGCGGGGCTATTCCGAACAGGAACTTGCCGAAACCCAGCGCCTGGACCGGCACAATCTCCTGCTCGTTCTGCTGACGCTGGCGGCGTTGTTGCTGGCGGCCAGCCTCTACGGGTGGCACATGTACGCCAATCCGGCCGGTGCAGCCGATAGCGACGTTGTAACGGAAAGCGAAGAAGGCTCGGGCGGCATTCTGTCCGGCGGGACCGTTGCCGATTTCTTCCGCTCGACCGTCGAAGCCGAAGAACCAGCGGCGATCGATGAAGATGATGCTACGACAACACCCAAAGCTGGCAGGGCAGCGAAGTCCGGCAAGTCAGAGGCGTCACCCGGTCCATTCATCCTGCTAGGCCCGCCGCCGGCCAGCGCACCGGTTGCGATACCCTTCGCCGGCCCCGACAAATCGGCGGTGCGGCGCACGACCGTGCGGGCCCTGAAAAGCGGAAAGGCTCGCATGTGGAAGGATAATGGCGAGCGCGGCTATGTCCTGGTGAGCGGTGCCACTGCCTATTCGGACCGCAACTGCCGTCAGGTGAGCTACACCCTTATTCCTGAAATTGGAGATCAGCGGACATCGCCCCCCGTCCAGTGGTGCGAAGTCAAACGCGGCGACTGGCGCGAAGACGCTTACAGCGGGCGCTGATCGTACGAATGACGCCTTGATTTTGACGCGAGCATGATTTGGGTTAGGGGCGGGGACCTTTCCGGAGATAAATGTGCTGCCGCGTGAAACGATTGCCACTGCCGACATACCCGATGGCGAAACACTTACGCTCGTTAGTCACGGGCGCGATTTTATCATCATGCTCGGCAGGGACGAACTCATGGGTACGCGCATGCAGTTCTCCGAAGAACAGCTTGCGGTGCTTACGCTGGCCGAACTCGATGCGCGGGCTCCGCGTATCCTCATCGGCGGCTATGGAATGGGCTTCACCTATCGCGCGGCACTTGCGGGCCTGCCGGAGAAGGGCACGGTCACCGTTGCCGAAGTCGTGCCGGAAATACTGGAATGGGCTGAAGGTCCGCTAGCCCATCTTACGGGCGATAGCCTTCAGGATCGCCGCGGGAACGTCGTGATTTGTGACGTCGCCGCCCTTATTGACGATGCGAACGACGGAACGAGCGCCAAATATCATGCCATTCTCCTCGACGTGGATAACGGCCCCGATGGGATCGTACGCGATGCGAA
The DNA here is from genome assembly GCF_056859455.1 of Qipengyuania sp. L-5Y. Taxonomy (NCBI): domain Bacteria; kingdom Pseudomonadati; phylum Pseudomonadota; class Alphaproteobacteria; order Sphingomonadales; family Erythrobacteraceae; genus Qipengyuania; species Qipengyuania sp. L-5Y. Next base: position 541,278 of record NZ_JBSXOM010000032.1, on the reverse strand, counting down.
TTATCGTATTTACAGCAAGACGGGGCTCGGCAAGGCGCGCGACGCACTGAAGCCAGGCGGCATTCTTGCGGTCTGGTCTGCTGCTCCCGATCACAGGTTCACCATGCGCCTGAAGGAAAGCGGTTTCGACGTGGAGGTGCGCGAAGTGCGCGCAAGGCCCAACAACAAGGGCCCGCGCCATACGATCTGGTTTGCCCGTAAGACTAGGGCTTGATCCTCACTCGTCCCAGAAAATCGCGTTTGCCGACAGGAACGCCTTTCATGCGCAGGATGTCATAGGCAGTGGCGCAGTGGAAATAGAAGTTCGGCTGACTGAAACTCAGCAGGAAGTCTTCAGCGGTAAAATCCATTCGGTTGCTTTTGAATTCGAACCGCATGGGTTGGCCGATGAACGCTTCCATGTCCTCTTCCGTCAGGCCGTTCATGAATTCGGTCGCTTGCGTCAGCTTGGTGCGCAAATCGCCGAGACTTGCAGGTGGCGGCGACAGGTCGGGGGAATAGACGCCGGCGCGTAGACCTTCGATCGACCCTTTCGTATGTTCGGCAACGCTCTTTATCTGATAGGAAAAGGGCAGCATGTCATCGACGATCCGAGCGCCGATGATGTCGGCATGGTCATGGCCGTGATCGTCGCACCATTGTTCTGCCGTGCCGACTAGATGCTTGGCTGTCCCAAGCATCTGGAGGGCGCTGGGCACATAGGCGGCGTGAAGTGACAATGGCATCGACTGGATCCTCTCTTGTTCGCTTGTGTCGACATCTAACTGACGTGTCACATATGCATCAATGAGGGATTTCGAAATTGCCCAAGCGCTAGCGTCCGACCCGGCAGATGTTCGGGCCCGTTTCGATAGGTCGTGAAACTATGCTCACCTTCTCCGCATCGCTGATGAAGGAGAAGGCGAGGAATTTTGACAGTTCGATCAGCGTACGCGCGGTCCGCCGAAGGGCAGGGGCGGAGGAGGACGGCGCGCGCCTCGCGGAAGCTGTGCCTGATACGCCCGGCCGCAATGTTCGACGCAGTAGGGGAAGCCGGGATTTACGGACTCCCCGCAGAAGTGGAAATCGGGCTCGCCAGGGTGACCCATGGGCCAGCGACATACCTTGTCCGACAGATCCAGCAGGCTCGTCTTGTCGGCGATCTCCGCACTTGGTTTGGCCGGCACCAGTCGGCGGGGCGGCGCCGGCGGGATAGGGGCCTGCTGGTCGCCCGGGCCCTGACGGAGAAAACCGCCCGGACCCACCGAAACGATCTTGGGCAGGTCCGAAGACTTGTTGGGCAGGGGCTGAGACGGGATTGAGGCATCGGGCGCTGGCGGCTGCGCCGCCGCAGGCTTCGCCGGAGCGATTGGAGCGGTCGGAGCGGGTTTCGCTGCAGGCTTTACCGGCTTCTTTGCGACCGGCTTGGGTGCAGCCGGTTTGGCCTTTACGGCAGGTTTCTTCTTCTCGTTCGCCTTGACTGGCGACGGACGTGATTTGAGGCCGAGGCGATGTGCCTTTCCGATCACGGCATTGCGGCTGACGCCGCCAAGTTCGTCGGCAATCTGGCTGGCGGTAGATCCGCCTTCCCACATCTTCTTCAGCGTTGCGATCCGTTCGTCGGTCCAGCTCATCTGCAGTCCTGTATCTCGTGTCTTGACGCCTCAGCTTGCAAGCTGGGACGCTTGGGCCTAGTCGCGGCCTCATGGTGGATCAAGCCCAGCCCGCATCGCCCGAAAACGAGCACCCGGACGCCTCTTTCGTAGAGGACCATGCCGGAGGGGAGGGCCGTTTTCCGCCGCGGGGACGCCCGGTGATCCGGGGGATCAACGGGATTGGCCTGTGGAGTCTCTATATTAAGGAGATACGCCGGTTTCTCAAGGTCCAGACGCAGACAATCTGGGCTCCAGCTATCACGACGCTGCTTTTTCTCGTGATATTTTCGGTAGCGCTAGGCCGTGGGGGGCGCGAAGTGCTGGGAGTGAACTTCCCGACCTTCGTCGCGCCGGGGCTGATTGCCATGGCAATGATGCAAAATGGCTTTGCCAATTCGAGCTTCTCGCTACTGTCTGGCAAGATTCAGGGAACCATCATCGACCTGCTGATGCCGCCCTTGTCCGAAGGCGAACTGATGGCGGGGATCGTCGGCGCTGCAATGACGCGCGCGGTTGCCGTGGGCTTCGTAGTGGCTGGCGCAATGCTGCTTTATCCCGGCGTCAACCTTGCCATGGCTCACCCATGGGCGGTGGTATGGTTTGGCCTGATGGGGGCGCTGATGCTTTCGCTGCTGGGTCTGGTCGCGTCCATATGGGCCGAAAAATTCGATCACAACGCGGCCATCACGAATTTCGTAATCGCTCCGCTCGCCATGCTTTCGGGCACGTTCTACATTATCGACCGGCTTGCGCCCGCATTTCAGTCCGTCAGCCGGGCAAATCCGTTCTTTTACGTGATTTCAGGCTTCCGTTACGGCTTCCTCGGTCAAAGCGATATCGGCGATGGAACGGCTGTAATGCTGGCTGGGCTCGGCCTTCTGGCGCTGAACGCGGTGCTGGCCTTCGTGACTTACCGGCTTCTTGTATCAGGCTGGAAGATCAAGAACTGATCGTAACGATCGATCAGTGCGTCATGCTGCGGCGCATGCGATAGCGACCGTTTTCGAACTGTTCGAAATACTGGTGCACATCGGGGTGCGAAACCGGCCCAGAGATCGAATCCGTCACCAGGTTCTGCTGGCTGACATAGGCGACGTAATCGCTGTCATCGCTTTCTGCGAGGAGATGGTAGAAGGGCTGATTGCGATCGGGGCGAATGTCTTCTGGAATGGCTTCGTACCATTCGTCGCTATTGGCAAAGACCGGATCGATATCGAAGATCACGCCGCGAAAATCGAACACGCGGTGCTTGACCACATCGCCGATGGCGAAGCGGCTTTTTACACGACGCGGAACGTCGATTGTGCGTCCAGCTTGGGCGGAAAAGTATTGTGTGCGATCCATGTGACTAGCAGATATGGGATAATTCGCGGCCCTTACAATGGGGAATGGCGGACGATCCCCCGAATTCTCGTGAAAAGGGCTTGGCAAGGGTGGGGCGCTCGGCTAATCGGCGCCCTCGCTTCGACCGGGGCCTTGTGCCCGAAAGCGCACCCGATACATGCGGAGAGGTGGCAGAGTGGTCGAATGCGCCGCACTCGAAATGCGGTATACGGGCAACCGTATCGAGGGTTCGAATCCCTCCCTCTCCGCCATAATTTCACGCATTTGCTCGTGTCGCTCGCGAACAGCGCAGCTGTGAGGCGTTATCAGCGTTGCCTTTTTCGCACAGCCGTGTGGGTACTGAAGCCGTTTCTCAGCTCAATGGTCGGGATAACCACAGCAAGACGCTGACTCCGTCTGCGTGAGCATTTTTCATAATTCCAATGTCGGGCTATTGTAATTTTTTTGCACGCTGTTATATGAAAATTGCCTGACGTCGTTTGCGACGGACGTTGATTGCCACCGACCGCGCTAAAGCACGGGGTTGGCACTAGTTCCATTTCATCCAAGTTGGCTCCGCTGCGGAATGCATCCGCGCGGATTATTTTTGTACGTAAGGATGGTTGTTTGGCGAAGGAAGAGCTCATCACGATGGAGGGCGCGATCGACGAGGTCCTGCCCGATGGACGTTTCGGCGTCACTCTCGATAATGAGCATCGCATTATCTGCTACACGGCGGGAAAAATGCGTCGCTACCGCATCCGATCGGTCGTTGGAGACCGCGTACATGTCGAAATGACACCCTACGATCTCAGCAAGGGCCGGATCGTCTTCCGCGAACGAACACCTGGGCAAGCGCCCGCCGGTGCGCGCAAGCGCGGCTACAGGCGCTGAGACTTTTAAGAAAGTGGCGGGATCAACCTGCCAGCACACAATTAATGAACACAATGAACGTGCGCGATGCGTCGCGCCCCAAGCTTTCGCTGCGCTATGGCGCGACCAACGCTCCGAGCGTGAGCCGTGAGCGAGACATTCCAGCTCCGATTGCGACCACCGAACTGCGACGTCTCGTCGCGACGATGATTGACTGAGCGCCCATCTTATTCGCGGCCGTGCACCAGCATTCCCGCCACAGCAGGAGAACTGACATGGACCTGAACCATCAATATGCCGAGCATCAGCGGGCGCTCATGGGTGCTGGATGCGCGGCGAACGATGATGATCGCCTCGCCAAATTGGCAACGGCGTCCCACATTGCCGGTCGCATCAGCGACTTTCAGCACGGATTGGGCGCTGCGGCAGCCTGTGCCTGGAGCAAGGCGCACTTGCCAATCCGGTTCCGATAACGGAAACCCCGTAACCCTAGCGTGGCGCGGTCCCAACCCATGCCAAGTCGTTGGCCTCGATCGATGCTTCAGTTTCTTGATGCGTCTCGAAAGAGGTTTCTCCCGGACTTGGGTTGAGGCAATGCCAGCCCCCCTATCCAAGCGGCGGACAGGGAACCGTGATCGGGGCGAGGGCCTGCTAATACCTTGTTAAATTTCCCGGACTTGTTACTTTGTCGACTTTGGAATGGAGTGGGCCATCGAAAATTCGCAAACCGCCGATGCTCCCTCCGCGACCGATCCATTGTCGGACAGGTATCTTGCAGAAGTATGGCGCCGCCAGCAGCAGATTCTCGGTCGCGTCGCGTTAGGGGGCGATCGCGAAGCGATACTGTCCGACATTGTCAGTCTGGCTGAAGAACAGACCGGCGATGGCATGCTGGCGTCGATCCTGCTGCTTTCCGAAGATGGAAAACATCTCGAACTGGGCGGTGCACCGAGCCTTCCCGATGAATACAACGCCGCCATCGAAGGCATGGAAATCGGTGAAGGCGAGGGGTCGTGCGGGACTGCGGCGGCACGGGGGCGGCCTGTTTTTGTCGAGGACATAGCGACCGATCCGCTCTGGGCCGATTTTCGCGAACTGGCCCTGTCTCACGGTCTGGCAGCCTGCTGGTCAGTGCCGATCAAAGCAGGTGACGGAAGCGTTCTCGGCACCTTTGCCAATTACTATCGCGAGCCGCGCCAACCGTCGGATCTCGACCGCGAGATTATCGAGGCAATTGCGCTCACAACATCGATCGCTGTCGAGCGGATCCGCCTCGAACGCATGCGGCATCGCGCCGAAGAGGCGAAGGGGCTTGTTCTCGAAGAGCTGCAGCACCGCGTGAAGAACGCCTTCTCACTTGCCCAAAGTCTCATCAATCTCAACGTGCCGGCAGCGCTCAGCGCCCGCGATCTGGCAGACAAGGTCAATGGCAAACTGCGTGCCATTGCGTCTGCCCAGGATTTGATCATCGTGCGAAATGCGGCGGGTCGCTCCGATGAAATGACATCCATCCGCACGCTGCTCGCGACGATATTGAGCCCTCTGGGATATGGCGATGTGGATGAGCGCATACGCTTGGCGGGGGATGATCAAACGGTCGATGCGCAGTCTTTATCGGGTCTGGCTATGGTCTTTCACGAACTTGCCACCAATGCGACGAAATATGGCGGTTTGAAGGACACTTCTGGCGTCGTTTCCATCGAGTGGAATACGGGTCCTGAAGGCTTGAAAATCGAATGGTCTGAAAGCGGAGGCCCTGCGACGGTCGAACCCGAAAGCCAGAACTTCGGCAGCCGGCTGGTGGCTTCCACCATCCGCCAGCTGGGTGCGACCATTGATCATGACTGGCGCAACGATGGGCTTCGCGTGACGATTGTTTTGCCGCGCTAGATTGTTGTCACCAGTTTGAATTCAGCCCGGCGACGCCAGCATTTCCTGTATCGCTGTGTGGACCGTGGTCGACGCGTAGGGCTTGGGATAGAATCGCGAACCTTCCGGTAGAGAATCCGCGCTGAGCGAGGCTCTTCCAGACGTCACAATAATGCCGATTTCCGGTCGACGTCGCGAAACCTCTCGCGCCAGCATAACCCCATCGAGATCGCCCGGCATATGCACATCGGTGAAAAGGATATTGATCACACCGCCGTCTGACAGCGCATCGAGTGCCTCCTGGCCATTCGCCGCCTCGATCAACCTGTAACCAAGAGCGCCCAGCTGATCGACCACATCCATACGGATGAGGACTTCGTCCTCCACCACGAGGATCACGGTGTTGGGGTTCTGCATGGGGACGATATCCTTCTCGGATAGCCCCTCCGCCTTGTGGAACGACATATCTCGAACGCCTGCGCGTACGCATACGTTCCCCAGTCGACTTTAAGATTCGAAGTGTATTGATCTTGAAGCACTTGAAACAAGCGAAATAGCCATTGCCGTCCCTCGGTGACGAACTAAACGCCCTTGAATTTGCGCCAATTGCCACGGTCGAAGATGATTTCGCGGGCGCAATTATGTCCGGGAGCACCTGTCACCCCGCCGCCGGGATGGGTCCCCGCACCGCACATGTAGAGCCCCTTTACCGGTCCCCTGTAGGCCCCGTGACCCAACACGGGCCGCGCGGACCACAACTGGTCCAAACTCATGTGGCCGTGCATGATATCGCCTCCGACCAGCCCGAACTTCCTGTAGAGCCCTTTGGGACTGAGAACCTGTCGCCCCAGGATGGAGGCGCGGAAGCCTGGTGCGACCGCCTCGACCGTATCGATTATGGTATCGGCCGCAGCATCCTCTTCATCGTCCCAATCGCGGCCATCGGGGAGTTCGGGTGCGAATTGCTGGCAAAACAGGCTCGCCACATGCTGGCCTGCCGGAGCCAGACTATCGTCGACCGTGCTGGGGATGAGCATTTCGACGATCGGTTTCTTGGACCAGCCCTCGGTCTTGGCATCGAGGAACGCCCTGTCCATGTAGTTCAGTGTCGGGGCGAGAATGATACCCGACCGGTGGTGCTCACCCGGATGAGGGAGCGCGGTAAACGTCGGTAACTCACTCAGCGCCACATTCATGCGGAAGGTGCCGCCGCCCGCCTTGAACCCGCGCATGCGGCGGCGGAAATCCTCGGGCTGGTGGCTCTCGTCCAGCATTTTACCATAGAGGAGTTTGGGGCCGACATTGGCGATGACCCGCGCCGCCGCGATTTCCTCGCCGCTTTCGAGCCGTACCCCTGCGACCTCATCGCCATCCACCAGAACTTGGGTCACCGGCGCCTCCAGGCTGATGTCGACATCCGCCTGCCGGCACACCTTGGCCATGATCTGCGTGATCGTGCCCATACCCCCGATCACATGGCCCCAGGCACCCTTGTTGCCATTTACCTCGCCAAACACGTGATGAAGGAGGACATACGCGCTGCCCGGCGTGTCGGGGGAGGCGTAGTTGCCAACTACGGCGTCAAAGCCGAACGCGGCCTTGACCGCTTCGCTCTCGAACCACTGGCCGAGAAAGCTCGACGCGGATTTCGTGAACAGATCGAGGATGTCGCGCTTGGCCGGGAGGTCGAGACGCGCCATGCCCCACCCTTGCGACGCCCCGGAAATCAGTGTGCGCAGGCCTTCGCCGACATTCGGCGGGCTCTTGAGCGCCAGGTCGCGGAGAACCGAAGCCACCCCTTCCAGCGCATCGTAATAGGCCGGGAGTGTATCGGCATCATGCTTGGAGAACTTGCGGAATTCGGCCTGTGTTCGTTCCAGCCCGCCGCCCAGTTTCAGATAGCCCCCGTCTTCCTGCGGAAGGAAATTGGAGATTGGACGCTCGATGACGGTGTAACCGTGCTCTTCCAGTCGCATGTCGCGAATGACTTTGGGCTGCAGCAGGCTGACGGTGTAACTTGCTATGGAATTTCGGAAACCCGGGAGGAATTCCTCCGTAACGGCCGCACCGCCCACGACATCGCGCCGTTCGACAATGCGGACTTTCAGCCCCGCGCGGGCGAGATAGAATGCGCATACCAGCCCGTTATGGCCTGCTCCGATGATGACGGCGTCATATCTACTGGCCATGTACGCTTGTCCGTATTAGCCCCGACCCCGGTACGACGGAACGCCCTGATCCGGTAGCCAAAGAGCCTCCGGCGGAGCGCCACTTTGCCAGAACACGTCGATCGGAATGCCACCGCGCGGATACCAATAACCGCCGATGCGCAGCCATTGCGGCTTCATTTCGTCGAACAGGCGCTGGCCGATGCCGACCGTCACATCTTCGTGAAAACCGCAATGGTTGCGAAAACTCCCAAGGAACAGCTTGAGGCTTTTCGATTCCACGATTGTTTCGCCGGGTGCGTAATCGATAACGATATGTGCGAAATCGGGCTGTCCCGTCACCGGGCAAAGTGATGTGAACTCGGGCGCCGCGAACCGCACGAGATAAAGCTGGCCTGCGCGCGGGTTCGCCACATAATCGAGTTCCGCCTCGTCCGGAGAGGTGGGCAAGCCAGTACTTACGCCGAGGAATTTGGGAGAAGGTGTGTCGCTCATGCCGCGCTCCTGCCGTGATGCGCGAAAATGCGCAAGCCGGGGCTTGGAACTGTGCGCTTAAGTACCTATTCAGCGCGCCTCCGCACAGTGGCGGGTTTAATCCGCGAAACGAACCGCATGAATCTTCGTACCCGCATTTCCATCCTGGCGTTTGTCGCGTCTTTACCGGCCATGGCGCACGCCCAGTCAGTAAACGATTTTTCGTTGGAACCTGCGCCAAGCCCAAGCGCCACCCCGCAAGCACAGGGGCCTGCGGATACGCAGAGGGGCGTGGAGATCCGTCCGCGTGCCGTTAATACCCCGACACCGACACCAACCCCGTCCTCGGCGCCCGCGCCGTTGGTGCCGGTCCAGCTTTCCGAACCGCGGCCTGTTCCTACAAGACAGGCCCCGCAGGCAAGTCCTCTCCCAACCGTGACGCCCCGCACGGTGGAAACGGTAGATCCGCAAGCCGAAGCACAGCCGACCCCGTCGCCATCCGAGCCGGCGAGCGAGCCGAGCGCTACAATCTTATCGCCAGCCTCACCGTCGCCGCAGCCGTTGCCGCCCGCACAACCGGCAACGAGTGATGACAATGGGGAAGACCTCCCCTGGTTGCCGATAGGCGGTATCGTAGCGCTGCTTACACTTCTCGGCGCAGGTTTTGTTATCTGGAACCGCCGCCGCGAAGCCGTCGTACCGGAAATCGAACGACCGCTGGTTGCCGCAGCGGGGCCCGTCGACGCGGTCCCGTTGGCGGATGCGTTGTCTGTACGGATAGAAAACGAAAAGCTCATCCGCAGCGCGGCCTTCGCCACGCTCAAATACCGGTTGACGCTGATCAATCGTACCAATGCTTCGCTAGCGGATGTCGTGATCGGCATAGACTTGGTTTCGGCTCATTCCGGTGCGCCGATGGAACAGCAGATCGCTACCAATGGCACGGTGCTCGAAAAACGCCACGAGGTTCCCCGGATCTCTCCGCGGCAAAGCGTCACCCTTACAGGGCAAGTCCAGCTCCCGCTCGCGCAGGCCCATGTGATCAGGCAGGGGCGCCACCCGCTACTGGTTCCGCTGATGCGGGTCAGGATAGACGGTCCGGGCGATGGGGCCCTGCTCAAGACGTTCGTGGTCGGGCAGGGCATGCCGGACGGCGGCCGCGTGCAACCCTTCAGGCTTGATGAAGGCCCGCGCAGTTACGAACCGATTGCCCAGCGCGAGCTTGCCTGAGTCGACTTCGCTTCATCCGCACGCTAACCGGGCGACGATGCATAGTCTCGTCTCGACCCAATGGCTTGCCGAACAATCCGGCTCTCCCGACCTGGTGATACTCGACGCGTCGGCTCATCTACCCGACAGCCCGCGTAATTCGGCCGCGGATTTTTCGGAAGGTCACATCCCGGATGCGCGGTTTCTCGACCTGACCAGCTTTGTCGATACGACATCACAGGTTCCCAAGGCGGTCCCTACGGCGGATCAGTTTGCCAGACGCCTGGGGCAGTTGGGGATCACCCCGTCGAGCCGCGTCGTGCTCTACGACGACAGCCAGATAAAAAGTGCAGCGCGCGCGTGGTTTATCTTTCGCCTCTATGGTTTCCGGAATGTCGCCATTCTGGATGGCGGGTTCTCGAGATGGAAACAGGAAGAACGTCCTGTCGAGGCGGGCCGGGCAACTTACGAACAAACAGAATTCCCTACCCCCTCCATAGCTGGCGCCGTTCGCGGCAAGGATCAGATGCTCGCAAACGATAGTTCTCGCGCCGAACAGATCGTCGATGCGCGAGACGCGGCGCGCTTTGCGGGGGAAGAAGGCAGCGGTTCGGAAGGTCATATTCCCGGGGCGGCGAACCTGCACTTCGCCAAACTCTTCGCTGAAGACGGAACCTACCGGTCGCCCGACAACATAACTGCTTTGTTCGCGGAATCCGGCGTAGATCTGGATGGTCCGGTCACCACTTATTGCAACAGCGGCATGACGGCGTGCGTTCTCGCGTATGGTCTGCATCTGGCAGGAAAAGACGATGTCGCCCTTTACGACGGCAGTTGGCTCGAATGGGGTGAGGACGCCGATACGCCGAAGGAAAAAGGGGCGGCGCAGTAGCGATGGCTGGGGGAAATGACGACAGCTACGCGCGGTCGACGCGTCTCGTAACGGTTGGCCGCTCTGGCGACTTTGCCGACAATGTCGTCAATCCGCCGATTTGGCGCGCAAGTACCCACCTTTATGCAAATTGCGCCGACCTCAAGGCGCGAAAAGCTCGTAACGAAGACGGGCAATTCTTCTACGGCCGCCGCGGCGCGCCGACGCAGTGGGCTCTGGCACAGGCGTTGACTGCGCTGGAGCCTGGGGCGGCGGGAACGGTCCTGTACCCCAGTGGCCTTGCGGCTCTGGCGGGGGCACTATTGGCCGTTCTGCGCAGCGGAGACGTTTTGCTCGTCGCCGACAATGCCTACGAACCTACACGCAATACGGCGATGGGACTGCTCAAGACCTTCGGTGTTGAGCATCGTTTCTTCGACCCTCTCGATCTCGAGGCGTTCGAAGCGGCGTTTTGCGATCGCACACGGGCCGTGATGCTCGAAGTGCCCGGCAGTCTGACCATGGAAGTCTGCGACATCCCAGCACTTACGCGAATAGCGCGAGACAAGGGCGCGGTCAGTCTCATCGACAACACGTGGGCCACGTCGCTCGGCTTTGAAGCTCTCGGGCATGGTTGCGATATCGCCATCACCGCGCTGACCAAGCATGTGGGCGGACATTCCGACCTTATGATGGGCGCCGCATCTGCAGGGGAGCGATGGTATCGGCGCCTGCGCCTCGGTGCGCAGCAGTTGGGCCATGTCGTGTCCCCCGATGATGCTGCGCTGGCTCTTCGGGGGTTGCGGACCATGGGCGTGCGCCTCGAGCAGCAGAGCAAGACCGCACTTGCGATTGCGCAATGGCTCGATGATCGCGACGAGGTCGCTCACGTTCTTTCGCCGATGCTGCCGGGAGGGCCGGGGCATGACCTATGGCAGCGTGATTTTACAGGGGGCTGCGGCCTGTTCAGCTTCGTATTGAAGGGCCGAGACGATGCCGACCGTTGCCGATTGATCGATGCCCTGCAATTGTTCGGCATTGGCTACAGCTGGGGTGGGTTCGAAAGCCTGGCCTTGCCGTTCGATGTCGATCCAGTCCGCAACACCATGCCGTGGCCGAAGGATGGATGGGGGCTTGAGGACCGCTTCGCCATCCGGCTATCGATCGGTCTTGAAGACAAGGACGATTTGATTGCCGACCTCACCAACGGTTTTGCGGCGATGAACGAAGGATAGACGTGCAGGGCGAAACCCCACCCGGCGATGGTGCGACACCCACCACGGCTCCCGTCGAACAGGCGTGGAGCCTTGCCGAGCCTGCTCAGGAGCAGGGCGGGCTGGACGCGGCCGACGGCGCGAGGGAAGCGCTGAGCTCGCGAAGCGAAACCGTGGAGTCTGTGGTCGATACGCTCGATGCCGTGGCCTTGTCGTTCGGAGAATTCAGAGTTTCTCTGTTCGATGTGCTGATGGTCAGTTCCGTCATCATCGGCGTTCTTGTATTCGCCTGGTTCGTCAGCAGGATGGCTCGACGCCTCGTCAGGCGGATGACGAGGCTGGACAACGCCCAGCAGTTGCTGGTCGAAAAGGTCGCCACGATCATCGTGTGGGCTATCGCCTTCTTCCTCGCGATCGATCTGCTTGGCATCGACCTCACCGCCCTGGCGGTGTTTTCCGGCGCTTTCGGCCTTGCGATCGGTTTCGGTCTGCAAAAGACCTTCGGCAATCTGATCGCGGGTATTATCCTGTTGATGGATCGATCGATCAAGCCGGGCGACGTGATCGCCGTGACGGACATGGCGGGCAATGAAAGCTTCGGGCAAATCCGCAAGATCGGCATCCGGGCCGTGTCGGTAACGACGCGCGACCAGCGCGAATATCTCATTCCGAACGAAAACCTGATGATCAATCAGGTCGAAAACTGGTCTTACTCGTCAAAGAATGTCCGTATGCAGGTGCCGGTTGGCGTCAGCTATGAAGCCGATATGAATCTTGCCGAAAAGCTGATGCTCGAAGCAGCCAAGAGCTGTGAACGGGTACTCAGCGCGCCGCCGCCCACAGTCTGGATGAAGGAATATGGCGACAGTTCGGTCAATTTCGTCATTCATTGCTGGATACAGGACCCGGAAGAAGGCGTCGGCAATGTGCGCAGTGTTGTGCTCAAGAAGCTGTGGTGGCTCTTCAAGGAACACGACATCGAAATCCCGTTCCCGCAGCGCGATCTGCATATCCGCTCCAGTGCCGATTTCGATCGTCTTATCGAAGTAATGGGGCAAGGCGCGATCGCGCCCACTCCGGCAAAAGAATAGATTGCCCCACGCACAGCGTCGGTTTCAAAATCTACCCTTCCTTGCCGCACACGCATTCTGATTGGCGCGAAAGGGCCCTAGTCCGCATCTTGCCACGATGGCTGATACCGGAACCATTTACCTTGTCGGCGCAGGGCCGGGCGACCCCGACCTGCTGACAATTCGCGCCGCGCGGTTGATCGAACGCGCCAAGATCATCGTGCACGATGGGCTCGTCGATCCGGCGATCATGGCGCTTGCGCGTGATGACGCGGAACTCATCTCGGTTGCGAAGCGCCGGTCTCATCATACTCTTCCTCAGGAAGCGATCAGCGACCTTCTGGTCCGCCTTGCGCGCTCCGGCGAGGACGTCGTGCGCCTGAAGGGGGGCGATCCCTTCATTTTCGGGCGCGGTGGCGAAGAGGTAGAGGTTGCCCGTGCGGCAGGTGTCCCGGTCGAAGTTGTGCCCGGTATCAGCGCTGCAAACGGCGCAGCCGCCGCATCGCAGATCGCGCTGACGCATCGCGACGCGTCGAGCATCGTGAGCTTCGTTGCGGGCCAGTGCAAAGGCCTGAAGGATCAGGATTGGGCAGGGCTGGCCGGTAAGGGCCGCACACTGGTAATCTACATGGGCGTCAAAACTGCGCCCATGATTGCAGAAAAGCTGATGGAGGACGGCCTTGCTCCCGATATGCCCTTGGCCATCATCGAAAACGGTACTCGGCCTGAAATGCGCGTGTTGCGCGGTTTGCTTGCCGGCTTGCCCGATTTGGTCGAGAACGAGAATGTCGTGAGCCCGGCCCTGATCGTGATCGGGGAAGTGACGGCACGCGACGACGTTGCGCTCGCGCTGGCAGCACAGGAGGCTGCGCGATGAGGCTCCTGACAGGAAACGATCTCAAGACCGGAGCGGTAACTTGGTGGACCGGTAAAGACTGGTCGATCCATATCGAAGAAGCCGTCGACGTGTCCGGCAACGAAGACGAGATCGCGCGCCGCGAAGAAGCCGCCCGCCGCGTGAATGTGCCATACGCCGTCGATGCCGAAATGCACGATGGCTCGCCGCGACCGTCGCACATCAAAGAGCGCGTTCGCGCACTTGGACCGACGGTCCGTCCCGACCTGACTCTCAAGCCTGCCGATCCGGAAATCGGCAACTGGGTGATCTGATGTATAAATATGACCAATACGACCAGGCGATGGTCGATGCCCGCGTCGAGGAATTCCGCGATCAGGCCCGCCGACGTCTCGAAGGGAAGCTGACCGAAGATCAGTTCAAGCCGCTCAGGCTGATGAATGGGCTCTATCTTCAGCTCCACGCCTACATGCTGCGCGTCGCCATCCCTTACGGCACGCTCGACAGCCGGCAGATGCATGCGCTTGCCGACATCTCGGACAAGTACGATCGCGGCTACGGCCATTTCACGACGCGCCAGAACATCCAGTACAACTGGATCAGGCTGGAGGACGCAGCCGACATCCTAGCCGACCTCGCCAAGGTGGAGATGCATGCGATCCAGACCAGCGGCAATTGCATCCGCAACATCAGTTCAGACCATTTCGCAGGAGCGGCGGCGGACGAGGTTGTCGATCCGCGCCCCTATGCGGAGATGCTGCGTCAGTGGTCCAGTTTCCACCCCGAATTCAGCTACTTGCCACGCAAATTTAAAATTGCCGTCATCGCCAGCGAAAAAGATCGTGCGGCGATGCGGTTGCATGACATCGGCATCAACATCGTGAAGAATGATGCGGGCGAGCTGGGGGCTGCGTTCTATGTGGGCGGCGGCATGGGCCGTACGCCGATGATCGCGCCCTGCATCAATCCGTTCGTTCCGCTGGACCAGCTGGTGACATATTGTGAAGCCTGCTTAAGGGTTTACAACCGGTACGGGCGACGAGACAACAAGTACAAGGCCCGGATAAAGATTCTCGTTCACGAGCTGGGCGCGGAGGAATATACCCGCCAGGTCGAGGAAGAGTTCGCGCATCTGCTCGAGCAGGGCGTGGAGCCGCCGCATGACGAACTCATGCGGATCATACGTATGTTCGAGGCGCCGAACACCGACCAAACGGCACCGAACGATATCGACCGTTCGGATCCCGATTTCGCGCTGTGGGTTGATCGCAACACCGTGGCGCACAAGGCCAGCGGATATGTGTCCGCCGTCATCAGCCTCAAGCCGGTTGGCGGGATCCCCGGCGATGCCACGGCAAAGCAGATGCACCTGATGGCCGATCTGGCGAAGGAATACAGTTTCGACGAACTGCGCGTGATGCACACGCAGAACATCGTCCTGCCGCATGTTCGCAAGGCCGATCTGCATGCTTTGTGGACCGCGCTGGACCAAGCGGGGCTGGGCAGCCCGAACCTCGACACGGTCGAGGACATCATCGCCTGCCCCGGGCTCGACTACTGCAGCCTTGCCAATGCCCGTTCGATCCCCATCGCGCAGAGGATTTCAGAGCGCTTCGCCGAGACCGGCAAGACCGGTACGCTGGGCGAACTCAAGCTGAAGATTTCCGGCTGCATCAATGCCTGCGGGCATCACCACGCGGGCCACATCGGCATCCTCGGCGTCGATCGCAAGGGCGTGGAGAATTACCAGCTCCTGCTCGGCGGCAGCGAAGCCGAAGATGTGAGCCTGGCCAAGATCACCGGCCCCGGTTTCGACGAGAACGGCATCGTCAACGCGGTCGAGACGGTCACCACGGTTTACGAGCGCGAACGTCAGGATGGCGAGCGCTTCGTGGACACCTATCGCCGCATCGGCATGAACCCTTTCAAGGAGGCGCTTTATGGCTGATACGTTGCGCTATCGCGAAGACGAGCCCGTCGATCACCCGGCGGTCACCGTCGATGCTTTTCTCGACCAGTCGAATGCATCGGCAGTCCGGATCGAACCGGGCGACGATGCCCGCGAACTGGTGCCCCATCTCGACCGGCTGGCGCTGGTCGAGGTGAACTTTCCCGCTTTCGGAGACGGGCGCGGCTATTCCTCCGCCCGCATTCTGCGCGAGGCGGGTTATGACGGCGAACTGCGTGCCGTGGGCGATGTCCTGGTGGACCAGCTCGCCTATATGCGCCGCTGCGGCTTCGACGCATTCGAGCCGGACCAGCAGTTCGACATGGACGACGTGGAAGCTGCATTCGATCGCTGGCCGGATGTCTACCAGAAGGCTGCGGACACGCGGACGCCGATCTGGGCAAAACGGCATTCATGAACGAACTGCGCGCCATCGACCGGCTCGACACGGGGCCCCGCTTTACGGAGCAGGACGCCATTCGCCTCAACCGCATGTTTCGCGGGACGGAGACGGAAGAATGGCTGCGCGCGGTAATCGAGGGTAGCCTCGCTGGCGATACGGCGGTGGTTTCCAGCTTCGGGGCGGAGAGTGCCGTGCTCCTACACCTCATTTCGCAGATCGACCCGAATGTGCCCGTGCTGTTTCTGGACACGGGCAAGCACTTCCCCGAGACGCTGGCCTATCGTGACGAACTGACCGACCGGCTGGGGTTCAGGCGCATCGATCTCTATCCCGAAATCGCCGATCTGAAGGCGCGTGACGAAAGCGGGCTCAGATGGTCGTACGACCCGGATGGCTGCTGCGAATTGCGCAAGGTCAGGCCGCTGGCCAAGGCGCTGGAAGAATACGATGCAAGCTTCACGGGTCGCAAGGCTTTCCAGTCGTCGACCCGCGCCAATCTGCCGCGTTTCGAAGTCGATACGTCCGATGCGCAGGGACGGCTGAAGATCAATCCGCTGATCGACTGGTTCGCCGACGACATCACCGCCTATTTCGAAAAGCACGATCTGCCACGCCACCCGCTGGTGGAGCGCGGCTTTCCCAGCATCGGCTGCATGCCGTGCACGCGGCCGGTGGCCGAAGGCGAGGACGCCCGTGCGGGACGCTGGTCCGGCTGGGACAAGGTCGAATGCGGTATTCACCGGCCTGGCGAGGAACCGTTCCTGTAAGGCAGCAAGTGGCGCCGACATGCAATTCGGCGCCACCCGTCAGACCAGGGCGCGGCGTTACATTCGTTCGACGGTCGCCGTTTCCCCATCGGCATTGGTCGATGTCCAGACGCCATCGGCGCCGACCGCTTCCGTGTTGCATTTCTCGGCACCCATATCGCCTTCCTCGCGATATTGTTCGTCGACCGTCCAGCAATAGTCCTGGGGCGATTTCTGGACCCAGCGGCCGGTCTCGACCACGGTGCCATTCGCATCGGTCTGTATGTATGTGCCGTCGGGCTTGAGTTCTTCCGTGAAGACATCGCCGCCTTCGGTAGTGACACGGTAGGTTCCCGGCGCAGGCTGGCCGTCGGCGGCCATGACTTGCGCAGGTTGCGTTGCAGCAGCTTGGGGAGCTTGCGCGGCAGGTTCCTGTTCGGCAGGCTTTGAACAGCCGGCGAGCGCGGTCGCTGCGGCGAGCACAATCAGATATTTCATGTAATGATCCTCCGTTCGCGACCCGATGGCGAAGGCGGATGTTTCCGTTCACGAGTCGCGACCCGAGAGGGCCGGTATAGGCTTAAAGCCCCGCGTAAGGAAATATGGGCCCGCTCTCGCGGCTGATCAAACCGCAGCAGAGAGTAACTGAATTTCCAAATTGGAAAGTCTACACTTGCCAAATTGGAAAGTGGCTGCCAGTGATTTTCCATATTGGAAAGTAAAGGAGTGCGAGGATGAGTGGTATGGCAGCTTTGGCGCTCGTCGCCGTATTGGCCGCACTGTCATGGATGTCTTGGCGCGATTCTCTCGACTACGCAGAATTCAAGCTGCTCACGGCGAGCATCGATCGTATTCGATTTTATCGTCGCTGGACCCTCATCCCCTTGGCCCTTTTCGGAATCGGCGGTTTCGGCTTGTTGCTTTCGCTCGGCAGGATCGACGCTCTCTGGGATCTGCCCGCCGACTTCACGAAACTGATCGCACCGTTCGAAGTTGCTCGCCAATCGGAAAACTCCGCGTCCGATTCACTTCTGGGAATGGCAATCGGGATAGCGCTTGGCTTAACGGTTCCGGCAATTATCTGGCGCAACCGTTTGAAGAAGATGCGGCAGCCTGTGATCGGCGACATCGAGGCTCTCCTGCCCCGCAACCGCAAGGAAATCGCTGCCAGCCTCCCATTGGCACTTAATGCGGGCATCAGCGAAGAAATCTTCTATCGGGTGGCTCTTCCGATACTGGCGCTGGAGGCCACCGGATCGGTTGTTGCTTCCATCCTGATTTCGATAGCGGCCTTCGGGCTGGCGCATTGGTATCAAGGGTGGAAAGGCGTGTTGGCAACAAGTGCGGTGGGTGCGTTTCTGTTCTGGCTTTACCTGTCGAGTGGATCGATTCTCAAGCCGATGGTGGTGCATGTTCTGATTGATTTGATGGGCCTGGTCATTAGGCCCGCCATTTCGCATTACCTGGCCAATCGCGATGGCGCGCCCGGTGGTAGCGTCAGCAACTGAGGCGGAGCGGAAGGGATGAGCAAGATTAACGATTCCAAAGCGGCGCTGGCCGCGCTCGACGCAACGAACGACAGGCTGGCCAATCACATGACCTGGCCCCTGTGGAGGCACATGGCTGGCGGTATGCTCATGACCGTGATTATCGCTGCAGCAGCGCTTCCACCAGCGTTTGCTGCCGCCGCTATGATCACGGCAATGGTTTTGGCGATCGTGATCGTTAGGGACGACAAAAAGCGTTATGGAATGTTCGTTAGTGGATATCAGCGCGGCCGGACCGGTTGGGTAGTGGCTGCCATCATCGTCCTGGCGCTGACGGCTTTCATTGTTGTTCTTACGCAGGTGCGAAGCGGGGTCCGGGATCCGGTGTTTTGGGTTACGCTGGCGGTTATGTTTGCGGGTACCTCCGTCCTCAGCCTGGTTTGGGAACGCGTTTATCGCAAAGATATCCGCGAGCGTCTTGTATGAGCGCAGTTCTGGACGATGTGCTCAATCCGCCAGCGCGCCTGCAAATCGCCGCAATCCTCGCGCGCGCCAACGAGGCTGAGTTCGCCATCATTCGCGACATAGTTGAAGTCAGCGACTCAGTTCTTTCCAAACATCTCTCGGCTCTGGCGGAAGCGGGGTATGTTTCGATTAAGAAAGTGCCAAGGGATGGCCGTCAACGGACCTGGGCCGCACTGACCGCCGAGGGGCGCCGCGCGTTTCGCCAGCATGCCAGAGCCTTGCAGGAAATGATATCGGCTGCGGACCGAAAGTTCAGCGACATTGCGACCACTTAGAGTTATAAAACAGCGTTTCACGTGTGTGGAAATGACGCGCCGTTAAGGGCGCACACTCGTCGCTTCGTCAAAATCTTTCGGCAAGTGCGGCGCATCCGTTCGTTCGACATTGCTGTCGAGGGCGGGCGGAATATTCCTTTTTCGCAGAATGTGCCCGCCGCGACTGAACCTTGCGTTCTGCTAGACACCCAACTTGCGAAGGTTCAGTTATTTGGGGGAGAGCCATAGCCGATTGACGGCACTTCTCGATTTACGGCTAAGAGCAGACATTCCGCTATCGACCCCAACTCTGTCATTCGACAATGACTTCGGCTTTTCCAAAAGCCGTCATTAGCCGCGTCCCCTAAATACGTCCTAGCGAGCTGACCTAACGCTTCAATCATAGCCGACGCATTTAGGATGGCTAAGTCGCATTAAGTAACAATTTGATTCCTAATCGGAGACCGGCGGCAGCATGAGCGCCGCCATCAAGGATTCGTACTCGGGGCAATCGACCGTTTCACAGCGGATTTGGATTGAGAGATGTTCGGGATATTCGTTGACGTTCCCGACAAGGGCCATCAACGCTTGACCATTGCCATCAGGGCGTTGGATCGCTGCCGCGCGTCCGTCGAGCGTTGTTGCGACGAAGCCTATTCGGTCGGAGACCGAATCGTAGCGTCCGTCGCGCAACTCCATGAAGCCACGCTCCTCGCCTTTGTAGGACAAGGTCGCTTGGTTGCCGGTCTGGCCAACGGGGCTCATTGACCAGTCGCCGTCCGCGAGCGCGCAACAGTCGGCGATAGTGCCGGTGGTCTCATGGGTAGAGGTCACCATCGTCTGATCTGCCTGCTCGCAGCCTGCTAAGACGGTTGCCATGAGCAGGGGAACGAGCATGGTACGCAAGCTATGTCCCATAAATACCTCGTATCGCGGCCCGTTCGTCGGCACAAAGTGTTCTACGCACTTCGGCAAAGGTTTGATAGTAATACATCGAACAGGCTTGGGTGTAAGTGTGATCAAGGCCAAGAGCGTGGCCCAATTCAAGCGCAACAAAAGCGGACCGGTTGTTAACGACGCCCTTGCAGACATTGGGCTTGAGCGGTCGTGATATTTTCTCCATTATACGACAGCCGAAAATAGAGTGGCAGGTTGGTAGCTCCTGCACCCACATCAGGGTTCTTCTCAGCCGCGGCGTTGACCCAACTTGTTTGGGGAGGCGCTGGCTGTTTTTTTTCGCGTCTCCCCGGCTCATGCCGAGGAATCCTAAATGTCGCTTTTCTATACCATTGCACTGGCGTCCGCCGCCTTGTTTGCCGGTGCGGCAGCTTATATCAGTCTGGTCGAACACCCGGCCCGCCTGTTGCTGGACGACAGACCGCTACTCACGCAGTGGCAATCAAGCTACGCGAAAGCGCTCCCGATACAGTCCGGCTTGGCTATTATCGGCGGTGTATGCGGATTGGCGGCTTGGTATTTATCGACCCAATGGTTGTGGATCGCTGGAAGCATCGCACTTCTTGGTAACTGGCCGTTTACCATCATAGCAATCATGCCGACGAACAAACGACTTCAGGCCGTTCATCCAGAACAGGCAGGCTCCGACACAAGGGCCCAGCTTGTGGCCTGGGGGCGCCTTCACGATATAAGAAGCCTGCTCGGGCTGGCCTCGACAGTGCTTTTCGCGATAGCCTTGATGGCGACGATGTAGCGGCAGATCCGCACAGATATTCGTCGGATCAGTTGCTGGCGACAAGTCAGCCGAGAATTTGGCCGAAACCTGAAACCCCCAAAAAGAGGGCCGATAGAGATAGTTGAGAAACCGCCGGAACCGGCCGTTGGCGGGCTGTCGCTGATGATGACGCCCCACAGGGCGGGGAAATGGTGCCGGCTAGAGGAGTCGAACCCCTGACCTGATGATTACAAATCAACTGCTCTACCAACTGAGCTAAGCCGGCGACCGGAGAGCGCCTTTCAAGCAAAGGCTTTCAAAAGTCCAGCCCCATTGCGACACATCAACCGGCTGTTTGCGCTTGATGGGCTGCGAGCTTGTCGAGATTGGCGTCGCGAACCTTTCTGGCGGCCTCGTCATAGAGGAAAGGCAGGAATGCGTAACGCCGCCCGCTGGTCACCGGCGTCGCTTCATGCAGTAGCGAACAGGAGAACACGACCGCGCCGCCCGTCGGTGCGCGATAGGTGCGCTGGCCGAATTCGGGAAAGCGCAGATCGCCGCCGTCATATTCGCCTGCATTGAGGTTTATCGTGACGGCGAAGCGCCGGTGGGCAGTGCCGTGCGTCGTATTGTCCCGATGAGGGCGGAAGTGGCCAGCGCCCGCTTCATAGCAGGCGACAAGGTAGCGTTCGATCCGCGTGGCGCGGAATTGGAACGCGCGTTCCATCGCGGGGATAAGGCGCCGCGCGATCCGCCCCGACAGGCGGTCTTTCAGTGTCTGGTCTTCGATCAGGCAGTCCCGTCTCTGTTTGAAACTGTCGTCAACCACGAGGGTCGTCTTCCCATCGACATCGCGCATGAAGCCCGAAGGTTCGCCGCCGCGGCTTTCATACAGCGCGATCAAATCGGCGCACAGCGAAGGTTCGAACACATCGGGGACGACGATGACCGGTGCCCAGCCTTCCTCCACTGCGGCAAGCCGCGTGCGGAGATCTGCAATGGCGCGCTCGCCATCATCGATACGATAGCGGGATCGAATGCGTAGTTCTCGGTCGAGCACCAGCCAGTGCGCTTCGTAGGAGGCAGCATCGTTCGATAATGCTCCGTAGGCCTCGCTGATTGCGCCATCGTAGTCGAGGAAGTACCGAACACCCGGCAATTTCTGCGCGATGCGGCGGTCCGCTTCGTCCGACGGATCGACCGTCACGCCAAAGAAGCACGCAGTCTTATCGTCGAACAGGGTGCGGTTGCTTTGTACAAGTGCCAGCGCCTGCTGGGCGGCAGGGGTACCGGCGTGGCCGCAGAAGAGCATGAGGACGTGGCGGCCGGCGATCGAAGAAAAGGCAAAGCGATCGGCACCACCCAGCGCCCTGGCGTAGAACCACGGGGCATATTCGCCCATGGCAGGCATGATCGGTTTGCCAGACATTTCACTTGCTTATCGCGCAGGCGTCGAGGCTGCAATCGCCCTAGAGCCAGCCGTGTTTTCGATACCATGCAGCGGTCGATGCGAGGCCTGCCTTGCCCGAGATGCGCGGCGACCAGACGGCTTCGGGCACCTTGCTGCTGGATCGGGCAACCCAATTGGGGTGGGTCATGTAGCCCACACGGTCGGCGGTCAGGCGGGCCTTGTCGCGGCGTATCAGGCGGTCGGCCCTGGCGGCGGTTTCGAGGACAGCGCGGGGCAGATGCGGGGCGAAGACGCGGCGACCCACGGCAGCGCCGATCGCCTTTGCCAGTTCCTTGTGCGACCAGCCCCCTTCGCGCCCGTCGTCGGGTTCGAATATCTGGCGGCGTACGAGGGCGGGCGGGGCATCGACCAAGGTCAGCAGCAAGCGAGCGAGGTCGTCGACATGGATGATCGAACTGGCGCCCCCGGGTGGGAGAGGGACAAAGCCCATGCGCGCGCTGCGGAACATTTCGAAATAATCGACATCGCGCGGGCCATAGACGCCGGGCGGGCGGACGATCGTCCAGTCGAGCCCGCTGTTTTCGATCAGGCGCTCCGCTTTCGCCTTGGACGCACCATAGACCGAGAGGTCGGGCTCGCGGGCGGAAAGGGAGGATACGAAGATGAAGCGGCGGACCTTTTTCTGTTTCGCGGCGGCGATCAGCCGTTCGGTTCCGGTGACGTTGGCTTCTTCGAAATCGGCGGGATCGGGCGTGGTGGTGAGGCCGGCAACGTGAATGACCGCATCGGTACCGTCGCATAGCCGCGCAAGAGCGGCGGGATTGGAGAGATCGCCTGCAATCCAATCGACGTGTTTGCGATCCGCCTGCGGGCGGCGGGTAAGTGCGCGAACAGGCTCTTCGACCTGCGCAGCGACATCGAGCACGGCCTGTCCGACAAAGCCGGTGGCGCCGGTAAGCGAAACGGTCATATTCGCACCATGTGATCGCGGTGAATGACGGCGGCGCGCGGGGCGTAGCCAAGCCTCTCTGCTTGCTGTTCTTCCCTGAGGCCCATGATCGTGCGGCATTCTGCCGACGTGTACTCGATCAGCCCCTGGCCAAGGCGTTCGCCTTGCGGACCGTGAACCGCGACCAGATCGCCGCGTCCGAATTCGCCTTCTATGTCGATGATGCCTGCAGCCAGAACACTCGCCCCGTTTTCGAGGGCCGTCATGCAGCCTCTATCGATGGAGACGACGCCCGAGGGGGCAAGGCGACCGCCGAGCCAGGCCTTGCGCGCACTCGCATTCGATTGCGGCAGGAAGACCGTCCCGGTGCCATTGGCGATGGCGCGGGCAAGGGGCGAGGGGTGGGTTCCGTTGACGATCGCCAGAGCGATGCCAGCCCGTTCGGCAATACGTGCCGCCTGCAGTTTGGCGGTCATTCCGCCGGAGCCGAGGCCGGATGTCGATGCGCCCGTGGCCATGGCGATGATCTCCGGCGTCACACCTTCCACCAGCGGCACGAGAGTGGCATCCGGTTCGCAGGGGTCGCGATCGAACAGGCCATCGACATCGGACAGCAGCACGACGGCATCGGCACCTGCTGCTTGGGCGACGCGGGCAGCGAGCCGGTCGTTATCGCCGAACCGGATTTCTTCCGTGGCGACGCTGTCGTTTTCGTTGACGACGGGGATGGCCCCTGCATCGAGCAGGCGGGCGAGGGTAGCCGAAGCGTTTAGATAACGTCTGCGGTCTTCCAGATCGCCCAGCGTCACGAGCATTTGTGCCGCCGTGATCGTGTGCGCTTCCAGCGCATCGGACCACAGGCGGGCGAGTTCGACCTGACCGACAGAGGCCGAGGCCTGTGCATCGGCGAGGCTGCCGCGTCCGCCCTTTGCCAGCCCGAGCTTCGCCGCGCCGAGGGCAATCGCGCCCGAAGATACGACGATTATTTCGGTGTTTCGGCGCATATCCGCGATTTCGGCGGCAAGGGTTGCCAGCCACTGCGAGCGCAGCTTTCCATCCTGCACGAGCAGAGCCGAGCCGACCTTGATGACAAGGCGGCGCGCGTTGCGCAGGTCTGCGAGGGCGGCAATGGTCATCGTCGACCCACTAGGGAAAGGTAGCGGCACGCGGAAGCCGGCTTCGCTTGGCGGGCCCGAAGCACGACTTCGCGCTCAGAGAGGCGACCATTCGGCCGTATCGTCTTCGTCTTCCACTTCTTCGGCGTGGGTTTCCGTCGACGTACGGTCGGGAAGATAGCCCAGCACGCCGTCGAGCAGTTCGGGAATCCCCGCCCCCGTAGCGCCGGAAATGGTGAAAACCTTGTCCGCGCCGGCGGCCAGCAGTTCTTCTGCGAAGCCCTGACCCAGTTCGTCATCCGCCAGATCGAGCTTGTTCAGCGCCACGAGCTGCGGCTTGTCCGCAAGGCCGCCGCCATAGGCTTCGAGTTCGGCATTGACCGTGCTGTAGGCTTCTGCCGGATCATCGCCCGAAATGTCGATCAGGTGGATGAGCACACGGCACCGTTCGATATGGCCAAGGAACCGGTCCCCGATGCCAGCACCATCGGCAGCGCCTTCGATCAGGCCGGGAATGTCGGCCAGCACGAATTCGCGGTTCTTGTGGGTCACGACACCGAGCTTGGGGACCAAGGTGGTGAAGGCATAGTGCCCGACCTTGGCCTTGGCGTTGGAAACCTGGTTGATGAAAGTGCTTTTGCCCGCATTGGGCAGGCCCAGGAGGCCGACATCGGCGAGCAGCTTCAGCCGCAGCCACACCCACATTTCCTCGCCCGGAATGCCGGGCTGGTGCTGGCGCGGGGCGCGATTGGTGCTGGTCTTGTAACTGGCATTGCCGCGACCGCCCATGCCACCTTCGAGAAACACGACCCGCTGGCCCACTTCGGTGAAATCGGCCAGCACCTCTTCCTTGTCTTCCGACAGGACCTGCGTGCCGACCGGCACCTCGATAACCAAATCCGGCGCCCCAGCGCCGGTCCGGTCCTTGCCTTGGCCGTGATTGCCGCGCTTGGCCTTGAAGTGCTGCGAATAGCGAAAGTCGATCAGCGTGTTGAGGCCCTGAACGGCTACAAATACGATGTCGCCGCCCTTGCCGCCGTTACCGCCGTCGGGGCCGCCGTATTCGACGTATTTTTCGCGCCGGAAACTGACGGCGCCCGGGCCGCCGCCGCCGGACTTGAGGTAGATCTTGGCTTGGTCGAGGAAATGCATGCGCGCCCTCTAGCCGCTTTCTTCGCCATAGGCGAGGGCGCGCATGTCAGGCCGGGATCAATCGACGAAATCGTCGACCCGTTCGACGATGATGGCGGGGGCCATGCCGCCGGCTGCGCACATTGTGACGAGGCCGTAACGTTTGCCCTGGCGTTCCAGTTCGTCGACCATCGTGCCGATGAGGATCGAACCGGTGGCACCGATCGGGTGACCGAGTGCGATGGAGCCGCCGTTCACATTGACCTTGTCCCAATCGAGATCGAGATCGCGAACGAATTTGGCTGCGACGACGGCAAAGGCTTCGTTGATTTCGTAAAGATCGATGTCGTCGGTCGTCAGGCCTGCCTTCGACAGGACCTTTTTGGCCGCCGGAACCGGGGCGTTGAGCATGAGTGTCGGATCGTCGCCCATATTGGCGGTGGCGACGATGCGCGCGCGGGGCTTGAGCCCATGCTTTTGCGCATAATCCTTGCTTGCCACGAGCACCGCTGCCGCGCCATCGACTACGCCTGAACTGTTGCCCGCGTGATGGAAGTGCTTGATATCGACGTCGGGATATTTGGCGTTGATCAGCCCGGAGAAAGTGGTGCCGGCCTTGTCGAGCGGGACATTGGCGATCTTGGTGAAAGCGGGTTCCAGTTCGCCAAGACCTTCCATGGTGGTCTGCGGCCGAGGGAACTCCTCCTTGTCGAGAACGACATTGCCATCGTCGTCGGTTACCGGGACGAGCGACTTGTCGAAACGCCCTTCCTCGATAGCCTTGGCGGCGCGCTGCTGGCTGCGATATCCGACCTTGTCCAGTTCTTCGCGGCTGAAGCCTTCCATGGTAGCGATGGCATCGCCGCAAACACCCTGATGGCTTTGCGGATGTGTCCGCATGAGACGTTCGTTATAGCTGCCCATCATCGGCGGCTTGAGGCCAGCGGCCATCTTGTCCTTCGACATCTGTGCCGTGAGGCTCATCATCTCGGTGCCGCCCGCAACGACGCAGTCTTCCATCCCGCTCATCACCTGTGCCGCAGCGAGCGCCACACTGGTGATCCCGCCGCCGCAAAACCGGTCGAGCGTGGTGCCGGAGGACGTCACGTCATATCCGGCGTCGAGCGCTGCCATGCGGCCCA
Source organism: Qipengyuania sp. L-5Y (assembly GCF_056859455.1). Taxonomy (NCBI): domain Bacteria; kingdom Pseudomonadati; phylum Pseudomonadota; class Alphaproteobacteria; order Sphingomonadales; family Erythrobacteraceae; genus Qipengyuania; species Qipengyuania sp. L-5Y. Next base: position 514,934 of record NZ_JBSXOM010000032.1, on the reverse strand, counting down.
GATCGCCCGCCTGCATGCCATCCTGCGTGCTGACCGACCATATCACGTCATCGACCGTGGAGGTGTCGAGATCGTTGCGATCCTTGATGGCTTTGAGGCAGGTGGCTGCAAGGTGCTGTGGATGCATGTGCGCCAGCGATCCCTTGCCCTGTTTACCGATCCCGCGCGGGGTCCGGACGGCATCGATGATGTAGGCTTCGGCCATGGCGTAAACTCCTCTCCACTTTTCGATTCTTGCGGCGAATGCCGGTTGACGTTTGCGTAAGCGTGACGCAGCAAGGGCGCAAGACAAGTTTCGATTTGCAATGGGAGAGCGCGCGATGTCCGAGGAAGTCCTGACGAGCGAGGAGGACGGCATTCTGGTCGTCACCATCAATCGTCCCGAGGCAAAAAACGCCATGACCAAGGCTGCGGCGGAAGGCATAGCCGCGGCCATGGACCGGCTCGACAGCGACGATAATCTGCGCGTGGGTATCCTGACCGGAGCCGGCGGAACATTCTGTTCGGGCATGGACCTGAAGGGGTTCCTGCGCGGGGAATCGCCCAGTATCGAGGGACGCGGCTTCGGCGGCATCGTCCAGAAGCCACCGGAAAAGCCGCTGATCGCTGCCGTGGAAGGATATGCTCTGGCAGGCGGGCTGGAACTGATGATCGCGTGCGATCTGGTAGTGGCCAGTGCGGGCGCGAAATTCGGCATTCCCGAAGTAAAACGTGGCTTGGTAGCTGCAGCGGGCGGGGTGATGATGCTGCCCGACCAGATCCCGGAACGGATCGCCATGGAATTGGCGCTGACCGGCGACTTCATCGATGCGGCCCGTGCGTATGAGCTTGGTCTCATCAACCGGATAACCGACGGCGAGGCACTTGTGGCGGCGAAGGAACTGGCTGCCAGCATTGTCGCCAACGGGCCGCTGGCCGTGCGTGTGTCCAAGCAGGTAATCAAGCAGTCGCGCGGCTGGCCCATGGATGAGCGCTATACGCGCCAGACCCAGCTTATTGCGCCCGTATTCGTATCGGAAGATGCGCGCGAAGGGGCTGCCGCCTTCGCCGAAAAACGCGCGCCCAACTGGAAGGGCAAATAAGACCCTTCAGCGCGCCATAACAATATCCGGAGAGGACCAGACAGATGCCCGCAATCAATGTACCCCAGCCCGAATTCATGGAGGACGAGGAAATCTCGATCTTCGCCGACGCGGTCGGCAAGTTCTATCAGCAGCATGCCCCTGAAAAACGTGTCCTCAAATGGCGCGTGGATGGACAGGTCGAACGCGAATTCTGGAACGAAGCGGGTCAGGCGGGGCTGCTGGGTGTGTCGGTGCCCGAGGAATACGGCGGCCATGGCGGGGACTTCCGGCACGAAATGGTCGTAATCGACCAGCAGGCGAAGCACGGAGTGGAGGGCTTTGCCGCATCGCTGCACAACACCGTGATCCTGCCCTATCTTGTGCGCCATGGCACCGAAGAGCAGAAAAAGAAGTATCTGCCAAAGCTGGTAAGCGGGGAACTGGTCAGCGCGATAGCCATGACCGAGCCCGGCGTTGGGTCCGATCTGCAGAGCGTCACGACGACTGCGCTGAAGGATGGGAACGGCTATCGCATCAACGGCGCGAAAACCTACATCTCCAACGGCCAGACCGCGGACTTCATCATCGTCGTCGCCAAGACCGATCCCAATGAACGGGCCAAGGGCATTTCGCTGATGCTGCTCGAGACCGAAGGCGCAGAAGGATTCCAGCGCGGCAAGAAGCTCGACAAGATAGGGCTCGACGCGTCCGATACGTCGGAACTGTTTTTCGACGATGTATTCGTACCGGCGGAAAATGTGCTGGGCGGGGAAGAGGGCAAAGGCTTCTACCAGTTGATGGGCGAGCTTCCTCAGGAACGCCTTATCATCGCGATGGGTGCCATGACCGGCATCGAAAAGGCGCTGGAGACGACCTTGGACTTCGTCAAGAACCGCAAGGCTTTTGGCCAGACCATTTGGGATTTTCAGAACACGCAATTCGTCATGGCGGACCTCAAGGCCCGCGCGACCGCAGCGAAGATTTTCGTCAATGACTGCATCGCCAAGCACTTGAAACGCGAGCTTGACGTGCCGACTGCGTGCATGGCCAAATACTGGGTCACGGAATTGCAAGGCGAGGTGGTCGACAAATGCCTGCAGTTCCATGGCGGTGCGGGCTTCATAAACGATTATCCGATCGCTCGCATGTATCGCGATAGCCGTATCACGCGGATTTTCGGCGGGTCGAACGAGGTTATGAAGATGGTCATCGCCCGATCGATGTAGCAGCAGCGCGAACGGACGATCCGGCGAATTAGAGACACCGCCGGGGTTCTAAACCGGCGGCGTAGGAGTTCATTCGCGCGCTGACGTGCTCCTATCGCAACCTGCGTGCACATTAATTCGCTTGTTCGGCGACCTTGCAACACCGATCCTCAGGTATGGAGCGAGCAAGCGTTTCTGCGCGCGCCTCCATGCCTGAGGAATTTTGGAACCATCTATGGAACTTGACGACAGCGAAAAGACTGCCTGGATTTTCAAATCCGGATGGAAAGGACTGTGCCCGCGATGCGGTAAGGGCAAAATGTTCAAGTCGTGGTTGAAAGTCAGCGACCGATGCGAAGTGTGCGGACTGGATTACCGGTTCGCATCACCGGATGACGGGTCGGCCTTTTTCTCTCTGACGTTCGTGGCGTTCCCGCTGCTGTTCTTCATCGTCTGGTTGCAGGTTTCGCTGGAACTTCCGCTGATCGTCCTGCTTGCGATCGCGATCCCGCTGATGGCCATTGGATGCGTTCTGCCGCTTCGCCCCATCAAGGGCTGGCTGGTCGCTTCGCAGTTCGTGAACAAGGCGCAGGAAGCGGGGACGGAAAAGCTCTGGCGCGACATGCATGCGCGGGAAGACGAGGTGAAACAGCGCGAGGAGAGAGATTAACGTCGCGATGCGTCGAATGGATGAAAAGCGATTGATATATATTTGGTGATGCAACGATCCGGTCGGTCAAACATTCGCCAATCATGCAAGTTGTCAACCCCGCCGACGCGCCGAGTGCGCATGCTCTTGAAACCCACATACGCGAAGCTGGCTTCCCCTGCGTCGGTGCCAAGTCGGCACTGGCTAAAGGCAATCTGAGCGTGGTTCACGCTCGCGATATCACCAGCGCTTGGAATGACCTCGAAATCCACCGCGCCTTGGTCGAATGGAGCGACCGGTATCGCGAGGAGCGTATCGAAAGCGGGCTAAGGAGCCTTGCGGTGGTGTTCGACGGGCCTGAAGACTTGAGCGAGGAACGGTTCGAGCAGGCGCTATGGGACCGTATCCAGTCACTCAGCGATAAGGACACCTGGCGCGACCAACCGCGCGATCCGCGTGTCAGTTCCGATCCGGACGATCCACACTTCTCGCTCAGTTTCGGTGGGGAAGCCTATTTCGTCGTGGGGCTACATCCGAGGGCATCACGCATTGCGCGCCGGTTTGCCTTTCCGACACTGGTTTTCAACTTGCACGACCAGTTCGAAGCTCTGCGCGAACAGGGGCGTTACGAGAAGATGCGCAAAACGATCATCGATCGCGACATCGCGCTGGCCGGTTCGCCCAATCCAATGCTGGCACGCCACGGTGAAGCCAGCCCCGCTGCGCAATATAGCGGGCGGGTGGTCGATGAGGATTGGGTCTGCCCATTCAGCGACACGAGGGCTGCATGAACTCCAACCGCATTGCCCCGCGTTCCGGGGTCGCCTTCCGATTGGAGGAGGGCGAAACCTTGACCGTCGTCGACCCGCAAGGCGGCCAGGTTTCCGACCTGCTTGCTTTCAATGCAGACGATGTGCGGGAAGTCATCTCGAATGGGCGGACCTTCGATTACGAAGAGACCATCTCCCTAGGGCAGGGTAATCGCTTATGGTCGAACCGGTCCAAACCCATGCTCGAAATTGTCGAGGACACGGTCGGGCGGCACGATTTTCTGCTGACGCCGTGCAGCGAGGCGACCTTTCGCCATTTCTATGCCGACAAGCCCGTGCATCGCGGCTGTTTCGGCAATCTGGCCGAAGCGCTGTCGCCCTATGGTGTCGAAGCGGACATGATCCCGACAGCTTTCAACCTATTCATGAACGTGCCGGTCGACGGCGCGACCGGACGCTTGGCGGTAGAGCCGCCCGTTTCCAAATCGGGAGACCACATTTCCATGCGAGCCTTGTCCCCCTTGATCATCGGGCTGACGGCCTGTTCCGCTTATGATTCCTGTGGTGGAACCTTCAAGCCGATCGATTACGCTATCGACCGGCCCACCGCAGGAGTGACGTAAAGCCATGTTCGGTCTTTCCGAATATCCCGACGCCATCCTGCGAGGCGCGGCACTGGGGGTGATCGCGCTGATCTGGGTCATCGTGCTAGTGCGCACAATCGGCCTGCGTACTTTCTCCAAGATGACGGCTTTCGATTTCGTCGTCACATTGGCGACCGGATCGCTCCTCGCTTCGGCAGCAACGGTTACCGAATGGACTGCGCTCGTACAGGCGCTCAGCGCTATAATGGCTTTGCTGGTGGCGCAGCTTGTTCTGGCGCGGCTGCGACGCGGATCACGCAGGTTTCAGCTTTTGCTGGAAAACGACCCGACCATGTTGATGTATGACGGTAAAATCCTGGAGGGGGCGCTCGCCGAAACGCGGGTGTCCGAAAGCGATATTCTCAACAAGATTCGCAGCGCAGGCATAGCCGACCTGGCGGACGTGCGGTCGATGGTGTTGGAGAGCACGGGCGACATTTCGATCATCTCCGGTACCGAAGAACCGACCGAAGAAGTGATGCAGGAAGTAGACTGCTGTCACGGTCCGCTGAAACGCCACGTCGCTCGCGGGAAATGATCGGGAAGCGGGGCCCATGTTACCCCGCTCTGATTCATGTTCAGGCTTCGACGACCTTCTGTTCGATCGCGCCGAAGATGGAATGGCCATCCTTGTCCTTCATTTCCACGCGCACGGTGTCGCCGGGTTCCATGAAGCGGGTCTGGGCCTCGCCGTTGGCGATTGTTTCGATCATGCGGATTTCGGCGATGCAGCTATAGCCGAGGCCGCCTTCGGCCACGGGCTTGCCCGGGTCGCCGTCGGGGCCCTGGTTCGACACCGTGCCCGATCCAATAATCGTGCCGGCGCCCAGGTCGCGCGTCTTGGCGGCGTGGGCGACCAGTTCGGCGAGGCTGAACGTCGCATCGACGCCCGCATTGGCCCGGCCGAAGGGCTGGCCGTTGTAATCGACCATCAGCGGCAGGTGGATGACGCTGCCCTGCCAAGCATCGCCCAGTTCGTCGGGCGTGACCGCGACGGGGCTGAACGCGCTGGCGGGCTTGGACTGGAAGAAGCCGAAGCCCTTGGCCAATTCGCCCGGGATCAGTCCGCGCAGGGACACGTCGTTGACCAGCATGACCAGCTTGATGTGGCCGGCGGCGTCTTCCTTCGACACGCCCATCGGCACATCGTCGGTGACGACTGCGATCTCGCCTTCCATGTCGCAGCCCCAGCTGGTGTCTTTAAGCGGAATGTCAGCGCGCGGGGGCAGGAAGGTGTCGCTGCCGCCCTGGTACATCAGCGGATCGTGATAGAAGCTCTCGGGCACCTCGGCGCCGCGGGCCTTGCGCACCAGTTCGACGTGATTGATGTAGGCGCTGCCGTCTGCCCACTGGTAGGCGCGCGGCAGCGGCGAATGCGCTTCGCGTTCATGGAACCGCTCGCACGGCACCGCCTCGTGTTCGACATCGGTGTAGAGCGCTTCCAGCTTCGGGGCGATTTCGTCCCAGTTGTCGAGCGCGGCCTGCAGCGTCGGGGCGATGTTGTCGGCGGCGCAGTAGCGGGTGAGGTCTTTCGACACGACCACCAGCTTGCCGTCGCGGGTGCCGTCCTGGATCGTTGCGAGCTTCATGGATGGGGTTCCTCTCGGGGCTTATGTGTTCTCGGGATTGTCGGACTGGTTGTCCGGATGGGCGCGCTGGAATTCCGGCAGGGGCAGGCAGGCGCTTTCGATCCGGGTGATGTGCGGCATGTCCGAAAAATCGAATTCGAACCGCCTTGCGTTGTAGACCTGCGGCAGCAGGCAGACTTCGAAGAAGCCGGGGGCATCGAACAGGAAATCGCCCGTGCCGAGCTGCGCCAGGCGCGCCTCCAGCGGGGCGAGCGTGCGGGCGAGCCAGTGGCGATACCACACGCCGATCTCGTCCTGCGACTTGCCGTATTCGTCCTTCAGGTATTTCAGCACTGGAAGGTTCAGTGGCGCGTGCAGTTCGGTGGCGATGGCATAGGCCAGTTCGCGCGCGACATAGCGATCGTGCAAATCGGATGGCAGCAGCGGGCGATTGGCAAAGGCTTCGTCGAGCCATTCGATCTGCGCCATCGACTGGACATAGTCCTTGCCGTCGACTTCCAGCAGCGGGACCGAGCCGAAGGGGTTGCGCGCGGTGAACGCCGCGCCCTTCTGTTCGGACGTCAGCAGGTTCACCGGCACGTATTCGTAATCCAGCCCCTTCAGTTCCAGCGCGATGCGCAGGCGGTAGCTGGTCGAGCTGCGGTAGTAGCCGTGCAGGCGGATCAAAACGCGGCGATCCCGGTAATGGCCCGCCCCAGGATCAGCGCATGGACATCATGCGTGCCTTCGTAAGTGTTGACCGTTTCCAGGTTCACCATGTGGCGGATGACCTGGTATTCTTCCGAAATGCCGTTGCCGCCGTGCATGTCGCGCGACTTGCGGGCGATATCCAGCGCCTTGCCGACATTGTTGCGTTTCACGATGCTGATCATCTCGGGCGCGAATTTGCCTTCGTCCATCAGACGGCCGACCCGCAACGAGGATTGCAGGCCCAGCGAAATCTCGGTCACCATGTCGGCGAGCTTGAGCTGGTAGAGCTGCTTGCTGGCGAGCGGGACGCCGAACTGGTGCCGGTCGAGCCCGTACTGGCGCGCGGCGTGCAGGCAGAATTCCGCGGCACCCATCGCGCCCCAGCTGATGCCGTAGCGGGCGCGGTTGAGACAGCCGAACGGACCCTTGAGGCCCTGCACATCGGGCAGCAGCGCGTCTTCCCCCACCTCGACTTCGTCCATCACGATCATGCCGGTGGTCGATGCGCGCAGCGACAGCTTGCCTTCGATCTTGGGGGCGGACAGGCCCTTCATCCCCTTGTCCAGCACGAAGCCGCGAATGCCGCCGCCATGCGCCTCGCTCTTCGCCCAAACGACGAAGACGTCGGCGAAGGGGGCGTTGGAAATCCAGGTCTTCGAGCCTGACAGCACATAACCGCCGTCGACCTTCTTGGCGGTCGTCTTCATGCCGCCGGGATCGCTGCCCGCATCGGGTTCGGTCAGGCCGAAGCACCCGATCAGCTTGCCGCTGGCGAGGCCGGGCAGGTATTTCCTGCGCTGTTCTTCGGAACCGTAGGCATGGATCGGAAACATCACGAGGCTCGACTGGACCGAGGCCATCGAACGGTATCCGGAATCCACGCGTTCGATCTCGCGCGCGATCAGGCCGTAGGAGACGTAGCTGGCGCCGGCGCCGCCGTATTCCTCGGGCACGGTCGCGCCTAGCAGGCCTGCTTCGCCCATCATGGGGAACAGTTCGGGATCGTCGACTTCGTTGCTGAAATTCTCGATCACGCGCGGTTGCAGCTCGCCCTGCGCGAAAGCGTGGGCGGCATCGCGGATCATCCGCTCTTCCTCGGTCAGCTGATCGTCGAGGTTGAAGGGATCGTCCCAGGCAAACGGCACCATTCCAGCCATGTAATCTCCTCTGTTATGCGCTTGCCAGTGGCAGGGTTGCATGGCGGGAGCAAGAGGTGTGGCCGATCAGCGGGATCGCATGCGCATCGAGCGTACGCATCAAGCCACCGAAGCGAACGTCGCCCGGGGCGGGGCCCAGGGAAACACAAAACGGCCGTTAGCCGTGATGTGTAGCGCGCTGGATCGAATCGATGACTTCGGCCGGAGGACAGGGCTTGGCTAACGCCAGCGCGCTGGGGAACCGACGGGCCACTTCTGCCGGGGTCATTTCACCCGAATGGAAGATCACCGGCACGTTCTCGGCGATCATCTGCTCGGCGAGGGGGTAGACTATGCCGTCTTCGAGCTGAACGTCCAGAATGGCGATGTCCGGCTTGTTCTTCTGAAAAGCCAGCATAGTGGAGGACAGATCTTCGAACGGGCCTTCGACGATATAACCGGCTTCTTCGACTGTGTGACACAGGTCACAGCCGATTATGAACTCGTCTTCGGCAACGAGCACGCGCAATCGCTGTCCCATCCTTGGTCTCCTCGTGTTCGACCCAAGTAAAGGAATACCACACCAATCGATTCGTTCCGAATTTCAGGAGAGCTTGCCAAAACGTTCGACGAACCCTGCCTCATCTCCGACAGATAGATATTTAGCCTGGTCTACCCAGTTGTCGCGGCGGATGCGGCCCTGGAAGCGGCCAAGATTGGCATCGATGCGATCGATCTCTGCGTCATCCCATTGCGCGATTTGCGATAGGGTGGTCACGCCCATATCTTGCAGCGTCGCGGCCAGCTTTGGACCCAGACCCTTTATCCGGGTGAGGTCGTCGCCAGCCGATGGTGCCGGTGTCGACATCGTTGGAACACCTGCAGCAGGCTGCATCGGAGTTGCGGCAGGCGCGCTGTCGATTAGCGCCTTGTTACGTTCTGCAGGTGCCGCACCTTCGTCCAGGACATCGCGGCTGGCGCCGGTCACACGCGTGCGGCGAGAAGCACCGAACACGTACCAGGCGATGACCAAGCCGACCAGCAGTGCGGCAACGATCAGGGGCCAGTAGGTCTGGAGTAATTCGTTCATCGATCTATTCCTCGTCTTGGTCGTGATTGCCCCAGATGACCCAACCGATGCCGATCCCAGCACCGTAGGCGGCGATCATCAGGGCAGCGAGTTCGAACCACAATGGCATGTCAGCGTGCTCCCGGAGTGTCGACCGGGGTGGGGCGGACGGGTTCTGTGCGAATAACGGAGAATTCGATGCGGCGATTGGCTGGGTCGCTGGGCGTCAGCCCTTCGACGGGCTGGCGCGAACCCACTCCGGTTGCCCGCAAGCCATCGCGGGGGATACCGCGGCGAACCAGTGCTTCGCGAACGACCTCGGCCCGTTCCACGCTGAGTGCCAGATTGACCTCATCGCTTCCTTGCTGGTCAGTGTGCCCGGTCACGGCGATGAGCGAGCCGAGACATGGTCGCAGCGCTTCGGCCACCTCGTCAATCAGGACCTGACTGGCAGGCAGAAGCGCGGTGCTGGCTTCTTCGAACCGTATTGATCTGCTGCGCAGCAACCCTTCGACGTCTTCCTGGCAGTGCAGCGGTTGATAGACTTGTTCGCGGCTTTCCGCCCTGCTGGAACCATCGCTCCATCTGACGCCGCCAACGCCGGGCACGGCGTATACGGCCTGTGCGACATCGGCGCGCGTGGAATCGTTGAGCGTTTCGCCCCCAGACAGGATGGGATGGCGCGTGGGAAGACCGCTTTCCGTCGCAAAGCGCGCAGTTACCTTCCCGCCACCTGCCTGTTCGATAGCGGCCGCCGATTTTGTTTCCAGACCTTCGATGAAGCCGGGTGCCATAGGTTCGGCCAGCAGATAGGCGCTGGCGCCGGTCAATACGGCTCCGGCAAGGATGACGAGGGATGGGCGGATCGGCATGGCATGGCTCTTAGCCATCATCCGCCCTTCCTGCCAAGGACGCTATTCCAGCCCGTCAGCCGTCCTTACCAACTGAACAAACTCCTGCCGCCAGAAATCGGTCTGTTCACCAGCAAGCGCGGCGATTTGCGGATAAGAAAAATCGGACAACATGGGATCGCCGCGCAGCTTCTGACCGAATGCCGCTACGGCAGCGGCAAATGCGAAATCACCACTTGGCGCGCGAGTAGTCTGTAAAGATGAGCTGGGCAGCGTGCTGGTGATTAGCGTGGACGTGTCGCCGTCGGGCTGTTTGTACCGCAACTTGATGAAGGCCGCTTCGGCGGCGAGTTGGCTGGCCTTTGCAGCTGGCTGGTCCTCGTATCGACGCGCCGGGATCCAACCCTTGCCGCCAACCGGAACCACCTCGTAAATCGCGGTGACCTGATGGCCGGCGCCGATGTCGCCCGCATCGATCGCATCGTTGTCGAAATCCTCTTCGCGCAGGATGCGGTTTTCGTAACCGATCAGGCGGTACTGGCTGACCACTGCCGGATTGAATTCGACCTGGATCTTCACGTCCTTGGCGATGGTAACGAGCGTGGCGCCCATTTCATCGCCCAAGACCTTGCGGGCTTCCAACGCGCTGTCGATATACGAGTAGTTGCCATTGCCGTTATTGGCGACCTGTTCCATCATCGCATCGTTCAGATTGCCGCGGCCGAAGCCGAGTACAGATAGTGTGACGCCGGTTTCGCGTTTTTTCTCGATCAGTTCGATCAGAGATTCCCTGTCCGAAGTGCCGACATTGAAATCACCATCAGTCGCCAGGATTACGCGGTTGACGCCGCCGTCGATCCGGTTCGCTTCGGCCACGCGATAGGCAAGTTCGATGCCCGCTCCGCCGGCCGTCGATCCGCCTGCTTCCAGCTGGTTGAGCGCGTCCTTGATCTTGCGTTCGTCATTCGTGGGTTCGAGAACGAGACCGGCGGCCCCTGCATAGACGACGATCGAGACGCGGTCCTTGTCGCTCAGCATGCCGGCAAGCTGACGCATGGCGGTCTTGACCAGCGGCAGCTTGTCGCGGCTGGACATGGACCCGGATACATCCAGCAGGAAGACGAGGTTTGCGGCCGGTCGTTCCTGTTCCGGCATCTCGTAGCCAGCCAGCCCGATCCGCAAGAGGCGCGAACTGCTGTTCCAAGGTGTTACAGCGACATCGGTATTGACGGTAAAGGGCTGCGCGATGCTGTCCGGGCGTTCATAATCATAACGGAAGTAGTTGATGAATTCCTCGGTCCGAACCGCGCCTTTTGGCGGCAAGCTTCCTTCCGAGATAAAGCGACGCGCATTTGTGTAGGCGCCAGTATCCACATCGACCGAGAAGGTGGATACGGGCTCGTTGGCTACAACCTTTACTGACGACACCTCTTCACCGTCATACCGGTCTCGGCTGGGCGGCGTCGGAACGAATACCGGCGGAAAATAGCGGTAGTTAGCGTCTGCAATGGATGTTTCAGTTGTATCCGGAGCCGTTTCTTGCTCCATTCGAGAGCCGGAAACTATCACAGCCTGCGGCGCCATGAGCGATGGCGGAGGTGGCGGAGGCGGGGGTGGCGGCGGAGGAAGTTTGCCATCCGTAGCAGTGGTACGGGCGCCGGTTGTGACGATTTGTTCGCCACCTTGCTTTGACGCACAACCCGCGATGAGTGCGGCAGCAGCGCAAGCGGTGGCAAGATTGGCGAAACGCATATGATGTCCTCCCCAAGACAGTTGGCTTGATATAGAGTTACATCATCAAGGGGTTAATGCGGACTGAACGTTTCCTGTCAGCGACGAAAGCCTTCAATCCGCAGCCGCTTCTTCCTTATCCAGATTGCGCTTGAACAGGACACGATCTTCCGGCCCGAAGCCACGTCGCCAGATAATAAGACCGTAAACGCCGAGGATTGCAGGGATGCCGATGATCAGTTCGGCCCATTCGGGCAATCGCGTGGCGAGCCAACCAACAAGGACGGCGGGGGCTGCTGCCCATACCAGCGGCCAGCGGAAGGTGTTGATCCGCTGGCCGAGAATTTTCGACAGCAGCATGGCCTTGACCAGGCTGGCGGTGCCCAGAGCCAGCATGAGCGCAATTGCCGCAGCAGCTGCTTTGAAAGGTTCGCCGTAGCCGCCAGCAACCATGGCCTCGATCAGCACGACCGTCAGTATGGCCTGCAGTGCAATAGTGGCGATCGAGATCCACAAATTGCGCACTCGGGCGACATAAACCAGTACCGCTTCCGATACGACAGCGGTAGCAGCGACGACTTCTGCCGCGAGCAGGAATGCGAGGGCGCCCGTCCCGCCGACGAATTCCGGCCCGACCAACCCCATCACCGCTTCACCCGGGACACCCAGTGCGAGCGCGATACCTGCCTGCATCGCCACGATCCAAAATCCAACCTGGCAGATCTGGCTTGCGATGGCTTTGTAGTTCTTGGTCTTCAGGTTCTTGGTAATGACGGGGCCGAGGATCGGTTCGAAACTGGTCTTGAGCTTTTGCGGCAGGCTGGCGACCTGCTGGGCAATATAATAGACGCCTACTGCGGCAGGAGCCGCGAAGAGGCCAAGGATAAAGATGTCGACACGCCGCGTGCCCCATTCAATCGCATCTGCAGTTGCTAGTGGCAGCGCCCGGGCGGTCATCTTGCTCATATAGGTGGGGTGGGGGCGCCATTCTTTCGGGGCGCCATAGCTGCGAAAGAAAGACCAGAGCCCGGTAGCCAAGCCTGCGTAGATCGATGCCAGATATGCCATCGACAGTCCCGATTCGCTCATCGATGGCACGAAATAGAAGGCCCCAGCCATGATCGAGATCGTCCAGGGTTCGACCACGGCGCGTGCGCGAACTGTGGTAGCAATATCGTATTTGTACGCCTGCGCCGCCAAGACGATTTCCGTCAACGCGTAGCCGGGGATCGCGAGGACGATGAACCGATCGAGTTCGGTAAATTCTCCACTGGGAAATAAGGGAGCCGGGACGAACCAGAAGAACGCGGCAGCCAGCGCCGAAAACAGGACTGCGAGCAACATCCCATCATAAACGAGGTTCGCCGGATGCACTCCCTCGCCATCGGAAAGACGCTGCGCGAGGCCCCTCTTTTCGCCCATTGCACAGATCAAGGCGACCAGTTCGACCACGACCAGCGCCGACGCGAAGCGACCCAAAGCGTCTGGACCGTAGAGACGTCCCGCGATGAAGAGGAACGGCAGACGCGCGACGAGGCGCAGAATGAAGCCGAAGAAATTTTGCCGCCCACCTTTCGCCAAGGCGGAGAGGTCTTCGTCCGGTTTTTCCGCTGTCACCCGGCAGGTCCCTGTTCTGCCCGTAGTGGCCGGGACAAAAGATCGGAAACTACTTCGCGCGGTGCTCCGCCCTCGAGCAAACTGTGCACCGCTTCGACAATGGGCATCGCAACGCCCCGCTGCTCGGCGAGTTCGACGAGCACGGGTGCGGTATGGGCACCTTCTGCAACGGTGCGGCGATCCGCCATTAGAGTATCGGCGCTCTTGCCTTCCCCCAGCGCCTTGCCGAGCGAGAAGTTGCGACTGGAAGTGGATGAGCAAGTCAATACGAGATCACCCAAACCGCACAATCCCGCCAAGGTCTCGGCCCGAGCGCCGAGTGCTTCGCCAAAACGGAGCATTTCGGCATAGCCTCGAGCAATGAGAGCTGCGCGTGCATTCTGGCCAAGACCGAGTCCGTCGACTACGCCGCAGGCGATGGCGAGAACATTCTTTACAGAACCGCCAATTTCCGCACCGATAATGTCATCGGAGTAATAAGGTCGGAAAGTTGGCCGTGCGATCATCGCAGAAATACGGTCCCACTGTTTCTCTCCGCCGTCACAGGCGAGGGTTACCGCCGTCGGCAGTCCCGCTGCGACCTCATGTGCGAAGGTCGGTCCGGAAAGGACCGCGATGGCGCTGCCCTTGGCAACATCCTTTGCGACATGGTTCATGAGTCGCCCGCTGCCGGCTTCGATGCCTTTCGAACAAAGTACGAGATCATGCGGGTGAGCAGGCATGGCAGCGAGCACATTGCCCATATGCTGGGCCGGCGTCACCACAAGCAGAGCATCGAGTTTGGCCATATCGACCAGATCGCCGGTTGCGTGGATGGTATCTGCCAAGGTGGCAGTCGGCAGATAAATCGAATTCGAGCGCGCCGAATTGATTTCGTCGACGAGTTCTAGCTCGCGCGCCCAAATGAGCACCTCCCGTCCATCGCTCGCCAGCATTTGGGCAAGCGCCGTGCCCCAAGCGCCCGCTCCGAGAACGCCGACGCGACCGTGTTGCCCGCCACTCATGCCTTTACTCCTGCGCCGCGTACCGGCTCCGCTTCGGGGTCGAGCGGCCAGCGTGGACGGGCGGAAATATCAAGGGGGTCCGACTGTCCGAGGCGTTCGATCCCTGCCCACGCGATCATTGCCGCGTTATCAGTACATAGTGCTGGCGGCGGGGCCGCGAAGCGCATGCCGTGATCGGCTGCGAGCTTTTCCAATTCGCCCCGAACGGTGGCATTCGCGGCGACGCCCCCTGCTACAACGAGCGTACCCACGCCAATCATGGATCGAAGCGCGATACGCAACCGATCGGTTACACAGTCCACGGCAGCCTGCTGGAAGCTGGCTGCTATGTCGGCCACTTCGTACCGGCCACTTTCGTGCGCGCGCAGGACCGCGCTCTTCAACCCGGCAAAGGAAAAGTGCGGTTCGCCGCTGCCGACCATCGGACGGGGGAGCGGAACGGCGCGGGGATTACCCTCCATCGCCTTGCGCTCGACCGCCGGACCGCCGGGAAATCCCAGCTTCAGGATTTTTGCCGTCTTGTCGAAAGCCTCGCCCAGCGCGTCATCGATAGTCGTGGCCAGCCGGCGATACTGGCCTACGCCGTCAACCCTGAGGATCTGGCAGTGGCCCCCGGATACGAGCAGCAGGGCATAAGGAAAGTCGATGCTTTCGTCGGCAAGGCGGGGGCTCAAAGCATGGCCTTCGAGGTGGTTTACCGCAATGAGGGGAATGTCGGTGGCCATTGCCAGTGCCTTCGCGCTGACCAGGCCGACCATGACCCCCCCGATGAGGCCCGGCCCGGCGGTGGCGGCAATCGCATTGCAATCCGTCAGCGCGATATTGGCATCGGTGAGCACGCCGTCGATCATCGGAGCAAGCCGTTCGGCATGGGCGCGCGCGGCAATTTCCGGCACGACGCCGCCGAACGGCGCATGTTCCGCATCCTGCGATGCGATGCGCTGCGCCACGATGCGACGATCGCTGTCGACGAGTGCGACTGCGGTTTCGTCGCACGAACTTTCTATGCCAAGAACCAGTGCCATCCCGCTTTCCCTTAGCGGCATGGCTCGCTAGGGCAAGCGGACCCTATGCCAGTCCAACCTATTCTCCGACTTGGAACCCGCCGCTCACCGCTTGCCATGGCGCAGGCGCACGAGGCGCGTGCACGGCTGTGCGCAGCTCATGGCTGGGACGAATCGGCAGTCGAACTCGTCCCCGTTGTGGCGAGCGGCGACAAGGTGCAGGATCGTCCCCTGGCGGAGATCGGTGGCAAGGCGCTCTGGACCCGCGAACTCGATCAATGGCTGGTGGAAGAGCGTATCGATGCCGCGGTCCATTCGATGAAAGATGTCGAAACCATTCGACCCGATGTCATCGCTATCGCAGCGATCCTGCCTCGGGCGGACAAGGCGGACCGATTGCTGGGGGCTGCCTCGATAGCCGAAATTCCGGCAGGCGCACGGGTCGGTACCAGTGCGCCGCGCCGCGCCGCACAGCTATTGCATCTGCGCCCGGACGTGACGGTAGTTGGCATTCGCGGCAATGTGGCCACGCGTATGGCGAAATTGAAAGCGGGGGAGGCTGATGCAACATTTCTGGCAGCGGCCGGTCTCGATCGTCTCGGAGAAGACGATGTCGGCGTGCGGTTAGACCCACAGGTCTGGTTGCCTGCTCCGGCGCAGGCCGCGATCGGGATTGAATGCCGGCGTGACGACGCGCGAACGCGCGAATTGCTGGCTGGCATCGATCACGTGGAAAGTCATGCGGAAATCGCTGCGGAACGCCGCCTACTCGAAGGACTTGGGGGATCGTGCAGCAGTCCGATCGCGGCGCTGTCGCGGATATCTGCGGGGCTGATCGAATTGAATGCGGCAATCTTCAGTCCCGATGGCACAGTGCGTATTGCCGATGCCGCCGAATTCGAGGTGGGCGACGATCAGGCCCCCCTCGAACTTGCGCGGACGCTGCTGAACAATGCGCCGCCCGAAGTTGCCGAACATTTCGGGGAAGCGACATGAAGACACTGTTCCTCTTTCGGCCGGAGCCGGGCTGGTCGGTCAGTTCGAAAACGGCGCTGGACATGGGCCTTGATGTATCGGGAGCGCCCTTGTTCACGGTCGAACCCGTCGATTGGGAAGTGCCGGATCCCGAACAGTTCGACGGCCTGCTGATTGGCAGTGCCAATGTGTTCCGTCACGGCGGAAAGCAGATCGACCGGCTGACCAAATTGCCGGTCCACGCAGTGGGCGATGCAACCGCCGATGCTGCGCGAAATGCGGGTTTTCTGATTGGCCGGACAGGGCGGGGCGGATTGCAATCCCTGCTGGACGAACTGGATGGCCGCGAACTCAATTTGCTGCGACTTGCGGGCGAGGACCGCGTAACCTTGCGCCTGCCGGAAAAGATCAGGATAGAGACGAAGATCGTCTATCGAGCTGTCCCGCAAAGCATGACGGACGACGATATCGCGCGGCTGCGCACGGGCGGCGTCGTTGCGCTGCATTCCGGCGCCGCGGCCGAGCGACTGCAGGTTGAATTCGACCGCCATGAAATGGACCGATCGCAAGTCGATCTGGCAGTGATCGGGCCCCGTGTCGCGGAAATGGCGGGCGAGGGTTGGCGATCCGTCGAAATTGCAGACGCCCCCGGAGACAGCGAGCTACTGGCCTTGGCGCGAGCTTTGTGCCAGACCGACGAGTAATGGGCTGGAGGGTCCGCGTCAGCGGGACGAGTGGGTCGCAGAACGGAAGCACATGAACGATTACACCAGTACCCGGCGCAAGGGGCCTTCGGCGAAGCCCGTGCTTGTGGCCGTGCTTGCAAGTTTCCTGCTGGGCGGGGCCTTGGCAGGTTATGCCGTCTACTCCATGACGGACCGCGCGCCCGCCGCAACGGGTAACGCCCCATCCAAGCCGCAAACGCTGTCCAGTCCGGCTTCGTCTCCCGTACCGACCCCCAAGGCGACGGCAAGCCAGGCGGCACGGGAAGCGGTACAGCGTGTTGCCGAACAGCAGGGCGGTATCGACAGCCGGCTGGCTGCAGCGGAGCAGCGGCTCGCGCGGCTGGACCTGCAGGCTCAGGCCGCAGCCGGCAACACGGCCCGCGCTGAAGGATTGCTGATCGCCTTCGCCACGCGCCGCGCTCTCGAAAAAGGCGCGGAGCTCGGTTACCTCTCCGACCAGTTGAGATTGCGCTTTGGCGATGCGATGCCCAATGCAGTGGACACGATCATCCGCACCAGCCGCAATCCGATTACGCTGGACCAGCTGATAGCGCGGCTTGAAGGACTTTCGCCGCGGCTTTCGGAAACCAACGGTCAGTTCGGCTTTGCGCGCCTGAGCGAGGAACTCTCGCAGCTATTCGTTGTGCGCCGGGAAAGCGCGCCGTCTCCGCAACCGCAGCGCCGGCTTGATCGGGCGCGTTTGTTCCTCGAAAGCGGGCGGACGGATTCTGCTATTGCCGAGGTTCGCAATCTGCCCGGCGCCAGCAGCGCGGAAGGTTGGATCCGCGACGCAGAGCGCTATGCCGCTGTGCAGCGTGCGCTCGATCTTATCGAAACCGCTGCGGTGCTTGAGCCTCGCCGGCTACGCGACGGGGCGGGGAACAGGATCGAACAGCCGAGCCCCGCTGACGAAAGCTAGGCTTTGAGCAGTTCGGGAAGCTTTCCCGAAATACCGCGGGCTTCGTCCATGAAGAAGCGCTTGAGCCAGCCCGAACGCTGAATTCCTGCCATGCCCAGACGGCGTACGGCGCTTGCCGATTTGCCGGGTACACCGAAGATCCGTGTCAGGCTGTCGGTCGCGCCCATGACCATCAGCGCATCCAGCGCCCGCCATTCTTCATATTTCTTGAGCACCTGTGCATCCCCAAGATCGAGACCGAGCCGGATTGCCTCGTCGAGCACTTGCACCAGCGCTCCGACGTCCCGGAGGCCGAGATTGAGACCCTGACCCGCAATCGGGTGCATACCATGCGCGCTGTCGCCAATCAGCGCGAGGCGATGCTCTACGATTTTCGCTGTATGCTGGAAGCTGAGTGGATAGGACGACCGTCCACTGTTGAGCGTCAGTTCGCCGAGCAGGTCGCCCATGCGTTTGTGGACTTCGGCCAGGAAGGCGCGATCGGACAGTTTCAATACACCCGCCGCATCCTTCTCGTCGACCGTCCACACCAGTGCACTGCGATGCTGGCCGGCCGGTCCATCGAGCATGGGCAGCAGAGCGAAGGGACCGTCAGGGTAGAATATCTCCCATGCCACGTTCTCATGAGGCTTGCTGTGGTCCAGGCCGGCGATCATGGCGCGGTGGCTGTAATCCCAGCTCGCCATCTTGAACCCTGCCTCATCGCGGCTGGGCGATCCCCGGCCTTCGGCACCAACCATCAAGGCTGCTTCGAGTACGCGGCCATCACCAAGGGTGGCCGACACGCCGAACTCGCCCCGCTCGCGTGAGACGATTTCAACCGGTGCATGCCATTCGATCAATGGTTCTTTCGCTGCCGCTTCGTGCAGGGCAAGGCGCAACTGGCGGTTGGCGAACATCCGGCCCAGCGTGCCCTCGTGCGGTTCAGGCCTGAAGTCCAGCCGACCGGATTTCATCTGGTCCAGGACGGCGATGGCTGCGATGTCGCACCCATGCGGCTCAAGGACTTCGTGAAGCCCGAGATGACGAAAAAGACGCCAACTGGCGGTGGAAATCGCGGATGCGCGACCGTCGAAACCTTCTGCGGTCAGGCTCGCCGGATCGGCCCGATCGACAAGATGGCTGGACAGCCCTTTTTTCGCAGCGGCCATCGCCAGTGTCATGCCCACCAGGCCGCCGCCCAGGATCAGCAGGTCTCGCTTGTCTGTCATAGGGTGTGTCCCTAGAGCGGCGGACGTGACCCACGCAAGGATTATGGAGCGGTTTGCCGCACTGGCGATGCTGGTTTTGCTGGCGCTCGCGCTGCCGGCCAGTGCGCAACAGGAAATTCGCGGGCCCGGCAGCGACCGGATGCCGGTGGAAATCGCGGCGGACGGTGCGCCGGTGCCCGGCGATACGTGGATGGTCGCGCTACATTTTTCACCATCGACGCCCGAATGGCACGGCTACTGGTCCAACCCCGGCGATGCCGGCCTCGGTATGCAGCTCGACTGGCAGCTGCCGGACGGATGGGAGGCGGGCGACGCGCTGTACCCTTTGCCGCATCGGTTGGTAATCGGCGGCCTTATGAACCACGTGTACGAGGGCGAATACGCCGTGCTGGTACCGGTTTCGGTGCCGTCGGGCGCTGACGTGGGCAAGGCCGGTCCGATCGCGGTTACGGCGAGCTATCTCGCCTGCACGGATACTATTTGCGTCCCCCAGCAGGCGAGGCTCTCACTGGATCCCTCGAGCATTTCGGCTGATCCGCGCTTTGCCGGTTGGCAATCCGCCATCGTGCCGCAACTCGACAGCCCTGCGCATTTCGAATTCACGGCGACGCATCTGCGTGTTGGAATTCCCATTCCGTCCGAAACAGCGCTCGGCGATCTGCATGTTTTTCTCGGCACGGGCGAACTGGGTGAGGGCGACAGGCCCATTTACACCGCGACGCAAACTTTCATCAGCGAAGGCAATCTACTGGTTGCAGAAATTCCGATCGAGCGCCTGGCACAGACAAGCAGTGCCAACCCGGGTGCCGATCCAAGACCCGCAACGATCGGCGGCATACTCGATCTGGGCGAGGGTCGCGGAGTGCGCTTCACTGCGCAGCCGGGGGACGTGCCGCTAGAAGGGGCAAAGCCGATCCGTGGCGGTGATGCGGAACCGGTGCTTTGGCAATTGCTTCTCGCTGCATTGGCAGGCGGTCTGTTGCTGAACGTCATGCCCTGCGTCTTTCCAATCCTCAGCCTCAAGGCGCTGGCACTGGCCAAGGCCGGTGGCGAAGAACGCGGGGCGCGGCGCGATGCTCTTGCGTATACAGCCGGCGTAGTGAGCGCCTGTGCTGGGTTGGGGGCTGCGATCCTGTTACTCCGTTCGGCGGGTGAACAGGTGGGCTGGGCATTCCAGTTGCAGCAGCCAGTCGTCGTGGTCGGCCTGTTCTTGCTGTCGCTGGCGATCACGGCCAATTTCGCCGGATTATTCGAAGTGCCGGGAGTAGCGATTTCGGGCGGAGCGCCGTCCCGCGGCGGCTCGTTCTCGACCGGCTTGCTGGCCGCTTTCGTCGCGACACCCTGTACGGGACCATTCATGGCCGTGGCGCTTGGTACTGCGCTCGTTATTCAACCGATCTATGGTTTGCTGGTCTTTGTCGCACTTGGCGTCGGTTTGGCGCTACCGTTTCTGCTGATTGGCTTCGTTCCCGCTATCCGTCGCCGTTTGCCGAAACCGGGAAGCTGGATGGAAACCTTCCGTCGCTGGATGGCCTTGCCCATGGGCCTCACGGCAATCGCCTTGGCATGGCTGGTGTGGCGGATCGGGGGGGCGGGATATCTGGCGCTCGTGGCATCGCTGGCCGTGCTCGTGCTTGTCGGTCTGGCGGTGATCGGCCGTTTTCAACGGGCCGGTCGCGGCAGCGCGCGAATGGCGATGGTGGCCCTGCTTGCCGTGATGGCTTTGGGCATAGTGGTATTGCCGAAGCCCGAAGCGCAGGCGGCGTCCGAGGCAAGCCTGCTTGATCCGGTCGAGTATAGCGAAGCGGCGCTGACCGAGGCGCGAACGGCGGGCAAGCCTGTGTTCGTATGGTTTACCGCCGACTGGTGCGTCACCTGCAAGGTCAATGAGGGTGTAGCCATCGAACGCGAGGCTACTCGAGCTGCTTTCGAGCGGGCCGGGGTCGTTGCCATGCGCGGAGATTGGACTCAGCCCGATGAGGAAATCAGCCGGATGCTGAACGAGCAGGGGGCCGCCGGCGTGCCGCTTTATCTTTGGTACGAACCCGGCGGCGATGCCGAGCAGTTGCCGCAGGTGCTTACGCCGGATCTTCTGGTGAAGAAGGCGCAGGCATCGGCTGCTCCGCAGTAAGCGGTTCGGTAAGATTGCGACAGCGTTCGACCAATTCGCCGGGCAACGCACTCGCATTGAGAATGACGCTTCCCGCGCCGGGCACCGTCGCTTCTACCTCGCGCCGTCCGGTCAACGCGTCGAGCCGCCGGTCGTCCGCTTCTATGGCGCCTTCCCAGCGCCATATATCGCCGATCTGCACAGCATCGATATTGAGCCGCGAAACGTGGCCATTGCCGATCAGGGCAAGGATCGCCTTGGCATGGGCATCCGCCCGGGCGAAGCGCGTATAGCCTAGCATGGGCTCGGTGCCGTCGCTGAGGCACTCGATCGCGAACAGGGGATGTTCGCCGGGATTGCCGTAGAGCAGCCGTGCGCCTTCTTCGGCCGGTGCCCAGATCGCGTCGTCCGTGTCGGGGGAATCGATCGGTTCCGATGGGCCTTCAGCGGGCTCGTCGATCCTCGCACGCTCGATATAGTCGTCTGAAGCCGGCGGCTTGCAAGCGGCCAGAATCGCGAGCGGAAGGAGGGCGAGTGTGCGACGCATTTTTGGCCTATGACACAGGCGTGACGGCGTTCAAGCTGCCAGCCGAAGCTATCCTCAGCGTCCGCTGCGAATGAAGGCGCGAATATCGCTCGACAGCTTGGCCCGATCCTCGTCGCGCACATACATCATGTGGCCGGCATCGTAATAATGGAACTCCACCCGGTCCTGCGGAATGCCCGTCCGGTTCAAAGAGTATTCCGCACCGAAAAAGGGCGTGGCGAAATCGTAGTATCCTTGCGCGACGAAAGTCCTGAGGCCGGAGTTCTGTCGCATGGCCTGCCCGATGAAGGGGGCGACGTTGAGATAGGCGCCGCGTCCCTGATTGAGCGTCCACTGCCAGTTGCGGCCCGGTTCTCGACCGATGGACTGGTATTCGCGATCGGTTTCGAAACCCAATGTGTCCCGTGCCCAGCTGTTGATTGCCGCAGTATAGCCTGCATCGATGCCGTAGAAGCTGGGATCGTCGTCAGGGTACTCGCCTGCATTGTCGTAATCCTGGCCGGTATAGCGAGAATCGAGCCGCCCGATGGTGAGGCCCCGGTCGCGCAGCAGTTCCTTGTAGAAACGCTGGTCCGTCACGCGCAGGTCGGCATTGTCCAGATATTGCTCGGACAGGCCGGTCAGGCGCGACAGTTCGGCGCGGACCGATGCCCGTTCCGCATCGGGAAGATCCTGTCCCTTGAGCAGCGCGGTTGCGAACGGCCCGATCGCGAACTGGCGCGCTTCCTCCACGATCGCTTCGACCGAGGGGGCCTGGACCTTACCATGATAATAGGCCGCGGCCGCCATGTTGGGCAGGGTGACCACATAGGCGAGCTCATTGCCCGGTGTGGGCTCGCGTCCTGCGAAATCGAGGATCGTCGAGATCAGGATCAGCCCGTTGAGCCCGACGTCGTTGTACGTCGCGCCTTCCAGTTCGCGGGCTACCATCGCGGTGCGTGTGGTGCCGTAGCTTTCGCCGCCAAGATACTTCGGGCTGTTCCAGCGGCCGTTGTTGTTGAGCCACAGGCGTATGACCTTGGCGACCGCCTCTGCGTCGGGCTCCAGCCCGTAATACTTCTTCGGATCGGTGCCGTCGGTCAGATAGCTGAAGCCGGTCCCGGGGGGATCGATGAAGACGAGATCGGCGACGTCGAGCAGACTGTCGGGGTTGTCGAGCAGCGGGTAGGGCGGCGCGCCATCGTCGCGCGCGTCGGAGGGGATCGCGACGCGTTTGGGGCCAAAGGCACCCATTTGCAGCCATACCGAGCCCGAGCCCGGGCCGCCGTTGAAGAGGAAGAAGACGGGGCGCGCGGTGTCGCGGGGCTGCTTCACGTAGCTGGTGGTGACGATGACCGCTTCCGGCTTGCCGTCGTCGGCCTTGAGCACGGTCTCGGCGATGGTGGCCCTGTAGGAAACGCGCTGCCCGCCGAACGTGCCCGTCATGTCGCGGGTGCGGACCTGCGGTTCGATGGTGAGGGGCTGTTCGGCGGCCGCCGCGGCGTCGGTGCTGTCCTGTGCAGCGACGGCCTGCGGGGCCAGCGTCAGGGCGGTGGCGGCGCACAGGCCGGCGAGAATACGGTTCTTTGTCACGGTGTTCGGTCCCCCTTGTCGGACAGTCTATGAGGGGGGAGGCGAAGCCGCGTCAAATACGTCCGTCGATCAGGGTTTGCCGCCCATCCGTTTATAGCGGGTCTTTCCGTAGCGCGTCTTGCGCGTTCCCGGACGCCCGGCATCGCTGCGACCGACGCGCGGAGCTTTCTTTTCCTCGTCTCCGAGGCCGAGCTCGTCATTCTCGAGGCGGCGGATTTCGTCACGCAGGCGCCCGGCTTCTTCGAATTCGAGATCGGCAGCAGCCGTACGCATGCGCTTTTCGAGATCTTCGATGTAGGCCCGCAGATTGTGGCCGACGAGATTGTTGCGCTCGTCATCGCCCGTATCGACGGTGACGCCGTCCTGTGCGGCGGTATGGGCGACGATATCGGCGATCTGGCGCTTGATCGTCTGCGGCGTGATGCCGTGTTCTTCGTTGTATTCGCGCTGCTTTTCCCGGCGCCGGTCGGTTTCGGCCATCGCCCGTTCCATGCTGCCGGTGATGCGATCGGCGTAAAGGATGACGCGGCCTTCCACGTTTCGCGCGGCACGGCCGATGGTCTGGATGAGGCTGGTTTCGCTGCGCAGGAAGCCTTCCTTATCGGCATCGAGAATACAGACGAGCCCGCATTCGGGAATGTCGAGACCTTCGCGCAAAAGGTTGATACCAACCAGCACATCGTAGACGCCGAGACGCAGGTCGCGGATCAGTTCGATACGCTCCAGCGTTTCGACATCGGAGTGCATGTAGCGCACGCGAACGCCCGCTTCGTGCATGAATTCGGTCAGATCTTCCGCCATGCGCTTGGTCAGCGTGGTGACAAGCGTGCGATAGCCCTTGGCGGCCGTCGCCTTGCATTCTTCGATGCAGTCCTGAACCTGATCTTCGACCGGCTTGATTTCGACCGGAGGGTCGATCAAGCCGGTGGGGCGGATGACCTGTTCGGCAAAAACGCCGCCGGTCTGTTCCATTTCCCACGTGCCCGGCGTGGCGCTGACCGCGAAGGTCTGCGGGCGCATCGCGTCCCATTCGTTGAACCGCAGCGGGCGATTGTCGATGCACGACGGCAGCCGGAAACCGTATTCGGCCAAGGTGATCTTCCGGCGGTGGTCCCCGCGCGCCATCGCGCCGATCTGCGGCACGGTCTGGTGACTTTCGTCGACGAACAGCAGGGAGTTTTCAGGCAGATATTCGAACAGGGTCGGCGGCGGTTCGCCGGGCAGGCGGCCGGTGAGGAAGCGGCTGTAATTCTCGATCCCGGCGCAACTGCCCGTTGCCGCGATCATTTCGAGATCGAAATTGGTCCGCTGTTCGAGGCGCTGAGCTTCGAGAAGCCGCCCTTCTTCGTGCAGTTCCTTCAGCCGTTCCTGCAATTCGAACTTGATAGCTTCGGAGGCCTGCTTCATCGTCGGCCCCGGCGTGACGTAGTGCGAGTTCGCATAGACCCGCACCTTGTCGAGGCTGGCGCCCTTCTTGCCGGTCAGCGGGTCGAATTCGCTGATCTCCTCGATCTCGTCGCCAAAGAAACTGACGCGCCAGGCCATGTCTTCATAGTGGGACGGGAAGATTTCGAGATTGTCGCCGCGGACGCGGAAATTGCCGCGTGCGAAAGCCGCATCGTTGCGCTTGTACTGCAAAGCCACGAGCTTGCGGATGAGCTCGCGCTGGTCGACCTGCGTGTCCTTCTTGATGTCGAAGATCATCGCGGAATAGGTTTCGACCGAACCGATACCGTAGAGGCAGGATACGGAGGCGACGATGATCACGTCGTCACGTTCAAGCAAGGCGCGCGTTGCCGAGTGGCGCATCCGGTCGATCGCTTCGTTTACCGAGCTTTCCTTCTCGATGTAGGTGTCGGACCGCGGGACATAGGCTTCGGGCTGGTAATAGTCGTAATAGGATACGAAATATTCGACGGCGTTTTCTGGGAAGAAGCTCTTGAATTCGCCGTAGAGCTGCGCAGCCAGAATCTTGTTCGGCGCGAGGATCAGCGCGGGGCGCTGCAATTCCTCGATCACCTTGGCCATGGTGAATGTCTTGCCCGATCCGGTAACGCCGAGGAGCACCTGCGTCTGTTCGCCATCCTTGGCGGCGCCCGTCAGTTCGGCAATCGCAGTGGGCTGATCGCCGGCCGGCGTATATTCGCTGACGAGCTTGAACTTCTTGCCGCCCATCGATTTTTCCGGGCGGGCAGGTTTGTGAGGGACGAATTCGCCGGTTGTGTCGGGTTCTTCGAGGCCGCGGCGGATGACGAGTTCACTCATATGCGCACATATGGGGAACATGGGAGCAAGGCGCAACGGTGCTTGCCAAGGGCGATCCGACTGCTAGCTTTCGGGCACCAATTCGGGAGAATATTCGATGCGCCGTTTCGTGATTGCCGCTGCCGCCAGCCTGACTCTCGCCGCCTGTGGAGGCAGCAATGCGGACGCCGATGGCGATGGCGAGATCAGTATGGAAGAGGCAGCCGCAAGGTCGGCCGACATGGTCCGACCGCAGCCGGGCAAGTATCGCGCCACGGTGGAATTCGTCGACGTATCCATGCCCGGAGCGCCCGAGCAGGTGCAGGACATGATGCGCAGCATGTTCGACAAGGAAGCACAATCGCACGAATACTGCCTGACCAAGGAAGAAGCGGACAAGGGCTTCGAGGAAATGGCCCGGCAGGCGCAGGACAGCAATTCGGATTGCACATTCGAAAAATTCGATGTCGAGGGCGGCAGCATCGATGCGGTCATGAACTGCAAGGCGGAAGGGCAGGGCACGGCCCGCATGGTCATGACGGGAACCGGCACCGAAACATCGTCGGAAATGAACATGACCATGAACGGCGAAGGGCCGGACGGTCAGACCATGACCATGACGATGAAAAGTTCGCAGCAGCGCCTGGGTGATTGCGACGCTTGAATGACGAATTGAAATTCGGGAGCCATTAATCGGCTTCGCGCATTATTACGCGGTGATGGCAACGTTACCGTTCAAAGACACCGTGATCACGCACCGCGAGGAAATCGCGCGACGTTGGGCGCTGGCCGCCGAGCCATGCCCCGACGACGCGTGCGGACCGCGCTGGCAGCTGATGCTGCGGGAATTCCTGTGGCCGATCGAACCGTTGCGCCGTCTGGTAGGCCCGCCGCTGGAGATCCCGGCGGCCCAGACCCCGAAGACCGTGATGTTGCTGCCCGGGTTTGGCGCCCATCCCATCCGTATGCGGTGGATGGCACGCAAGCTGGAAAAGGCCGGGCACATCACCAAGAAATGGGGGCTGGGCTATAATTTCGGCGCCACCCAGGCGCGGTTCCAGATGGTCGAGCGCCGTCTGGTCGATATCTATCGCCGGACCGGCACGCCCATCTATCTGGTCGGATGGAGCCTGGGCGGCGTCATGGCGCGCGAACTGGCAAAGGCCCATCCTGACAAGGTCGCCAAGGTCGTCACGATGGGATCGCCGTTTTCCGGCAGCCCGCGAGCGAACAATGGCTGGCGTGCCTATCAGGCGATTGCCGGCCACCGGGTCGATGAACCCGAGATCGATACCGTCGTCCATGAGAAACCCCCCGTCGAAACGGTAGCTTTCTGGAGCCCGTGCGACGGGATCGTCGATCCGCGCGCTGCCTGCGGCAAGCCGGGAGAGCGTGACCGTGCACGCGCTTTGCGCTGTTCGCACATGGGCTTCGTCCTGACAAATGAAGCGGTCGAAGCCGTGCTGGGGGAACTGGATAGGGATTAGATACTTGTTCCCTTGAAGGGGGGCTTCCTGCCCTCGCGTCGTCTTGTCGAGGGACGACATGCACATCCAGTTCGGGGACCCATGACCGGCAGCGCCGATTATTTCGACGAAATGCGCAAGCCGGATGGCGGCGTGAGAGATGCCTACGCAGGCTATTGCCAATGGTTTGACGGACAGGACAATGCCTTGCTTCGGCGCAAACATGCCGAAGCCGAGACCAATTTCCGCAAGACTGGCATCACGTTCAATGTGTACGGCGAGAATGAAGCCGAAGAGCGGCTGATCCCGTTCGACATGGTGCCGCGCGTCATCAGCGCGGCCGAGTGGCGCAAGCTTACGCGCGGGATCGAACAGCGCGTATCGGCGCTCAACGCATTCATGCACGATCTCTACCACCGGCAGGAGATCATCCGGGCGGGCCGCATACCCGAACGACTGTTCAGCAATAATGCGGCATGGCTGCCCCACATGGTCGGCTTCACGCCGCCCGGCGGGATTTACACCCATATCGTCGGTATCGACCTGGTGCGCACCGGGCCCGATGAATTTTACGTGCTGGAGGACAATGCCCGCACGCCGTCCGGTGTCAGCTACATGCTGGAAAACCGCGAGACGATGATGGCCATGTTCCCCGAGCTGTTCATGCGCGTCCCGGTGGAGCAGGTATCGGACTATCCACGCCGCCTGGCCAAGAGCCTTGCTGCCTGTGCGCCCGATTGCACGCGCGGCAAACCGGTCGTCGCGGTGCTGACGCCGGGCATCTACAATTCCGCCTATTTCGAGCATGCGTTTCTGGCCGACCAGATGGGTGCTGAGCTGGTCGAAGGAAGCGACCTGCGGGTAGTCGACGGTCGAGTGGCGATGCGTACCACCCATGGTTACCAGCCCGTCGATGTGATTTACCGGCGGGTAGACGACGAATTCCTCGATCCGCTGACTTTCAACGAGGACAGCGTGCTGGGCGTGCCGGGCATCATGGATGTCTATCGCAGCGGCGGCGTGACCATTGCCAATGCGCCGGGGACGGGCGTTGCCGACGACAAGGCAATCTATTCCTTCATGCCCGAAATCGTCGAGTTCTATACCGGCGAAAAGCCATTGCTGCCCAATGTCGAAACCCATCGCTGCGCAGATGAGGAATCCTGCAAATACGTGCTCGACAATCTGGCCGAGCTGGTGGTGAAGGAAGTGCACGGTTCCGGCGGGTACGGAATGCTGATCGGTCCGACCGCGACCAAGAAGGAAATCGAGGAATTCCGGCGCAAGATCGTCGACAAGCCGTGGAATTACATTGCCCAGCCGACGCTGGCGCTTTCGACCTGCCCGATCTTTACGAAGAAGGGGCTGGTGCCGCGCCACGTCGATCTGCGGCCCTTCGTGCTGGTTTCACCGGACAAGATCGACATTACGCCCGGTGGGCTCACGCGTGTCGCGCTTAAGGAAGGCTCGCTCGTCGTGAATTCAAGCCAGGGCGGGGGCACCAAGGATACCTGGGTGCTGAAAGACTGATGCGCGGGAATTCATCATGTTAGGGCGGACTGCCAACGGCCTGTTCTGGATGTTCCGCTATCTCGAGCGGGCGGAAAACACGGCGCGTCTTCTCGATGCCGGTCTGCGCATGGCGCTGACCCGCGATCTGGTGACGGCGGAGGAGGAATGGCGATCGGTCATCGCCACGGCCGGTCAGCGGGTCGGGTACGAGGCGAAGCATGCGACATATACGGGCATGCAGACCTGGAACCACATTCTTCGGGACAAGGACAATCCGTCTTCGATCCTCGCCATGTTCGGGCAGGTTCGCCAGAACGCGCGGCAGGCGCGCAATGCGATCAGCAGCGAGTTGTGGGAAGCGATCAACGAACCCTGGCTGGAGATCAAGGACCAGCTGGCGAAGCCGGTGGGCGAGAACCGCGTCATGGATACGGTCGCCACCATCCGGCGCGCCGGCACGCTGGCACACGGGGCGATGGAAGGTTCCATGCTGCGCGACGAAGGGTACCACTTCGCGCAGGCCGGCACCTTCATCGAGCGCGGCGACAGCATCGCCCGCATCCTCGACATCAAATACTACCTGTTGCTGCCGTCGCTTTCCTACGTCGGATCGAGCCTGGATACAGGGCAGTGGGATCAGGTCCTGCGATCCGTCTCCGGGGACCGCGCCTATCGCTGGCTCAACGCCGGACAGATCGATGCCCGCGGGATCTGCGAATTCCTGATACTGGACGACGGATTCCCGCGCAGCCTGGCGTTCTGCCATTCCGAACTGCGCGCCAACCTTGCCGCGCTGGCCCGGCTGCACGGCCAGGAAGGCGTCAGCAACAGCCTGATGCGCGAGGCAGATACGCGAATAGCCGACCTTACCATCGAGGACGTCTTCGATCAGGGGCTGCACGAGTTCCTTGTCGACTTCATGGCGTCGAACGTCGCGATCGGACAAGCGATCGCCACAGATTACAGGTTCCTTGCCTGATGCGCCTCTCTATCCGTCATACGACTCGCTATCTATTCGACACGCCCGTGGTTCATGCGTTGCAGCGCCTGCGGCTGACCCCGAAGCAGACGCAGGGGCAGGAAATCCTCGAATGGGAGATGGAATATCACAATGCCCATCCCGAGTTCGTTTACGAGGACCAGCATCACAACACGGTAAACCTGGTCTCGGTCGAAACCGGGGCGCAGGAGGTGACCGTCACCTGCCGCGGGCGGGTGGATACCCACGATCACGCGGGCGTGATCGGGCGCCATGCAGGACATCTTCCGCTGTGGAGCTTTCTGGCGCAGACACCGCAGACGACGCCAGGCCCCGGAATGCGCAAGCTGGCCGGTGAAGTGGGCAAGCGCAGCGAAAGTCGCCTCGATACGTTGCATCACCTGTCCGGCGCGATCCTCGACCGGGTCGAATACAAGACCGGGACGACCCATTCGCGCACCATCGCCGAAGAAGCCTATGCGGCGGCAAACGGCGTGTGCCAGGACCACGCGCATATCTTCATCGGTATCGCCCGTTCGCTGGGCATTCCGGCGCGATATGTCAGCGGCTATCTGATGATGAACGACCGGGTCGAGCAGGAGGCGGGCCATGCCTGGGCGGAAGCCTATGTCGATGAACTTGGCTGGGTCGGATTCGATATTTCCAACGGGATCAGCCCGGACGAACGATATGTACGGGTTGCAACCGGCCGCGATTATCGCGATGCCGCGCCTGTGACCGGAATCAGTTTCGGCACGACGTCAACCGTGCTCGAAGTCGATGTGGCGGTAGAGCAGCAGCAAGTGCAGCAGTAATTCTGCCGAGAGGAAAATCCAGATGACGTATTGTGTGGGCATGATGCTCGACAAGGGACTCGTCCTGATGAGCGATACGCGCACCAATTCCGGCGTCGACAATATCTCGGTCTTTCGCAAGATGTTCACCTGGAACGTCCCGGGCGAGCGGATCATCACGCTGCTGACGGCCGGCAATCTGGCCAGCACGCAGGCGGTCATCAGCCAGCTCGAGGAACGGATGAAGGAACCGGACGAGCGGGACAACATCATCCTCAAATCGCCGACCATGTTCCAGGTCGCGACCGAAATCGGCAAGCTGCTGCGAACGATCATCGCGGAACGCCAGGATTCGAACGGGGTGAAGGGCAGGGGGCGCTTCACGGCGTCGATCATCGTCGCAGGGCAGATTGCCGGCATGGAGCCGCGGCTGTTCATGGTCTACCCCGAAGGCAACTTCATCGAGGCGAGCCGGGACACCCCGTTCTTCCAGATCGGCGAGACCAAATACGGCCGACCGATCATCATCCGCGGCTATGATCCGGAAATGAGCATGGAAGATGCGGTGAAACTGCTGATGGTCAGTTTCGATTCCACGCTGAAGGCGAACCTTTCGGTCGGTTTGCCGCTGGACCTGCAGGTGATCGAACGCAACGGGTTCAAACCGAAGCACGAACATCGCATCACGCATGACGATCCGTACTTCCAGGCGATCTCTTCGAGCTGGGGCGACGCGCTCAAAAACGCTTTTCACTCCCTGCCGGATTACAGCTTTTACCGAGAAGATTAACGAAAACAGGGTTTTACTATAGCGTATCGACTAGGTAAAATTACCCAATCAGGGGTCTTTGGCCTCGGTAATAATCCGCACCCGTAATATTACGGATATACGGTCGGTGCCGGATTCCCTCACCTCGTCAATCATGAACGAACGGCATACGGTACATATCGTAGGTGGTAATAGCAGATGCAGGGCGGAGCAGGCTCATCTGATTTACAGTCTTGGGCTTCATTCCGAAATCTATGCTAATGTCGCCGAGCTCATGGAGCGTCCCCCTCAATCGGGCATAGTCCTGGCCTATGACGATCCGGAGGGCGAAAGCGCTGCGCACGTCCTCAAGGCGTTGTCAGACCAAGGGTACTGGATCCCTGTCATAGCAACGCCCCAGGAACCGCGACCGACCCATGTTGTGGAAGCGATCAAGGCGGGCGTTCTGGACTATATGAAGCTGCCACTGCGCGGCGAAAGGGTCACCCAAGCGATTTCGCGCACCTTGACCGATGCCGACAATCACGTGATGGCGCGGCGAAGAATTGCGGAAGCGCGCGACAGGATCGCCAACCTGTCTCCGCGCGAGAGGCAGGTGCTCGACTGGTTGACCGAAGGGTGCAGCAACAAGGTCATTGCGCGCGAGCTCCATATCAGTCCGCGCACGGTGGAAATCCACCGGGCCAACATGATGACGAAGCTCGATGCCGATCATCTGGCCAAGGCAGTGAAGCTGTTTTTCGAAGCGCGGCTGGGTGACGATCCAACACCAGAGATCGGGGCCAACGCGGCCTAACGGCAGAAACTTCCTGTTCCGTGCTCCAGATGGAAGTGGTCGTGATGCGCCCGATTGTAATCGGGACCCAGTACGGTGCCGAAGCGCTTGCACGCACTTTTATGGATGACCTGCAGGAATTCGCGTTCCTGGCGCGAGGCATTCCAGCCCGATAATACCGAAATACGGCGTCCATCGGCCAGGACGAAAGCGGATACATCGATCGCTTCGGCGCGCGAATGGGCGCTCAAACGGCCGGTTCCGGCGACATTGCGGCAGGAGTAGCTGCCCATGGTTTCGATGCGAACCAGCGGGCTGCCAAGGATCTGGCGTGCTGCACGATCGACTCCGTACCGCGCCCAAGCGGCAAAGGTATTGGCGAGCGGACAGGCCACAGCGCCCAGATTGGTAACAGTAAATTCGCCCCGGTCGCCGCCGACGCCCTGCAGGCTCACGCTGTTCGTGGTCGAGCAGCCAGCTCCGTAAAACCTGTCCGTCAAAGGAGAGAAGCGCGACCCCGTCTGCCCCAATTCGGCCTGGCACTGGCGAACTTCGGGTCGCGCAACCGCAACAGGGACGGACCCTGCCTGCCGCGCGACCCGTTCAATCGGCTTGGAACCAGGTACTGCGCCGCAACCCGTCAGGGCCAGAAGGAGAAAGGCTAAGAAGGCAGGCTGCAATCGCATCGAGGAATGTATTTCCCAGACATGGTTAATTTCGTCCTAACGGACTTTGAAAAGAGATGCACCGAAGCGCCGCAAGTGTAGAAATTCGGCAACGCAAACACGCAGCCATGCTATTGCGAATGATTATCATTGCCAATCCGTCCATGAGTTCGTAACGGGCGGGGCGTGAGCCGCACGACTATCCGAATCTGGTATCTGATCCATAAATGGAGCAGCCTCATCCCGACGGCGTTCCTGCTCATGTTGTGCGTGAGCGGACTGCCGCTGATCTTTCACGACGAGATGGATGCCGCCATGGGCTTCGATACGGAGAAATCGCTGTCGGGCGTCGCTTCGTCGGAAGGCGGACTACCGCTGGATACGATGCTGGACCGCGCCCTGGCGGAACGTCCCGGTGAAGTCCCTCTGTTCATGGCGTTCAGTCAGGACAGCCCGCTGCTGACCGTTACGACCGGTCCGGCGCCGGATGCGGCAAGCGGTGACATGCATCTCCAATTTCTCGATCGCGTTACAGGCGAAGCGCTGGGGCCTGCGCCGGTCAATCCGCTGCTCGACTTTCTGCTGCAACTGCATACGGACATGTTTCTCGGCCTGCCCGGGATGCTTTTTCTCGGCGTAATGGGCATCAGCTTCATCGTCGCCCTGATATCCGGCACGGTACTGTATGCACCATTCATGCGCCGACTGCGGTTCGGCACGCTGCGCACGCGACGCAGCCTGCGCGTCAAACGGCTCGATCGGCATAATTTCCTTGGTATCGTAACGCTGGTCTGGGCGCTCGTCGTAGGCGCGACGGGTGCGATCAATGCCTTTGCCGATCCGCTGACGGACGCGTGGCGCAATGGCGAAATTGCGGAAATGACGGCCGCCTATGCCAGTTCGCAGCCCTTGGCGCCCGCAGATTACGGTTCGATCGACAAGGCCATGGCTGCGGCGCAGGACGCGCTGCCCGGTCGTAACCCGCAGTTCATCGGATTTCCCGGCGGATCGTGGAGTTCCGGTCATCACTATGCGATTTTCTTTCAGGGCGACCGCCCTGTCACGGAACACCTGCTGACCCCGGCGCTAGTCGATGCTGCGACGGGCGAACTCACGGATGCGCGGACCATGCCTGCAATCAATCAGGCACTGATGATGTCCAAGCCGCTCCACTTCGGCGATTATGGTGGCTTGCCGCTCAAAATCCTGTGGGCGCTGCTGACGCTGGCAACGATCTGGGTGCTTTGGACTGGCATCTTTCTGTGGCTACGCCGCCGCGGCGGGGAGATCGACCGCCGCGTCGATGAGATCGCCCTTGGTGCACGCAAGGAGATGCCCGCATGAGCCACAGGACGCGGCATCGTCAGAGCACTGCCACGGTGTTTCGCTGGCCGATTGCGATCGGCGTGGCTTCTATCGCCGGACTCGTACTCGGACTGACCGGCGATGGCGCGCGTGACCTTTTAGCCTGGATCCTGGTCGGCATTGCCCCGGCCGTCATTTTCGCGGCGCTGGTGCGCCGTACTTCCCGCTAGAACCGATGAAAGAACCAATGATGAAATTGCACCTCCTCCCGCTTCCGGCATTTGCCATTGCCGCGGTCATTGCTGCCCCTGCGCAGGCGCAGGAGGGGACGTCACAGGAAGTGATCGTCGTTTCCGCCCAGCGTGCCAATCAGACGGAAGTCATCTCGGGCGGAACGCTGGGAGTTCTGGGCGCCAAGGATGCTCTGGACGTTCCGTTCGTGGTGCGCACATTCGATGAAAGCCTGATCCTGAACCAGCAACCGCTGACATTGGGAGAGGTTCTGGAAAACGACCCTTCGATCCGGACTACCTACGCGTTCGGAAATGCAGCGGAACAGTTCGTGATCCGCGGTTTCCCGCTTTACGGCGACGATATCGGGATGAACGGTCTTTACGGCATCAGCCCGCGCCAGCTTATCGCGCCCGAGCTGTATTCGGGTGTTCAGGTGCTGAACGGGGCGAACGCATTTCTGAATGGCGCGGCGCCGGGCGGAACCGGGATCGGCGGCAATGTGAGCCTGCAGCTGAAGCGTGCAGGTGACAGCCCGCTGACGCGCGTCACGGCAAGCTATCTGTCCGATAGCCATTTCGGCGGCAGCGCAGACATTGCCCGCCGGTTTGGCGAAAATGACCAGTTCGGTGTGCGGGTCAACGGTGCCTATCGCAGCGGCGATGTCGCAGTGAACGACGAGTTTCGCCGCACAATCGTTGGCGGCGTATCGTTCGACTGGACTACCGATAATCTGCGGGTCACGCTGGATGGCGCCTATCAGCGTTATGAGGTGAACCATCTTCGCCCGCAGGTAGTGATCGGCAACGGCGCAATTCCCAAAGTGCCCGAGGCGGATCTCAATTATGGTCCGTCTTTCGCCCGTACCGAGCTGCAGGACATTTTCGGCCTTGCCCGCATCGAATACGATGTAGCCGACAATGCCATGCTTTATGTCAGTGGCGGCGCGCTGGATGGCAATGAAGAGGGCACTTACGGCGGGATCACCATAACCGATGCCGAAACGGGTGCTGGCACGATCGGCCCGTCCATCATTCCCGCGCGCATCAACAATGAGGCAGTGGAAGCGGGGCTGCGCGTCAAACTGGGCGAGGCCGTGACGCACGAAATCAACTTCGGCGGCAATATCAACTGGCAGCAATTCCGTACCGCCTTCGATTTCCGCGCGGGGTACGACACCAATCTTTACGACCCTGTGGACGCGCCCATTTCCCCTGTCAGCACTTTTGCCAGCGGGGATCTGGACGATCCAAAGCTCAATTCGCGATCGGTTCAGCTTAGCGCATTTGCTTCCGACACCATCGGTTTCTGGAACGATCGCATCCTGTTGACGGGCGGGTTGCGGCTTCAGGAAATCACGCAGAAGAACTACGACGTTGCGACCGGCGACTTCACGGGCCGGCTCAGCACCTCGGCGATCACCCCGGTTGTCGGCCTGGTGGTCAAGCCGGCCGAGCGGATTTCGCTGTTCGCCAACCGCATCGAGGGGCTGCAACCTGGCGCCCGCGCGCCTGTCAGCGGCATCGATCCGGACAATCCCGGATCGGGAGAATTGCCGGTTACAAATGGTGGACAGGCGCTCGCACCGGCGCGATCCGTGCAATATGAAGTCGGCGGAAAGATCGGGCTGGACCGTGTACAGGCGAGCCTTGCGCTATTCACGATCGAACAGCCCAGCAGCTATCTCGCGGTTGATCCCGACGTGCCGGGGCAGCTGCGGTTCGGCCGATATGGGGAGCAGCGCAACCGTGGGATCGAGCTGTTCTTTACGGTCCAGCCGACAGATGGACTGCGCCTGATAGCCGGCGGGTCGGTGGTCGATGCGAAGCTCAAGCGTACCCCTGGAGGCGTGAACGAAGGCAACGATGCGCTGGGTGTGCCCGACTACACCCTGAACGCCAATGTCGAATGGGACGTGCCCTTCGTGCCCGGTTTCACCTTGACCGGACGCGCTATCCATACGGGTGAGCAGGCTGCAAACGTGACCAATACCAGCTATCTGGACGACTGGACCACGCTCGACCTCGGAGCCCGCTATGTGCTTGCAGCGGGCGGCGCGCCGATCACCCTGCGCTTCGGCGTCGACAATGTGACCGACGAACGGTTCTGGAGCTCGTCATACAGTGCGTTCGCATCGGGAGACACGGCGCGGCTGCTGCAGGGGCGCCCGCGTACCTTCCGGGGATCGGTCTCGATCGACTTCTAAGGTTGCCGGAAAGGGAAGGCCGGCGCGGGATCAGTACCCGCTGGCCTGCCCATCCTTGCGCATTTCGGTTGCGCCGGTCAGCACGCCGGTTTCGGGATCGCGGGCGATTGCCTGATATCCGCCGAACATGATGCCGTTGTCGATCACTTCGACCTTGTGGCCCATGGCCTGCAACCGCTCCACCGTTTCGGCAGGAATGCCGGGTTCGACGAACAGGGTGCCGAGCGGGTCGGCAAAGGGACCGTTCAGCGCCTCTGTCGGCTGTGGGCCACCATCGTGGTTGAAGCGCGCGGCATCGCCTGCTTCTTGCAGGTTCATGCCGTAATCGACGATGTTGACGAGTACCTGCACATGGCCCTGCGGCTGCATGCCGCCGCCCATCAGGCCAAGGGTCATGTAGGGCTGGCCATCCTTCTTCACGAACGCCGGGATGATCGTCTGGAAGGGG
This sequence comes from Qipengyuania sp. L-5Y, assembly GCF_056859455.1. Taxonomy (NCBI): domain Bacteria; kingdom Pseudomonadati; phylum Pseudomonadota; class Alphaproteobacteria; order Sphingomonadales; family Erythrobacteraceae; genus Qipengyuania; species Qipengyuania sp. L-5Y. The sequence continues at coordinate 478,458 of NZ_JBSXOM010000032.1, read as the reverse complement.
CGCTTTCCGGGTTCGTAGGCATTGGGATGCGCCGGATCGAGGCTGAATAGTTCGCCGCGATCCTGGAACATGAAGCCGGTGCCGGGCGCAACCAGCCCGCCGCCCATGCCGCGATAGTTCGACTGGATAAGGCTGACCATCATGCCATCGCCGTCCACCACTGTCATGTAGGTGGTATCGCCTTCACCCTCAAGCTTCGGCTCGCCCGGTCCGAATTCCGGAGTGGCACGAGCCGGATCGATGAGTCCGAACCGCTCCGCACCGTATTCGTCCGATAGCAAGGCCTGCGGGAACGGGCTGAAATCCGGATCGGCGTAGAAACGTGCAACGTCAGCGTAAGCGAGGCGCTTCGCTTCCACGAGATAGTGCATCGCTTCAGGACTGCCACGCTCCCACTGCGACAGGTCGATATTCTTGAGAATGTTGACCATCTGCAAAGCAGCAAAGCCCTGGCTGTTCGGTGGCAGTTCGCACAGTTCGTAGCCATCCTTGTATTCCGCACAGGCAGGCTCGACCCACTCGCTGTGATGGGAGGCGAAATCATCGCGGGTGAAGGCGCTGCCCTGAGCCTGGAGATAGTCCACCATGACATCGGTGAGCGCACCATCGTAATAGGCGTCACGCCCCTCGCGGGCGATGGTCTCGAGCGTATTGGCAAGGTCGGGGTTGCGGAAAATCTCACCAGCCTCGGGGGCGCCGTCGGCGAACCAGACCTTGCGCGCATTGGAGAAATCGAATTCATCCTCGCGCGCGGAATAGGCCTTGAACGCCCGGTCGAGATACATGCCGATGACCGGGGCGATGGGGTGACCTTCGCGGGCATACCGTATGGCAGGTGCAAGGTTATCGGCCATCGGACGCTTGCCGAACCGGTCGTGCATGGCAAACCACGCATCAACCGTGCCCGGAATGGTAATCGGCAATGCGCCATAGGGAGGCAGGGCGTCGGCGCCGTTCAGTTTCTGTTTGAGCTGGTCGAGCGTCTGGCCCTTGGGGCTGCGGCCCGAACCGTTGATGCCGTAAAGCTTTCCGCTCTTGGGATCATAGATGATCGCGAACAGATCGCCGCCTATGCCGTTGCCGGTGGGTTCCATCAGGCCGAGCGCGGCATTGGCGGCAATCGCCGCATCGACCGCGTTGCCGCCATCCTTGAGAACGTCGAGCGCGACTTGCGTGGCAAGGGGATGCGCGGTGGCCGCCATGCCATGCTGTGCGATTACCGGACTGCGCGACCAGTTCGCGCCGACCGGACGGCCGCCGGCGCCAATCTGCTGTTCGACAGAGGGCTTATCCGCGGAGACCTGCGCGGTGGCAGGGCTCACGGTCAGGGCAAGGGCGGCAGCGCCGGCCAGTAACGCTTTCATATTCGTCTCCTCCGTTTGGGAGACGTGTGAAGAAAGCGTGTCAGGCTGGCAAGGGGCGGTCGGTCGTTCCCGACGTTGCCTTGCTCACCATGACGATTGCAATCCAGGCGGCAATGAAGCCGGGCACGATCTCGTACAGGCCCTGATCCATTCCCGGCAGGGCCGAATTCCAGCCGAGCGCGATCCAGGCCATGACAACGGCAGCACCGGTAACGAGACCGGCGACTGCACCCGTGCCCGTCATGCGATCCCACGTCAGCGACAGGATGATAAGCGGGCCGAACGCCGCGCCGAAGCCGGCCCATGCGTTGGAAACGAGGCCGAGCACCTCGCTCTCGGGGTCGCTGGCTATGATGATGGCCGCGATCGCCACGAGAGCGACGCAGATGCGCCCCACATTCACGCTCTCACGTTCGGAGGCATTCTTGCGGAAGAAGAGCTTGTAGAAATCCTCGGTCAGCGAACTGGAGGCGACCAGCAACTGGGAGGAAATCGTCGACATGATGGCTGCCAGTAGCGCAGCGAGAAGGAAGCCGGTCACCAGTGGATGGAACAATAGGTTCGCCAGGACGATGAAGATCGTTTCGGGATCTTCGACGACAATGCCATTGCGCTGCGTAAAGGCGCGGCCCGCGATCCCGATGCCGATGGAGCCGAGCAGGGCTACGCCCATCCACGTCATGCCGATGTTACGAGCGGGCCGAACCTTCGCCACCGTATCGATTGCCATGAAGCGCACGATAATATGCGGCTGACCGAAGTAGCCAAGACCCCAGGTTACAGCGCTGATGAAGCCAAGAACGGTCAGGCCGTTGGTAAGACTGAGAAAGCCTTCAACAGGAACCTGCGTGAGCGAACCGCCCGCACTGCCACCTTCGCCGAACATCACGACCAGGGGCATTACAACCAGCGCGACGACCATGATGAGGCCCTGGACGAAGTCCGTCAGGCTCACCGCCAGGAAACCGCCAACCATGGTGTAGGCAAGCACGACCAGCGCCGTGATCCAGATGCCCAACATGTAATCGGACATGCCCACATCGCCGAACAGTCCTGCAAAGCTCGTTTCGAACAGCTTGCCGCCACCGACAAGTCCTGCGGCGGTATATACCGCGAAGAAGACCACCACGATCAAAGCCGACACGACCCGCAGCGCCACGGCCCTGTCTGGGAAGCGATTGGCGAGGAATTCCGGAATGGTCAGCGCATTGCCATAGCTCTCGGTCTGTTCGCGCAGACGCGGCGCCACGATGAACCAATTGGCCAGTGCGCCGATGAAAAGACCGATGCCGATCCATGCTTCGACCAGGCCGCTGGCATACAGCGCGCCGGGTAGGCCGAGCAGCAACCAGCCGCTCATGTCCGAAGCGCCAGCCGAAAGCGCAGCAACTGCAGGGTGCAGATTGCGACCGGCGAGGAGATACCCTTCGCTGGTGTCGGTGGAGCGTTTCCAGGCCCACAGACCGATCGCGATCATGAGAATAAAATATAAGGCGAGTGAAATATATGTTCCCGTTGGCATGGGTGCGCCCTTTAACAGAACCGCGGACCAATGGCCACTGCACGGGTTTCGGGTGGAAAACCGCCGCTGTGCGTCATCGATACCGCGCCGATGCGAAAACCCGAGTGTGACTTGAAAGCGACACTTCAGAAAAGCTGCATTTAGCAAGGGAACGCGGGCCAGCCTCGGGCGTCTGTGTTGCAACAGGGTCAAACAGTTACAGGGTTTCTCAATGAAAAAATCGACACTTCTGGCAACCGCCGTTCTGGCGGGCGCAATCGCTCAGCCTGCCTTCGCGCAGGACAGCAATCCGGACTACTTCAACGGCGTCTATGTCGGCGGCACGCTCAGCGTCGAATCCATCGACGATGGCAAGGACGAAGGTCTGGCTTTCGACACCGACGGCGACGGTGAATACAACGATGTCGTGCGCACCATTACCGGTGCAGATGCGTTCTCTCCCGGTCTGTGCAACGGTCGGCCGAATGCTGGTCCGGCTACGCCGACCTGCAGCGACGACGAACAGGAACTGGGCTACGCCATCAAGATCGGTATGGACCGTCGCATTGGCGACATGTTCGTAGCCGGTGTGGTGCTGGAGGGTTCGAAGTCGAACGCTACCGATTACACCACCGGGTTCAGCACGACGCCTGCGAGCTACACCATTGCCCGTGAGATCGATTATGCTGGCGCTCTTCGCGCACGCCTCGGTATCTCGCCCGGTGATGGCCGCGGTCTTCTCTACGCCACCGGTGGTGTGACGTATGGCCGGATCGATCACGAATTCACCACGACCAACACTGCCAACAGCTTCACCCCGGTGAACGGCGATGAGTGGCTGTGGGGTGCACAGTACGGCGCAGGTGCAGAAATCTACCTGACCGACAGCATCAGCCTGAACGTGGAATACCTTCGTACCCACTTCGAAAAGGACGATTATTACGTTGTAGTCGGCGCCGGTTCGGCTCCTGCAACCAACCCGTTCCTGCTCGACTCGGGCGAAACGAACCTGCGTTCGACCGGACGTCAGCTCGAAGTGAACTCGTTCCGTGCGGGTCTCAACTTCCGCTTCTGATCCAGGTCACAAGCTAAAATAGAAAGGGCGGTCGCATCGCTGCGGCCGCCCTTTTTGTATGCCCGATTTGCTGCTGCCGCCGCGCTACTTTCCGTAGCCGATGCCGGCGGCAGCGTCGGCGAAGAGCTTAGCTCTGCGCTGCGCGCTTGGCGCGCTTGCGTTCATGCGGATCGAGGATCGCCTTGCGCAGGCGAATGCTCTCGGGCGTGACTTCGACCATTTCGTCGTCATCGATATAGGCGATGGCCTGTTCCAGCGTCATGACGCGGGGAGGAGTCAGGCGGATGGCGTCGTCTTTGCCGGTCGAACGGAAGTTCGTGAGCTGCTTCGACTTCATCGGGTTCACTTCGAGATCGTCCGGCTTGGCATTTTCGCCGATGATCATGCCTTCATAGATCTTGGCGCCGCCACGGATGAACAATTCGCCGCGGTCTTCCAGAGCGTTAAGCGCATAGGGGACTGCTTCACCCGGGACCATCGAGATAAGCACGCCGTTCTGGCGTCCTTCGATGGGGCCGCGATAGGTATCGTACTTCTCGAACAGGCGGTTCATGATGCCCGTGCCGCGCGTGTCGGACAGGAATTCGCCGTGGTAACCGATGAGGCCGCGGCTGGGAGCGGAGAAGGTGATGCGCGTCTTGCCCTGGCCCGACGGGCGCATCTCGGTAAGCTCTGCCTTGCGGCGCTGCATCTTCTCGACGACGGTACCGGAGTGTTCGTCGTCCACGTCGATGACGACCGTCTCGAACGGTTCCATGCGCTGACCATTCTCGGTGCGGAACAGCACGCGTGGGCGGCTGATGCCGAGTTCGAACCCTTCGCGGCGCATCGTCTCGATGAGCACGCCGAGCTGGAGTTCGCCGCGACCGGCGACTTCGAAACTGTCTTTGTCTTCGCTTTCCGTGATGCGGATGGCGACATTGGTTTCCGCTTCGCGGTAAAGGCGATCGCGGATCATGCGGCTGGTGACCTTGCTGCCTTCGCGACCGGCGAGGGGGCTGTCATTGACCGAGAACTGCATGGCGAGCGTGGGCGGATCGATCGGCTGGGCTTCGATCGGCGTCTTTACGCTCGGATCTGCGACGGTGTTCGACACCGTGGCCTTTTCCAGACCTGCAAGAGCGATGATGTCGCCCGCTTCGGCGCTATCGACCGGTACGCGGTCGAGGCCATCGAAGCTCAGCAGCTTCGTCGCGCGGCCGACTTCGATCACATTGCCCTGTGAATCGAGCGCATGGATCGGATCGTTGACATTCAATTTGCCCGACTGAACGCGTCCGGTCAGAACACGGCCCATGAAATTGTCGCGGTCGAGCAGAGTGGCGAGGAAGCTGAAAGGCGCTTCCGCATCGAGGCCCGGCGCGGGTACGTGATCGACGATCAACTGGAACAGCGGTTCTAGATTGCCGTCGCGGGCGTGTTCGTCATCGCTGGCATAACCATCGCGACCCGAAGCCCACAGGCTGGGGAAATCGAGCTGGTCGTCATTGGCATCGAGCGAAGCGAAGAGGTCGAAGACTTCGTCGAGGACTTCTTGGGGACGCGCATCGCCACGGTCGATCTTGTTGACCACGACGATCGGACGCAGACCGAGGGCGAGTGCCTTGCCGGTAACGAACTTGGTCTGCGGCATCGGGCCTTCGGCGCTGTCGACCAGCAGGATGACGCCATCGACCATCGAAAGGATACGCTCGACCTCGGCGCCGAAGTCGGCGTGGCCCGGGGTATCGACGATATTGATGCGCTTTCCGTTCCACTCGACGCTGGTGCACTTTGCAAGGATCGTGATCCCGCGTTCTTTTTCCAGGTCGTTCGAATCCATCGCGCGTTCTTCCACGCGCTGGTTTTCGCGGAAGGTGCCGGACTGGCGGAAAAGCTGATCGACAAGAGTGGTCTTGCCATGGTCGACGTGGGCGATGATCGCCACGTTGCGCAGGTCGCGGGACATGAAGTGTGCTTTCGATTAGGGTGCCGTAGCGTCAACGCCCAGTGGCACTGCTTGTTTCGGTCGCGCCCCTAGCGGAGATGCTGCAATGCGGCAAGGTGTTGCGGTGTAGCGCGAAAGGCACAGTCGTCGAGTCAGCTATGGCGTTGGTCCGCTAAATGCTTGAGAGGGCGGGGGAGTCTGGTAGTTGCGCCCTTGCATGCGCGCATTTTGGGAGCCGCGCAGCGGACCAAGATACGTCTTGAGAGAAGAGGACCTTTCATGAAATTCACCGCTTTCGGCCGCACCGCGACCGTCCGTACCGTCATGCTTGCAGGGGTAGCTGCTGTTGCGATCCCGGCGAGCGTTTCGGCACAAGATACAGATCTGGAGGAGGTCCAGCAGCAGACCGACAGCGACGGCGACAACATCCCCGATGCTGCCGATGCCTCGACCGGCAATGTCATCATCGTTACCGCCACCAAGCGCGAGCAGACCCTGCAGGAAACGCCCGTCTCGGTCAGCGTGACCAGCGGCGAAACGCTGGAGCGTGCGGAAATCCGCGACTTGCAGGACCTTCAGACGGTTGCCCCGTCGCTGCGCGTCAGCCAGCTCCAGAGTTCGGCAAACACCACCTTCATCATTCGCGGCTTTGGCAACGGCGCCAACAACGTCGGTATTGAACCGTCCGTCGGCGTATTCATCGACGGCGTCTATCGTTCGCGCTCGGCATCCTCGATCAACGACCTCGCCAATGTGAGCCGCATCGAAGTGCTGCGCGGACCGCAGAACACGCTGTTCGGCAAGAACGCCAGCGCCGGCGTCATCTCGGTCGTTACCCGTGAGCCGCAGTTCGAGTTCGGCGGTTCGGCCAGCTTCACCTACGGCAATTTTGACCAGATCGTCGCCAAGGCCGACATTACCGGCCCGCTTACGGACTCGATCGCTTTCTCTCTCGACGGTACCTACAACAAGCGCGACGGTTTCGTCGACGTCGTGAACCTCGATGAAAAGATCAATGAACGCGATCGCTACGTCGTTCGCGGCCAGCTGCTGTTCGACAATGGTGGCCCGCTTAGGATTCGCGCGATCGGCGACTATTCCAAGATCGACGAACTGTGCTGCTATGCCGGCAACGTTCTTGCCGGTCCGACCGTCCCGCTGCTGTTCGCCGTTGGCGGCCAGCTGGCAGTTGAAGACGTGTTTTCCGACCGTGCCTTCCTCGACACGCTGCCGGTCAACGACATCGAGAACTATGGCGGTTCGGTCCAGGCCGACCTCGACCTCGGCTCTTTGACGCTGACGTCGATCACGGCCTATCGCGAACTGCGCGCGTTCAACCAGCAGGACGTGGACTTCTCCAGCGCGGCCGTGGTCAGCGAGTTCCGCAACCAGGCGGTCGACACCTTCACGCAGGAACTGCGCGTCGCGTCCGACTTCGACGGTCCGGTGAACTTCCTGCTCGGTGGCTATTACTTCAACGAGAAGGCAAAGCAGAACAGCGGTCTCGACAATGGCGAAGATGCACGCGCGTTCTTCGATCTGCTGGCAGGTGGCGGCACTCCCGGGACGCTGTCCTTCGTTGAATCGCAGCTCGGCATTCCGGTCGGCGCTACCTTCGCAGAAGGTCCTTCGACCCGAGAATTCTTCACGCTCGATAACGAATCCTACTCGGTCTTCGGCCAGGTCGATTTCGAAGTGACGGATCGCCTGACCCTCACCGCCGGCTTCAACTACACCGACGACAAGAAGGATTTCTCGCTCCGTCAGGATTCCTTCGATCCGCTGGCGAATGTGAACTTCGTCGATGCTGTCATCGTTGGCGGTATCGCGCAGGCGCTGCAGATCCCCACCTCGCAGGTGACGCCCGGCGTGATCCAGCAGTTCGCTGCTGCCCAGCCGGCCGGCTTCCAGCAGATCGCAACGATTGCGACCACGCCGTGCTCGGCCGGTTCGCCGCCGCCCGCCTGTAACCAGTTGCTCCCCCTCCAGGCGCTGCAGTTCCTGCCGCCGTTCCTGGCGGTGCCCAACGCAGTAGAGCCGGGTAGGACGAATGATGACAATCTGAGCTACACGCTTCGTGTGGCTTACGATGTCAGCGATCGCCTGAATGCCTATTTCACCTATGCGACGGGCTTCAAGGCCAGCTCGGTCAACCTGTCACGCGACAGCCGCCCGACCAACGCCGATTACACGCCTGGTCCTTTCGGTTCGACCATCCTCGCGCCATCTTCGCCGATCCGCGATGCCGGTATTGCGGTGCCGAACCTTTCTACTGGTTCGCGCTTCGCGGCTCCGGAGGAATCGGAAGTTTACGAAGTGGGCCTCAAGGCCGATTTCGACCGGATGGCCTTCAACCTGGCATTGTTCGATCAGACCATCGACGGTTTCCAGTCGAACGCCTTCACCGGCACAGGTTTCGCGCTGGTCAACGCCGGATCGCAGTCGGTCCGTGGTTTCGAATTCGATTCGACGCTCACGCCGATCGATCCGCTCGTGTTCACCTTCGCACTGACCTATTTGGATTCGAAGTATGACAGCTTCCCCGGATCGGTCGTTGGTGACCTTTCCGGACAGCAGGTCGCCGGTGTTCCGGAATTCACCATTGCGACTTCGGCAACCTACACGCACGAGTTCGGCAATACGGGCAATCTGCTGATTGGCCGCCTGGACTACTATCACGAGAGCAATACTCAGATCCTCGACGGCGTACCGGACGCTCCGGATCCGATCGCCCTTGCGCGCAACTATCGCCGCGAAGTGAATCAGGTGAACGGGTCGCTGACCCTCGCGCTCGAAAACGGGTTCGAAATCAGCGGTTTTGTCCGTAATCTGACCAATCAGCGCTATCTGTCGCAGATATTCCCGGGTGTTGCACAGCCGGGTACGATCTCGGGCTATCCCAACCAGCCGCGCACCTATGGCGCCACGGTTCGCTATCGCTTCTGATCGCAAGAAAAATTGGAATGGAGAAGGGGGCCCGCGCGGCCCCCTTTTTCTTTTGTCCCATTTCGGCACAGCATATACGCATTACGCGGTAGTCCAGCTGGATGCGTGATATATCGCAGATGCGACCCGAAGGGCTCGTGCATTGCACCGAGCGCTTTATCTTGGAGCCCCGCGTTCTCGCGGGGCTTTTTTTTAGATCGCCTTGGCTCTTAGAGGTCTCGCAACGCCTGCGCAGGTTTGGCACGCAGTAGCGGCATCGAAGCGCCAAGAGCGAAGGCCAGAACGACGAAGACGCCGAGGCCAAGCACAGCGAGCACTTGGCCCCAATCCGGCAACCAGTCGAATTCGAACAACTGCGTGATGACCAACCATGCAGCAAGGCTGCCGATGCCAAGCGCCACGACCGCAAGCGTTGCCGCCAAGGCGACGTATTCAATCAATTGCATAGCAATGATCTGGCGGCGATCGGCACCTAGCACCCTCAGGATGACGGTATCGTACGTCCGCGCCGCGCGCGCGGCGGCAATGGCGCCCAGCAGAACGGCAAGACCGGCGAGGACCGCGACGCTGGCGGCGGCGAGTGTGGCAAAGCCGACCTGTTCCAGGATGGTCCGCGCCTGTTCCAGCACACCGCCAACCTCGATCACCGAAGTCGAGGGTAGGGCGGCCACCAGCGATTGCAACAGCGGGCCGGTCGGCGTGCCCCGGCTGAGCTCGACGGTCGCCGCGAGATTATGCGGCGCATCCTGAAGGGCGTTGGGGCTGAGCACGAAGACGTAGTTGAAGCCCATGCTTTCCCAGTCGATGCGGCGCAGATTGGCGATGCGGGCGGTCCGCTCTACGCCGAGTACGCCAAAGGTCAGCATGTCGCCGACCTTCAGGCCGGCGGCGTCGGCAAAATCCTCGTCGACCGAAACCAGCGGCTCGCCTGCATACATTGGGCCCCACCACGTGCCTTCGGTCAACTCGTTGCCTTCCGGCAGACGATCGGCATAGGTCAGGCCGCGTTCCCCGCGCAGGGCCCACGCGCCGTCCGGAATTTCGTCCAGATCAGCGGTGCGGGTCATTGCCCCTTCGGAGCCGAATGCGAGGACGGAGCCACGCAGTGCAGGGACCGTGCGCCAGCTTGCGCCCGGATCCGCATTGCGGACCAACGTCTCGAATTCGTCGACCTGATCGCGCGGGATATCGAGCACGAAATAGTCGGGCGCACGGTCCGGCACGCGTTTGGCGATATTGCCGTCGATGGCGCTCTGAACCGCTGCCAGCAGGACAAAGGCTGAAAGTCCGAAACCGAGGGCGGTTACCAGCGCGCCGGTGGATGAGCCGGGGCGATGTAGGTTGGCGAGCGCATTGCGCGCGACCGGGTTGCGCGGGCGGGGAAGGGCGGCGGCGAGCCGGCGAATGCCAAGGCCGAGCAAGGCGAGCAGGCCGAGTATGGCGGCGGCTCCGGCCAGGAAGCTGCCCGAAAGCATGGGGTTGTCGGATGTCAGCAGGGCCAGGGCGACGATGGCGGCGAGACCCCCGCCGACCAAAACCAGTGCGCGGGGATCGCGCGCCAGCGGCGCGACGCGGGCGCGCATCAGCGCCATGGCCGGGAAATTGCGGGCGCGCAGCAAGGGCGGGGCCGCGAATACCAGCGCCACCAGCATACCATAGGTCAATGCCAACACGATCGCGCCGGGATCGATGATCACTCCGCTGGAAACGGGCAGCAGACCCTGCAACGCCGTTGCCAGAAGCGGAACGATGGCGATGCCGGCGGCAATCCCTGCAAGGCTGCCCGCCAGCGTAGCCGCGACGATTTGCAGTGCGTATATGCGCGCGATGTCATTGCTGGTGGCGCCGAGGATCTTGAGGGTGGCGATCCCCTGCCTGCGGGCGTCGAGATAGGATGTGACGCCCCCTCCGATACCGATACCGGCAATGACCAGTGCCGCGAGGCCGACAAGCGTCAGAAATTCGCTCATGCGGTCCACGAACCGGTCGGTGCCGGGTGCTGCCCGGTCCGCCGTGTCGATATCGAAGCCGGCGTCGGGGAATTGCTGCTTCAGTTCTTCGCCGACCGCCTCGGTATCGCGGCTTTGCGTGAAACGAACCCTAGTCTTGGACTGATACATCGATCCTGGCGCGATCAGCCCTGCGCGGGTGGGTAGATCCTCTGCCACGATGATCGTCGGACCCAACTGAAAACCTTCACCGAGACGATCGGGTTCATCGGCGATGATCCCGCCGATCGACAACTTCTCCGTGCCGATGTCGATAGTGTCGCCCGGCGCGACGCCCAAGCGATCGGCTGCGCCCTGCGACAGCCAGGCTTCGTCGGAACCTGGAGCGCCCACCGTACGGCCGTCCTCGAGGGTCAAATCGCCATAAAGCGGATAGGCCTTATCGACGGCCTTCAGTTCGATCGGTGCGGCCTGCTCGCCAAATCGCGCCATGGCCTGCATGCGGGTTCCGGCTGAAACATCGCCGAGCTGACCGAGTGCAGCGCGTTCTTCATCGGTGAGATCACGCTGCCAGAGTTCGATCTGCAGATCGCCGCCGAGATAGGTCCGGCCGTTGGTTTCGATCTCGCGCTCGATCGCTGCGGTCAGCGATCCGATCGCCGCCAATGCTCCCGTGCCGAGAAACAGACAAACGAGCAGAAGGCGCAAGCCGCGAAAGCGAGCGTTGAGATCGCGGCGCGCGATCCGCCAGGCAATCGCCCAGGTCACGCCGCAGTGTCGCTGGCGATGCGGCCATCACCGAGCTGCAGCACGCGCTCGCAATGCTCGGCAAGTTCGGGATCGTGCGTAATGACGAGCAATGTCGCTCCGGTTTCGGCGCGGCGGTTGAAGAGAAGTTCCACGATTTCGTGACCCGTGGCGGCATCGAGATTGCCGGTAGGCTCATCGGCGAAGATCAGGTCGGGACGCGGGGCGATTGCACGGGCGATAGCGACGCGCTGCTGTTCGCCGCCCGACAATTGCTGCGGGTAATGATCCAGCCTGTGGCCAAGGCCAACCGCTTCGAGTTCGGCTTTGGCCCGCGCTTGGGCGTCGCGTTCGCCAGCCAGTTCCATCGGGATGGCGACGTTTTCCAGCGCGGTCATGGTCGGTAACAGGTGGAACGCCTGCAACACGATGCCGATGCGCCCGCGCCGGGCATGCGCAAGAGCGTCCTCGTCCAGCGTCGCGAAATCTTCGCCCGCCACGAGCAGGGTTCCTCCGCTGGCACGCTCGAGGCCGGAAAGAACGGCCATCAGCGAGCTTTTGCCCGAGCCGGAAGGACCGAGCAGTGCGACAGTCGATCCACGCGCAATGTCGAGATCGATCCCGCGAAGGATTTCGACGGGAGCATCGCTGGAGCCGAGAGTCAGGGTGAGGTTGCGGGCGGAAATCGCTGCTTGAGAGTTCGTCACGGTACTGCGATGGCATGGAGCGGAAAACTGCACAAGGAAACTCGCCGATGCGTTTGCGGCATTTGTCGATCCTGTTCGCCGCCATGGCACTGTCCGCTTGCGGTGGTGCGCAAGATGTGGCGCCATCAACCGAAACGGAAGCGAGCCAGCAAACCCCTGCGGCCGATATCGCTGTCGAAGGGCCGGAGAGGCGCATACTGGCTTTCGGCGACAGCCTGTTCGCAGGCTATGGGCTGGAAGAGAACGAGGGCTATCCCGAACAGCTTGAAGATGCACTGCGCAAGGGCGGAATCAACGCGCGGGTGATCGATGCCGGCGTTTCGGGAGATACCAGTGCAGCCGGTCTGCAGCGGCTGGCCTTCACGCTCGATGCGCAGGAGGTCAAACCCGATCTGGTCATCCTCGAATTTGGCGGCAATGATATGCTGCGCGGTATCCAGCCTGGACAGACACGCGCCAATTTCGAGGCGATGCTGCAGGAACTGAGCCAGCGAGAGATCCCTGTCCTGCTGATGGGCATGCGGGCGCCGCCGAATTATGGGCCGGAATACCAGCAGCAGTTCGACAGCCTGTATAGCGAGCTTGCCAGCCAATACGATGCGGCTTTGATCCCGTTCTGGCTCGAGAGCATCTATGAGGACCGTAGCCTCTTCCTCGACGACCGCATCCATCCCACGGCTGATGGAATTGCGGCGCTGGTGCGCAATACCATGGGCGATGTGGAAAAGGCGCTGCCGCCCAAGCCCTAGGCGCGCGTCACTGAGCCCGCCGTTACAGCCCAGACGGCGGATTCCGTCGCTATGCTGCTGAAAGGGGCTGGCTCGGTTCCAGTCATCCAGACCTGCGCTCCACTGCTGCGCAATTGTTCGAAAAGAGCGGCGCGGCGAACGGGATCGAGATGCGCGGCCACTTCGTCCAGCAAGAGCAAACCTGCTCGCCCTTGTGCCGCCAGCCCGGCATGGGCCAGCGTCATGGCGACCAGCATCGCTTTCTGTTCACCTGTCGAGCTTTGCGCAGCGGGGACCCGCTTGGCTGCGTGGATGACTTCAAGCTCGTCGCGATGCGGGCCGAGCAGGGTGCGCTGTGCGGCGCGGTCGCGCTTGCGGTTGTCATAGAGCGCTTGCGACAGACCATCCGAATGATCGGGCGCGCTGGGGGCATAGGTAAGGGCGGGGCGAGCAAACGGCTCGGCAGGCATTTCCGCCAGCCTTACCGCCAGTGTTTCGACGAGCCGCGCGCGGCCTGCCATTAGGGCGGAGCCATGCTGAACCATTTGGGCTTCGATGGCATCGAGCCATGCGCTCTCAGGCTCTCGCAGATCGGATAACAGGCGATTGCGTTCGCGCAGGGCACCTTCGTAGCGGGCTGCATGACTGGCGTGCGCTGGTTCGAGCGCAAGCGCCAGCCGGTCCATGTAGCGGCGGCGGTCGCCGGCGGCGCCGGTGAACAAGCCATCCATGGCGGGAGTGAGCCATGTCACTGCGAGCCATTCCCCGAGGCTGGTCGCACTGCTTTCCGCCCCGTTTATCCGGACGCGGCGGCGGCCCGGGTTGGCGCTTTCCGAATATGTGGCGAGCCGTACGGCTTCACCATCCTGCAGCAGGCTGGCCCCCACGCCGAAGCCAGCATCGCTGCCATTGCGGACTATGTCGCCCATGGCAGCGCGGCGCAGGCCGCGCCCTGGGGCAAGCAGGGAAAGCGCTTCGAGAATATTGGTCTTTCCCGCACCGTTTTCGCCCACGAGCAGATTGAATTGCGCGGTATCGCCCAGTTCGGTCGAACCGTGGTTGCGAAAGTCGGTCAGGGAGATGCGATCGAGCGCCATGAGGTGAGCGTTCGATAGCGCGCCGTCGCCATGCCCGCCACTTCAAAACATATCATTTCCAACAGTTGGGGAAATTCCCCAACCTTTCGGATTGGTGAACGACGTCTGCTCTCATGGTTCAGGAAGAATTGACGGAATTCCGCTATTTTTCGAGTTTGGCACACCCGTTGCAAAGTACTTGGCATCCCGGATGGTCCGGGAAAAACGAACCAAGGATCAAGGAGCAACACAATGTCCATCTTCGAATATGCCAGCAACCGTGCACTCGCCGCCGTCTTCGCCCTGGGCGTCTCGGCAATGTTCATGGCCGCCGCCATCGTCCCCGCAAGCCCCGCCGGTCTCGTCGCCTGATCGGCCAACCGCCCACATTCTTCAGGAGGAAAACATGTTCAACTCTGACAACGGCCACAAGCTCTTCGCAGCCGCCTTTTCACTGGCCCTTTCAGCCCTCTTTTTCGCCACCGCCATCGTACCTGCATCGCCCAATGGACTTATCGCATGAGCAATCTGAAATTCCGCGAAGGGGACGATGCCGTCCGTCCAGCCAAGAGCTTCGCGCTTGATCGCACGAATGGCAAGATGATGGGGGTCTGTTCCGGCATCGCGCGCTATTTCGACATCGACGCCACCTGGGTCCGCCTCGGCTTCGTCGCAGGAACACTGCTCGGATTTGGCAGCTTCATCCTGCTTTACCTGGCGATCGCACTGATCGCAGACTGACCACGGCCCCACGCCAACCGTCCCGGCTCTCGTGCCGGCCGTGGCTCACACATAGAGAACCGGGAGGGGCCGCATGGCCCCTCTCTTGATTCTGCAGTCGTGGAATTACATCGCGGAAATGCCGCCATCGAGCTTGAGCTCGGCACCGGTCATGAAGCGGCTCTCGTCGCTGGCGAGATAGACCACGGCATTGGCGATATCGTTGGGCTCGCCCACGAATTTGAGCGGAATTTGCCGCGCCAGCTTTTCCAGCAATACAGACTTGTCGAGATTGTGATTGAGCGCCGTGCCATCGAGGATCGGCGTATCGACGAAGGTCGGGTGCACGGAATTGCAGCGGATCTGCATATTCTTCTTCGCACAGTGCAGCGCGATCGATTTGGTCAGCATCCAGACCGCGGCTTTGGACGAGTTGTAGGCGGGCATGGTGTCGCTGGCGATCAGCCCCGCAATGCTGGAAATGTTCACGATCGAGCCGGGTGCATGCTCGCGCATCAGCGGCAGCGCCTTCTGGCAACCATGAAAAATGGAATCGACATTGATCGCAAAGCAGCGCTTCCAATCGTCGAAATCGCAGGTCTCGATATTGCCGCCCACGCCGATACCGGCATTGTTCACCAGGACATTGAGACCGCCGATATTCTCGCGCGCAGCGTCCACGGCGGCTTCCCAGTCAATGGGATCGGTAACGTCGTGCCGGATCGCATGGGCGGTGCCGTCACCCAGATCCGCATTGATGAGCGAGGCGGTTTCGGCAGCGCCATCACCGTTGATATCGGTGCACAGCACCCGCGCGCCCTCTTCGGCCAGCCGGGTTGCATGGGCCCGGCCGAGTCCCTGCGCCGCGCCTGTCACCAGTGCCAGCTTGCCTGCACACCGTCCTGCCATCGTCACTCTCCTGCCAATATTCCCTGTCCCAGCAGCAAGAGCACGCGCACATCGATCCCGCAACCATCGGCGCGTTTGGCGGCGGTAAAAGCGGCAATGTCGGATAGGGCGACACGGTGAACGGTGATGTTCTCTCCGCCGACCCCGCCGCCTTCGCCGACTTTCGCCAGCTGGTTGGCGCGGACCAGAGTGAAGCTTTCGCTGACCATTCCGGGAGAGGACCAGAACGTGCCCAGATCTTCGAGCACATCGGCGCGGTAGCCCGTTTCCTCTACCAGTTCCCGCCCGGCAGCAACGAGAGGGTCTTCACCTTCGAAATCAGCCTCATCGCCGATGAGACCCGCCGGTAGCTCGATACAGGGCCGGCCAAGCGGCACCCGGTACTGCTCCACCAGAAGCACGTGGTCGTCTTCGTCGACGGCAAGGATCACCGCCGCGCGGATGTTGCGGGGACGACCCACATATTCCCATCGACCGCGCGTTTTGGCGGTGATGTATTTGCCCTGCCAGACGATCTTCTCGTCCGCATCGTGATCGGGTACGGGCATGGTCAGACTTCGATCAGTCGGTCGGGAAGCTCGTTGCGATCGTCATCGGCGCGCGGGAAATGCTCTGCCAGTACCATACCGACGTCGCGTACCCCGATGGCCAGGCTTTCCGCGATATGGCCCTGTTTGAGTTCTTCCAGCATGTCCGCCATCGCTTCGCCCCAGACTTCTGCCGGCACAATTGCGGCAATGGGCTGGTCGGCAACGATTTCGGCGCGGTGTTCGCGCATGGACAGATAGAGAAGTACGCCCGTACGGCCATGCGTGCGCTGTTCCGCGCCGACTTTGAAATGCCTGATTGCGCTGCTGTGAACGCGGGCACTCTTGACCGGGCCGGGGGTAAGGGCGAAGCGCAGCGGGTCCCAGCTCAGCAACAGCCATCCCAGCGTGAAGGAGACCAGCCCCAGGGCGATGGTCATGCTGGCGAGTTCGCCGGTCGTCCATTCGTGCATCCAGCCACCGACGAGCGAATCCCATAGATCCATGAAGGGCTGCGGGATCACCGCAAACAGGCTCATGCCCGTGAAGGCCAGCGCCACGGCCCACACCAGCACGACATCCGAATAGCCATCGCTGCGATCGGCCAGAACGGTCACGATTTCGCCGCTGGTGGTAAGTTCGGCCGCCGCGACGGCATCGGATACGATCTTGTGATCGGATTGAGAAAGATAGCCCATTACCACCCCCCGGAGGCGCCACCGCCCCCGAAACTGCCACCGCCGCCGCCAAAGCCGCCGCCGCCGAAGCCACCGCCTCCGCCGAAGCCGCCGCCTCCGCCCCAGCCGCCACCGCCGCCCCAGTCGTCATCGGTGAGACCGCGTGCGATCGCCTTGCCGGCTTCCCAGAGAATGATGTCGCGTGCGGCATTGCCCCACGGTCCCTTGCGATAACGCCGCCGCCGGCCGCGCCCGCTCAGCATGGGCAGGACGAAGAAGAAAAAGATAAAGCCTAGCCAGATCAGCGCACCGATGGGGAATCCGCCGTCGCTTTCGCGCTGTTCGCTCACCTGCTGGGCAACCTTGGCCGCTTCTTCAGGAGGCAGTTCGAGCTGTTTGATAATCTGGTCTGCACCCCAGCTAATCCCGCCGGAATAATCGCCGTCGCGGAAATATGGCTTCATCCCTTCGACATATTCGAAAGCAAGCCCGTCGGGGATGACGCCCTCCAGGCCGTAGCCGACCTCGACGCGCATTTTCTTCTCGTTCGGAGCGACGATCAGAATGATGCCATCATTACGCTCCGCATCGCCCAGGGCCCATTCGCGGCCAAGGCGATAGCCATAGTCGGAAATATCATAACCCTCGAGATCGGGGATCGTCGCGATCACGAACTGGCGCTGGTTGCGCTGCTCGAACGCGTCCAGCTTTTCGGTCAGAGCGGCTTCGGTTGCGTCATCGATGATGTTCGCAGCGTCCACCACCGGCGCCGTGCCGCGTTCGGGAAAGGTCTGGGCAGCGGCGGGCGGGGCAAAGCCCAGCGCCGCCGCCACGGGCAGGATTACTGAGAGAAGCAGGCGCATGTTTGTGCCGCTCAGTTTGCGGCGCTGCTATCCGAACGCATGTCCAGGGTTGGAGCGACTTCTGCACCCTGGGTCACGGCTTCGTAGGGAACCATGGGTTCTGCACCGTGAATGATGTTGGCGCCGATGGTATCGGGGAAGGTGCGGATCGTCGTGTTATAGGCGCGCACCGCTTCGTTATAGTCGCGAATGGCGACGCGGATCCGGTTTTCCTGACCTTCGATCTGGGTCATGAAGCGGCCGAAATTGTCCTGGCTGCGCAGTTCGGGATAAGCTTCCACATTGGCCATCAGCCGCGACAGCGCGCCGCCGAAGGTGTTCTGCGCCTGCTGATACTGGGCCATCTTGTCCGCATCGCTCAGATCGTTGCCATCGAGCTGGATTTCCGGACGGGTGGCGGATGCGCGGGCCTGTATGACCGATTCAAGCGTCGCACGCTCCTGCTCGGCCGAGCTCATCACGATCTGTTCGAGGTTGGGAACGAGATTGGCGCGTTCCTGGAAAGCGGCCTCCACATCGGCCCACTTGGCCTTTGCCGTTTCTTCAGCAGCAGGCACCGAGTTGATCCCGCAGGCCGATATCGCCAGCGCAGCGGCGGCGACGATCGAGGCACGGAAAGCGGCGAATCGGTTCATTTCAAGAATCCTTCTTAGGGAGTCGGGGGACGTACTGCTTTATCTAGATAGCACACCATGGCGCCGGTTCAAGATTAACGCCCGCTTGTGACTGCCAAACCATCATGGCAGGGAAGGCGCCAGTTTTAAGGGTTAAGGGAATCATACCGCCATGAGCTTGGGAAAAGAATTCAAGAAGTTCGTCGCGCGCGGGAATGTTGTCGATCTGGCAGTCGGTGTCGTGATCGGCGCCGCGTTCAGCGGTATCGTCACGCAGCTGACCGAAGCCATAATAATGCCGCTGATCGGCTGGATCTTCGGCGACATCGATTTTTCCAACTGGTTCTTGCAGCTGGGCGAGATACCCGAAGGCTATGAAGGCGCGCTCGACAATTACGAGCAGCTCAAGGAAGCGGGCGTGGCGATGATCGGGTACGGTGCGCTCATCACCGCCGTGATCAATTTCTTCATCGTCGCCTTTGCGCTCTTCATGCTCGTTCGCAGCGTGAACAAGATCACCGAAGACATGCAGCGCAAGGCCGCCGCGACCGAGGACAGCTCGACGAACGCAGACGTGCCGACGAATCCCGAACTCGACGTGCTGAAGAAAATCCTGGCGGAACTGCGCAAGGATGGCGGCGCGGCCTAGGGCAAGGGGCTGCATCCGAAGGGGTAGGTTCGAAGAAAGGGCGGGGCGCGACACTGCCAGGGCAAAAGGCGCGCTCCGCTCACTTCACATTAAGCTCCGCATCGCTATATAGGGGCTGTCGGCTTCGGCCGGATATGGCGATAAACTGCGCTGTGTAATAGGTACAACGGACCCGGGGGCAGTACCCGGCGGCTCCACCACAAACCGCCTTTACCGGCGGGTTATGACGGGGCCGAACTAGGATCGACGTGTGCTGAAAGGCAGTGTTTTCGCCCGGGCTGAGTAACCCGTAAAACTGTTCACAACACACAAGTGCCAACGATAACGAAGCACTCGCTCTCGCAGCGTAATCTGATGGGCTAACGCCCTGATCTTACAAAGCTAAAGCGCGGTTGGACCCACCGGGCAACAGAAGCGGATTCCGGGGCTCCGGGGGTAGCTAGCAACAGAAACCCCCACCCATTTCATCGATCGGCTTTATTCGGACGCGGGTTCACCCGGCGCTGCTCCCTGCGCTTCGCGTTCGTAGCGCAAGGCGTCGAGGATCTTCGCGCCGCCGAGGAAGACTGCGCCCGATGTCGCTGCGAAGAGCAGATAGCCGCCCACGCCGGGATATTGCAGCGTGTAATCGGCGCCGCGGGTCATTGCGCCAAGTGCCAGGGCGAAGATGATCAGATAGGCTTCGAAGCGCGTCTTGATCACGAACAGCCGTTTCACCTTCCTCAGCACGCGCGCCTCACTCCGTTTCTTAACGCCCCGCGATGCAATTCGCGTGCCAGCGGCGCGAATCTGCGGGTTCGCCTAGTTAATGCGCGAAGAAGTGTAAAAGTGCCCGACGATGTATCTACGCGCCCCAATCTGGGGCGGTGGAAATTATGCCAGTTCGTCCAGCGACAACACGGCCAGCAGGGCTTCGCGCGCTTCGATGACCTTCGCTGCGAGAGCTTCGGTTCCAATTTCATCGGGCTGAATTGTTTCCGGCCACATCTGGGCAATCACCGCCTCGATCCGTTCGGCCTTCGCCTCGTCCAGCATGAACCGCGCGTCGACCGTCGCAGGATCTGCCACTACGCGCAGCCGCAGGCAGGCCGGGCCGCCGCCATTCGCCATTGATTGGCGCACATCGACGGGGATGACGTGACGGATCGGACCGTTGGACGCGAGCATGCGTTCGCACCACGACCAGACACTGGCGCTTTCCTGGCATTCGCTGGGGACGACCAGCGCCATTTCGCCGGTGGGCAATGTCACGAGCTGCGCATTGAAGAGATAGGTGCGGATCGCCTCTTCGAGAGAAACCTGGCTTTCCGGCACTTCGACGACATGGAGGTCGGGGAAGACGGCGCGGATGGCTTCGTAGGCGTCGATCTGGTCGGCAAAGGCCTGATCGTGCGTGAAGAGGACCTTCTCGTTCGCGACGGCGACGACGTCGTTGTGAAACGCCCCGGCCTCGATGGCCGCCGGGTTCTGCTCGATGAAGACGCAGCACCGGGGCTCGAGGCCATGCAGCCGGGCGACGGCGCGGCTTGCCTGTTCGTGCTGGCGCGCGGGAAAGCGCCCGCCGGGCCGGCCATAGACGAACACCTCCACCCCGGGTGCATCATGACTGTCGCAAAACCGCATGTGATTGGCCGCACCTTCGTCGCCGAAGCTGGACGGGACCGCATCGTGTACAGCGAAATGCCGCTGATCACCGAATGCGATCTTCAGCTGCGCCTGCGTATCGCGCCATTCCTGGCCGCGGTGCAGCATGGTGACCAGATTGGCTGGCGTCAGATGGCAGCGGCCATCGCCGGTATCCGGCGCGGGACTGACGGTGGCGGCATTGGCAGTCCACATCGAACTGGCCGACCATGCAGCGGCCATGAGCGCCGGGTTGGTATCATCGCCTACCGCCAGATCGCGCAGCAGACCGAAATTGGGCCGGGGAAGGGGAAGCAAAAAGCCCTGTGCTAGCCCGCGCTCCATATTGCCGCGCATCTTCGCGATCCCCTGCAGCGCTGCCGCGCGCGGGTAGGAAGCGTTGCCCTTGTGGCTGGCGCTGGCAATATTGCCGAGACTGAGGCCGGCATAATTGTGACTGGGTCCGACGATCCCGTCGAAATTGATTTCGACCAGCTTGTTCATCGCGCCACGCTCCACACCTCGTCGCCTTCGCCGACTTCGAGTGTTTCGGCACAGATCGCGTCGATGGCGACGGATCCGTCCTCGCCTGTCTCCCGCATGCCGTAGGCGCAGCGGAACGTGCCCAGCGTGCCGGTGGCGATCAGCGCGCGCTCGCCGATGTCGAGATCGGTCGCGGAGACCCGGCCCGGAGTGGAACCGGCGATGCTTTTCACATTGTCGGTGCGTGCCGTCATGGAAGGGCCGCCATCGAAGATGTCGACATAGCCTTCCGCGGCGAAGCCTTCGTTCTCCAGCATCCGCATGGCGGCGCGGCCCGACGGGTGGGGGACGCCGATTACCTTCTTCGCTTCGTCATCCAGCATGGCGACATAGACGGGGTGCTTGGGCATCAGATCGGCAATGAACTGATTGCCGTTGATGGCATTGAAATAATCGGCTTCCTGAAAGGTCATGCCAAAGAAGCGGCCGGCCACGCCGTCCCAGAAGGGGGAGCCACCGCGATCGTCGATCACGCCGCGCAACTCAGCCAAAATGCGATTGGCGAAGCGGTGGCGGTGCATGGCGATGAACAGATAGCGGCTGCGTGCCAGCAGCAGGCCGAGCCCGCCTGCGCGTTCTCCTGGGTGGAGGAACAGACCGCCCACTTCGGACGACCCCTCAAGGTCGGTAACGAGGCTGAGGAGTTCGGCCCGCACGGTGCGATCGAGTTCCTGGCTGTGCTGGGTCAGCGTGTTGAGGCGATAGCTGTAGAACGGCCATTGCTGGCCGACCTGGCTGAAAAGCTGGCAGGTGCCGCGCACCTGCCCGGTTTCGGTATTTTCCAGCACGAGCGTAAACTGGTCGTCGCCAAGTTCGTCGGCGTCGCGCGAAAAGGCATAATCCGCCCGTTCAAGCTTCTTGGTCAGCGCTGCGCGATCGGCCGGCAGATTGGTGAAACCGCCGCCGGTCAGCTTGGCCATCTCGTAGAGGTGTTCGAGGTCGCTGATATGCGCGGCGCGCAGGCGAAAGGTCACAGATGGTCTCCGGAAGATAGCTTGGCGAGAACCAGCGCGCTAAGCGCGGCGCGTTCGCGAAGCGAAGGAACGATCATGAATTCGTCGGGCGAATGAATGGCGCCGCCGCGCACGCCCATCGTGTCCACCACGGGTACGCCGGTTGCCGCGATATTGTTGCCATCACATACGCCGCCGGTTGATTTCCAGCCGATGTCCTGTCCGAGTTCCGCGCCGCATGTTTTGACGAGATCGAACAGGCGCTGTGCCTTTTCATCGACCGGCTTGGGAGGACGGGTCACCCCGCCGTGACGGTGGATACCGACCTCATGATCGGCCTCGATGGCAGCGAGAGCCGCATCGAGCTGCCCATCGAAGCGGTTCATGGCGTCGGTCGATTTGGGGCGAATGTTGAACCGCAGGATGGCAAGGTCGGGCACGACATTGTTCGCGCTGCCGCCTTCGATCTTGGCGGGGTTGACGGTGATGTCGTCTGCCTCGAGGGCCTTGATCCGCAACACGAGATCGGATGCTGCGACGAGGGCATTGCGCCCGTCATGCGGATTGCGCCCGGCGTGGGCGGACTTGCCGGTGAAGGTTATCGAATAATTGCCCGTACCGCCGCGTGCATGGGCCAGCGTTCCATCGGGCAGGGCGCTGGGTTCATAGGTGAGCGCGGCATATTTGCCGCGGGCCAGTTCCTCGATCAGAGCGCGGCTGGCGAGGCTGCCGGTTTCCTCGTCCGAGTTGATCATCACATCGTATCCGACCCGCCGGGCGCACTCCATCGTCTCGAACGTCTTCAGCGCATGGAGGATGACATCGAGGCCGCCCTTCATATCGGCAGTGCCGGGGCCGTTGATCGTGTCATCGTCGATCCAGCTGACCTCCTGAAACGGATGATCGACGGGGAAGACGGTGTCCATGTGGCCGGTTAGCACGAAGCGCCGTTCCGCATTGGGCCGGACGCGCAACACCATATGCCGCCCGTGCGGTTTTTCGAATTCGCGCCCTTCGGCGGATATGGCGGTTACGGTCGCAGGGTCGACCAGTTCGACGTCGCCCGGCAGGACGCTGAAAGCATCGGCCAGGATGCCGGCCATGCGATCCAGCCCTTCGATATTGGCAGTGCCGGTATTGATGGCCGCCCAGTCCTGCACTTCGCGCAGCATCGTATCGGCATCGATCATGTCGAGCAGGGCTTGCGGTGCAATATCAGGTTTCATGTGCAACGTCCTTAATCCCGAGCAAGCCCGAGTCCACCCCGCGCCTTGCATTGATCAACGGCTGGCGGCATAGACCGTGCCGTTCCTCCCCGGGTCCGACATTGCCACGACTGCATCTGCCCCCGAGGAGTTTCATGACACAATACGTAACGCGCGCCGGGATCGAAGCCGACCCCAAGCTTGCCGATTTCATCGAAACCGAAGTGCTGGGCCCGCTGAGCCGCAATGTCGACGGGTTCTGGCAGGGCTTTGCCGCGCTGCTGGAGGAATTCGCGCCGCGCAACGCCGCTTTGCTTGCCAGGCGCGAGGATTTGCAGGCGCAGATCGATGCCTGGCACGGCGAGCATGCGGGCAAGCCGCACGATAGCGGCGCCTATCGCGCATTCCTGCAGGAGATCGGCTATCTCGTCCCCGAACCGGGTGATTTCACCATCGGCACGCAGAACGTCGATCCCGAGATCGCGACCATGGCGGGGCCGCAGCTGGTGGTTCCGATCCTCAATGCGCGCTTCCTGCTCAATGCCGCCAATGCGCGCTGGGGCAGCCTGTACGATGCGCTTTACGGTACCGACGTCCTGGATGCGCCGCCTGCGAAGCCGGGCGGCTACGACAAGGAGCGCGGCGCTGCGGTGATTGCCGAAGGGCGCAGGCTGCTCGACGAGATCGTGCCGCTCGCCAGCGGTGACTGGTCCGATCTCGCAGACCTCGATGCCATCGAACTCGCCGATCCGGCACAGCACATCGGCAGGACGGATCGTGGGCCGCTGTTCCGGCACAATGGGCTGCATATCGAACTGGTCGTCGACCCCGACAGCCAGGTCGGCAAGACGGACCGGCTCGGCATTGCGGATATCGTTTTCGAAGCGGCGCTGACGACGATCGCGGATTGCGAGGACTCGGTCGCGGCAGTGGATGCCGAGGACAAGCTCGTCGCCTATCGCAACTGGCTGGGCATCATGCGCGGCGACCTGTCCGAAAGTTTCGAAAAAGGCGGGCGCACCGTCACGCGCGAACTCGCCAGCGATCTGGTCTGGACCGACGACAAGGGAGCGCAGCATTCGCTGCCCGGCCGCAGCCTGATGTTCGTGCGCAATGTCGGGCATCTGATGACCAACCCGGCGATGCGCTGGGACGGGAAGGAAATCCCCGAAGGCATCATGGATGCCGTCGTCACCAGCGCGATCGGCGCGCAGGACGTGGCAAAGCTGGGCCGCCATGGCAATTCGCGGTGCGGCAGCATCTACATCGTGAAGCCCAAGATGCATGGGCCGGAAGAATGCGCTTTCACCAACGATCTGTTCGATGCGGTGGAGGATTTGCTGGGGCTTGAACGGCACACGATCAAGGTCGGCGTGATGGACGAGGAACGGCGCACATCGGCCAATCTCGCCGCCTGCATCCATGCGGTGAAGGACCGGATCGTCTTCATCAACACAGGCTTCCTCGACCGCACGGGCGACGAAATCCATACCTCAATGCGGGCGGGGCCGATGATGCGCAAGGGCGAAATGAAGAACTCCGCCTGGCTCAAGGCCTATGAGGCGCGCAATGTCGGGATCGGTCTGGCATGCGGCCTGTCGGGCAGGGCACAGATCGGCAAGGGCATGTGGGCCGCGCCCGATCTGATGGGGCAAATGATGATCGAGAAGATCGGGCATTTGCGCGCCGGGGCGAACACGGCCTGGGTGCCGAGCCCGACCGCCGCGACGCTGCACGCGATCCATTATCACCGCGAGGACGTGTTCGAGATACAGAAGGGCCTGCCCGCCGCGGCAAAGCTGGACGAGCTGCTGACCATTCCGCTGGCGGACGGCACGAACTGGTCGCAGGACGAAATCCGAGAGGAACTGGACAATAATTGCCAGGGATTGCTGGGCTATGTGGTGCGCTGGATCGATCAGGGCGTCGGCTGTTCCAAGGTCCCGGACATCAACGATGTCGGCCTGATGGAAGACCGCGCGACGCTGCGCATTTCCAGCCAGCATATCGCCAACTGGCTGCTGCACGGCGTGATTTCCGAAGAGCAGGTGATGGACAGCCTGCGCCGCATGGCCGCCAAGGTCGACGGCCAGAATGCTGGCGATCCCTTCTACCGGCCGCTGCTGGAAAACGAGGACGGTCCCGCTTTCAGCGCGGCGAAGGATCTGATCTTCAAGGGTGTCGAGCAGCCGAGCGGTTACACCGAACCGCTGCTGCATGCCTGGCGCCGGAAAGCGAAAGCGTCGGGGTAGACGCTAACGTCGGCTAACGGGGCGGACCGTATGCCGGAGCAAAGCTTCCAGCTGACGCGCTCCGGCCCGATAGGGCGCCTGTTACTGGCTGGCGCTTTCGGCCAGCTGGCGGGCGGCGAGGCGTTCGCTCTCGTGCCTTTCGCGGTCCGCTTTCACCTTGCGGGCCTGATTGGCCAAGCCGCGCCAGGTCTTTTCAGCGCGAAGGCTGCGTTCCTTGACGTTGTCGAGCGTGGCCGCTTCTGCTTCGACGGCAGCTTCGCGGGCACGGGTATCGTAGAATTCGAATGTCTGGCTCATGATAGCGCTCCGCAAAGTGTGGTCATCGGGTAGGGTGCCCCTTCCGCGTGCAGGGTCGCACGAGCACGCGGAAGAGACCTTGGCAGGTGCTTAGTCGGCAGCCGACAGATTGATCGCACTGGCCTTGCCATTACGGCCGGTTTCGACTTCGTAATTAAGGCGCTGGTCCTTATCGAGCGAGTTCATGCCAGCAGCCTGTACGGCGCTGATGTGAACGAAGCTGTCGTCCGAACCGTCGTCGGGCTGGATGAAGCCATAGCCCTTGTCGGTGTTGAAGAATTTTACGGTTCCGGTCTTGCTCATGATAGTTCCTTTCAAGAACGCATGGGGTTGCCCCGCCGCAGCATGCGGCAAGGTCGTGCTTAGAATCGTCCGATGAAAGGAAGTCGTCGTCTGGTTTGCGCCGGGGCTATCGAAAGCAAGCGGCGGTCGTCAAAATCCGAAGTCCGTCGCATAATTCGACGTCAGCAACTGCGTTGTAGCACGGGCGGGCCGGATTACCTAATTTTCAATTCCCGGGCCTGGATCGGCGGCGGGACAGGAGCAGCCGTCAGAAGCGCCGCTGCTCGCTATCCACCGTGTCGCAAGTCCCGGAAAAAGCATAATCGGAGGCCCCCCGGATCGAGATGCGTCCGCTTCTGCGGTCGATCGAAAGCCTGGGCTTGTTGAGCCCGTTGAGACGATATTGCGCCGTGATCGTGTCGCGCGTGGCGACGACCGCGTCGAGGTTCCACCAGCCATCCTGACCGCGCGAGTGGAGCGGCGGGATGAGTTTCTTGGGAAGCCGGATCCGGCCGCCCCCGTCCCACAACTGGATACTCACGGATGCATCGAAGTCTTCTGCGGCGAGTTCCGTGCGATTGCCGTAGGTATAACGCTCCTTCTTGTCGTCCCAGGTGTAGCCGTACTTCGTCGCGAGCTGCGGCCGCTGGCCTTCGCCGAAGCATATCAGGCCGAGGTTCGAAGCCGCTGCATCCGGATTGGAGGGAACTGGCATGGGGCGGACCGGTCTGTCCGGAAGAGTGGTCGGGCGAGCCTGGGCCTGGCCGCAATCCGGCGCGGGCGAGGGGGTGATTGCCTCGTAGCGACCGTTGACCGTCGATACCGTTATGCAAACCTGCGTTCGTGGGTTCCACCAATAGGTCCACACGCGATCGTCACCTGTCTGACCGCGCACGTAATCGTAGCCGCGCGCTTCCAGCTGCGTCTCCCCACCTGCTGCGCGAGCGCCGACCAGATCGGCAATGTCGGGAGGAGCCTGAGCCTGGCTGGGTTGAGCCGACACAAGCGCCGATAGCGAGACAAATGCAATTGCGAGTCGCATGCGCATCTCCTGTCACGATGACCGCGAAAGTGTATCACCACTAGGTGAAAAGCCAAGCCAGCCCGATGGCAGTGCGAATACCTACGGCGAAAGCGGCTGCCGCTCGCCCGGTGGCCTTGAGCCACCCACAATGTAGGCGCCGGCGCAGCCAGCGGATTTCAAGCGCCAGGAACAGCAGTAGCGCAACGACAATCAGAAGCTGCGCGGCCAGTCTTGGCCCCTCGCCAGTGTTCGACGAGAGTATGGAGGTGCACACGCCCAGCGTCAGCGCCAGGGCAGCCACGGGGTAGCATTGTGCATAGAAGGGAGCCTGAAGGCCCTTGCGGGTCATCCGCCTTTTCCGCCCGCCGACCTGGCTTACGGCAAAGGCCATCGGAATGAGCGAGAAGACGGCCAGACGCAGGAGCAGGAACGAGGTATCGTCCTGGATCAGGCTCGCCAGGCCCGCCTGATCCGCGACGAACGTGTTCGTGCCGGAGTCGACCGACATGGAAATGGCCTGGGTGATCAGTATCGCGAGAAGCAGGAACAGTGGTGGACTGAGCGCATCCTCATACTGCTGTTCTTCGGGATCATGCAGTTCGCTGTCCGCATACTCCATCATCGTGATGGGCTGCGTAAGTGTTCGCCAGAGCGTGAGCGGGAAGAAGACCAGCCAGCTCATGACTTCGTAGAGAAGTTCATCGAGCGACTTCAGAAGCTGCATGAAATGCATAGGCGCCTCCCGCATGTGATAGAGGTTCCTTATGCGCGAATTTCGAGCGGCGCGGCAATGAGGTTGTTTCCGCACACACGAAAACATCCGGCGGCGAGCCCGGACTGTAATGCCTACAAAACAAGATCACGCGGCCGGGGCGAACCTTGCGCGAGACGCGCGGCGTAGCCCGGGAGCGGGATGGCGGTGGCCGGGTAGTATCGGCGCGGTTCGCGTGGCTGCCTGCCGGGCCTCGTGCGAAGGGGCGGTAAAGCCGCATCGCACGGATATTTCATGCACTGCCGGAGCCTTGAGGCGGCAGGGCATGAACACGAACCTGAACCCCGATTATACTCGAGTGCGACATGGGCAATCGGTGCGACGGGGAGGGTTCGCCTGATGAAGCGTGAGCCCCTGCCGCTGTCCGTGCGGGCGAAAGGGCCCCGCAACCGCTATCGTACTGCCTGCCGCATCCGGTGAAGGAGGAGAGGTGTCCTTGCGATCCGGATAAGGTCATCCGATCCCGATCTGGACGCCCGCGCCTTTCGCACCGGCCGCGTCGTCCTTCCGGACACCGCCGTCGCGGGCCATGGGGGCAAGGAAGGGGGTGCACCAGCTTTCGCGCCCTCCCGATCCGGCGGGGTCTATGCCGAAAAGGCGTATGAAAGTCAAGTATTTAGAGCAGAAATAGGATTGTTCGAGAGGGGGTCCTACGGCTGGTGGCGGGCATCGCTGCAGTCATCGGCGAGAGGGCGATGACGCGCCGGGCCGGGCTGGATTCCCGCCTGCGCTGGAATGACGAGGGCGGGTGTGGGACGGAGTAGGCAGCCGTACGGCTATTGGCCGAGCTGTTCCTCCAGGCTGCGGGTGCGCGATGTGATCTCTTCACCAGTATGCTTTGTTGCGGCTGGCTCGATCAGCAGCACCCAGCATTCGTCTCGTGCGACAGGATTGTGGCGGACGCCGCTGGGTACGGTCAGGAAGTCGCCCTGCTCGAGATCGACGGCTTCGTCCTCAAACTCAATTCGAAGCGATCCTTTGACGATGTAAAAGAGCTCGTCCTGCCCCTCGTGCGCATGCCACACGAATTCGCCCTTGAGCTTTGCGACCTTGAGAAGCTGATCGTTGACCTGACCGATCACCTTGGGGGACCAGTATTCCGACACCCGGTCGAATGCGGCGGCAAGCGTTGTTGGCGATAGCATTCAAACCTCCAGGATTACGCAGGGTCGAAACCGGGTCGCGCCCTGGCTCTAGATCATGCACGCCGGTCTTGCGGCAGCAGGTAGGCTGTCACTGCTCAGCTTTGGAGCCGATGACCTTTCGAAACCGCTCAGCCTGCGCCTTTGCGCTATCAATGGCCTCTTCCGAGCAATCTGCTTCTGCCAGATCATCGAGCTCGTCTGCGGCTCGTTTCACCAAGCCTTTAAGCGCGAGTTTTTCCTGCTCGGCATTCTTCAACTGATGACGAAGCTCGCGCTTTTCCTGATCCATTCGCACAAAATAAAATAGTATTTCTCGTTACACAAGAGCGACTGCTTTGGGGGTCGAAAGGTGACATTGCGCTAGACCCTTCTTGAAGGCATCGTGCTCGAATGAAGCATCCTGAAGCGCAATTCGTGGTCGAAGTGACAGCCGACGATGAGATTGTCTGTCGAGCGCCCAAGCAGGCCGAGCAGCGCATCAAGATGACAGACCTTGCTGCTGTTTATGTAGAGACCAAAGATGATGGCCCTTGGGGAGCAGACGTTTGGTGGCTTCTCAACGACAACACCGGCCAAACAAAGGTCGCTTTTCCTCAGATGGCGACCGGCGAGACGGAGGTCCTGGCTCGACTGCAACAACTGCCTGACTTTGTAATACGGGGAATGAACTCGACCGACAACACGCGTATGGAATGCTGGCCATCACCCGTCGAGTGAAAGTCCGCAATGGGGTCGTTATCTGCCCCGCTGCTTCCGGTACGGAACGTTCGAATGCGGTCAGTCCCGATCGGGTGCGCCGAGGGGGAAATAGTGGCGGTAGGGGCGTGCGTCGTCGATGCAGCGGGCGACCGGCGGCAGGGCGAGGATTTCCGCGCGCAGGGCGGTAACGCGGGGGCAGTCTTCTGGGACGCGCTCCACCCAGTCGGCATAGAATAGCGCGGGTGCTGCAGCACAGGTGACGAGGCTGACGTGGGGCGGCAGGCTGTGGTCGGCCAGCCAGCCTTCGAGCCAGCGATAGGCGCGCAGCAGGCCGGTGCGTCCGAGGTCGAGCTGCTCCGGATCGGGGTTCTGCGCATCGGCGATATAGGCGTTCACGACGAGCTGCGCGGTGCCCATCACGTAATTGTCGAACACCCGGTCCACCATCCGGGCGACGGCGGCCTCTGCCGGATCGGCGGGGATGAGCGGGGCCGGGCCAGGGTGGTGCACGGCGAGGTGTTCGACGATCGCGGTCGCCTCGATAACGGTGGCATCGCCGTCCGCTAGCACCGGGAATTTTCCCGCGGGGTGGGCCTTGCGCACGAAATCCATGTTGGCCGGGCCATCGGGCGCGCCCGGATCGACATCGCGAAATTCGAATTCTGTGCCGTTGGCGTAGAGCGGGATCAGCGCTTTCCACGTGTAGGAGCAATCCCGTAGAGTTGTATGCGCAAAATCAGTTGTGAATGACTGCTCTTGGGAATCTGAGAACCACAATCAATTGTCCGAAATTGGGGTGGAAAGCGGACGTCAGAGTTTAATCGATCCAGCCAACACTCTTTTGCGATCCACTTGTGGAAATGCCGCCATCGCCTCTGAAATTATTTGACGCCCTTCAACGGTCTCGGGCGTCTCGCAGCGGAGATCAAGCACGGTCAAAGCGGGTTTTTCGTCAATTTCGAAAGCCACGTAGTATTCGATAGCCGGATGAGACCACTCGGGGCATCCGGGCATGGAAGTGAAGATGTCTTCTGCGTTACCCGAACGAAGACGCGCTAGACTGCGGCGTAATCGAGCGGCAGTCGCTGGAGCAAGCTTGCCCTCGACCCGACTGAGAGTTTCTAGTGGCGCTTCCTTTCGGTATTCGTTGATCTCAATCTGATAGGTGTTGTCGGGGTAAATTAAGACATCGAGGTTCCGAGAGGCAGCCTCCACGCTTTCTACTTCGAAGTTCCAACCGAATCCTACATCGGCCTGCGCGAGCCGCTCATCGGTCCAGACTTCCTCGCCCAGCAAGTTTGGGGCAGAACATCCGGCTGCACAAAGTGCGATACTCGCAAGGAGAAAAGCGGGTCTCATCAGAGTCAGGATAGTAAAATCCTGAATGTCCGCAACTGGGTCGCAAGCAGATTGTCTGCTTTTATCATGTCCTAGCGATCTGCAGACGTTTTCTTTGCGGCCAGCCATTTGCATCCTCCGATAGTGGTTGCTTGCGGACGGTCTCTCGGCCTGCGAGCAATCCCGTAGAGTTGTATGCGCAAAGTCAGTCGTGAATGACTGCTCTTGGGAATTTGAGAAACACAGTCAATTGTCCGATTAGGGGTGGGAAGCGGTCGTTGCGCCACCCGAGGCGATTGGCTCAAAGTAATTGAGCTAAATCTCCGGCACGAATGAGGGCTTCACCGTGATACAATGCAAAGAAGCCCGCTAAGGTGAAGGAAACTAGCGCGATCGATGTAAGTCTATCCCACCAAACGCTTTCCGCTGGTGTGACCCATTCCGCTTTAGAGCGACGAAAAACACCCGCTACGATCATCCAGAGCACCCAATTGGCAGCAATGAACGGAAAGAGCGGCGCGCGCGGATTGACAAGAGGAACTAGCGCCAAGGTAGCAGATGCAGTCAAGCAAAGCCCGACAGCTACTGCGAAATTCCGAAATGTGATGATCCGCGCCAAGCTCACCAATCCTTCTCCTTCCGAGTAACTTTAGCTACTCAAGTTATGTCCGCAATGGGGTCGTTAGCGGATTGTCTGCTTTTATCATTTCTTAGCGATTTGCAGACGCTTTCTTCGCGGCCAGCCATTTGCATCCTCCGATAGTCGGTTGCTTTCCGACGGTCTCCGAGCCTGCGAGGAAAAGCGGTGGCCGTAGAGCGCCGGCATCACCAGGTTCCTGCCTCGATCCGCGCCCGCCGCGCCATCTCGCGCTCGCTGGTGGCAGGTTCGGGGGCGTTGGCGGGCATGGGCGGAATGGTGCCGTCCGGCTCGTAGGTGGTGATGACGGTTCCTTTGCCCGTGACGCGGTGGTCGACCAGCTTGAGCTTGCCGGCGGACATTGCGCCATCGAGCAGGCGCTTGCCCTTGCCCAGCACGATGGGGAAGGTCATCAGCACCAGCCGGTCAAGCAGGCCCGCATCCAGCAATTGCGGATAGAGCGTGCTCGAACCCTGGATCAGCAGGTCGGGGCCGTCGCTTTGTTTGAGGGCGGGCACCTCGTCGATGGCCGACAGGCGGTGCGAGTTTTCCCATTCGAGCGGCGCGTCGCTGCTGGTGAGAACGTATTTGCCCGCCTGCGTCAGCGATTCGCCCATGAAGGCATTCTCGCCTTCGACATAGGGCCAGTAGGCCGCGAAGATATCGTAGGTGCGGCGCCCCAGCAGCAGATCGTAGGGCGCACCGAACAGCGCGCCGAGCGTATCGTTGATGCCGTCGTCGTCCATGCGGAAGACCCAGCCGCTTTCGTCGAACCCGCCGGTTGGATCTTCGGTCGGGCCGCCGGGGGCCTGCATCACCCCGTCGAGCGAGACAAAGGCGGCGCCGGTCAGTTTGCGTGTCATCGGATCAGTCCCCCTTGCGTGCCGCATCGATGGCGGCGACGTCGATCTTGTGCATGGTCATCATGGCTTCGAAGGCGCGGCGTGCTTCCTCGCCGCCCGCGGCCTGCGATTGCAGCAGGGTGCGCGGGGTGATCTGCCAGCTGAACCCCCATTTGTCCTTGCACCAGCCGCAGGCGCTTTCCTGGCCGCCATTGCCGGTGATGGCATCCCAGTAGCGGTCGGTTTCGGCCTGGTCCTCGGTCACCACCATGAAGCTGACGCTTTCGTTGGGCTCGAACATGTCGCCGCCGTTGAGGCCGGAAAACGCGCGGCCGCAGACGGTGAATTCTACCGTCAGCGCATCGCCCTGTTTCCCGCCGGGGAAATCGGACGGTGCGCGAAAGATCGCCCCCACGGCGCTGTCGGGGAAGGTATCGGCGTAGAAGCGTGCCGCTTCCTCGGCATCGCCGTCGAACCAAAGGACGGTGGTGAGCTTGTCAGCCATTCTGCCGCTCCTCGATCAGTCTGGCGTCGATGGCCTTGGCTTCCTTGTAGGCCGGGCGTTCGCGCAGGCGGGCGGCGTAATCCTCGAACGCGGGTCGGCTGGGCATCGACCCGAAGGTCAGTCCCCAGTCGACCTGGCTGCCGACATAGACATCGGCCATGGTGAAGCGGTCGCCGCAGACATAATCGCGGCCCGTCATCAGCGTTTCGAACGTGTCCATCGCCTTGTCGAAGGTGCCGTAGCCGAGCATCATCTGCTTTTGCGGATCCTCGGCAGACCAGCCCATGGCGCGCGTGGTGATGGCCTGTTCGGCCGGGCCGGCGACGAAGAAGAAATAGCGAAAATAATCCGCCGTCTCTTCCGCCTTCGGGGTCAGTTCGGGGGCCTGCATCGCGCCCAGGTAATGGCAGATCGCCGCGCATTCGGTGATGACGTGATCATGCCCGTTGTGGTGGTGAATGAGGGTGGGGATCTTGCCCATCGGGTTGGCATCCAGCAGGGCCTGCGGCCTGTCGTCCCATTCGACGAGCTGGGTATCGTAATCGGCGCCCGCCTCGTGCAGCGCCCAGCGCGCGATCTGGCCGCGGCTCATCGGATTGGTGAAAAGGGTGTAGTCTGCCATGGCTTAAGCTCCTTTGCCGATGAGGCTGAACATCGCGCCTTGCGGGTCGATGGCGTTGAACACGTGTTCGCCGCCCGGGATTTCCATCGGACCGTTGATCACCTGCCCGCCGTTGGACCGCACATAGTCTGCCGCAGGCTCAATCTCGGGAACGCGGAAGTAATAGCTCCACAGGCTGGCGGGCATGTCGTCCGGTTTCTGCATGATCGCACCCAGCATGTAATCGCCGGTGCGGTACATGTCGTAGGATCCCATCTCGCCCATATCCATGCTGTCGGCCTTCTCCCAGCCAAACAGGCCGGTGTAGAATTCGTGCGCGCCCTGCCGATCGCCGCTCATCAGTTCGTTCCACGCGCAATGGCCAGGGCGCGGTTCGTATTTGGCGAAGGACTGGCTGGCTTCGCCTTCGGGCTGCATGAGATAGAAGGGCGCACCTTGCGGATCGGCGACCATGGCCATGCGGCCGACGCCTTCGAGACGGTTGGGCCCCATGAACAGCTGGCCGCCCTGTTCCTTGAGCCTAGTCAGCGCGGCGTCGATATCGGCGACCGCGATGTAGCCGATCCACGCCGGCCGTGCGCCGCCGCCGATCATGTCCTGCGTCAGTTCGAGCAGGCCGACTACCTCCACGCCGTTGGCGCTGCCAAGCCGGTAATCCATGTCGGACATGCCGCTGCCGGCGAATTTCCACCCCAGCAGCGGTTCGTAGAATGCCTGCGCGGCATCCGCATTGCTGGTCATCAGTTCGTACCAGACGAAATCACCCTGATTGTCAGCCATCGGACTTCTCCTCTCGGTTTACATCGGCGACCGCGAAATGGGCCAGCTGGTCGGCATGCGCCTTGCGGAAGGCGGGACGGTCGGTGACGCGGCGGACATAGGTTTCGCTTGCCGGCCGATCGCCGTGCTTGCGCACCAGATCGACGCGCAGCACGTCGGCCATGATGAGGTCGGCGGCAGTGAAGGTGTTGCCCACCAGCCATTCGCGTTCGGCCAGCACGGCTTCGATCTGCGCCAGCCGCTTGTCGAGCCAGCCGGTGATGCCGACGAATTCCTCGTCCGACCATGTGAGCACCACCCACGGCATGGTCACCACCTCGATCGAATTGAGCGCGGCCATGATCCACTGGAGAACCTCGATCTCGGCCTTGGGATCGGCCGGGATCAGCATGCCGCCCTTGCGGGCGAGGTGGATGACGCAGGCCCCGCTTTCGAACAGGCGCAGATCGCCGTCCTCCAGCATCGGTACCTGGCCGAAGGGCTGGCGGTCGAGGTGGTTGGTTTCGCGATCGTCGAACGCAACGGTGGTGATGCGATAGGGAAGGCCAGCCTCCTCGCACGCCCAGCGCAGCCGCAGGTCGCGCACGAAGCCGCGCGGCGTTTCGGGCACCCAGTCGAGCGTCCAGATGGTGACGGGATCGGCCATGTGTCAGCGGGCCTGCAGGTCGACTACGGGCCGGAAACCGCCCCAGAACATGCGTTTTCCGTCGAATGGCATGTCACCGCCGGGGTCATCCTCCTCCATCATCTTGGCCCAGCCGGCATCCCGGGTCGCCTTGTCGGGCCATTCCACGAAGGAGAAGACGACGTTCTCGCCATCTTCCGCCTTAACGGCGCGGCGGAAATCGGTGAGCTTGCCGTCGGGCAGATCGTCGCCCCACGCCTCGACCACGCGGGTGGCGCCATAGCCGCGGAAGACGGGCGCCATCTTTGCGGCGAGCGCGCGGTAATCCTCCTTGCGCGCTTCGGGCACGGGGACGAGATAACCATCGGCATAGTCGCCGCCGCCATCGCCTTCGTCGACCAGTGTGTCGAAGCCGCCGTAGATCATCCGCTTGCCATCAAAGGGCATGGGGTTGTTTTCGGGATCCATGCGCGGATCCGCCATCCACTCTTCCGAACGCGCCATCACATCGTCACGGTGGGCCTTGTCGGGCCATTCGACCCACGCGAAGACGATCGTCTCGTCGTCCTTTGCCTGCACGGCGCCCTGGAAATCGGTGACCTTTCCCTTGGGCACATCGTCGCCCCAGGCTTCCACGATGCGAAGGGCCCCTTCATCCTGAAACACGGCGTCGCCCAGCGTGGCGTGGGCGATGAACTTGTCTTTGTGGGCGGTGGGCACTGCAAGCACGAAACCGTCGAAATAACTCATCATCTCTCTCCTCGGGGATGGGGCGCGGGGCCGTTTATTATCGTTGGCTATGGTTTGGCGGACGGCCCCTCATGCGCGACTATTCCAAGAGTGCGGGGGCGCCTGGAACAGGGTCGCGCGACGCGCCCGTCTGGCAGCTCTGCGAATTTCCTCCGGGTCATCGATGCCTCTCCCTCTCTGGCCGACTCGCGACTTGCGATTGGTGCACCTGTGGGTTACTAAAAGCAACTATGAAGTTACAAAAAGAAACTAAACCGCGTCGGACGGATGCCGATGTGCATGGAAGGTGGTATAATGACGCCTGCGGCACGGCGTTCGGAATGGAACTGGTCGGTGAACGGTGGTCGTTGCTGATCGTAAGGGAATTGATGTTCGGCGCACTGCGGTTTTCCGCCCTTCGCGCCAATCTGCCCGGTATTTCGGCCAAAGTGCTTACCGAGCGGCTGGAAAAGCTCGAGGGGGCGGGTGTTCTGGTCCATCGTACTCTGCCAGCGCCGTCGAGCGCGCGAGTCTATGAGCTGACCCGATGGGGCTACGCGGCCGAACCGCTAATCCAGGAACTGGGGCGCTGGGCCGCGCAATCTTCGCAGCACGACCCGACGTTGCCGCTCTCGCCCACCAGCTTCCTGCTGTCGCTCCGCACGATGTTCGACAAGGACAGGGCCGCTGGACTGGCGATGCGAGTGGGTTTCAAGTTCCCGGATGTGAGCTTGGTTGCCGATCTGAAAGACGGTGCCATGGCGGTCTCCCGGACCGATGCGGACGGGTGCGAAGTGGTCTTCCATGCGCCCGACGGGCCGGCGCTGGCCGGGGCATTCTATGTCGGCATGCCACTGGCCGACGTGGGCATCCGTCTGGATGGCGATCCCGAATTGGCGGAGCGGTTCATGGACATATTCGAACTGCCCGAGAAGATCGGCTGATCCCCTTTCCCTGAAAAAAGATGGGGGCCTGATGACTCCTGCATCTGTAAAGAGGTCTTGACTGACAAGAAGTCTTTACAGTAAAGAGCTCTTGTCAGGCAGAAGGATGAGTCGTTGAAAAACCGCTTGAAGGAATTTCGCGAAACACAGGGCTGGAGCCAGGGTGAACTCGCGCGCCGGCTGGGTGTGTCCCGGCAGACGATCAATGCGGTCGAAACCGACAAATACGATCCATCCCTGCCTCTGGCGCTGCGCATGTCGAAACTGTTCGGCGTGCCGGTGCCCGAACTATTCATCGACGACTGGGAGCCACAGCCATGAACACTGCATCGACAGACCTTTCCCAGCCCCCGCACAAGGGGCGTAAACTTGCGCTGATGATCGGCGGCGGCGCGCTGACCGGCTTTTTCGGGGCGCTTGGACTGATGACGCTCATCGATAGCGGTGCGCTAGGCTCGCTCGGCCCTTCGCGCGAGATCGCATTGCTGGTGGCGATGCTGTATGCCTTCATGGGCGTGCTCGTTGGCTTCGGTGCATTGTCGCCGCGCCTTGGAGCGCGATTCCTCAACGTTCAGGATGCCGAGGAATTGCGTGAAATGAAGCAAAGCCTTTTGGCTAACGGAATTGGAAGCCTAGCCTTTGGCGGGGTGCTCGCAGTTCTCGCCTTGACCGGTCCCGGTGCTGTGCTGGCGCCCATGGCAGGCGCTGTCGCGGCAGGTGTCCTCCTCGTGATCGCGACGCTTGCATCCGTGCGATCGATGAAACATTCCGATGAATTGATGCGCACGGTTTCGCGTCAGGCAGGATCTACCGCCTTTTACCTCGTCTTGCTTTTCATAGGCGGCTGGGCGGCGTTTTCGATCTTCGGTTTTATGCCGCAGCCCCAGATGATCGACATTCTGACGCTGTTCTGGGCCATACTGATCATCGCCACTTTCGGCGTATGCGCAAAACGCGGGATGCTCGGCATGAGGTGAGCGCCTCAACAGAAGGCCAGCCTTCTCAATTCTGGCGGAAAGCCCAGCGCAGGGTCTTGCCCATGCCCCAGGTCGCAGCGCGGGCAGGGATGGCGGCAAGGCCTGGACGTTCCAGCGCAAGCATCGATCGCGCAAACGGGGGCAAGAGGGCAACCGCTTCTGCGCCCAGCAGGGCCTGAACAGCAGGGGGCGAACCTGGCGGCTTCTGCGTCAGGACCAGTTGGGCGATTTCGCGTGCAGCTGGCGAAGCGGTGAGATCGGTGCGCAGGTCGCGAAAGATCGCTTCGGCCTCGCGCCGGTCGATCGGTACCGGATCGGCGCCCAGAGCCCGGGCGATCACAGCGAACTGGCGGTAATATTCATCCTGTTCGCTGCCGGGCATGTCGGGGCGGACGTGGCGCAGATAGGCTGCCAGAAAGCTGGTCGCTTCCGCAACATGGACCCAGGCGAGCGTGCGGGGATCGGTAGCGGAGTATGCCGTGCCGTCGGGCAGGGTGCCGCCGACCTTGGCGTGAATGCGGTTGACGCGGTCGACCGCAGCCATCGCATCGTCCCGATGGCCGAAGGTCGTCACGGCGATGAAACGCGCAGTCCGGCGCAGGCGCCCGTGCATGTCCGTGCGGAAGTTCGAATGATCGAGCACGCCCTGCAGCGCATGCGGGTGGAGCATCTGCAGCAGCAGTCCGCGCACCCCGCCGACCATCATGGCGACGATGTCGGCATGGACCATCCGGATCGGCGAATCCTTTGGAAACAGCGCTTCATCGGATGTCGGCACCGGCTGCTGGCCGCTTTCGACATCGTTGAAAACGCCGCGTATACGCTCGACCAGCTTGAGGCGCAGACGTTCGGAAAGCGGGGTCGGTGGCATCGCGGGCGATTATGCGGCGGGGCGGACGGCGAGTCGAGAGCGGCTTGGGGCCCACAGCGATTTCGTTGCTTGCAGCCACCTATCCATCCGTCTAACCCGCCAACAAGATGAATGACATGACCGACAAGACCTTCGACGCATCCGCCAAAACCGTGCTCGCCGCGCCCGACATTACTGTGGACGTTCGCGAAACCTTCGGGATCGATATCGACTGGCAGGTTCCGGCGTTTTCAAAGCCCGACGAACGCACGCCCGATCTGGACGAAAACTATGTTTTCGACCCGGACACGACCTTGGCGATCCTGGCCGGATTTGCACATGATCGGCGCGTGATGGTGCAGGGCTATCACGGTACGGGCAAGTCGACGCATATCGAGCAGGTTGCCGCGCGTCTCAACTGGCCTTGTATCCGCATCAACCTCGATGCGCATATCAGCCGTATCGACCTGGTCGGCCGCGATGCGATCGTGCTGCGCGACGGGCTGCAGGTTACCGAATTCCGCGAAGGTCTGCTGCCCTGGGCGCTGCAGCACCCGGTCGCGCTGGTCTTCGACGAATACGACGCTGGCCGCCCGGATGTGATGTTCGTGATCCAACGCGTGCTGGAACAGCAGGGCAAACTTACCTTGCTCGACCAGAACCGCGTGATCCGCCCCGATGCGAATTTCCGCCTGTTCGCCACCGCCAATACGGTTGGCCTCGGCGACACGTCGGGCCTGTATCACGGCACGCAGCAGATCAACCAGGGGCAGATGGACCGCTGGAACATCGTGGTCGCGCTGAATTATCTGCCGGCCGAAACCGAACAGAAGATCGTCGAGGCGAAGAACCCCGAAACCGATCCCAAGCTGGTTGCCGACATGATCAAGGTTGCCGACCTGTCGCGGCAGGGCTTCATCAATGGCGACATTTCGACCGTCATGAGCCCGCGTACCGTCATAACCTGGGCGGAGAATGCGGCGATCTTCAGGAATGTCGGCCTCGCCTTTCGCCTCAGCTTCCTCAACAAATGCGATGAGGAAGAACGGATGCTGGTGGCCGAATATTATCAGCGCGTTTTCGGCGAGGACCTGCCCGAAAGCGTAGTCGGCAAGAGTTAAGCTTGCGCCCCCTATCATTGGCTGTGTTGTTGGGTTAACACAGTAGGCGATGGGCGTTCTCGATTCCCTTTTGCGCAGATCCGCTCCGGAGGCGGACCACCCGCCGCATCGCGGATATTACGCGACGCATGACGCTCTCGATTACGACGACTGGGACGATCGGCTGGATCGGGTCGACCATGCTCTCGATGCCGAGGAGAAGCGGCGCCGGCGGTGGTGGCAGCGCGATTACTGGCTTGGCCGCCGCAAACGCTGGTGGGCCAGCCACATCCTTGCCGCCATCATCGGCCTGTTCATACTGCTGGTCGCATGGCTGGCGATTACCGCGCCGCTTTCCAAATCGCTCGAGCCGATTGCCGCGCCGCAGATCACGCTGCTGGCAGCGGACGGGACGCCGATTGCCCGCAACGGCGCAATCACGGACGAGCCGGTCGAAGTGTCGCAGCTTCCACCGCATGTGGTCGAGGCCTTTCTGGCGACAGAGGACCGGCGATTCTATTCGCACTGGGGCGTGGATCCGCGCGGGATCGCGCGCGCCGCGTTCACCGGGACGGGCGGGGGCAGCACTATCACTCAGCAGCTGGCCAAATTCACCTTTCTGTCGCCGGAGCGCACGCTGACGCGCAAGGCGCGCGAGGCGCTGATTGCATTCTGGCTGGAAAGCTGGCTGACGAAGGACGAAATCCTCAGCCGCTATCTGTCCAACGCCTATTTCGGGGACAATGTGTATGGCCTGCGCGCAGCGAGCCTGCATTATTTCTACCGCCGGCCGGAGAACCTGAAACCCAATCAGGCCGCGATGCTGGCCGGCCTGCTGCAGGCGCCGAGCGCCTATGCCCCGACGAAGCATTATGCGCGGGCGGAGAAGCGCATGCGGGTCGTGGTCCAGTCCATGGTCGATGCAGGATACATTACCGAAGCCGAGGCGCGGCAGATGAGGCCGCCGACGCTGGACGTGCGCGCGCGCAACGAATTGCCCACGGGCACATATTTCGCCGACTGGGCGCTGCCGGAAGCGCGCGAGCTGACCGAGCAGGGCTATTCCCGCCAGACACTGACCACCACGCTGGACAGCCGGTTGCAGAACATCGCCCGGCGGGTGACCCAGAATGCTCCATTGGGCGGGGCACAGGTGGCGCTCGTCGCGATGCGTCGCAATGGCGAGGTCGTAGCAATGATCGGGGGCAAGGATTACGCGAAATCGCCCTTCAATCGCGCCACGCAGGCCAAGCGCCAGCCGGGATCGACCTTCAAGCTGTTCGTCTATCTTGCCGCGCTGCGGGCAGGGTGGAGCCCGCAGGACAGGATCGCGAATACGGAGATCACCGAAGG
Source organism: Qipengyuania sp. L-5Y (assembly GCF_056859455.1). Lineage (NCBI taxonomy): Bacteria > Pseudomonadati > Pseudomonadota > Alphaproteobacteria > Sphingomonadales > Erythrobacteraceae > Qipengyuania > Qipengyuania sp. L-5Y. The sequence goes on along the minus strand of NZ_JBSXOM010000032.1, from coordinate 437,382 downwards.
CAGTTATCGCCCCAAGAATTCCCGCGGGCGCTATTCGGAAAGCCTGACGCTGGAAGAAGCGTTTGCGCAATCGAGCAATGTCGCAGCGGTGCGCCTGCTGGGCGACGTCGGTAGCGCCAAGGTGATCGCGACCGCCCGTGATCTGGGCGTTACCGCACCACTGCCGGAAGGCGATCCGAGCCTGGCGCTGGGAACATCGACCATGTCGCTGCTCGAACTGACGTCCGCCTATGCGGCGATCGCGGCCAATGAATATCCGGTAGAACCGCATGCGTTCGCGCGGCCGGAACGGGGCTTCTTTGCCAATCTGTGGGATGGACCTTCGAGCTTTTCATCTTCCACCCAGTCGGAAATGGAACAGATGCTGCGTGCAGCCATCAATAACGGAACGGGGCGGGCAGCAATGCTGTCGGGCCCCAATTTCGGCAAGACCGGCACAACGCAGGACAATCGCGATGCACTGTTCGTCGGCTATGCCGGTGACCTGGTTGTGGGCGTGTGGATCGGGAACGACGACAATTCCCCGCTGCAGGGCGGGATCAGCGGCGGGGGCCTGCCTGCGCGGATCTGGCGCGATTTCATGAACAGCGCGATGAATGTCAGGGGTGTGCCAAGCCAGCCGAAGCCGCGCGAACAGGCGGACCCGGGAACACCGATCGAGCCGCTGGACGTGCCCGATCTCGGCGATATTCCCCTCGGGGACGGAAATTCGCGCCTGCGCATCCGCGAGGGCGAAGCGGTACTGTCGACCGAGATCGATGGTATCCCCGTCGATATCAGCGTGGGCGATCAGGGCGTGGCGGTCGACGAGGCGGCGATCGAGGAAGCGCGCAGACGTGTAGACGAAAGACGGTTTGAAGCCCGGAACCGGCGCGAAGAAAGCGCAGGGTCGGGCGGCGCGGCGAATTAGCCGGAAGGTTCGGCCATCAGGACGTTCATCACCGCGGTGGCGATGGGCCGGGCCGGATCGTCCTGCCAGGCTTCGACCGTGATGTTCGCGCTACGGCGGCCCAGCTTGGTAATCCGTCCGCGTGCATAGCTGGTGCGGCTCTTGCCGGCGGCGAGATACTGTACCGTGATATTGATCGGCTTGAGAACGGCCTCGCGCTCCAGCCGGGCGAGTTCGGCACGCAGCGCTGCATAGCCTGCCGTTTCGAGCAAGCCGCCGGTCGCGCCGCCGTGGTAGTGATCCGGCCGGCCCTCGACCATCTCGTCGAAGGAAACGGCCATGATCGGCGTGCCGTCTTCCCAGCGGTCCAGCGCAATGCCGAGCGAGCGGGCGTAAGGCGTCAGCGCTTCGATATCGGGAATGTCCGTCATGTCAGAGCCTCGCCGTGGGGGCGATCTTCATGAAGACCGCCTGGATATGGGCTACCGGATCATCCGCATCGCCATCATGGGCGAGGCCGCGCACGAAAGCGGCGCTGCGCGTCAGGCGATAGCATTGCGATCGGCCGAAGACGCTGGCCCCTTCGCGCGCGGGGCGGACGTAATCGACGCGCAGGTCGAGCGTCGCGATGGCAGTGAATTCGTCCATGGCGCGCCAGATGGCCATGCCGCTAGCCATATCCATCAGGCTGAGAATGGGACCCGATGCCAGGACGCGTTGCCCGTCTTCGCCGAGCAGGTCTTCGCGCCAGGGCAGTTCGAGTTCGACCCAGTCGTCGCCGTGGTCCGAATATCTGAGACCGAGCCAGCCTGAATGACCGCGTCCGGTGAAGAACGCGGTGGCCTTGGCCGGATCGAATTTACGGTCCTGTTCGCTCATGATGGAAGGGCGATAGCGAGGCTGCAGGCAAGTTGACAGGGTGTTTGTGAAGCCGCCGTGGCCGCTATCAAAAGCCGCCGCCCGCCAGCGTGTCGATGGCGCCCTGAAGGATCACTGCCGCGGCATGGCTGTCGATCCTTGCGGCCCGTTTGCTGCGGCTCATGTCCTGACCGATCATGGCCGCTTCCGCGCTGGAAGTCGACCAGCGTTCGTCCCACAGGAGAACCGGCAATTCCAATGCCGCGGAGAGGTTCCTCGCATAGGCGCGGCTGGCCTGCGCGCGCGGACCTTCGGTTCCGTCCATGTTGCGGGGCAGGCCGATGACGAGGCCACGAATAGAGCGTTCCGTAGCAAGCGCGCGCAAGATGCCGCAATCCTTGGTAAACTTGCCGCGCGCGATCGTTTTGCCCGCGGTCGCATATCGCCACCCCGCATCGCAGGTCGCAACGCCGATTGTCTTCGTGCCGAGGTCGAGACCGAGCAGCGCGCCACCTTCCGGTAGCACGTCGCCATAGGTCAGGGCGTTGTCCGTTACGAGGCCTGCGCCGCCGTCCATGCCTTCACCCGTGTAACGACGTCTTCCTGCAGGTTCTTCCAGAACAGGGGAATGTCGTAGACATGATAATTACCGCCCGGAAGGACGCCTTGGCCGAGCTCCGGCGGATCGCCGATATAGAGCAGGCCGTTCTCGCCACAGCGCGCGGAAACGACGCCTGCGACCAGTTCACCCTTTGACAGGTTTTGATCGGGGATCAGCGTGCCGAGATTGGCGCTGGCGGGAGCCGAGCCCCCGGTGGCCCCCGTTAGCGGGTTGACGCACAGGATCGGCCCGGTGCCGCGCGGCTGACCATCGTAGCCAACGGTTGCTTCGTAGCGGCGCATGATCAGATCGGCATCGCCATCGTCGGAAAATGCCGACCAGGCGAGCAGGCACTGCGCTTGGCCAGCTGATGCACAGGCCGGGAATGGCAGCGCGGGAAGATCGTGTTCGACCGACACCGGCCACCCCGGGGCATAGACGGCAGCGATGCGCGCCTCGAGCGGCGTACCGGCAACCTTTTCCTGTAGTAGCCGCAGAACATGGGAAGCGCCCTGACTGTGCCCGGCTAGTACGATCGGTTTGTTTTCGTCCACGCTGTCGATGAAATAATCGAAGGCCTGGGCGACATCGGCATAGGCCGCATCGATGGCCTGCTGCGCTTCGGGCTTGTCGGTCAGGAAAGCCCCTGCGGCCGCCTGCCGGTATTTGGGCGCCCAGAGTTCATCCGCGCGATTGAACGGGCTGGCGAGCCCTTGAAGGAAGATGCGCGCACGATTGTTGGTGGTCGCATCGTCGATCTTGGAATTCCAGTCGCCACCGGCCTGAATGTAACTGGTGGGAGGCACGAAGAAGACCGCATATTCGGGCAGCGTCTGTGGATCGGCCGCCTCGCCGGTGACGGTGCCGGTAGTCTGCAGAGGGTTGCCTGCATCGAGGCTCTGCTCGGCAGCCGGGGCTTGTGGCGAAGGATCCTGATCGGCCGGATCGGGCGCGGTTTCCGCGATGGCAGGCTGGTAGCGCGAAGGATCGTTCGTGCCGAGACCAGGCCGCGAATACCACATGTTCGGGTCCTGATAGGCGTTTTCGGCGAACGGTTCCTGCTCGACGAATTCGCCGCGGGGCACGAAGGCGATTTCAGTCGCCTCGCGAGACCAGATCGACAGTGCGATTGCTCCCAAGATGACCAGAACGATGCAAACGGCAATAAAATACAGAAACTTACGCGCCATTCGTGGCAACCTCTTCACGTTTGTTTTCATGCGCCTGTTCCGCCCGGCGTTCCAGCGCGACCTTGATCATCGCCAGTAGGGGGTCGGCGAGGAAAAGGCCGAGAATGCCGAACAGAATGCCCATGATCAGCTGGAATGCGAGCACGAGCGCGGGGGCCAGATCGACGGTCTTCTTCGCAATCATCGGGATGATTACATAGCCATCGAAGTTCTGGACGAAGAAATAGACGGTGATGGTGTAAATACCCATTTCCACCCCACCGGAAAAGCCCACCAGAACCATCAGCAGACCTGAGATGATCGCGCCCAGATTGGGAATGAAAGCGAGCAGGCCGGTTAGGATGGCGAGCAGTGCTGCCATCGGCACTGCGCCAATGCCAACCATTGGCGCGACCACACCGAGCATGATGTAGGTAAAAACAGCCTCGACCAGCATGCCGAGGAGGCGACCTGCCATCAGCCGGCGCATCGTCTTGCCCATGCGGGCAAGGGTGACATGGAAACGATCCCGTTTTTCGCTTGGCAGCATCCAGGCGACGCCGCGTTCGTAGAGTTGCGGGTCGATCGCGACATAGACGCCGATTACGAGGATGAGGACTATCGTTGCCAGCCCGCCGACGAGCCCGCTCAGCGCGCGTGTAACGGTGCTGATCCCGCTGCCGATATTACCGAGATAGTCCTGCAATTGCGGCTGGTTGATTTCAAAACCCTGCGAACGCGCCCAGGAGATCAGTTCACCCACCTGGCGCTCGATAATCTCGGGAAACTGGGCTGCTTCCTGCGAAATCGTTGACCCGGCGAAATATCCGAGCCACGCCAGAAAGGCGACGGTTGCGGCCAGTACGATCGCGACGCGCCATGCGCGCGCGATGGGAAGGGCACGGCCAAGCAGACGAGCGCCGCCATCGATCATGGACGCGAAAACCATTGCGCCGAAGATCACCAGTAGCGGGCGAGCAATCCAGACCGCCAGCGCCACCGCGCCGACGACACCCACCCAGACGACGGCGCGCGAAATTTCCTGACGAATATGCGGGTCGTTGATGCGGGAGGGGCTGGTGCCGAGGTCCGCTTCGTGGATATCCTGCGTCTTATCGGCCATGCGCGCCCCCTGTATTGTGTGGCTTTAGCGCTCGGGAGCGGGTTTTCGTTCCGCAATGGCGGGACGCAGGGTCGACCAGGCGCGCCCTTCGCGCAGGCTGGTCCACCAGCTGATCGGATTGATCGTGGTCGTACCGTCGAGCGAGAAGGTGATGAACTCGGCACGTCCGCCGATATTTTCGAGCGGAATTGGGCCCAAGAGGCCGCGCGGGTGGTTCAGTTCGCGGCTGTCTGCCGAGTGATCGCGATTGTCGCCCATCACGAAGACATGATCTTCGGGAACGGTGATTTCGGGGAAGTTGTCCAGATCCTGATTCTGGTGGTCGATGATGAGATAGGTTGCGCCATTGGGCAGGGTTTCGCGCATCACGGGTACGCGGCAAATAGGTTTGCCATCGGCGTTGGTAGAGCGGAAGTCGTCGAAACCGAAGCCGTCGCAGCGCGAGTTGGCATCGAGCGGCAGGGCAATGGCGGGTTCGACCTTCTGTTCGACCGGGGTGCCGTTGAGGATGATCTGGCCGTTGCGTACCGCGATCCGGTCACCCGGGAGTGCAACGACGCGCTTGATGTAATCCTCATCGCGTTGCGGGTGCACGGGAATGACGATGTCGCCATATTCCGGGGTCGAGCCGAACAGGCGCCACTTGCCACGCGGGGCAAGGTGAAAGCTGATCGACGACCAGTTCCAGCCGTAGGGATATTTGCTCACCACCAGCCGGTCTCCGACCAGCAGGTTCGGCATCATCGATTCCGACGGGATATAGAATGGCTTCGCGATGAAGCTGTGAAACGCGAAAACAGCCAACAGCATCAAGGCCAGACCGCGGATTTCCGCGATCCAGTCGACCTTGTCGTCAGCTTTCTTTTTCTTTTTGCTGGTGTCGTTCACTGCCGGTGTGCCGGTGGTCACTTGGGTAGGGCCTCGATGATGACGTAGGCCTGAGCCCATGGGTGATCGTCGGTGAGGGTGAGGTGTATGCGCGCCTCATGGCCCTCTGGCACCATTTCCGCAAGCACGATTGCGGCGCCGCCCGTCAGCGAAAGCGTAGGCGCACCCGATTTCGCGTTCACCACGCCGATGTCCTTCATGAAGACCCCGCGCCGGAATCCCGTGCCAACTGCTTTCGAAAAAGCTTCCTTGGCCGCAAAACGCTTGGCGTAAGTGCCGGCGATGGTGAAGGGACGGCGGCGGGCCTTGGCGCGCTCGATCTCGGTAAAGACGCGATTCTCGAACCGCTCGCCAAAACGATCCAGCGAATTCTGGATCCGCTCTATATTACACAGGTCGGAGCCCAGGCCGATGATCATGAGCGTGCCTCGTCCATTAGATCGCGCATGCGCCGAACTGCCGTTTCCAGGCCGACGAACACTGCCTCGCCGACGAGATAGTGGCCGATATTGAGTTCGGCGAGTTCGGGGATCGCGGCGACAGGTTTTACGTTCTCATAAGTCAGGCCGTGCCCGGCATGCGGCTCGATCCCCATCTGGCGAGCCATCTTCGACATGGTGGCGATGCGTTCGAGTTCGCGCGCTTCGCGCTCTTCATCACTGTCGAGCCCGGCATGGGCATATTCGCCGGTATGAAATTCGACCACCGGCACACGCAGGAGTTGGGCCGCTTCCAACTGTCGTTCGCTCGCTTCTATGAACAAGGACACGCGGATGCCGTTGTCGGCCAGCTTCCACACGATGGGCGCGAGCTGATTGTGCAACCCCGCCGCATCGAGCCCGCCTTCGGTCGTCCGTTCTTCGCGCTTTTCGGGCACGATGCAGGCGGCATGCGGTTTGTGGGCGAGCGCGATGGCCAGCATTTCCTCGGTCGCCGCCATCTCGAGGTTCAACGGAAGGTCGGTGGCCTTTTGTATGCGCTCGAGGTCCGCATCGCGAATGTGGCGACGATCTTCACGCAGATGCGCCGTGATGCCGTCCCCGCCGACCTGCGCCACGATTTCTGCCGCACGGACGGGGTCCGGATGATCGCCGCCGCGCGCATTCCGGATGGTTGCCACGTGATCGATATTGACGCCCAGTCTCAGGCGTGGGGGATGCGGCAGATCGATCAAGCTGCCCTGCTTCCGGGCTTGGTCACCGGGATGGCTGCCAGATCGGCGGGAATTTCGTCTTCCGCGTATGTTGGAAAGTTGATGTCCACGAGCGGATAGAAAGGCACGCCGAGATCGGCCGCGCCGTTCGAGCGATCGACCAGCGCGACTTCGGCAACAACTTCGCCGCCTTCGCGACTCACGGCCGCGATCGCCTCGCGGCTGGAAAGTCCGGTCGTGACGACGTCTTCGACCATCAAGACCTTCGCCCCCGGTTCGAGGCGGAAGCCACGGCGAAGGTGAAACGTGCCTTCGGGCCGTTCGAGGAACATGGCATCCTTGCCGAGGGCGCGGCCCATTTCCTGGCCGATAATGATGCCGCCCATGGCCGGGCTGATGACCACATCGATCTGGTTGCGCAGTTCGCGAGGGATTTTCTGGGCGAGGGCAAAAGCGAGCCTGCCCGCCCTTTCCGAATTCATAAGTACGCGCGCGCACTGGAGATAATGCCCGCTGTGGCGCCCGCTCGAAAGCTTGAAATGGCCTTCGAGGAGAGCTTCGCTGGCGCGGAATTCGGAGATAATTTCGTCTTCAGTCATGATGCCTGCGTCCAAAGCGCGTCGCGCACATTTTCGCAAGAGGCAAAGGTGCGTGCACATTTTTATCGGCCAGCCGCTTGAGGCAAGCGCGATCCCTGCCTATAGGGCGGGCGCAACCGGGCCCTCGCAGGGGCGCGTCTTGCCGCGTACGCGAGATTCGCGCAGTGTGGCAGGCCCGGAACGAGACACGACACGAAAGAGTGCCAAGACGATGAAAATTCTCGGCTCCCTCCACGGGTTCCACCGGATTGTCGCCAGCCTTACGATGGCGGCGATGCTGGCTTTCGGCGCGCAGGGCGCGATGGCACAGGATGCCACCGAAACGACTGCGGCGCAGCAGACTGAAGAAGTCGCTGCGGCCGATGTTGCGCAAGCTTCGAGCGAGGATGTCGGCCCCGGTGCCGATGCCTACACGCCGATGAAGCCGACCGAAGGCAAGGGCATGCCGATCGCCAAGGCAATCGATGTCCAGCAGCAGTTTTCGCCGATCGGCCACCAGGCGAACGCCCTTCACATCGGGCTGGTCTGGATCATGGTCATCATCAGCCTGTTCGTGCTGGCCCTGTTCGTCTGGGTCATCCTCAAATATAACAAGCGCTCCAATCCGGTGCCTTCGAAGACCAGCCACAACACGCTGATCGAAGTGATCTGGACTGTCGTTCCGGCGTTGATCCTGCTCGGCATCGCCGTGCCTTCGATCGGCCTGTTGAGCGCGCAGTACAAATCGCCGCCCAAGGATGCGATCACCATCAAGGCCATCGGCTATCAGTGGTACTGGGGCTATTCCTATCCCGACAACGGCGAGTTCGAAGTCGTTTCGAACATGCTGAGCAAGGAAGAAGCCGACGCGGTGGGCGAGCCCCATCAGCTGGCCGTCGACAATCGTATGGTCGTTCCCGCCGGTGTACCGATCCGTCTGCAGACGACTGCGGCCGACGTGATCCACTCGTTCGCGGTGCCGAGCCTGTGGTTCAAGCTCGACGCGGTCCCCGGACGCCTGAACGAAAAGATGCTCTTCATCGACGAACCCGGCGTCTATTATGGCCAGTGTTCGGAACTGTGCGGTGCGCGTCACGGCTATATGCCGATCGCGATCGAAGCGCTGCCGATGGATCAGTACAATGCCTGGGTCCTGGCCCAGGGTGGCACCATCGCCGGTGCCGAAGAGGAAGATGCGGCAGCAGAACCTGCCGCCGCTCCGCTGCAGCAACCCGAAAGCGCCGAACCCGGCGCTCCCGGGGCAGGCGCTGCTCCTGTCGCACCGACCGCTTAAGATTTACGATTAGCTCGAGAGTATAGCACGATGGCTACTACCGCCGACCACTTCGAGGCCCACCACGAAGATCACGCGCATCACGATGCGGACCACAAGCCCGGTTTCTTCGCGCGCTGGTTCATGTCCACCAACCACAAGGACATCGGTACGCTCTACCTGATCTTCGCGATCATTGCGGGTATCGTGGGTGGTGCGATCTCGGGCATCATGCGGATGGAGCTGGCTGAGCCGGGTATCCAGTATCTGCAGTTCTGGGCCCAGTTCATGGGCGGCAGTGCCGATTTCGACACCGCGCTGCACATGTGGAACGTGTTCATCACCGCTCACGGCCTGATCATGGTCTTCTTCATGGTCATGCCGGCGATGATCGGCGGCTTCGGCAACTGGTTCGTCCCGCTGATGATCGGCGCGCCGGACATGGCCTTCCCGCGCATGAATAATATTTCGTTCTGGCTGACCGTTGCGGGCTTCTGCTCGCTGATGTTCTCGCTCTTCGTGCCGGGCGGCACGGGTCCGGGTGCAGGTACGGGCTGGACGGTTTATGCGCCGCTTTCGACCACGGGTTCGCAAGGCCCGGCCGTCGATTTCGCCATTTTCGCGCTGCACCTTGCCGGTGCAGGTTCGATCCTGGGCGCGACCAACTTCATCACCACCATCTTCAACATGCGTGCGCCGGGCATGACCCTGCACAAGATGCCGCTGTTCGTGTGGTCGGTTCTGGTTACCGCCTTCCTGCTGCTGCTGGCCCTGCCGGTTCTGGCGGCCGCGATCACCATGCTGATCACCGATCGTAACTTCGGTACGACGTTCTTCGATCCGGCCGGTGGTGGCGACCCAATCCTCTACCAGCACCTGTTCTGGTTCTTCGGTCACCCCGAAGTGTACATCATGATCCTGCCGGGCTTCGGCATGATCTCGCAGATCGTCTCGACCTTCAGCCGCAAGCCGGTGTTCGGTTACCTCGGCATGGCCTACGCCATGGTCGCGATCGGTGTCGTCGGCTTCGTCGTCTGGGCGCACCACATGTACACCGTCGGTCTCGACGTGAACACGAAGATGTACTTCACCGCAGCGACCATGGTCATCGCGGTTCCGACCGGAGTGAAGATCTTCAGCTGGATCGCAACCATGTGGGGCGGCTCGATCGAGTTCAAATCCCCCATGGTCTGGGCGATCGGCATGATCTTCCTGTTCACCGTCGGCGGTGTGACCGGCGTCTATCTCGCCAATGGCGGCATCGACGACGTCGTTCACGACACCTACTTCGTGGTCGCGCACTTCCACTACGTGCTGTCGATGGGTGCCGTGTTCTCGCTCTTCGCGGGCTTCTACTACTGGTTCCCGAAGATGAGCGGCAAGATGCACTCCGAACTGCTGGCGCACCTGCACTTCTGGGGCTTCTTCATCGGCGTGAACGTGATCTTCTTCCCGCAGCACTTCCTGGGTCTGCAGGGCATGCCGCGTCGCTATCCCGACTATGCGGATGCCTATGCCTACTGGAACGAGATCAGCTCCATCGGTTACGAAATCATGGCCGGTTCGATGATCTTCTTCTTCGCCAACCTGGTCTACGCATTCGTGGCCGGCAAGAAGGCTCCTGCAAACTACTGGGGCGAAGGCGCGACGACGCTCGAGTGGACGCTGTCCAGCCCTCCGCCGTACCACCAGTTCAGCGAGCTGCCGGTGATCGAGGATCACCACACCTCCGACGACCACATCAGCAAGGCCCATCCGGCCTGATCCACGCTCGAAAGACTGGACATGAAAGCGCGGCCGGTTCCATGGTGGACCGGCCGTTTTCATATCTCGACGGGAGAAACCGAATGCGTGAAATGCGGACGATCGATACGGGCGACGCAAGCCTGCGCTGTGCAATCGAGGGCGAAGGACCGCTGGTCATCATGGTCCACGGCTTTCCGGAAAGCTGGTACAGCTGGCGACACCAGATCGGACCGATTGCAGCGGCGGGGTTCACCGCCTGTGCGATCGATGTGCGCGGTTATGGCGGTTCGGACAAACCGTATCCGATCGAAGCCTACACCTTGCAGCGGATCGTCGGCGATCTCGTTGGACTGCGCAACGCTCTTTCGCCCGATGAGCCGGCGAGCCTGATCGGGCACGACTGGGGCGCGCCCATCGTGTGGAATTCCGCGCTGACGCATCCGGAACATTTTCGCGCCGTTGCGGGACTTTCCGTTCCCTTCGCAGGCGTTCCCAACCGCCCGTTCACGGAGGTGTTTCGCGAACATTTCACGTCCAAAGGGCGGTTCTTTTATCAGGAATACTTCCAGGAGCCGGGCGTCGCCGAAGCGGAAGCCGAGCGGGATCCGCGCGAATGGGTGGCCCGCATGATGTATTCGATCAGCGGTGATGTCCCGCCCGGAGATTATTTCGACAAGCCGCTGGGTGCCACCTTCCTCGAAGGGTTGCCCGATCCAGCGCCGGTGGGCTGGCTGACCGAGGACGATCTCGATTTTTATGAAGCGGAGTTCAAATCCTCCGGCTTTCGCGGGCCGCTCAATCGCTACCGCAACCATGAAGCCGACTATGAATGGCTACAGGGTTGGGCGGGCAAATTGATTGAACAGCCCGCTTTGTTCATCGGCGGCACACGCGATCCGGCCACTTTCCTGTTCGGTGCGGTCGAGGATCCGATCGGATTGGTGAAGATGTTCGTGCCGAATGTCGAAGGTCACATACTCGACGGAGTGGGGCACTGGACCCAGCAGGAAAGGCCGGGCGAGGTGAACCGCATCCTGATTGACTGGCTAAAGCGCCTCTGACGCCCTATAGGGCGCTCGATTCCATGACCCAGACCGTTCCCACCCAGCTCCCTACGGAATGGCGCGACTTTTTCGCGCTGACCAAGCCACGCGTCATGAGCCTGGTGATCTTTACCGGCTTATGTGGTTTGCTGGCTGCACCCGGGCATATCAATCCGGTACTCGGCTTTACCGCGATCCTGTGCATCGCGCTCGGCGCGGGCGGCGCTGCAGCGCTCAACCAGTGGTGGGAAGCCGATATCGATGCCGGCATGAAACGCACGGCGGCGCGGCCGCTTCCCGCAGGCCGCATGAACCGCACCGATGCGCGCGATTTCGGCGTATTGATATCGGCTGCTTCGGTCATGATCATGGGCCTGGCGGTGAACTGGCTTTCAGCGACGATCCTGGCGCTGTCGATCTTCTACTACGCGGTGATCTATACCGTCTGGCTCAAGCCGCGCACACCGCAGAACATCGTCATCGGCGGCGGGGCGGGGGCCTTTCCGCCGATGATAGGCTGGGTTGCCGTGACCGGCGACATCACACTCATGCCAGTGCTGCTGTTCCTGATTATCTTCATGTGGACGCCGCCGCATTTCTGGGCGCTCGCCCTGTTCGTGAAGACCGATTACGCCAATGTCGGCATTCCCATGATGCCCGTGGTGCGCGGCGAAACGTCGACGCGGCATCAGATCCTTGCTTACGCCGTACTGCTTGTGCCGGTCGCGGCGGCGCCGTGGTTCATCGGCGGGACCAGTTATGTCTATGGTGTTGCATCGCTTGCGCTCTCGCTTGCCTTTCTTGCCCTTTCGTTTCCCGTCGCTTTCCGCCACACTGGCGAGAACGACACGATGAAGCCCGAAAAGCGCCTGTTCGCATTCAGCATCATCTATCTTTTCGCGTTGTTTGCCGCGCTGGTGGCTGACAGGGTATTGGCCAATCTGGGATGGATCGCATGACCCCCGAAGAAGAAACCGAATACAAACGCCGTCAGAAGAGCCGTAATCTCGTGCTGGGCGGTATTCTGCTGTTTCTGGCCGTTCTATTCTACGTGATAACCATCGCGCGGATGTGAGGGACGCATGACGGCTGCAACTCTCGATTCACGCAAGAACCGCACGGCGATTTTCGCTTTTCTGGGCGCCCTAGGCATGCTCGGCCTGGGATTCGCAGCGGTCCCTCTCTACCAGATGTTCTGCCAGGTGACCGGTTTCGGCGGTACCACGCAGCGCGCCAGCGAAAGCGACGCTGCCTTGGCCGAACGCTTGGGCGCCAGTGCGGGCGCCAAGACCATTTCGATCCGTTTCGACGGCACGACGGCCAACGACGTGCCGTGGAGCTTCCGGCCGGAACAGGTCACGGACACGGTAACGATCGGTCAGCGCGATATGGCAATTTATCTCGCCAAGAACAATTCCGACGAAACGATCACCGGCACTGCGACCTTCAACGTCGAGCCTGAACAGGCAGGCGCCTATTTCAACAAGATCCAGTGTTTCTGTTTCACCGAGCAGGTGCTGAAACCGGGTCAGGAAGTGCGCATGCCTGTGCTCTATTATGTCGATCCCACGGCGCTCGACGATCCGAATATGGATGATGTCGAGCAGATCACATTATCGTATACTTTTCACCGGGCTCTGGAATCTGCCGAGTAGCCCCTAGACCAGCGGGCATTGGCGCATTAAGGGCACCCGCAAAGCGAAACCCAGGACGCGAGTACAATGGCTGGCAACGTCAATCACCAATATCACATTCTCGAACCCGATATCTGGCCGTTCGTCGGCTCTCTGTCGGCGCTCGTCTTCACCAGCGGCATGGTGCTCTACATGCACGACATGGCAAATGGCCATCTCGTGCTTGGTCTGGGTATCGCAGGCCTGATCGCCACCTTCTTCAGCTGGTTTTCCAACATCGTGAAGGAAGCCGAGCGCGGCGATCACACGCCGGTCGTGCAGTTGCACATGCGCTACGGCATGATCCTGTTCATCGCTTCGGAAGTGATGTTCTTCGTTGGCTGGTTCTGGAGCTGGTTCGATTTTGCGCTGTTCCCGAGCGAGATTTCCGAAGTCGTCGGCGGGGTCTTCCCCCCGGTCGCCATCGAAGCGGTGATCGATCCGTTCAGCCTGCCGCTGCTCAACACGCTGATCCTGCTCTGCTCGGGCACGACCGTGACCTGGGCCCATCACAGCCTGATCCACGGCGATCGCGAAGGGCTGAAGAAGGGTCTTTGGCTGACCATCATCCTGGGCGCGGTCTTCACCATGATCCAGGCGTATGAATACATGCATGCGCCCTTCGCCTTCGGCGGGAATACCTACAGCTCGGCGTTCTACATGGCGACCGGGTTCCACGGCTTCCACGTGCTGGTCGGCACGATCTTCCTGATCGTCTGCCTGATCCGTACCTACAAGGGCCACTTCACGCCGCGTCAGCACTTCGGCTTCGAAGCGGCCGCCTGGTACTGGCACTTCGTCGATGTCGTCTGGCTGTTCCTCTTCGTCGCCATCTATGTCTGGGGCGGTTGGGGTGCTGCCGTCCACTAATGGGCTCGGCAGAATTCGAAACACGCGAAGGGCAGCCCGGTCTCACCGAGGCTGCCCTTCTCGGTTTGGCGCAGGGATTCCCGACAATGGTCGCGACTAGTGAGCAATTGATCGACGGGCGTCACAGTGGTGCCCGCGAGGGCTGAAGCAGGATTTTCTGATGCGCGTTCCCATTCTTCCCACGCTTGTCGTCGCTGCGGCCATTGCCACCATGATCGCGCTCGGGATCTGGCAATTGGGCCGAATGGATGAAAAGGCTGCGCTGATTGCACGAGCAGAGCAGGCCCTGCAGATGTCGGCGGAGGTTGACTATCCGCGCTCGCCAGATGCGCTGGATGAGGTCCTCTACCGTCGCACGAGCGTCGATTGCGCCCGTGTCGATGGCATCACGACGGTTGCCGGTACGAGCGAGCGCGGAGAAAAGGGCGTGGCTCAGCGGGCGACCTGTCGCCTCGGGAGCGGAGAGAGCGCAACCATCGACCTCGGATTTTCACGCGACCCGGCGCCGGTGAGCTGGGACGGCGGCATGGTTCGCGGTACGATTGCGCCCGGCGGCAGGATCGTCGCGAGCGAGTCTATTGCGGGACTCGAACCTCTCGCCTCTCCAGATCCGCGCGATCTGCCCAACAATCACCTGGCTTATGCCGGACAGTGGTTCTTTTTCGCGCTGACTGCCCTGGTGATTTATGTGCTGGCGTTACGGCGCAAGGCGACGCGGGCTAGGGCGGATTAAAGAGCGGCTTGCTTGCCCGCGCCAGTTACCGGCGCTAACCGGCTGACACGATGCAATATGTCTCTACTCGCGGCAGCGCCCCGACGCTCGATTTTGCTGGCGTCACGCTCGCCGGCCTCGCCAACGATGGCGGTCTTTACGTTCCTGCGGATTGGCCGCGTTTCTCGCCTGAAGAGATCGCATCGATGCGGGGCCTGCCCTATGCCGAACTGGCTGCCCGGGTCATGCAGCCCTTCGTGGGCGACTGCCTGACGCCGGAAAGCCTGCGCGGGCTGACGGCCAAGGCTTACGGGCGCTTCGCCCATGCCGCGGTGACGCCGTTGACGCAGCTCGACGAGCGGCAGTGGCTGCTGGAGCTCTTCCATGGTCCGACACTCGCCTTCAAGGACGTGGCGCTGCAGATGCTGGGCCTGCTGTTCGAGGAATTTCTCGCGCGGGAAAATGGCACGCTGACCATCGTCGGCGCGACCAGCGGGGACACCGGCAGCGCGGCGATCGATGCCGTGGCAGGTCTCGACCGGGTCGAGATTTTCATGCTTCACCCAAAGGGGCGCGTCAGCGACGTGCAGCGCCGCCAGATGACGACGGTGCGTGCGCCCAATGTCCATAACATCGCGATCGACGGATCGTTCGATGATGCGCAGGCGATGGTTAAGCGCATTTTCGCCGATCGGGACGTGACGGCGAAGCACCGGATCGGGGCCGTCAATTCGATCAACTGGGCGCGGCTTATGGCGCAGGTTGTTTATTACTTCGCGGCATCCCTCCAATTGGGTGGGCCGGAGCGCGAAGTGGCCTTCAGCGTACCCACGGGCAATTTCGGCGATGTCTTTGCCGGGCACGTTGCCGAACGGATAGGCTTGCCAATCAAACGTTTGATTGTGGCGACGAACACCAACGACATACTGTATCGAGCACTGTCGAACGGCGACTATTCGACCGGAACAGTCACGCCGACTGCTGCGCCGAGCATGGATATCCAGGTCAGTTCCAATTTCGAACGGCTGCTGTTCGATGTCGGGGGGCGTGACGGGATCGCTCTGGCCGAACAGATGCGCGGTTTCGAGGCTAGCAAAGCGATGCAGCTGACCAATGCACAGCGCGATGGGGCGGCTGCGCTGTTCACCAGCATGCGTGCCGACGAGGACGACATGGCGCGGGCCATGCGCTGGGCGTGCGAGGACTGTGCCGAGATCGTCGACCCGCATACCGCGATCGGCTTGCATGCAGCGCGCGCGGTGGAGCTTCCTCACGACGTGCCGGTCGTCACACTGGCGACGGCGCACCCGGCGAAGTTTCCCGATGCCGTCGAACGTTCCACCGGGACGCGGCCGTCCTTGCCCGCGCGAGTAGGCGACCTGTTCGCGCGCGAGGAAGCCTATACCGAGCTCCCCGGCACGTACGAGGCGGTGCGCGACCACATTCTGGGACACGCTGCCTGATGGCGGATTTGATACGCGATCCGGTTTTGATGGTCGGCGAGGGCTGGGATGCCTATCTCCTGCTCGACAGCGGCCATGGTCGCAAGTTCGAAGAATACGGACCCTATCGCTTCATTCGCCCCGAACCGCAGGCCATGTGGTCGCCGCGCTTGCCCGAGTGGAATGCGGATGGCGAATTCGTGCCTGGCAGCGACGAGGACGGCGGAGGCCGCTGGCAATATTCCGGCGAAGTACCGGAACATGGATGGGAACTCGGTTGGGGCGACGAGGCGCGCTTTACCGCGCAGTGTACGCCCTTCCGGCATCTCGGGTTCTTCCCCGACATGGCGCCGGTGTGGGACTGGATGGGCGAACAACTGGCCGGTGCCACCGACGCCGAGACCATGAACCTGTTCGGTTATACCGGGGTCGGTACACAGGCGCTGAGCCGGTTCGGCCGGGTCACGCATGTCGATGCGAGCAAGAAATCTGTAGCGCAGGCGCGCGAGAATGCGGCGCTTGCCGGGCTCGACGATCGCCCGATCCGCTGGCTGGTCGAAGATGCGATGAAATATACGGCGCGCGAAGTGCGACGCGGCCGGCGTTATGACGGGATCATCCTCGACCCGCCCAAATTCGGCCGCGGGCCCGACGGCGAGGTATGGCGGTTGGAAGAGGGGCTTCCGGGCCTCGTTTCGGACTGCCGCCAGTTGCTGGATGCAGACAGCCGGTTCCTGTTCCTGACCGTCTATGCCGTACGGATGAGCAGCCTTGCCCTGGGTGGATTGCTGGAAGAGCTGTTCGCCGGATTGCCCGGCAAGATCGAGCATGGCGATCTGGCAGTGCAGGAAGACAGCCTCGAACAGGCCGAAGACGAACAACGGGCAGGGCGCCTGCTACCCACCGCGATTTTCGCGCGCTGGTCCAATCCGCGCTAGGAGGCGCGCGCATGAACGATTCGCTGATCCTCGAAGTGGCCGAGTTCGAGCACGATGTGCTCACCGGTATTTATTCGGAAGAAACCGGCCGCCCGCAGCCGCTGCGTTTCACCATCAAGGTGCGGATGAAGCCGCTTCGCCGTTACGATCCGGACACGCCGCTCGACGATTCGAAGAATTACATGGATCTGAAGTTCGCCGCATCGGGTGCCTTGCCCGAAGGTGTGCACTTCAAGCTGATCGAGGCCGTAGCCGACCACGTGTGCGAGACCCTGTTCCTGCAGGACAGAAGGATCGAAGCGGTGACGGTGAAGATCGTCAAGCTGGCGATCGCGGAGGCGGGCGAGCAGATCGGCATCACCCTGCACCGCGAGCGCCGGGAATGAAGCGAATCGCCGTAGACGGCCTGCCGCAAGACCCGCTCGCCGCGGCGGGTGCATTCCACCAGCACTGGCTGGAGCAGGTCGAGCAAGCCCTGGATGGGGGCGAAGACGCATTGATACTCGTCCCGCCTGCCGATCACACCCATCGACAGTGGCGCCTGGCCATGGTTGCAGGGCTTGCCCGTAAATATGCGCCGCGCCGGATCAACATGGTTGCCGGTGATGGGGGCGAAGCGGTCGATGCGACCGAAACCTATCTTGCGGCGGCGCCCGGCATAACCGGGCAGTATCTGGAGACCTGATCGATGGGTGTACGCATTCTTTTCCTTGGTCCGCTGAGCGATCTGGCCGGCGAATCGGAAATCGAAGTTGCCGCCCCGCTCGATTGGGAAGGCTTGCTGGAGCAGGTCGACGCCGAGATTGCGCAGCAGCTTCGCGAGACGCGGGTGAATATCGCGTGCCAGGGACGGGTTCTGGCGGACAAGACCGCCCTCAATGCCCAGGACGGCGATGAAGTCGCCCTGTTGCCCCCGGTGAGCGGTGGCCAGGCTTAGCATCTCCGTCCCGCTGGACGTTCGCCTGCTCGACAAGGGACTGTCGGTGGGCGAAGCGCTGGCGGCGTTCAATGCCGCGCATGGCGAGGCAGGCGGGATCGTGTCCTTCCTCGGCAAGGTGCGGCCCGACGGCAATGTGAAAGCGCTCGAACTGTCGCATTACGAACCGCTCACGCTGCCCGGCATGCAAGAGCTGACGCAAGAGGCGCAGGAGAGGTTTTCGCTGGATGGCGCGCTCGTGTGGCACCGGGTCGGTGTCATGGCGCCGGGCGATGCCATCGTGCTGGTTGCCGCAGCCGCGCGGCATCGCCGCGACGCCTTCGAGGCCGCCGATTTCCTGATGGACCATCTCAAATCGGCAGCATGGCTGTGGAAGCGCGAACGGCGCGGCGATGGCTGGCACTGGATCGAACCGCGTGGGCAGGACCATAGCGATCTGGCGCGCTGGAAATAATTCGGGTTTCTTGATCCAGATCAAGGAAAGCGCGGTCTGACCGGCGCATCACTGCTCCATCAAAGGAGCACGCCATGTCCAAGCATTTCACCCGCGAACTCGTTGCCGAACAGGCGATCATCCTCGATTCGCCCCAGGTAACGCACGAAGTCGATCGCAGCTTCGAACTGCCCAAGGGGCTCTATGTCGCGACCGTGGGGCTTTATCTCGGCTTTCTCGCGGTCATGGCGGCTGGACTGTCATCGCCCGGGCTCATCATACCGATGGTGATCTTCACCCTCTTCATTGTTGCGGGATTCGGTCTGCCGGCGGTGTGGACACGGATGGCGCCGGAACACCGGGGGCGGAACATGAGCTGGGCAAAGCTCGTCCGCGACGGAATTGCCACCCATACGGGCCGGGTGACTGCGCGCGATGCCGCGGTGCAGGTCCTTATCCTGCCGGTGCTGATCTTCTGCTGGGGAGTGACCACGGTCACGATCGCCGCGCTGGTCTGATCGGTACCGGTTTATGGGGGCGGGGGCGCGGAGCCGGGAAACCGGCTTCGTGCCCCTGGCGTTCAGCGAACCTGCGCGCGCAGCCGTTCCAGCACCGAATCTTCTTCCGATACGAGAGCGATGACCGTGTTGCGCGCTTCGACGATCGCCGTGGCATCTTCTGCCTGCACCGTGGCAGCGGTGTAGAGCGTATCGAGTTCGCCCAGCACGATGGCCGCATTGCTGCGCGCCGAATCGAGATCGGCAAGAGCGACCTGAGCCGCTGCCCAGCTGTCGCTGCCGATACTGCTGCCCGATGCGGCCCGAACGCTGCGTTCTGCCGCAGGGACGGCGTCGGTGAAGGCGGTATGGGCGGCCTGGGCGTCTGCAACGAGGGATGTGAGGCCCGCGCCGAGATCCGGGCCGACATCCACCTCTACCTCGGGAACGTCGAGTTGCGGGCCCGGTACGGGGTCGAACGTACCTTCCGCACGTTCCACATCGCGCACGGCCAGCGAAGGATAGCGGTCCGAGGAGGCGGCACAGCCTGCCACCAGAAGTGCGGCGAACGGAAAGACAAGATGCTTGCGGTCGATCATCACACCCTCCATATCACGCGCGTCGCAGCGCGCCAGCGAGGATGCAAATTTCCTCGTACCGGGCGTTGACTTGGGACCGCCTTTGGCCTAACGGCACGCTTCTTTCCGGGGCTGCTTCTGGCGGCCTGACGGGCGCGCCGTTTATTCGCAAGAGTTCGTCTTGTGGGTTAGGGCACAGCAAATTGAACGAGAGACACGTACCATGTTCGCAGTAGTGCGCACGGGCGGCAAGCAATACCGGGTTGCCGCCGGAGACAAGATCGCGGTTGAGAAGCTGGCTGGAGAAGCCGGCGACACCATCACGCTGGGTGACGTCCTGCTTGCAGGCGAAGGTGAGAAGCTTTCGGATGCCGGCAAGGTTACCGTTTCGGCGGAGATCATTGCGCAGGCCAAGAGCGAGAAGGTCCTCGTTTTCAAGAAGCGTCGCCGCCACAACTATCGCCGCAAGAACGGCCACCGCCAGCAGATGACGCTGCTGCGCATCACGGCGGTCGGCGATTCGAAGGCCGAAAAGAAGGCGGCTCCGAAGAAGGAAGCGGCTCCGAAGGCTGACGCCGACGAGAAGACGGCTGCTCCGAAGACGGAAGCTGCCGACAAGGCACCGGCCAAGAAGGCAGCGCCCAAGAAGGCCGCAGCCAAGAAGACCGAAGACAAGAAGTAAGGAGCACGGACGATGGCACATAAGAAAGCAGGCGGTTCGTCGCGTAACGGTCGCGATTCAGCCGGTCGTCGCCTTGGTGTGAAGAAGTTCGGCAGCGAGAACGTCGTCGCCGGCAACATCCTCGTGCGCCAGCGCGGTACCAAGTTCTATGCCGGTGCCAATGTCGGCATGGGCAAGGACCACACCCTTTTCGCGCTTACCGACGGTATTGTGCGATTCCACAAGGGCAAACTCGACCGCAAATTCGTCTCGGTCGATATGATGGCCGAAGCCGCGGAATAACCGGACGCTCCGATAACGGGATCGTCCAAACGGGACGGTCCCAGCCGGGTCCATGATCCGGCAACCGAAGAGGGAGATGGGACCAACCCGTCTCCCTCTCGTCGTTTCTCCCTCTTCGATTTCGTCGGCGAAAAATCCTTTCGCCGCCACGCAATTGTCACGCGTCCGGCCTAGGAGCCCGGAGCGTGGAGATACGGGGAGAATACCGATGTTCCATGTTACCGAGAGGCTGCTGCTGCGGCCTGCCTGGCCCGAAGATGCCGATGCACTTTTGCGCGCGATTGCCGACGAAGGCGTCGTCCGCAACCTTGCCAGCGCGCCCTGGCCCTATCTCCCCCGACATGCGCACGAATTCGTGATGCGCAACACAGATCCCTTCTATACGCGTTTCCTGATCACCCTGCCGACGCCGTCAGGGTCGGAGATCGTCGGATGCATCGGCATGGATCCGGACGAGAACGGCCAGACCGAACTGGGATACTGGATTGCGCAGCCATACTGGGGGCGCGGTTTCGCCACCGAAGCGGCCCGCGGCGTGCTGGAGGTTGCGCGGCTGCTGGGCCACCAGCGAATCGAGGCGGGCCATTTCACCGACAATCCGGCGTCGGGCCGCGTTTTGCGCAAGATCGGCTTCGTGCCGACCGGCAAGATCGTTCCGCGCCACAGCAGGGGGCGGGGTAGCGACGCGCCATGCGCGCTTTACCGGCTGCATTTGTCCAATGAGACGCTGATGCCGCTGCAAGCGGCCTGACCGAACGGAAAAGGCCCCGCGATCATCTCGCGGGGCCTTTCTTCCAGCAGGTCTTGGGCGGGATTTTATTCCGCGGGCATCAGGGCGTCGGAAAATTCGCCCTCGTAAACATTGATCAGGGCGCGATCGTCGTGATCCCACGGATGGAAGCCCGGTTTGAAGTAGGCGAGCCATGCCGGGAATATGCGCCGCACGACGCCGGGGCTGACGGTCAGATATTTGAACAGGCCCCAGCGGGCTTTCCAGCCGGTGATGCCATCCTGTTTGAGCAGGGCGAGTGAATCGGCCCAGCGATTCTTGAAGAACCGGACGGTCACGCTGAGCATGACGATGCTGCGCACACGCCAGCGCTTGCCGTCGCTCCAGTCCTTTGTCGCGTGATTCCAGGTATCGAAGGCAACGCCCTTGTGCTCGATTTCCTCGACCGCGTGCCAGCGCCACATGTCGCGCACTTCCGGATCGGAATCGGCGAAATGCTGTGGATTGGCCAGGAATTCGGCGGCCATCATGGCGGTGTAGTGTTCGAGCGCCATGGTCACCGCCAGATTGGCGATGGCGGGACGATCCTTGGTCAGCGCGAGCAGTTCGGCCACGCGCTTGTCGATGCCCTTGATATCGTAGCCGTGATCTTCGGCCAGACGATTGAAGGCGATATGTTCGCGGGTGTGGTTGATTTCCTGCTTCACGAAGGCGCGAATTTCGGCCTCGAGCTTGGGATCGGCCCCATCGCGATGGGCCTTCACCGCTTCGATGAAGAAGGCTTCGCCGCGAGGGAAGGTGGCCGACAGGGCATTGTGCCAGGCGGTGCCGAACGCATCGCCGGCCCACCACCTGCGCGGTGTCGAATCGCGATTGAAGCGTTCGTCGCGGACGGTGATGGTAAGGTCTTCCGGCGTGGGCGCGGCATTGCGGACGTCGGGGGAAATGGAAACGGGGGCGTTCATGGAAAGCTCCGTGGGGTTAACTGACATGAATGTAAGTAAGTCCTACTGACATTACTGTCAATAACATGCGGTTAACGGGTTTCCCACTTGCGATGAATGGGATAGTTCGTGGGACATATGGCGACGCGTAAACGACTTTCTCCAGAAGAATCGCGCCTGGCTGCGCTGGAGGCGGCCCGGGGCCTGCTCATCGAAACTGGCCCGCAATCGGTCACGCTGAAGGCGGTGGGCGCCCGCATCGGCCGCACCCATGCCAATCTGCTGCACCATTTCGGATCGGCCGCCGGCCTGCAGAAGGCGCTTGCGGGGCATCTGGCGGGCACGGTGTGCGACACGATCATCGATGCCGTGCGGGCGAGCCGGGCAGGGCTGGGCAGCCCGCGCGAAGTGGTCGATCTGGCATTCGATGCCTTCGACAAGGAAGGCGCAGGCGCGCTGGCCAGCTGGATGATCCTGACCGGCAATGAAGATGCGCTGACGCCGATCGTGGAAACCATTCACCAGTTGGTCGACGAAATCGCACCGGGTGAGGCCGCTCATGGCGCGGCGCCGATGCAGGTCCATGAAGAAACGCTGGCGCTGGTACTGATGGCGATGGGCGATGCGCTGATCGGCAAGGCGCTGTCGCGGTCGCTGGGGCTTCCGGAAACTGCCGCACGCGACAGGGCGGAGCGGATGCTGGTCCGCTCGATGGAGCTTACTCTTCCGCAGGGGTGAGCCCGGGGCGCATCCATTCCGGGGCCAGCGCGGGGTCGATATCGGCAACGCGCAAGTGATCGACGGCAAACCCGTGCGCAGGATATTCCGCCTTGCGCCGCTTTTCATCAGACTGATCCAGCGGCACGACAACCAGCCGCCGGTTCACCTTGCTGCGCCAGTTCATGCGCGCGGTGTTTTCCTGACCGATGTAGCAGCCTTTGGCAAAGCTGACGCCGTGGAGTTCGACGGCATTGGTTTCGAGCCAGAGGATATCGCCAAGTTCCGCGCTGCCTTCGGGCACGCCCATGGCGAGGCGATGCGCCTGCCAGGCGTCGTCAGCAGCTTCATCGCTATCTTCTGCAGGAGTGAGCCAGCGCTGGCCAAGCGCACCCAGCCGCGGATCCGTCGCCGCGCCGTCGCCCATCTCCGGGCGCCAGTGGACACCGAGATGCGGATCGACGGCAATCGCGATCTTGCGACGCAAACGGTAGAGCGACAGACGCTTCGCCAGATCCTCCGCCACACCCGCTTCGCAATCGATCAGCAATTCGCCTGCCGGACCCGGCCACACGATGAAATCGAAGAGGGTCTTGCCCTGGGGCGTCAGCAGACCGGCATAGGCGGGAAGGGTCCCGGCGATGTCGTTTGTCACGAGACCCTGGAGGAAGGACGCGACGTTTTCCTCCGCATCGTCGGTCGACAGGCGGATCACGGCACGGTTCATCAGTCGAGTGGCAGTCATGGGTGACAGATAGGCCGCCCGCCGCCATAGGCAACCACATGGTCGAATCGCTGACAATCCGCCGCCCCGACGACTGGCACCTGCATTTCCGCGATGGCGATACCATGCGTGCCGTAGTGCCGCATACCGCCCGCCAGTTCGCGCGCGCGATCGTGATGCCGAACCTTGCCCCGCCGGTGACCACCACCGCGCTCGCTTCGGCATACCGCGAGCGGATTCTGGATGCAGTGCCCGACGGCACCGATTTCACCCCGCTGATGACCGCATATCTCACCGACGAAACCGACGCCGACGATCTGGCTGGCGGCCACGCGGACGGCGTCTTGACCGCAGCCAAGCTCTATCCCGCAGGCGCGACGACCAATTCGGCGCACGGGGTGACCGATGTGCGCAATATCATGGGCGTTCTCGAACGGATGGCGGAGATCGGCATGCCGCTATGCGTTCATGGCGAAGTGACCACGCCGGACATCGATATCTTCGACCGGGAGGCGGTGTTCATCGACCGCGTGCTCCAGCCGCTGGTCGACCGGATGCCGCAGTTGAAGGTGATCTTCGAACACATCACTACCATGCAGGCGGTGAGTTTCGTCGAAAGCGCGGGCCCCAATGTCGCTGCGACGATCACGCCGCAACACCTCCACATCAATCGCAACGACATTCTGGTCGGGGGCATCCGCCCGCATATGTACTGTCTGCCCGTGGCAAAGCGCGAGCAACACAGGCTGGCGCTGCGCGGAGCTGCGACAAGTGGATCGGCGAAATACTTTCTCGGTACCGACAGTGCGCCGCACTACCGTCACGACAAGGAAAGCGACTGTGGCTGCGCAGGCATTTTCAATGCCCCGTTCGCACTGGAAAGCTACATTCAGGTATTCGACGACGAAGATGCACTCGGGAATTTCGAAGCCTTCGCCAGCCTGAACGGGCCGAACTTCTATGGCATGGCGCCCAACGAGGAGCGCATCACTCTGGAGAAGGCTCCGGTCGATGTCCCTCGAGAAGTAGACGGCGGAGCAGCGCCGATCGTGCCCTTCAACGCGGGGGAAACACTTGCCTGGCGGCTTGTTTCCTAGACCTCGCCACCAGATCCCAGACGAATATCGCCGCTGCCAGCCAGATGCAGGCGAAGCAGGCAATTTCAGCCGGATGAAGCGGCTTGTCGAAGACGGTCAGCCCCAGAATGAAGACGATACTGGGCGCAAGGAACTGGATGAAGCCGAGCATCGAATAGGGCAGCTTGCGAGCCGCGATTGCGAACATCAGCAGAGGAACGGCGGTTAATACGCCGCCCAGCATGATGGAAAGGCTCAGCTCGGTCGAGACCGCGAAGGACGAACCCTGCGTCTGGGCATAATACCAAACGACGCCGATCGAGGGGAGCAGGAGCAGAAGCGATTCGATGGTCAGGCCGGGGACCGATCCCACCACGACGCGCTTCCGGATCAAGCCATAGGTACCGAAGGTGAGCGCCAGAGTGAGGCTGATCCATAGAGTCGTCACCGCGCCGGCCGCGAGAAGCGATACACCGACGGCTGCTATGCCGACTGCGAGCCATTGCGGCCGTGTGAGCCGTTCGCCGAGCAGTGCGGTGCCAAGCAGAACGTTGACGAGCGGATTTATGTAATAGCCAAGGCTTGCCGCATAGACTTCGCCTGTCTGGATTGCCCAGACATACACCACCCAGTTTACGGCGATCAGCGACGCGCTGAGGGCGAGCCAGCCGACCGTGCGGCGATTACCGAGCGCCGCGCGCAGTTCGCCCCCCTGCTTTCGGAACAGTGCGATGAGCAGACAGAGCGGCAACGTCCAGATAATGCGCCAGCCAACGAATTCGAACGCTGGCACGGTCTGCACAAGAATCAGGTAAAGTGGCAGGAAGCCCCAGATAATATAGGCGCCGAACGCCGCTGCCAGACCCTTTCGGTCATGCTGAGAAGGGCCACCTGCATCCATCGGGCCGCGCTAGGCGGCTTGCAAACTGCCCGCAAGCCTCAATTCGTCACCGGCAGAAACTCGGTTCGTCGAAAATTTCAAATCTGACAGCGGTGTTGCATCCCGTTCAGGTTAACCCCTCTAAAAATTAACGACATCGCCGGAGCCCCCCTCCGTCCGTTGGAAGAGAAAAGGAAAAAAGCCATGTCGAAACTTTTCAAGACCGCCACCATGGCCATTGCCGCTTCGGGCCTCGCATTCGCCATGCCAGCCAGTGCTGCACCGGCCCTCCATGCAAATCCTAACGCGCATGCTGCTGTGACCGGCGACATGACGTTCGAACACCAGCGCGACCACCGCTATCGCGATCGCGACTACCGCGATCATCGCGGCCGCGACTATCGTGACCGTCACTATCGCGGCAACCAATCGCGCCCCTATTACATGGGTTACGACCGCAATTACGGTCAGCCCGTTCGTTCGAACACCCGCGTCTGGCGCGGTAACGACAACCGCTATTATTGCCGCCGCGACGATGGCACCACGGGTCTGCTGGTGGGTGCTGGCGTAGGCGCACTGCTCGGTCACGAAGTGGCCGGACGCGGTGACCGTACCATCGGTGCGCTTCTGGGCGGCGCGGCTGGCGCATTGCTCGGCCGTACGATCGATCGCTCCAGCACCCGCTGCGGTTAAGCACTTCTCGAGTTCCGGCCGCGCCCACCCGTGGCCGGAAACCACGGTTCCCACCGAGCCGTGAGGGCGTCGTCCGAACCCCGAAAAGGGGGCGGGCGGCGCCCTTTTCCGTCAGGCAGCGGGCTGTCCCGCAATGGTGCATGCATCCGCATCGGACTGGAACGGGTGCGGGTTCAGGCGTTAGTCGATCAATGCTTTAAAGCCGAAAGGTCCATTGATGAAACGTCGCCTGCTTGCCTCCGTTCTGCCGTTTGTCCTCATCGCCGGGTGCGGTGACAAGGGCAATGACAAGGCCGAAGCCGATGCGATGGACCCGGCCAGCGAACAGGCGCTCAATGACGAAATGATGACCGACCCCGATATGGCCGGTCGCAACGAGGCCAATGCTGCCCTTTCCGGTACCGGAAACGCGGCGATCCCCAATATCGACGAATCGGCCAGTGCCGTGGAAGCTGCGCGCGATCGTGCGGGCGAACTGGTTGGCGGGCGCAGCAATATGGTTTTTGCACCGGGGGCCAAGGCGCTTGGCAATAATGCTACGCCGAGCCGGGCCATGGTTGCCGCGGCCAAGGCAGCGGTCGCTCCCGGCGGCGAAAATTGCGGTGAGAAAGTAAATTACACCAGTGCCTGGGCAGCGAAGCTACCACCGGCTTTCCCGGTCTATCCGCGTGCCAATACGCAGGAAGCTGCCGGAACGGATGAAGGCGCCTGCGCCCTACGCATCGTGTCGTTCTTCACCCCCGTCGCGCTGGATGAGGTTCTGGCCTTCTATTACACCCGCGCGAAGGGCGCCGGGTACAGCGCCGAACACGTCACGGCAGCAGGCGACAACATTCTTTCGGGAATGAAAGGTGATGCCGCCTATGTCGTTTATGGCAAGCGGTTGCCCCAGGGTGTGACCCAGATCGACCTGGTCACCACCAACTGATACGGCTCACTCGTTCTTGAGACCCACGCCGATAGTGGCGCGCGGTTGTTCCATCTCATTGCTGGCGACCGGATAGGCGCAATAATCTGCGGCGTAGAATGCCGCCGGGCGATGATTGCCGGACAAGCCAACGCCGCCGAAGGGCGCTGCGGATGAAGCCCCGTTGGTCGGCCGATTCCAATTGACGATCCCGGCGCGAATCTCGCTCCAGAATGTCTCGAAATCTTCCGGCTGACCGCCGATCAGCGAGGCCGAGAGCCCGTAACGCGTGTTGTTGGCTTCCTTGATCGCTTCTTCGAAATCGGGGACGCGAATGACCTGTAGCAAGGGCCCGAACAGTTCGATGTCCGGCCGTTCGTGAATATCGGTAGCGTCCAGGATGGACGGCGAAAGGAACGGCAGACTCTCGTCTGGCCTCTTCATATGCATGATCGGGCGGCCACCGCGGCTCATCAGCGCAACGAAGCTTTCCGAGAGGAGATCGGCCGTGCCATTGTCGATCACGCAGCCCATGAAAGGCTGGGGATCGGCAAACGGTTCGTCGACGATCAGCTTTTCCGCCATTTCCTTCACTGCGGGTACGATCTTGTCGAACATGGAATCGACGACGATTAGCCGACGTGCAGCCGTGCAGCGCTGGCCAGCCGTGGTGAAGGCCGACTGGATGATCGTGGCCGCAGCATCTTCGATCTTCGGCGTGTCGAGCATGACGATGGGATTGTTGCCGCCCATCTCCAGCGCAACGATCTTGCCAGGGTCCGTAGCCAGCTTGCGGTTGATGGCGATGCCCGCACGGGCCGAACCCGTGAACAGAACACCGTCCACCATCCAGTGTTCGACGAGCCCCTGACCAACTTCGACGCCGCCGTGAATGCACTGGATCACATCTTCCGGCACCTTGGCTTCGTGGAAGCAGCGGGTAAGGAATTCGCCCACGGCGGGCGTCTTTTCACTCGGTTTGAAAATCACGACATTGCCGGCAATCAGCGCGGGAATGATGTGTCCGTTCGGCAGATGAGCCGGGAAATTGTAGGGCCCCAGAACCGCCATCACGCCATGCGGCTTGTGGCGTAGCGCCGCCGTTCCCTGAAGCGCGCTATTGAGCTTTTTCTGGCCGGTACGTTCCGCATAGGCGGTAACCGAGATTTCGACCTTGCCGATGACCGCTTCCACTTCGGTCCGCGCTTCCCAGAGCGGCTTGCCGGTTTCACGGGCGATGAGTTCGGCAAATGTTTCGGAATGCTTGCGAACCTGATTGGCAAACCGCCGCATGAGCTCGATCCTGCGACCCAGAGGTTCGCGTGCCCAACTGCGCATCGCCACTCTCGCGCGTTCGACCGTCTCATCGACATTGCCGGATTGTCCGTGCCAGATTTCCCGGCCGGTTGCGGGTTCGGTTGAGACCAGGTCGGTCGCCATCTTGATGTGGTTTTCCTCTATGGGGGCGCGAAGTGGGGCCTAAGTGGGAGGTAACAGGCTCCGCGTCAATTCAAGTCGTCGGCCTGGGGTGGCAAGTGGCCTTGGGGCAGCGGAGGGGCGCCATGCGCGTCGCCCATCCGGCGAAGAGCGGCCACCTTGTCATGAAGGAGTGCCCAGTCATCGTTTTCGGCAATCGCTGCCCAGATGGTTTCGACCTCGTCGATCAGCATCGATTCAGGGCCGTCGCCATGCCAGTAGGAATGGGTGTCGCCGACCGGCTTGAAGCCTTGCATGATCTCGGCCAATGCGCCGGTCGCGCTGCGTCCGCCGCGATGATCGAAGAAGAACTGATCGGGCGCGATACCGCTTTCGGTCATCTGCTTTTCGCAAGCATTCACCAGGCCCGCGTTGGCCTCGGCATCGCGGCTTTCCAGCCCCAGTCGCCAGCACCAGCGTCTGCCGATTGCCTCCATGTAGAGCGGACCGAAGCGCTCCATCGCTGCGATCAGGGGCGGGGCATCGGTAAGGAGACGCAAGGCGACGGCGAACTGGCCGCAGTTCCAATGAAGCGCTTCGGGCTGGCGCCCGAAAGCATAGAGGCCCTGATGATCGAAATAGGCGGCCGTGAAGCCAGGATCCCACTTGGGCAGGAAACGCCATGGGCCATAGTCGAAGCTTTCACCCGAAATGTTCATATTGTCTGTGTTCAGTACGCCGTGGACGAAGCCGGCCACCATCCAGCTGGCGGCGAGATCGGCCATACGTTCGACCACCAGGTGCATCAGGCGCACCGATGGATCGTCGCGGCCCGGAGCATCGGCTGGCGGGGGAGGGCCGGGAAACTGCTCGAGGCAATAATCTACGAGCCGTGCCATGTGCTCGGCTTCTTCCAGGGCAAGCAGACGCTGGAAGGTGCCGATGCGGATATGACCGTGGCTGAGCCGGGTCATGACGGCTGAACGCGTCGGGCTGGGTTCGTCCCCGCGCCACAATTCCTCGCCCGTTTCCACGACGCTGAAGGTCTTGGACGTATAAACGCCAAGGCCTTCGAGCATTTCGGTGGCGAGGATTTCCCTTACCGCGCCTTTCAGGGTGAGCCGACCGTCGCCTGCACGGCTCCATGGTGTCTGGCCCGATCCCTTGGTGCCGAGATCGAGCAGGCGATTTTCTCCATCGCGCATCTGTGCAAACAGAAAACCGCGGCCATCCCCGATTTCCGGATTGTACACGCGAAACTGGTGGCCGTGGTACCGCAGGGCCAGCGGACGGGCGAGATTGTCTGCCAGAGGCTCGAACCGTCCGAAATGATTTTGCCACTGGTCGTCGGTCAACCCGTCCAGTCCGACACCTGCGGCATGCAGGTCATTGCGAAACCGCAGGCGGGTTTTCGGGAAATCGGCAGGCGCGACGGGATCACCCAGCCAATCGGCCAAAGATTCGATCGGCGTGTCGGGGCGATAGCTCACGGCTTGCGGTTCGGCGCGCATGCAGCGATAGTGGGCGGCAAGCCCATCTGTTACAAGGGCACCTGAGACAAGCCACCAAGGTTTTCGCCGCCAGACATGGATAAAAGCTTTACCGACCGCCACTGGCAGAGCGCCGACGGTCTCACCCTGCATTTCCGGGAATATGGCAGTGCCGGCAATCGCCCGCCGGTGATCTGCCTGCACGGCCTGACGCGCAATGCGCGCGATTTCGAAGATCTCGCGCCGCACATTGCGGGGCAGGGCTGGCGTGTGCTGGTCCCTTCGATGCGGGGACGCGGCGACAGCGACTATGCCGAAGATCCGGAGAGCTATCAGGTCGGCACCTACATGCTGGACGTTCTGGCCCTGCTCGATACAGAAGAAATCGGCAGCTTCGTGTCGATCGGGACATCGATGGGCGGGCTGATCACATTGGCACTGGCCGCGGTCCACCCCGATCGCATCAAGGGGGCGGTACTAAACGATGTCGGGCCCTTGCTGGAAACCGCAGGACTCGATGCGATCAAGACATATGTCGGCCAGGGCCGCAGCTTCCCCACCTGGATGCACGCGGCCCGTGCGCTCGAAGAAGTGCATGGCGATGCCTTTCCCGACTACGGAACCGAAGAGTGGATCGCCATGGCCAAGCGCACGCTGACGCTGTGCAACAACGGCCGCATCGCCTTCGATTACGATATGAAAATTGCAGAGCCGATCATGGCTGCGGACGAAGCAGCGGTTCCGCCGGACCTATGGCCGGCATTCGGCGTTCTGGCTGACAGGCCATTGGCGCTGTTGCGCGGCGAGTTGTCGCAGCTCTTGTCGGTACAGGCCTTCGAAGAAATGCAGCGCCGTGCCCCTGGCGCCATTGCTGCCACGGTTCCCGCAGTCGGCCATGCGCCAACGCTGGACGAGCCCGAGGCACGTGCGGCGATCGACGCTTTGTTGGCGCGCTGCGCATGACGCGGGCACGACCGGGCACGGTGCCGCATATCCTGCATCTGCATTCCACCTTTGCGCCCGGCGGCAAGGAACTGCGCACGGTGCAGTTGATCAATGCCCTGGGAAAGAAGGCGCGGCACACGATCGTATCGGGCGAACCGGCGGAGCAGGGCGCTGCGGACCGGATCACGCGAGGTCTGGAAGTCGGCATGCAGCCGGAATTTCCGAGCCTGAAGGGATGGCCCCTGCCGGGCCGGCTGCAGAAGCTGGCCAAGGCCATGAAGGGCTACGATCTCGTCTGTACGTATAATTGGGGCGCGATGGATGCTGCCATGGCGCACACCCTGTTCAAGGATCTGCATGGCCTCCCGCCGCTCATTCACCACGAGGACGGTTTTGACGAAACGGAGCTGAAAAAGCTCAAGCAAAGCAGGACGTGGTATCGCCGCATCGCTTTGGGCAAGGCGTCGGGGCTGGTCGTTCCTTCCGAACGACTGGAAGAAATTGCGCTGGTCGATTGGCAGCAGCCGCTGGGCAGGGTGAAGCGCATCCCCAACGGGGTCGATACCAAAGCCTTCGCAATGCGACCCAAGAAAGACGCTCTCCGTCTGATCAAGCACCCCGGGGAGTTCTGGGTCGGTACACTGGCCGGACTGCGCACGGTCAAGAACCTGCCGCGACTGGTTCGGATCTTTACCGAACTTGATGAAAACTGGCATCTCGTCATCCTTGGCGAGGGCGAGGCGCGCAACGCCATCCTCGCCGAAGCCGATCGATTGCAGATCAATCACCGGGTCCACCTGCCGGGCGCCGTTTCGGACCCGGCACGCGTCGTCGGCCTGTTCGACATCTTCGCACTGTCGAGCGATTCGGAGCAGTTCCCGCTGTCGGTGGTCGAAGCAATGGCGGCCGGACTGCCCGTTGTTGCCCCCGCGGTGGGCGATATTGCGAATATGGTTTCCGACAGAAACGCCGAGTTTATTGCCAGTCCCGGAAACGAGGAGGAACTGGGCGCGGCGCTGGCGAGGCTGGCCGGGTCGAAAGACCTGCGCAAGGAGGTTGGAGAAGCCAATCGAACCAAGGCCGTAGCCGAATTCGACGAAGCGAAGATGATCGCGACCTATCGTCGACTGTATTCCAGTGCGATGAAAATTGATCTCTAAAGCGTTTCAGCCGCGGTTAACCCGGGCGGGGACACGTTTTAGCGACCATTGCCCTTGTCCGCGCCTATCCTTAAAGAGCCGCGCAAACCGATATCTACCGAGATGGAGCCCGGCCCTGTGGCCCTGACACCCAAGAACCAACTGACCCGCCAAGACAAGCGCGCCCAGCAGGATAACGCCCAGCAGGAAGCGCTCATGCGCGAAGTCGACGACGCCGTCCGTCAGGGCGACACCGAAGAATTCCTCAGCAAGTGGGGGAAGCCGCTTTTCGCACTCCTGATCGTCGGCCTTCTGGCATTCGGCGGTTACCTCTTCTGGCAGAGCCGACAGGAAGCTGCGATGGAGCGTAATTCCGAAGCTCTCGTTGCAGCGCTGGATCAGGTCCAGGCCGGCAATGTCGATTCCGCTTACGATCGGCTGGAGGAACTGGCCGCTTCGGACAAAAGCGGGGCAGGCGTTGCCGCGGCAATGATGCGCGCGGGGATTGCCCAGCAGCGCGGCGATGCCGCGGAAGCTTCAACCATTTTCAAAAGCGTGGCTGCAAACGACAAGGCGCCGCCCGCAATGCGCGAGCTTGCCCGTCTGCGCGATGTCACGCTGAATTACGACAAGATGACAAGCGCCGACATCGTCGCCACGCTCAAACCGCTGGCCACGCCCGGCAACGCGTTCTTCGCGAGTGCGGGCGAACTGGTAGCCCACGCCTATCTCGATCAGGGAAAGCGTGCCGAAGCGGGTGCCTTGTTCGCGCAGATCGCGAAAGACGAAAACAGCCCTGAATCAGCGCGTTCGCGCGCGCGGCAGATGGCCGGAGTTCTGGGCGTCGATGCGATCGAAGATGTCGATGCATTGCTCGAAGCCCAGGGAATCGGACGCGATAATCCTGAAGGCGCCGGCCCCTCGGTAGAAACCGAATAGGAACGCCCTGGCTTTGCCGAATACTGACGAAACGAGGAAACAGATGAACTGCAGCAATATTTCGCGCACCGCGCTTGTCGCAGCACTGGCCATCGGCCTCGGGGCTTGCAGCGGCGGGCTTTTCGGCGGCGGCGACGGCAAGAAGGTCACGCCCACGATGGGTGAACGCCAGCCGATCCTCTCGCGCATCGAAACCGGCGCGAAGGTCGATCCGGCGCTGGCGGACGTGTCGGTGGTTCTCCCTCCTGCGCGGGTCAACGAAACCTGGGCGCAGGCCGGGGGCAATGCGGCCAAATCTTACGGGCATCTGGCGCTGGCCGATACACCAAGCCGGCTCTTCAGCGTCAATGTCGAAGGGGCCAGTCAGCGCCGCCGTCTCGGCGCATCGCCGGTGATCGGTGACGGCATGATGTTCGTGGTCGGCGGGGACGGCGCTCTGACCGCTTTCGACGCCCAGACGGGTGCGCGGCGCTGGGGCTATAATCCTGGGGTCGCCAACAATCTCAAACCGTCCGCATTCGGCGGTGGTGCAAGCTACGACGACGGCAAGATCTACATGACCGACGGTGTCGGCGATGTGGTCGCGCTGAACGCCTCCGATGGTTCGGTAATCTGGAAGGTAAAGCCGTCCGGCCCGCTGCGCGGTTCGCCAACCGTAGCCTTCGGTTCCATCTTCGTCATGACTCAGGATAACCAGATATTCGCCCTGAACGCCACGAATGGCGAGGTTCAGTGGCAGGAATCGGGATCATCCACTCAGGCCGGGGTCTTCGGCGTCGCCGCACCTGCGGCAGGGCAGGGTACGGTTATCGCCGGTTACAGTTCGGGCGAACTCATTGCTCACCGCTACGAAAATGGCCGTACATTGTGGGCGGATGCTCTGGCGCTCACGTCGATCTCGACGCAGGTCGGATCGCTCACCGACATCGATGCCGACCCGATCATCGACAACGGCCGCGTCTATGCGCTTGGCCAGGGTGGCCGGATGGCTGCCTATGAATTGGTCAGCGGGCAACGGATTTGGGAGCTCAATCTCGCGGGCATTTCCACGCCTGCCATCGCAGGCGAATGGCTGTTCACTCTTACCGACGATGCCCGTCTGCTGGCGATCGCCCGCTCCACCGGCAAGGTGCGGTGGCTGACCCAGCTGCCGCGCTGGCGGAACGAGAAGAAGAAGGAAGATCCGATCTTCTGGTCCGGTCCGGTCCTTGCCGGCAACAATCTGTGGGCGGTCAATTCCGAAGGCAAGGTGTACCGTATCAGCACCGGCGAAGGTGCAGCGTCCGAATTCACGGACCTGAAGGAGCCGGTATCGCTGGCGCCGGTCGTTGCGAACAACACGCTTTACATTCTTGACGATAGCGGACGGATTACCGCCTTTCGCTGATTTTACTGCTACCGTGACCCGTGTGTTAACCAATGAAGGCTAACGAGCGAGGGTCATGACTGCGATAGCGCCAGCACCACCCACCCGGCCGAAGAGCGACGTCTCCTCGGCCGTGGGGTTGGTGGGGCTTGCAGGGCTGCTTGCCTGGGTCGTATTCGCCCGATCCTTTCCGGACATCGCCGAGGCTTTCGATCTGGCCGTCCCTCGCGAGACATTGGGCGGCCCCAATTCCGCATTGGTCGGCTTGCTGGCGGCCGCGCTGCCCATGGCGGCGTGGTCCGTTCTGATCGACAAGGTTCATCGACGCCCTTCGACCGGGCTCGACTGGTCGCTGGTACGCAGCCGAAAGCCGGATCGCGGTGTAACGCTGGTCAAACTGGCCGGGTTATGGGCGACATGGGCCATCATCGCCTGTCTGTATTGTCTGTGCCGGTGGTATTGGGACGGTCAGTATGTCTTTTCTATACAAGTGCTTGCTTACGCCGCCCTTCCGCTTGTGGTGCTGTCTCTGCCGTACATCTTCTGGATTGACCGCGCGCTCGTAAAGCAACGCGATCACACTTGGCATTTCGGCGCCCTTTTGCTGATGCGGCCCGGCTGGAACGTGGAAGAAATCAAGAGGCACTGGCGCGCGTGGATTATCAAGGCCTTCTTTAC
Source organism: Qipengyuania sp. L-5Y (assembly GCF_056859455.1). Lineage (NCBI taxonomy): Bacteria > Pseudomonadati > Pseudomonadota > Alphaproteobacteria > Sphingomonadales > Erythrobacteraceae > Qipengyuania > Qipengyuania sp. L-5Y. The sequence continues at coordinate 402,373 of NZ_JBSXOM010000032.1, read as the reverse complement.
CGCCTTCATGATTTCGATCATTCCGTTCGCTTTCCGCACGGTCGTGACGACGGACATCGCGGAAGTCATGGCGCGGCCGGAACGGATGGTGCTGACGGCTATCGAAGCGATGTTCATGATCGATGTGATGATCGGCACGGTTGGCTACATCGTCACGATGCGACCGCTCGATGCACATATCCGGTCAGGCAATCCCCTGCTAGCAGGATGGGTCGCCGCACTGATCTGCTACCCACCCCTGGTGTGGGGAATTCTGGGTGACGGCAGGGCGATCAATTACGAACAGAACGCGGCAGGTTGGCTCCACTGGCTTGCAGGCCACGATACACTGATCGCCGTGTGGGGCGGGGTGCTGGTCCTGCTGACGGGCATTTATGCCTGGGCCACCTTTGCTTTCGGGCTTCGGTTTTCCAATCTCACCTATCGCGGCGTGCTGACGAACGGCCCCTATCGCTTCACGCGCCATCCTGCCTATCTGTCGAAGAACCTCTTCTGGTGGTGTTCCGTCCTGCCGTTTCTCGTCACCACCGGTTCGCCGGTTGAGGCGATACGCAACAGTTTCTTTCTGCTGGTCGTGAACGGAATCTACTTCTGGCGCGCCAAGACGGAGGAGGCGCATCTCCTGGCCGAAGATCCGAAGTATCGGGAATATTACGCGTGGATGGCGCATAACGGCCTGATAACCGCGCCGCTGACCAAATTGTGGAACCGCTTCAGGCCGCGCCCCGCGATTTCGGTGGAAGCGGCCCGATAATTATCCGAGCGGCTGGCCGTCGTCGGTCTGGTACATACGCAGATCGCGCTTTTCCGGCGGGTTGGCTGCCATCACCTGACGGAACTGTTCCATATGGGCAGATTTGCCATGCGCATCCAGCGCCTGCTGATCGCGCCACCGTTCGAAAAGGACCAGCGTATCGGGGTCTGCAAGATCGCTGGCGAAGCTGTAATCGATGCACCCGTCCTCTGCGCGGCTGGCGCGCACCATTTCGACCAGTGCCTTGCGCGTTGCGGCGTCGAGCGGACGACCCAGCTTAATCATTCCGTTGATCTGGATCATTGCCGTTCTCCCAGGCTTGTCAGAAGCTGTATTTGTAAACGCGGCTGATGTCTTCGCCCCATTCACCATGATAGCGGTTCAGCAGGACCTGAGCCGGCACTCTGCCGCTGGCCACGATTTCGTCCAGCGTTTCCAGGAAGCCCGTTTCATTATCGCCGGACGAGTTGAGGCGCGCCCGCTTGGCAAGACCGGATAGGGCAATGGGAAGCACCTGCTTTGCAAGGTCGCGCAATGTGCCACCGCCCGGGATCGGCGCGTCGAGCGCCAGTTTGGGCACGGCATTGCGCAGGTCTTCCCGTTCTTCCACGGTCCAGTCCTTGACGAGATCCCATGCCGCATCGAGCGAGCTCTGTTCATAGAGCAGGCCCACCCAGAATGCGGGGAGGGCACAGATCCGGCTCCACGGGCCGCCATCGGCGCCGCGCATTTCCAGGAAGCTCTTGAGGCGGACTTCGGGAAATGCGGTCGAGAGGTGATCCCACCAGTCGCTCTGCGTCGGCTTTTCGCCCGGCAGAACCGACAGCTTGCCGTCGAGGAAATCGCGGAAACTGAGGCCGGCGGCATCGATGTATTTCCCATCACGGAAGACGAAATACATCGGCACGTCGAGCATGTAATCTACCCAGCGTTCGTAACCGAAGCCGTCTTCGAACACGAAGGGCAGCATGCCGGTACGATGCGGATCGGTATCGCTCCAGATATGGCTGCGATAGGACAGGTACCCGTTGGGCTTGCCTTCGGTGAAGGGCGAATTGGCAAACAGTGCTGTGGCAAGCGGCTGGAGGGCCAGGCTGGTGCGAAACTTGTGCGCCATGTCCGCCTCGCTCGAATAATCGAGGTTTACCTGGATGGTGCAGGTACGCAGCATCATGTCGAGGCCGAGGCTGCCGACGCGCGGCATGTGCCGAAGCATGATGTCGTAGCGGCCCTTGGGCATGATCGGCAGATCTTCGCGCGTCTTGTCGGGCCACATGCCGAGGCCGAGGAAGCCGACACCGAACCGTTCGCCGACTTGTTTGACCTGATCGAGATGGCGCCCAGTTTCAGCACAAGTTTCGTGAAGGTTTTCGAGCGGAGCGCCGGACAGTTCGAGCTGACCTGCCGGTTCGAGGCTTACGGTCCCGTCGTCGCCGCGCATGGCGATGACCTTGCCGCCTTCTTCGACGGGCTCCCACCCGAACTCCCGCAAACTCAGCAGGATATCCCGAATACCTCCGGGCTCGTCATATGACGGCGCCTTGAACGTCTTGCGACAGTAGACGAGCTTTTCATGCTCCGTACCGATCCGCCAGGCGTCTTTCGGTTTCTCCCCACCGGCCATCGGCGCAACGAGCTGGTCGCGCGATTCGATGATGGGATCTTCACTGCTGGAGGTGTCGCGCGTGCTCATGCTGGTTGCGATAGGAAACCGAACCTTGCGTGGAAAGGAAATTATTCTTCGCCGAGCCAGTCACCTGCCTCGGCCATCCAGACCGATATTCCCGCAATGGCTGCCGTCTCGCCGCGCAGGATGCGCGGGCCCAGGCTGATCGCCACAGACGCTGGATGCGCACGGATGGCAGCGCGTTCCGCATCGTCGAAGCCGCCTTCCGGACCGACCAGCAAGGCAGCGGGGCCTTCGGCGTAGCAAAAGGCATCGGCAGCCGCTTCGCCGCCTTCCTCGTCGGCGAAGTACAGGTGCCGTTCCTGCGGCCAGTCACGCAGCAGCGCCTCCAGCTTCGTGACGGGAGCGATTTCGGGCAGCGCCGTACGGGCGCATTGTTCGGCCGCTTCTGTGACGATCGTATCGGCACGCTCGGGATTCAGCTTGTCCGCCACGCACCGTCGCGTGACGATCGGCGCAATGCGGGCGACCCCCAGCTCGGTCGCCTTTTCGAGCACGATGTCGAACCGGTCTTTCTTCAGCAGAGCCGCGCAAAGCCAGAAATCCGGCACCGGCTCGCGCGGGCGCAGATGGTCGGTGGGTTGAAGCAGGACATGCCGTTTGCCGGTCTCAACCACTTCTGCCGCCCATTCACCGCTGATATCGTCGCATAAAATCACGGCGTCGCCTGACGAAACGCGCATGACCTTTGCAAGGTAGTGCGCCTGATTGCCTTCGACCTGCACAGGCTGTTTCGACGACAGTTCCTGTTCGACGAAAAGGCGAGGAGCGGATTTGGGCGGCCATTCTGGTGTTGCGGGCATGGCTTTGCAGGTGGCACGCCTGCGGTTAGGGAGCAAGCGATGAGCGAAACCGCCAACATAGATGTCGTACCCGACAGCGAACATCGCGGCATTGTCGCGAGACTGCCGCAAGTGCCGCGCGATCTTGCGCAATTGGCGCGTTTCGATCGGCCGATCGGCTGGTGGCTGCTCTTCTGGCCCTGCGCCTGGGGCGTGTGGCTGACGGGGGCGGGTTGGCAATTGGAACTCGTCGCCTGGCTCCTTCTCGGGAGCATCGCCATGCGCGGCGCAGGCTGCGTATACAACGACATCGTCGATGCGGATCTGGATCGCAAGGTGGCCCGCACCGCTGCCCGGCCCGTGGCGAGCGGGCGCATTTCGAAGAAACTGGCATGGGGCTGGCTGTGCGCTCTGGGCGCTGTCGGACTGCTGGTGCTGCTGCAACTGCGCCCGATCGCGCAGGGCGTGGCACTTGCCAGTGTCCTGCTGGTGGCGGCATATCCGTTCATGAAGCGCATCACATGGTGGCCGCAGGCCTGGCTGGGGATGGTGTTCACCTGGGGACTGCTGGTCGGCTGGACACAGTTGCGCGCCGACAATCTCGACGCGCTGGCCGCCATGTACGCCGGCGCGGCGCTGTGGGTCATCGGATATGACACGATCTATGCCATGCAGGATCGCGAAGACGATGCGCTTGTCGGCATTCGGTCTTCCGCCTTGCGTATGGGTACCAAAGTGCGCGGCGGGGTAGCATTCTGCTACGCTGCGGCCGTGGCGCTTTGGGCGCTGGCCTTCTGGCTCTACCGGGCAGACTGGGTTGCCCTGCTGGCGCTCCTGCCAGCAGCGGGACATCTCCTCTGGCAGGTTGCAACGCTCGACGGAGAGGCGCCGGGCAATCCGCTGGATCGCTTCCGCGCCAATCGGTGGACCGGCGCGCTCGTCGCTGCCGCGTGCTTCGTCGTAGGCAATGCCTGATGTGCAATCTCTACCGCATGACCAAGGGCAGGGACGAGGTCGCCAGATTGTTCAGGGCGGTAAACGATCTGAGCGGCGCAAATTTCGGCGAAGAGGTATTTCCCGGCTATCCCGGTGCCGTGGTGGCCGAAGGCACGCTCAGCCAGATGACCTGGGGGTTTCCTCTCATCCTAAAGGGCAAGAATGGTCAGCCATTGAAGCCCAGGCCGGTCAACAACACGCGCACCGACAAGCTCGACAGTTTCTTCTGGCGCTACAGCTTCGAAGAGCGGCGCTGCCTTATCCCCGTTACCGCCTGGGCCGAAGCCGAAGGCCCAAAAGGGGGCAAGACCCGCACCTGGCTGTCGCGTCCGGACGCGGACCTTTTCGCCGTAGCGGGCGTATGGCGCGACAGCGACGAATGGGGGCGTTGCTATTCCATGGTCATGACCGATGCGGCGGCCGCAGCTGCCGACCTTCACACGCGAATGCCCGTGCTGCTGCGAGAGGAAGAGTGGCCCGTGTGGATCGACGGTTCGCCCGCGGATGCGCGCGCCTTGTGCGAGCCGTGGTCGGGCGATCTGATTATCGACCGGACCGATCAGCCATGGGCCGGAGAGCCAACGGCCATGCAGCGGCTCCTGTAACGCCCATGCGCATTGCCCTGTTCGAACCCGAGATTGCGGGCAATGTCGGCAACGTCATGCGCCTCGGCGCATGCATGGGCGCAGGCATCGACCTGATCGAACCGCTTGGATTCCACTGGGACGACAGGCGGGTTCGCCGCGCCGCCATGGATTACATCGATCACGTCGAGATTATTCGCCACGCGGACTTCTCCGCATTCCGGAAAGCGCGCGCGGGTGCTCGTATTGTCCTCTTCACAACCCGCGCGACCCAGTCCTCTTACGATTTTTCCTATCGCCCTGACGACGTCCTGCTGTTCGGCAAGGAAAGCGCAGGCGTGACCGATGCCGTGCGCGCAGTGGTGGATGCGAGCGTGCGATTGCCGATGCGGGCGGAGGTCCGATCGCTCAATCTCGCCACAAGTGCGGGCATGGCTCTGGGCGAGGCGCTGCGGCAGACACAAGGCCTGCCCGGATGAATCCTTGCCGTGGACAACTCCCGCGCGAGAATTGAGCGACTCGGCAAGGCATTCTTAACCTTGCTGGCATGACCGACACCTTCGCCGCTCTTTCGGATCCAACGCGTCGGCTCCTGCTCGATCGGCTGAGCGAGAAGGGGGGCTTGACGCTCTCTGCTCTGGCCGAAGATCTGCCGATGACGCGGCAGGCGGTGGCCAAGCACCTCGCCGTGCTCGAAGCGGCCGAACTGGTCGCTACCGAGCGCGACGGGCGCTGCAAGCGGCACTATCTCAATCCGATGCCACTGGCGAAAATGGCCCGCCGATGGCTCGGCCGGTTCGAGGATGTTCCTCTGGCCGCGATGGCTGGATTTCACGGCGCACCGGGTGCGGTTCAGGTGGCGCGAACATAGGCTCCCTGGGGAGCAGCTCATTCATAGCTGACCACCTCGAATTCGATCCCGTCCCAATCGAAGAAGTAGAACCGCCGGCCCGGTTCGTAATCGTCGTGGCCGAACGGTTTGAGCCCGTAGAACGTCACGACTTTCTCCGCCGCGTCGAGATCGTCGACAGTGAACGCCACGTGATTGAGCGGATTGCCCTTCGCAAAGTCGCCGGTCACGTGATCGCCTGTGTAGAGGGCAATGTAGTCGTGCTTCTCACCCACATGGATCGAGCGTCCACCCATCTTGGACTCGCCGCGCCAGCGTTCTTCCCAGCCGAGCAGATCGATGAGCAGCGCGGCGCTGCGGTCGGGATCCGTGACCGATATATTCGTGTGTTCAAGACGTCCGATGGGCATTGTGCATCTCCTTTTTGGCAGGCGCCCGAGCAGGGTTCGGACAAATGCCTGCGGTTTCGATGCACACCCTATGCAACCTCAAGCTTACTTGAGGTCAAGCTTCAATTCGCCTATCAGAGAAATCGATGAATCCGAACGATCTGCTCACCATCGGCGACCTTGCGCGTCGGACCGGTCTCACACCCTCGGCGATACGCTTTTACGAAGACAAAGGGCTTCTCCAGTCGCACCGTACCGGCGGTAACCAGCGGCGCTTCCTGCGCAGCGATATCCGGCGGCTGAGCTTCATTCTCATCGTGCAGAAGCTCGGCCTGTCGCTCGAAGAGATAGGCGAGCATCTGCGTAGCCTACCGCAGGGCCGGACACCGTCGAGCTTCGACTGGTGGAAGATCAGCGAGGCCATTCGTGAGAGCCTCGACCGCAGGATCGCCCAGCTGCAGTCGCTGCGCGACAATCTCGATGGCTGTATCGGATGCGGTTGCCTGAGCCTGAAGACCTGCAAGCTGTACAACCCCGACGACGTTGCTGCCGAGGGCGGACCGGGGCCGCGGGTTCTGCGGTAAAGCCGGCAAAGCCGTCAGCCGCATTGATTCCCGGCACAACCGAAGGTATCAAATCCACGCGGAGACCACGTTCCCGCCTCTGACATTCAAGACCGGGACGGCCCGGCGATTTCAGGAGGCTGTTATGGCGTGGCTCGCTTTGTTTTTCGCAGGGCTTTTCGAAATTGTCTGGGCAACCGCGATGAAGCAGTCCGAAGGCTTCACGCGCTTCTGGCCCACCGTCACCATGATCGTTGGAATGATCCTGAGCTTTGGGCTGCTGGCCTGGTCGATGAAGGTGCTGCCGCTGGGAACCGCCTATACGATCTGGACGGGGATCGGCGCGCTCGGGGCCTTCATCATCGGGATTGCCTATTTTGGCGAAGCGTTTTCATTCGCCCGCGTGACGGCTGCCGTCCTGATCGTATGCGGGCTCGTTCTCATGAAAATATCGACGCCGGCCTGATCGGGCGACGCCGCTGCCGGGTCAGTATTCCGGTCCCAGATCGGCGTCGAGGTCGCGCGGGCGGGCGAAGTGCACCAGCTTCCCGCAGCCGTCCCGCAGATCCGCCCAGTCTTCGATGTCGAGTTCGAATACGGCGAAAGCGGCGGTGGGAAATTTTACCTTGGCTTCATCGTACAGGGCGTTTTCGTTTTTCGGAGCCACCAGTTCGAACAGCATGTCGCCAAGGCCGGGATTGTGGCCCGACACGAGCAGCGTGTCGGCATCGCCGCCTGCTTCGCGGATCACTTCCATGATGGTATCCGTTCCTGCGAGGTAGAGCCGTTCGTCCCATTGCGGTTCGAGATCGGGGATGCCTTCGGACAGGGTGAGCTTCACCCGCTCTGCCGGACTGGCGACGAGCTTGTCCCACTTGATCCCATGTTCGCGGATATGATCGCCGACGACCTGCGCGCCCTTGCGGCCACGGGTGTTGAGGCCGCGGTCGAAATCGCGCTTGTCGCTCTGGCCCCAATCGGACTTGGCATGGCGCAGCAGGCCGAGAATTTTCATGCGTGCGTCTTCACTGAGGCTGCTTCTCCGCTGGCGAATGCTCGGGGCTAACAACACCGTTGGCCACGCGCTGTAAAGCTTCTTCGAGTGTCAGCCTCGTGACGGGTGTGCCTTCGGGGAAGGCCGACAGCAGCCGTGTCGGGAATGCGGGAGAGAGGACCACGAAATGGCCGGAGTCCTCGCGCGTGCGGATCAGGCGCCCGAAAGCCTGTGCCAAGCGTGCGCGAATGATCCGGTCGTCATACCGTTTCGCACCGCCATCCTGCTCGGCGGCAGCAGCGCGGCGGGCGCGGTGGAGAATGGTGGGGCGCGGCCAGGGCACACTTTCCATCACCACGCAGCGTAGCGACCGGCCGGGCACGTCGACCCCGTCGCGCAGCGCATCGGTGCCAAGCAGGCTGGCGCGCGGATCGTCCCGGAATATGTCGGTCAGCGTGCCTGTATCGATCGGGTCGACATGCTGGGCATAGAGCGGCAGGCCTGTGCGGGCGAGCCGGTCAGCGATGCGGCCATAGACCGCACGCATCCGGCGGATGGCAGTGAACAGGCCCAGCACGCCGCCATCAGATGCCTCGATCAGCCGCGCGTAGGCGCCGGCGAGGGCCGGAATGTCGCCTTTCCGGATATCGGTGACGATCAGGACTTCGGCACGGCTGGCATAATCGAAGGGGCTGTCTGCCTGCGCTGTCTTTGGGGCGAGTTCGAGATGGGGTGCGCCGCTCTTGGCAATGGCATGAGGCCAGTCGGGCCCGGTTTCGTCGCGATCGGTCAGGGTGGCGCTGGTCAGCATCACCCCGTGAGCCGGTTCGAGCACCACCCGGGCGAACGGCTTCATCGGATCGAGCCAGTGGCGATATAGCCCGACGTCGAATTCGCGGGCATCGTTGCGGTCGACCTGTAGCCAGTCGACGAATTCGGGGTCCGCCGGACCGCCCAGCCGCGACAGCAAGGCTTCCCAGGCTGCGATGAGGTCGATCCGCCAGGCGAGCGAGTGACGGGCCCCCTCGATCCGGGCGCGGCCCTGGCCATCGAGCCAGTCGGGCGCGTCTTCCATGATGGCTTCCAGACGACCGGCGAGTTTCAGCAGGGGAGTGCGTATCGCGGCAAGCGCCTGCGCGGCGGTCCCGGCCGCCTCGACAAGCTCGCCCGGCAGCTGCGCGCATTCGGTTTCGATCCCGTATCCCGCTTCCAGACCGCTTTCGTCGCGCGCGAATGTGGTCGTGCGCACGGCAGCGAGCAATTCCTCGAGCGGGCCGAGGGGGGCAGCTTCGGCCAAACGTCCCAGCCAGCCTTCGGAGGGTAGCGCCTGGGCGGCGTCGACTGCGGCTTCGACGGCCACACCGCCTGCATCGTCATAGCTTGCGACATCGGCGAGCCGCGCCGAAAGCCCACGGCGACGGCCGCGGCTGTTCTTTTCCGGGCCGATGATCCAGCGGCGCAGTTCGATCGCTTCCTGCCCGGTAAGCGCAGCGGAGAACGTGCTGTCGGCGGCATCGAACACATGATGCCCTTCGTCGAAGACGATCCGCGTCGGACGGCTGGCCGGATCGCGCCCCCGTGCTGCGTTGACCATCACCAGCGCATGGTTGGCAATCACGAGATCCGCCTGCGCCGCATTCCTGGCGCTGCGTTCGATGAAGCATTTCCGATAGTGCGGGCAGCCGGCGTAGACGCATTCGCCGCGCTGGTCCGTCAGAGCCGCGATCCCGCGTTTGCGGAAGAGCGTACCGAGCCAGCCGGGAAGATCGCCGCCGATCATGTCGCCATCCTGCGAATAGGCTGCCCAGCGGGCCACGAGATGGGCCAGGATTGCGGGGCGTCCGGCAAACCCGCCTTGCAGCGCATCTTCCAGATTGAGCAGGCAAAGGTAATTTTCCCGCCCCTTTCGCACCACGACTGGCGGTGAGCCGTCCGGGCGCGCTGCCGGCCATGCGCGATTGCTTTCGCGCCGCAATTGCCGCTGGAGGTTCTTGGTATAGGTCGACACCCACACCGTCCCGCCGGAGCGTTCCGCCCACAGGGACGCGGGGGCAAGATAGCCGAGCGTCTTGCCGATGCCGGTCCCGGCCTGCGCCAGTAGCACATGCGGGCGCTTTTGCCGGTCCCGGGGCCCGAAGACATGGCCCGCACCGCGCGAGAAGGACCGCTGGCCTTCGCGCTGTTCGGCGCCTTCGCCGGTCAGCCGGGCAAGCTGGGCCTCGATCTCAGGCTCTTCGATCAATACTTGCGCGGGCTGGGGACGCTCGGGCGCTTCTTCCCATTCGGGCAGGCGGCTGAAGAGCCATTTTTCCGCCCGTTCCGGCCTTTTTATATGCGCCGAGAGAACACCGGCCCATGGCCAGCGCAGTCGGGCGAGCGACTGCAGCGAAGACCATGCGCCTTCGCGTTCGGCCCAGTCTTCGCTTTCGCACGTGGCGATCAGCACGCCTGCCGCCTGCTGGAGCAGTAACGGGACCGATGCGTCGTCCACCGGCTCATCCAGTGACAGCGCATGGGCGAGGCCTTTGGGGGTCGGCACGCAGAACTTGGCCGGGTGGATAAAGGCGAACAGTTCCAGCAGATCGAGGCCGGAAAGGTCGGGGTAACCCAGCCGACTGGCGACCAATGGCGCATTCATCAGCAATTGCGGCGTGTCGGCGGCAGCCATCACGGCTTCGCCTTTCGAACAGCCACGCGTGCCGCCGTTCGCATCGCGTAGCCAGGTGCCCGCGTGGCTGGCGTGAAGGGCGGGAAGAGGCAGGGGCTGGATCACCGAAAGACCATGAAAGGGAGGGAACGAAAAGTAAACAGAAGCTGGCAGAACTATGCCGAAGAGCGCTCGGTTCGTCGTGATTGGTCGGCGCTTAGCCGTGAAACGGATTCGATTATGCGATGTAAAACAGGGAGGTAGAGTTTTCTGAACGGTCGTTCATCGGAACTGTGGCGAAAAGATGCCCGTTTTATAGTCATGAAGAAGACACGCCACTTGATCGCCAGCGCCCCCATTGCGATTGCCGCGATGGCCGCGCTCCACACCACAGCAGGTGCCCAGGAAGCGCCGACCATCGTGCTCGACATACCCGATGAAGCGCCTGCCGCATCGACCGCCCCGGTCGTACCGTCGACCGCGCCGGTCGCAACGACATCGCCGGTACCCGCGCCGATCACCGTTCAGCTTCCCGAGCCCGAGCCGGTGGCAGAACCGCCAGTCGTGAACGAGGCAGAACCGGTTGCGACGACGCAGACGACCCGTGCGGCTACTCGCGAAGCGCCAGCACCAGCGCCGGTCGCCGCCACCCAGCAGGCCGAGCCGACAACAGCGCCGTTCGCGAATAGCGAGCCCGAGGCCGCCAGCCAGCAGCCGCTCGCCGCCGCGACCGCGCCGGAAAGCGCGCCGCCCGCAGCCGAGCTTACGCCCGTGCAGGACCCCGTGAGCGATGGGTCGGGGGCTGCGCTGCTGTTTGCCCTCTTGGCCGTCGGCGGTGTCGGCCTTGCAGCATTCCTGCTGTTCCGTTCGCGTCGCCGTAAGCGGAACGAAGAAGTCCCCGTCATCGAGCAGCCGGTGGTTGCCGAGCCGCTGAGCCGGCACACCGAAACAGTGGGGACGACTTATAACAGCGAGCCTGCCCCGGCGATGCGCGCAGAACCGGTCACGCCCGCACCGATCACGCCCGCGACAAGCAACAAGGACGTGGCCGTCGAACTGCCGAGCGAAGCACCGCGCAATCCGGCGGAGCGCGATCGCCTGCTGAAGCGCATGATCGATGCGAAGCCTGACCGCGCCAACCCTTTCGCCTCGCACAAGGCCCGCGCCAAGAGGGCCCGTCTGATCCTGCAGTCGCTGGGTACCCGCTTTACCGATCGCAAGCCGGGCATCGATCTCAGCCAGTACACCAATGTCTGGCCTGAGCTGCGCGGCTGGCGTCCTGCGACGGCCTAAAAACCCACCCGACCCTCAAAGGTGTCGCAGCGGAAGGGGCGTCCACTACCGAGTTGGGCGTCCCTTTTGCGTGCCAGTTGCCGAATTCTAGATTGCCGAGAACTTTTCGATATCGGCGATGCGGCCCGAGACGACGAGTTCGTCGTCTTCGAAAATGATCGTGTCGGGGACGGCGTGAATGAAATTCTCACCTTCCCGCTTCACGCCCACGACCGTTACATCGAACTTCTTGCGGCACTGGCTGGTGATCAATGGCAGACCCACGATCGGTTCGGGCGCCTTGAGCCGTGCAATGGCGAATTCCTCGCCAAAGGAGATGAAGTCCAGCAGGCGTTCGTTCAGCAGGTGCGCGACGCGTTCGCCCATGCGCTGTTCGGGAAACACGACATGGGTCGCCCCTGTGCGTTCGAGAATGCGGGCGTGCTTGTCGTTGGTGGCTTTCGCCCAGATGTTGGTCAGACCCAGATCCGACAGCGCGAGGACAGCCAGCACGCTGGCTTCGATATCCGTGCCGATGGCCACAACAGCCGCTTCGAAATCGGACACGCCGAGCTGTTCCAGCGTGGTCACTTCGGTGCAGTCGGCTTCGACCACCTTGGTCAGATCGCCGGCGAATTCCTGCACCAGCCGCGGATCTGTATCGGCGCCGAGAACTTCATGGCCCATGCGTTCGAGCGTGCGGGCGATCGCGCCCCCGAACCGGCCGAGACCGACGATCAGGACGGGTTTGCGTGTTTTAGCCGACAATGGGGTTCTCCTCGGGATAGCGATAGGGCCGCTCGCGGCCGCCCAGGGCCAGTGCGGTCGCCACGGTAATGGTGCCCACCCGTCCGATAAACATGAGCGCGCACAGAGCGATCAGTGCGCTGGGCGGCAGATCGGCGGTGATGCCCGTCGACAGGCCTACCGTGGAAAAGGCCGATATGCATTCGAACAGGATATCGTCCAGGGGAAGGGGGCTGATCGATGCGATATAGGTGGTCACGGCGAAGACGAGGGCGGCGGCCAGAACGGTGACCGAAAGGGCCTGACGTTCGACCGCCCGACCGAAGCGGCGCTGGAACAGACCCGCATCGCGGCGACCCAGCACTTCCGACAGGACGATGGCGAACAGGACGAGAAAGGTGGTGACCTTGATACCGCCCGCGGTACCGGCGCTGCCGCCGCCGACGAACATCAGGAAATAATTCGCCATGATCGTTTCGTCGTGAAACGATCCGACGTCGAGGCTGTTGAAACCTGCCGTCCGGGGCATGACCGAATGGAATGCCGCGTTCAGCATTTTCGCGCCCGTTGTCATGGGCCCGAGCGTGTCCGGATTGTCCCATTCCATGGCTGCCGTCGCAACCAGGCCGAACAGCAGCAGCGCCACGGTGCCCGATACGGTGATCTTGGTATGAAGCGACCACTGCCGCCAGCGCAGCTTGTGCCGGCGGATGTCCTGCATCACCGGGAAACCGAGCGCGGTGAGAATGACCGAAAGCATGATCGGTCCCAGAATGACGGGGTCGGTCTGGTAGCTCATCACGCTGTCGGAAAAGCTGGAGAATCCGGCATTGTTGAAGGCGCTGACCGAATGGAACACCCCGTGCCATATCGCGGCGGGAATGGACATACCGTGTGTGATGGCGAAGCGGGCCGCCAGCACCAGGGCGACGGCGGCTTCGACGTAAATGGTGATCTTGAAGACCAGCTTGAGCACGGATGCGGCGTCGCCCGTTTCGAGCCGGTTGCGTTCCACCTGTGTCGCCATGCGATCGCGCAGTCCGAAGCCGCGACCGACCATCAATCCGAACAGGGTCGCTGCTGTCATGATGCCGAAGCCGCCGATCTGGAACAGGATCATCACCACACTCTGGCCGAAAAGGGACCAGTACACGGGCGTGTCCTCTACGATGAGGCCGGTAACGGAAACTGCAGAGGTAGCGGTAAAGAAGGCAGTAAGCAGCGGCGCGCGCGTTCCGTCCGCGGTCGCAAGGGGCAGGCTGAGTATGGCGGTGCCGACGATGATGAACCCGAGAAAAAGCACCGGGATCAATCGAATCGGATCGCGAAAGCGAAGCATGGCGGCCGCCCTTGCTCCCACCTTTCCAACCAGTAAAGCCTAATTGCAGATCGCGGCACTGGTCGATCGCCCGCGCCTTCGCGCTTGCAACCGCGATGCGACTGGGCAAGAGGCAACAGCCATGAGCATGACCGATCTTATTACCGCCGCACGCGTTTCCAAGGCCTGGCCGTTTCAGGAGGCCCAGCGCCTGCTCAAACGCTATCCCGACGGTGCCAAGCCGGACGGTTCGCCGGTCCTGTTCGAAACCGGGTACGGACCCAGCGGTCTGCCGCATATCGGCACGTTCCAGGAAGTGCTGCGGACCACGCTGGTGCGCCGCGCCTTCGAAGCCATGATCGGCGCGAAGCCGGACGACGGCAAGACGCGCCTTGTCGCCTTCAGCGACGACATGGACGGGCTGCGCAAGGTGCCGGACAATATCGCCAACAAGGACGTGCTGGCAGCCAATCTGGGCAAGCCGCTGACACGTATTCCGGATCCGTTCGGCACGCGTGAAAGCTTTGCGCATCACAACAATGCGATGCTGCGCGAATTCCTCGACCGGTTCGGTTTCGAATATGAGTTCATGTCCGCCAGCGACCGCTACAACTCGGGCGCTTTCGACGACGCCCTGCGGCAGGTACTGCGCAAGAACGGCGCGATCCTCGACATCATGTTGCCGACATTGCGCGAAGAACGGCGCAAGACCTATTCGCCCGTCCTGCCCATCAGCCCGACCACGGGAGCGGTGTTGCAGGTGCGGGTCGAAGTGGTCGATGCCGAAGCTGGCACGATCCGCTTCACCGATGAAGATGGCAGCGTGGTCGAGCAGTCCGCGCTTGGTGGCATGTCCAAGCTGCAGTGGAAGGTCGACTGGGCGATGCGCTGGTATGCGCTGGGCGTCGATTACGAGATGTGCGGCAAGGACCTGACCGACAGCGTCACACAGTCGGGCAAGATCGTGCAGGTCCTGGGCGGCAAGAAGCCCGAAGGGCTGATCTACGAACTCTTCCTCGACGAGAAGGGAGAGAAGATCTCCAAGTCGAAGGGCAACGGGCTGACGATCGAGGAATGGCTGACCTATGGCAGCGAAGAGAGCCTGGGTTTCTACATCTTCCCCAATCCCAAGAGCGCCAAGCAGCTTCATGTGGGCGTGATCCCGCGCGCGGTGGACGATTACTGGCAGTTCCGCGAACGCCTGTCCGAACAGGATCTGGACAAGCAACTGGGCAATCCGGTGTGGCACCTTGCGCGTGCCAATGGCGGCTTCGAAGGCAGCGAAGCACCGGGTGCGGGCGAAAGCCTGCCGGTGACCTATGGACTGCTGCTCAACCTTGCCAGCGTGCTCGGCGCCGAAGCGAGCGAGGCATCGCTGCGCGATTATCTGGAAAGCTACATCGGCGCAGGCCAGATCACGCCGGAACTGGAAGTGCTGATCAGCACTGCGGTTGCCTATACGCGCGATTACATCGTGCCCACTCTGGACAAGCGCGCACCGACCACGAACGAGGCGGAGGCGCTCCGCACGCTCGATGCCTATCTGGCCGATGCGAGCGAGGATACGAGCGCGGAAGATTTGCAGACGCAGGTCTATGAAATCGGCAAGCGCGAGGAATACGGGTTCGAGAGCCTGCGCGACTGGTTCAAGGCGCTGTACCAGACATTGCTGGGCAGCGAGCAGGGACCGCGCATGGGCAGCTTCATCGCGCTTTACGGCGTCGCCAACACCCGCAAGCTGATTGCCGAGGCGCTGGCGAAGGCATAGTCGCTCCGGCCCGGGGCGAGGCCTCGGCGACCTGACAGGTCAGGTGTGCTTGCGCGTGCGGTACCATTTGGTCAGCACGTATTTCTGACCCTTGATGACCGGCGTGCCGGCGTGAAGCGTATCTTCATTCGGCAGGCCTTCGGGCGTGGCGTTGTTCCACACCAGGAGAACGCCGGGCTTGGGTTCGATCGAGGCGCCCACCTCGACGAAGTGGGTGTGGCCGCCTTCTTCAACTTCGTTGAGGAAGGCCATGGCGGTCCAGCAACGCTGGCCGCCCCGCTTGCGTTCGATGTTCCAATATTCCTGATCGGTATAGAACCAGTCGTTATGCGGCTTGAATTCCTGACCCGGCAGATAGCGCTGGCCCTGGATATTCTCGCCCACCTTTCCCGGCAGGCCGAGCGCATCGTCGATGCGGCGCGAGATCGATTTGACGAAGGGATCGTGGGGATCGAAATTGCCTGAATAGGACGTGCGGAATTTGGCCACATAGGCCGTTTCGTGAAGCTGGCTGGGCCGGGCGACGGCATCGATCATATGCATCAGGCGCTGGCATTCTTCCGGCGTGAAGAAATCGCCGATGGCGTAGATGTCGGCCTTGTCGGTCGGGACCCGGTAGGCCTGCGGATCGGCATCGAGACGTTTGCGAACTCTGGCGCCGACACGCTTCAGAGCATCCTGATCGGGAACGGGGGCGGTCTTGGTAGTCATGCGGGACGTGTAGCAATCGCATCGTCTGCGACAAGACGTGACTTGCCAGTTTGCACGCGCCCGGTAGGTAGGGGTGAAACGTTCCGGGGGAATGGACCATGACCGACACGACTGCGCGCCGCTATTCTGCAGGGGCGATGATATTTCACTGGCTGATCGCCATACTCGTCATCGCCAACTGGCAGATCGTCGAACGTGCCCATGATTTCGAAGGCGCGATGCGCGGCACGGTCATGGGTTATCACAAGGCCGTGGGCATCACGATCCTGGTGCTGACCGTGGGACGGTTGCTGTGGCGTTCCACGCACAAGGTGCCGCCCCTGCCGTCCGATCTTGCCGGATGGGAAAAGACGCTGGCGCGCACAGTGCATGTCATCTTCTACGTCCTGCTTATCGCGCTGCCGCTGGGCGGCTGGCTGGCGAATTCGCTGACCGGGCGAAGCATCGATTTCTTCGGCCTGTTCACCATTCCGCAGCTTCCGGTGGGTGAGAACAGGGCGCTGGGCGGCACCATCTTCGACATGCACGCGCTGGGCGGATCGATCTTCATCTATCTGATCGCGCTGCATATCCTCGGCGCACTGAAGCATACTTTCTTCGACAAGAACGGCGGCATTTTCCGCATGCTGCCATTTGGCAAGGTTCCGGGCTGAGGCCCACGAAAAAGCCCCCGCCGATCACTCGACGGGGGCCTCATTGCCGACCGGACCACTCTCAAGCCGGCCGGCGGAAGGCGGTTACCAGAAGAAGTCGTAGATCACGTCGACCACTTCGCCGCTGTAGATATCGACCAGCATCACATCGTCGTAATAGCGGACCCAGCGATAGGGGCCGTAGACGGCGGGCAGGCGATAGCGCCACGGATCGTTGATCTGATACCGGCTGCCGAAGAACAGGCTGCCCAGCTGGAAGCCGATGCTCAGGCGGCGGTAGCGGTAATCGCGATAGGGCGAGTAATAGCGGCCGAGGCGATAGACGTTCCGGTTGCTGTGCCGGTAGCGCTGCCAGTCATAGCGGTTGTTGTTGCGCCAGCCACGCGAATCCCAGCGGTTGTAATCGTGCCAGCGGCGGCCGTCGTAATAGCGTGACTGACGCTGGTCACGGCGGGCTTCGCGGTAACCGTCCCGGTATCCGTCGCGGCGGATGTTGCGATCTTCATACCGGTCGCGGCGACGTTCGGCCTGACGACCGTTGCGATAGGCATTGTCGCGAATGCGGCGGTCTTCGCGCACGTCCCGCCGACGTTCGTCACGGCGGCCGTCGCGATAGGCCTCGCGCCGCGCTTCCTGGCGACGGTCGACACGGTTGCGGTCGGTGTAGGAACGGTTGCGATCGCCGGAGTAGCTGCGATTGCGCTGCTGCGCTTCCGCCCGGGCGGCCTGGGCGCGGGCGGCCTGTTCGCGCGCCTGCTGGGAGCCACGATTGTCACGATTGAAATTGCGGTCGCCGCGGCTGATCGTGGCATCGCCGCGATTGCCCTGCCAGGCTTCGCGGCGCTGTTCGCGACGTTCGCTGCGCTGCTGGCGGGCCTCGCCGCGCTGGCGGGCTTCACCGCGATTGCCGCGCTGCTGGCGCGCATCGCCGCCGCGATTACCACGGTCGCCGCGATCTGCGCGTTCCTGCCGGTCGCGGGATTGCGCCACGGCTTCGGCGGGGAGGGCGGTGATCGCCATCGCCGCCGCGAGAGCGCCGAGCGCGCCGCCCTTCATCAATTTGGTCAGTTTCATGGAGCGAATCCTTCGTCGGGTACTGCCGCTCCACCACCTGCGGCTGTTGTCGATGTCGCAACATGTAACACAACGGGCTGACCCGTAAGTGAACCGACTTGACGACCTTACGTTCATCTTAAGGCCGCATAACCTGAACCTCGCGTAAGAGGTCAGGAGGTGGCCGGGCGGCACAGCGCTCGCCTTGGAGCGCCGCCGCCCGGCCGGATCGATCAGGCAGCCTGCTTGATATCGCGCAGGGTAATGTCGAAGGTAAGATCTTCGCCTGCGAGCGGGTGGTTGCCATCGGCCTTGATCGTCTGATCGCCGACTTCGACGATGTAGAGCGTCATGGGCGAACCGTCCTGCGCCTGCGCCTGCATGGCCATGCCGGGCTGCGGAGCGGGTTCGGGCGGCAGGTTTTCACGCGGAATGTCGATCACCAGCGCATCCTGGCGCGGGCCGAAGGCATTGGCGCAATCGATCGAAACGCTCTGTTCTTCGCCGACGGCCATGCCGGTCAGCGCTTCTTCGATCTGCGGGAATATCTGGCCGCTACCGATGGTGATGTCCTGCGGGCCGGCCTGCTGGGTATTGCCGACTTCTTCGCCGTCGGTGCGCTTGAGTACGTAGTCGATGGTGACGGTGTCACCGCTGTTGGGAGTGGTCATGAATATCCTTCAAGATTTCGTGTTCGCAGCGCGAGGGTTGCACTGCTCGGGAAATGCACCCGCGGACCGGGCGCGTCGCGCGCGAGTCTGTCAAAGGTGGGTGGGGGGAGTCAAACGAAGCGGACCCGAGCCCGGAATTTCCGCTTTGGGCAGACCATCACGCACGGTGAATGGCAGTGGTGAAAGAACGTGGGTAGTGGGACACACGAAAACATCCGGCGGCGAGCCCGGACCGTAATGCCTACAAAACAAGATCACGCGGCCGGAGCGAACCTTGCGCGAGACGCGCGGCGTAGCCCGGGAGCGGGATGGCGGTGGCCGGGACGTGTCGGCGCGGTTCGCGTGGCTGCCTGCCGGGCCTCGTGCGAAGGGTGATAAAGCCGCATCGCACGGATATTTCATGCACTACCGGAGCCTTGAGGCGGCAGGGCATGAACACGAACCTGAACCCCGATTATACTCGTGTGCGACATGGGCAATCGGTGCGACGGGGAGGGTTCGCCTTACAAAGCGTGGAGCCCCTGCCGCTGTCCGCGCGGGCGAAAGGGCCCCGCAACCGCTATCGTACTGCCTGCCGCATCCGGTGAAGGAGGAGAGGTGTCCTTGCGATCCGGAAGAGGTCATCCGATCCCGATCTGGACGCCCGCGCCTTTCGCACCGGCCGCGTCGCCCTTCCGGACACCGCCGTCGCGGGCCATGGGGGCAAGGAAGGGGGTGCACCAGCTTTCGCGCCCTCCCGATCCGGCGGGGGCTATGCCGAAAAGGTGTATGAAAGTCAAGTATTTAGCGCAGAAATAGGATTGTTCGAGAGGGGGTCCTACGGCTGGTGGTGGGGACGCTTGCGGTCATTGGCGAGACGGCGATGACGCGCCGCGTAAGGCTGGATTCCCGCCTGCGCGGGGATGACGAGGGCGGGTGTGGGACGGGACGTGAAGTTGCTCGACCAATTAGTGTTGGAACGTTCGGGGGCGCTCGTTCCTTGAGTGGGTAAACAGACACGAAAGAGAAACCCCCATGTCCACCATCACCACCGTCAATCCCGCAACCGGCGAAAACATCGAGAGCTTCGAGATGATTTCCGCCAAGGACGCCGCGGCCAAGGTCGAGGCCTGCCACGAGGCCTTTAGCGAATGGAAGCTGAAAAGCCTGGAAGAACGGGCTGCCGTAATCGGCGGCATCGGCAAGGCCCTGCGCGACAACAAGGAAGAACTTGCGCAGTTGATGACGCGCGAGGTCGGCAAGCTGATCGGCGACAGCCGTGACGAGATCGAGCTGTGCGCCGGCATCTGCGACTATACCGCCGCCACCGGGCCGAAGGAGCTGGCCGACGAAAAACGCGATCCCAGCAATGCGGCGCGCGGCATCGTCACCTATTCGCCGATCGGCGTGATCTACGGCATCCAGCCGTGGAATTTTCCCGCCTATCAGGTGATCCGCTATGCCATCGCCAGCCTGATGGCCGGGAACGGCGTGCTGCTGAAGCACTCCTCGCTCTGCACCGGCAGCGGACTGATGATCGAGAAGATATTCAGGGAAGGCGGCCTGCCCGAGAACCTGTTCACCGTGCTGGTGATCGATCACGACACGTCGGATGAAATCATCGCCCACGACAAGGTGCGCGGCGTAACGCTGACCGGATCGGACGGGGCGGGGCGCCACGTGGCGGAGAAGGCGGCCAAGGTCATCAAGAAGACCGTGCTGGAGCTGGGTTCGAACGATGCCTATCTGGTGCTGGAAGACGCCGACCTGGCGAAGGCAGCCGATGTGTGCGCGCAGGCGCGCCTCTACAACAATGGCCAGACTTGCATCAACGGCAAGCGCTTCATCGTGACCGACAAGGTCTATGACGCGTTTCTGGAAAAGTTCGTCGGGCGTTTCGAAGGGGTCAAGCTTGGCGATCCGACCGCCAAGGATAGCGACATGGGACCGATGTCGTCGGCGGACCTGCGCGACGATCTGCAGAAGCAGGTGGACGAATCCGTATCCAAGGGCGCCAAGATTGCCTGCGGTGGCAAAATCCCCGACGGACCG
Organism: Qipengyuania sp. L-5Y; assembly: GCF_056859455.1. NCBI lineage: Bacteria > Pseudomonadati > Pseudomonadota > Alphaproteobacteria > Sphingomonadales > Erythrobacteraceae > Qipengyuania > Qipengyuania sp. L-5Y. Next base: position 381,903 of record NZ_JBSXOM010000032.1, on the reverse strand, counting down.
GGCGCGTTCTATCCCGCGACCGTGCTCACCGATGTTGCACCGGGGCAGCCGGCCTATGACGACGAACTGTTCGGCCCGGTCGCCAGCGTGATCCGCGCAAAGGACGACGAGGACGCGATGCGCCTCGCCAATGACAGCCGTTATGGCCTCGGCGGCGGCATATTGTGCGGCGATACCGACCGCGCGATCGAACTGGCGAGCAAGCACTTCGACACCGGAATGGTCTATATCAACACCTATGGCGTGGCGGACCCATCGATGCCCTTCGGCGGGGTGAAGAATTCGGGCTATGGCCGCGAACACGGCGGCTTCGGCGTCAAGGAATTCGTCAACGCGAAGGCGATCTTCATCGGCGCGGAGTAACTAGCTCGTCGATCTTGCAGAGGGCCGTAAGCCAACCCGGGGCCTGCGGCCCTTCTGTCTGAATTAGTTATGGTTGCGCGGTATTATGCGTCGCGGCAGCGCAACCGCAGCGCCCTGCTGGACGCCCTTACCGCTGCGCGGCCGTCGCATCCCGTGCATTGTCCCGCAGCGCCATATCCTTGCCCACATTATAGCCGAAATAGCCGAAGACAATTATCGCCACGAGCGCGAGCAAGAACAGCGACGTCGCGTTCGTCAGCTTTTTGCGTCCCGATTGATTGGCCGTTGAATGGTTCGTCACTGAAAGCTCCCTCGAACAGCGGCAGGCTATGTACCAACCGGAACAAGGTCAATGAATTTGGCCAGAACGCCTGGCCCGCGCTTCGTCATCCCCGCGCAGGCAGGGATGACGAAATACGGTGGAGAGACCGACGCAAAGCGCGGCCTCAGCCTTTTCAGCGCGTAAGCTTCTTGTACGCCAGTCTTGTCGGACGGTCCGCAGCGTCGCCCAGGCGGCGGCGCTTGTCTTCTTCGTAGGCTTCGAAATTGCCTTCGAACCATTCCACGTGGCTGTCGCCTTCGAAGGCGAGGATGTGGGTGGCCAGACGGTCGAGGAAAAAGCGGTCGTGCGAGATGACCACGGCGCAGCCGGCGAAGTTTTCGATCGCCTCTTCCAGCGCGCCCAGCGTTTCCACGTCGAGATCGTTGGTCGGTTCGTCCAGCAGCAGCACGTTGCCGCCTTCTTTCAGCATCTTGGCCATGTGCACGCGGTTGCGTTCACCGCCCGACAGCTTGCCGACGTTCTTCTGCTGGTCCGCGCCCTTGAAGTTGAACGCGCCGACATAGGCCCGCGTGCTGGTGTCGTGGCCGTTGACCTTCATGTAATCGAGCCCGTCGGAGATTTCCTCCCACACGTTCTTGCTCGCATCGAGATGGTCGCGGCTCTGGTCGACGAAGCCCAGGTGGACGGTCGATCCGATTTCCACGGTACCGCTGTCGGGTTCTTCCTTGCCGGTCAGGATCTTGAACAGCGTGGACTTACCCGCGCCGTTGGGGCCGATCACGCCGACGATGCCGCCCGGGGGCAGCATGAAAGACAGGTCTTCGAACAGCAGCTTGTCGCCATAGGCCTTGGTGATGTTCTTGGCTTCGATGACCTTGCCGCCAAGACGTTCGGGCACCTGGATGACGATCTGGGCCTTGCCGGGCTTGCGATCCTTCTGGCCTTCCTGGAGTTCCTCGAACTTGCGGATACGGGCCTTGGACTTGGTCTGGCGGGCGCTGGGCGTCTGCCGGATCCATTCCAGTTCGCGCGAAAGGGCTTTCGAGCGGCCGCTTTCCTCGCGGCTTTCCTGTTCGAGGCGTTTGGCCTTCTTTTCCAGATAGGTCGAGTAATTGCCTTCGTACGGATAGTAGCTGCCGCGGTCGAGCTCGAGGATCCATTCGACCACATTGTCGAGGAAGTAGCGATCGTGGGTGATCATCAGCACCGCACCCGCGTAATCCTTGAGGTGGTTTTCGAGCCACTGGACGCTTTCGGCGTCGAGGTGGTTGGTCGGTTCGTCCAGCAGCAGAATGGAGGGCTTCTGGATCAGCAGGCGGGTAAGCGCGACGCGGCGCTTTTCACCGCCCGACAGGTCGGTGACGGGCCAGTCGCCCGGCGGGCACCGCAGCGCTTCCATCGCGACTTCGAGCTGGTTGTCGAGCGTCCAGCCATCGACCGCGTCGATCTTGTCCTGCAGTTCCGACATCTCGGTGCTGAGCGCGTCGAAATCGGCATCTTCCTCGCCCATTTCCATGCCGATCGCATTGAAGCGTTCGACCATGTCGGCGATGCCGCGCGCGCCGTCCTTGACGTTTTCGAGCACGGTCTTGCTTTCGTCGAGTTCGGGCTCCTGCTCGAGATAGCCAACGGTGATGTTCTCGCCCGGCCATGCCTCGCCGGTGAAATCGGTGTCGATGCCGGCCATGATCTTGATCAGCGTCGACTTACCTGCGCCGTTGGGGCCCACGATGCCGATCTTGGCGCCCTGGTAGAACTGCAGGTTGATGTTGCTGAGCACCGGCTTCTGGGCACCGGGGAAGGTCTTGGTCATGTCCTTCATCACGAAGGCGTATTGCGCGGCCATCTGGCGAATCCTTTTGGCGAGATCTGGAGTGGGGCGGGGCACCGCCCGCGTGACATGGGGCCGCAGATAGGGATGCAGGCGCAAAGGAGCAAGCGGAACGCGCAAAGCGGTGGACAGCGCGGGCCGGGCGACATAGCAGATGCGGCCATGCACAAACCCATCCTCGCGCTTGCCGCGCTTTCGCTCACCGCTCCCGCCCATGCCGACACCGCCGACGACGCGCTGAAAAGCGATACGATCGCGTGGGATTTCGTCGAGGGAATCACGACGGAAGTGGGGCCGCGTATGGCCGGTACCGAAGCCGAAGCGCGCGGGCGCGCCTGGGCGCTGGAATGGCTGAACGCCAACGGCTTCGCCAATGTCGTCGAAGAGCCGTACGACATGCCGACCTGGGTGCGCGGGGAAGAACGCGCCGAGATCACCGGCCCGTTCCCGCAGCCGATGCAGATCACCGCACTGGGAACCAGCGCATCGACCGGGCCGAAGGGCATCGAGGCGGAAGTGGTCTACTTCCCCAGCTATGCCGATCTGGAAGCGGCGGCACCGGGCAGCCTGAAGGGCAAGATCGCCTTCATCAGCCACGACATGCGCCCGACGCAGGACGGTTCGGGTTACGGCTTTGCCGGCCCGGCGCGCTGGACCGGCGCGGGACTGGCCGCCAGCAAGGGCGCCGTGGCCACGGTCATCCGCTCGATCGGCACCGAAAACCACCGCACGCCGCATACCGGCGGCACGAGCTTTCCCGAGGGCGTGAAGGCGACGCCCGCTGGCGCGCTATCGAACCCCGATGCGGACAATCTGGAGCGCATTTTCGCACGCGCCGATGGCCAGCCGGTCACCATGCGGTTGACCATGACCCCGCGCGATGTCGGCACCACCAAGAGCGGCAATGTGACGGGCGAGATCGTAGGGCGCGATCCTTCGCTGCCGCCGCTGCTGCTGGCCTGCCATCTCGATAGCTGGGATCTTGGCACGGGCGCGATCGACGACGGTGCAGGCTGCGGTATCGCCGCTGCCGCCGCCAAGCATGTCGCCGCCGCCGGCCAGCCGCTGCGCACGATCCGCGTGCTGTTTGCAGGGGCGGAAGAAACCGGCCTGTGGGGCAGCAAGGCCTATGCCGCGGCCCACGCGGACGAACCCTTCATGGTGGGATATGAAAGCGATTTCGGTGCCGACCGCATCTGGCGTATCGACAGCAATTTCACCAAGAGCGATCCCGAACTTTACAAGGCTCTGGCGCAGGCCGTAGCGCGTTTCGGCGTTGCACCCTCTGCCGCTGTGGCGACGGGCGGGGCCGACATCAACGTGATCCGCGAGCAAGGCGCCGCGATCATCGATCTGCAGCAGGACGGCACCCGCTATTTCGACCTGCACCACACGCCCGACGATACGCTGGACAAGATCGACCCCGAACAGCTGCGCCAGAACGTGGCTGTGTGGACGGCGGTGACCAATGTGCTCGCCAACCACAACCGGCCGATCGTAGTCGGGGAGTGACGCCTGCCTAGGGAAGGGCGGCGCGGAAATGCCGGGCGATCAGCCTGCGCATTGCCACCAGCTGCAGCCCGGCCCGAAGGACTAGGAAGGCGATGAAGCTGAGCCACAGCCCGTCATTGCCGAGCGGCCAGGTCAACAATAGCAGGACGGCATAGCCCGCGACTGCGCCGACCATCGTCAGCAGCAGAGCGCGCGTCCAGCTCGCCCCCACAAAAACGCCGTCGAGCACGAAGCCCGCGAACCCCGCGAGAGGGATCGCAACGAGCCACGGCCATAGCTGGCGCGCCTCGCTCGCAACGGCAGGCGTGGCGGCGAAGCTGTCGGTAATCGTGCCGCCAATGGCGGCGAAGGCAAGGGCCAGCACGATGGCAACGGCTAGGCAGCGCCACAGGATCAACCGGATATAAGCCGTGAAGCCCACGCGGTCTTCATCGCCGGCTCGTTCGCCGTTGATGACCTGCGCGGCGTTTTCGAACCCGTCGAGCAGCAGCGCCGAAAGCACGAAGAGCTGGTAGATGATGCCGTTCGCCGCCAGGACGACGGGCCCGCGTTCCGCACCCAGCCGGGTGAGGGCAGTGATGGCGACCATCAGCACCACCGTGCGCAGGAACAGGTCACGATTGACGGCGAGGAAGGGCTTGAGGGCGGCGAGCGAAACGCTTGTCCCCGACCGTAGCGCCTCGCCGATCTCGCCCCCGGCAATGCGCCAGATGACCAGCGATGCGATCGCCAGCTTGGCAAATTCGGCCGTGAAGCTGGACCAGCCGATCCCGGCGATGCCCCAGTCCAGACCAAGCGCCAGCCACAGGCCGAGCGCGACGTTGAGCAGATTGTAGAAAACCTCGATCGCCAGCACTTCGCGCATCCGGCGACGACCGACGAGAAAGCCGACCAGCGCGAAGTTGGCCATGACGGCTGGTGCGCTCCAGTACCGGATGTCGGCATAGACCACGGCGGCCGTGCGCACGCGGGCTTCGGCCCCGAGGGCATCGAGCAGCAGCGGCATGAGCACCGGCTTGGCCAATAGCAGCAGGGCGGCAATGGCGCCGCCGACGACCAGACCCTTGATCAGAACCGCCGCCTGCGCCTGCGCGCCGGAGCGTGTGCCCGCCTGCGCAACGAGGCCCGTGGTGCCAGTCTTCAGGAAATTCATTACGGTGAACAGCGCGGCGAACAGCTTGGCCCCGATATCGACCGCGCCTTGCGTCGGTGCATCGCCAAGCTGGCCGACAATCCACATGTCGCCCACGCCGATCAGGGCCGTGGCGACATTGGTCACCATGGCGGGCAGCGCGATGGCCCAGATCAGACGGGTGTCGAAAGTGGGGGAGGGTGCGGCTGTCTGGCTAGTCAAACGGCGCACCTCCCGTGCTTCGCTTGCGACATGTCTGCCCTGCTGGAAATCTGGTCGGGGAGACTGGATTCGAACCAGCGACCCCTTGTACCCAAAACAAGTGCGCTACCAGGCTGCGCCACTCCCCGACCGATTTCCCGCATAGCGCCGAGCTTGGTGGGCCCGGCAGGACTCGAACCCGCGACCTAGCCGTTATGAGCGGCCAGCTCTAACCAACTGAGCTACAGGCCCCCAGCCACGCCGTGCGGAGAAGCGCGCCTAGCCGCGGTGCGTGGACGTTGCAAGCTCTAGCGAACAGCAGAGGCGATGATTTCTTCAACCGTCGTCGGGCGGACGTCGCGCGCACGCAGATAGGAATAGACGCCGCGCAGCCAGTCATACAGCCGATCCAGATCGTCTTCATTATGGACGTAGGGCGTATGCCCCGGCGCGAGCGAGGGGCTATGAAAACTCAGGACCAGCAGCGGCAGATCATCGTCGATGGCGATATCGACGGCGCGCAGCGCTTCCTCGAGCGTGATGTCTTCCGGTGTAAGGCCGATTCGCTCCAGCATCCCGGTCTTGGCGAGTATGCTGCCAAGCAAGGGGTAGCGATGTGCGAGCGGGTACAACTGCTGCCCCTGCTGGCGCAGCATGCCCCAGAAGGACGTGGTCAGCGGAAGTTCGAGCAGGGTCTTCCCTGCATCGGCCCAATAGGGTGCAACCGGATGGCGGCTGTAATCGGGGCCCCCTTCATCCGTGTAATCGAACCGGGCGCGCACCGAACTGTCGATGGCGATACCGCCTTCACCCAGAAGCCCCGCCGTATGCGGGCCAAGGCCATAGCGGCCGGCACGATAGATCAGCGGGACCGCGCCGAAGTTTTCCTCCACCAGATCGCGCAGGCGATGAAATTTCTCGGCTTCGAGTTCGGGAGGAAGATTGCCGGCAAAGCTGTTACGGCGGTTTACCTCTTCGTGGTGGGGCGGGTTGACCCAAGGGTGTAACTGGACGCCGATTTCCGCCTGTCCGCGGCGTATGGCATCGCCGATGATCTCCTGCGCACGGGCATCCTGGGCCACGGGCCAGTCGACGAGATAGACGGGAGAGACACCGATCCCTTCGCAGAATTGCTGAAAACCGGACAATGCCGCGATATGGTCGAGACCATATCCATCTGCACGAAAGGGCGCTTCCCAGTCGAATTCCTCTTCCGTGTCGATCGTCAGCAGCGAACGCTGTCCGAACCCATCGGCAAAGCGCGCAGTCTGCGATGAGGCCGGCGGAGTCAGGAGGTCGACTTGGCTGATGGCTTAGGTTTCCTAACCGGCCGCGCGATCGGGCGCATCGGCAGGGCTAGGCAGGGCATCGCTGACGGTCAAGAGAGGGAGGGTAAGGACGAGCGAATCGCCTGCGCGTGCCAGTTCGCCGCCTGCGGCGCGCGCTTCTGCCCGGGCAAGGCGGAGAGAGAAGCCGGCCCCGAAGATACCGGAGCTGAGCGTGCCGCCACCGGCCCTGACTTCCGACGCGAAGATATTGTCGGCCTGCATCAGCTTGGACGGAAGCTGCGCACGCAGGGCAACCTGGTCGCCATCGAGATCCAGCGACAGGGCGACGTTTTCGCCAGCGCCCGTGGCGCCCGCCAGGGTCGCGAGTACGCGCCAGCCGAGCATTTCCGCTTCGTTCTGGGCCAGGGCGAGCCGGGCGGGCATGTCGGTCAACCTGGCATCGAAGCGCGCCACACGAGGGCCGAGTACCGTCTGGAGCTGGCCGATCTGCGCGCGCGCGATCGCGGCAAAATCGCTTTCGCCCGATTCAAGATCCAGCGCGCCTGTCTCCAGCCGCGCCAGCCGGTCGAGCTCGTCGAAACCGGCAAGAATGCGCGCGCTGTCACCGGCGATGGATGCGGCAAGCGCGCGATATTCGTGCGGGGTTGGGCCGAAGACCTGCTGCTGGATCACTTCCGCATAGCCCTGCATCGCATTTACCGGGGTGCGCAGTTCGTGGAGCAGCTGGCGCAGGCGATCCGCGCTGCGCTGGGCCCGGTCGTCGACGGGTGCGACTGCGCGGCGGAAGCGGCCAACATAGCCGTAGAAGCGCCCGTCGCCGCGGGTGAAGCGGGGGGCGGCGTCGACGATCCAGTCGCCTTCGATAGCGTCGGCGCCGCGAAGCGCGATGGCAAGTTCGTGAACCGGCTGGCGGTTGGCGAACGCCGCAGCGAAATCGTCCGAAGCCGCGTCTCCGTCGCGGCGCTGCGACAGATCGAGCCCGACGACCATGGGCGCAATTTCCGGTTCGGCCCAGTCGATCCTGCCTTCGGAATTCGTCCCGAAGCTGAAAGCGTCGAGCTGTCTGCGCGGCTGCGTATCCTCCAGACCGGCAAGCGGGAGGGTGGGAGCATCGCCATCCCGCGATTGCGGGCTGCGCGCCTTGCGGAAGGTCTCGATCCGCTCCACCAAGGCGCGAATGCCGTCCGATCTGCCCGAAGGTTCGGCAGCAGGACGGGGGGCAGAAGGCGCGGCGACAGGCTCGGGCCGGGCTGATGGTTCTGCCGGTGTGGGAATGGGCGTGGGCTGTTCCGGCTCGGCTATCGGCGGATCCGGTTCGACGTCGCTTGCAGGTGCGGCCTCTTCCCGACTTTGCGGAAGCACGAGGGGTTCGACATCGTCGAAATCAACCGCTTCTGCCGGGAGATCCCCGGCAGGTTGAACAGGCGGCGCGGCAATGGGCTGCGGCAGGGCGCGGTCAGATACGCCCAGCCGGTCGAGCACACGCACAGCACCATCGGGCAGATCCCGGCGATGGCGCAGGAAGCCGCGCGCCCTGATCGGAAGGCGTGGGATCAGTTCGGCCCATTCCTCCCCGGTTAGCTGCGCGCGGTACAGTGCCGCCCCGGCAATCGAGGGGTGTGCTTCGCCAAACCAGCGCACCAGTTCAGGATTGCGGAAGCGCCAGCCGTTTTCACCGACGATGGCTGCGCGTTCGGGAGTGGGAATCATTTCCGCCAGCGCGATCAGGCGCAGATAGGCGGCCGCTTTCAGAGCCGGGTCGCCCGCCTGCGGACGTTCGCCAAGCAGGTCGAGCAGCTGGCGGAACTGTGTCTTTGCCGCGCGCGCACTGGCGGCGCGGTGGCGCAGCACAGTAGCAAGGCGGTCGTCAAAATGCATCGATACTCCGGTGACAGGCAATAGTTTGCGATACGTAAACCGTCGCTCAGTGCAGGTTCTAACCGTGCAAAACTTACGCTGAACGGAAAGTTGCCTGCGCGTTGCAAAGCGAGACAATTGCTGGCAAAGATAATAATGTTAGCCAAGACGGCTGCATCGCGTTGTCAACATTTCGTGGAAGTTTCGCGATGCCCCGCCGGTGGCGCTAGGGTAGCAGGAACGTATTATATGGCCAATCTCGACGAAATCGACCGGCGATTGCTCGGTGAACTCCAGAATGAAGGGAGAATCACCAATGTAGAACTCGCCCATCGCGTCGGACTGACCGCGCCGCCCTGCCTGCGCCGTGTGCGCGCTCTCGAAGAGGACGGGGTAATCCGGGGCTATCACGCCGAACTCGATCCCTCGAAGCTCGGTTTTTCCATCACGGTTTTCGCCATGGTGAGTCTGAAGAGTCAGGCGGAAGATTCGCTGCGTGAATTCGAAATGGCGATGCGCGACCTGCCCGAAGTGCGCGAAGTGCATATGCTCAACGGCGAAATCGATTTCATCATCAAGATCGTCAGCCGCGATTTGCAGAGCTTCCAGGAATTCCTGACCAGCAAGCTGACGCCTGCGCCCAATGTGGAAAGCGTGAAAACCTCGCTCACCATCCGGACCAGCAAGCACGAGCCCGGCGTCCCGCTGTGACCGGGGCTGCGTCGATCGAGGGCCACTGCCTGTGCGGCGCGGTGACGATCACGCTCGACAATCCGGTGCAGCAGGTCGAAATTTGCCAGTGCGGCATGTGCCGCCGATGGGGCGGCGCATTCTACAGCGCGCAAAGCGGGGACAACCCGCAGGTAACAGGCGCAAACGAGATTACCGAGTTTCGTTCGAGTGAATGGGCAGAGCGGGCGTTCTGTTCGAAATGCGGCAGCAATCTATGGTTTCGCTTCCTGCCGACCGGTAATCGCAGCTTTTCCGCCGGGCTATTCGATGCCGCCGCCACCCACGGGATCGAGAAGGAGATCTTCGTGGACGAACGGGCGGATTGGTGCAGGATCGAAGGCGACCATCCGCGCCGGACGGGCGCAGAGGTGATTGCCGAAGCCAGGGCGGCTGGGTTCAACTTCGATTAGCGGGGATCGTATCTAGCGCCGCGATATACGGCAGTACCTGTCAAGTCCGCGCCGGAATGTCCCGGCAAAGATAGGCAACTGCGTAAGATTTATCCCAACAGCGCAGCAGACCTTCTAGGACATCTAGATTTTGCGGCCATGGCAGGGAGATGGGCTGGCCATCAGCTCCAACTGCATCGTCCCATCCTGCCGGCTTGGGCTCTTTCGCCAAACCCGTAATCGCTGCTTCAAGGGCAGCTTTGTCGCGGTTCAGGAAAGCCAGCGTGCCATCGACGTAGAGGTTCCACGCATTTCCCGAGGCAGCCCGACCTTCGCGGTCAATCTTCTCGAAGATCGGCAGCGCCAAATCGTTTCGGTGACCGAAGGCCCACATCTGCGCTTCGTGCCACAGCAGAATTTTGGCGAGGCTACGGTCGCGCGGATCGGTCGGATCGAGATCATCTTCATGCTGCGATTGCCAGTCACGCAGCAACTCTGCGGCATCTATATAGCATTCGGCATCGTAAAGTGGGCGCCAGCCTTGGCCTTCGGTTTGATCGAAGGCAACGACATCACGCGCAAGCTCCGCCTCGCGATCGTAATCTAGACTGCAATCGGACGGAACAGGCTCGGATGCAGCAAAGGCGAGCGTCATAAAAAGGGTGAGCATCGGGAAATACTCATCGTGAGTCTTCCCGATGTCAACCGGACTGCTTAGCGACCATATCCCGAATGGTCGGCCCGCGCAGTTTGCACTGCCTTAGCCTTATATTTTTCAGCAATGGCGGGCGAGGCGCCTATATATCTCGCGTCTTGAGCCATTCTTCGAGCCATTTGATCGAATACTGGCCGGTTTTCACATCGTCCTGCTGCAAGAGCTCCTGGTGCAAGGGGATGCTGGTTTTGACACCCTCGACAACCATTTCTTCCAATGCGCGCTTGAGGCGCATCATGCAGCGTTCGCGGTCGCGACCATAGACGATCAGCTTGGCGATCATGCTGTCGTAATAAGGCGGGATCGAATAGCCTGCGTAGAGCCCGCTATCGACGCGCACATGCATGCCGCCCGCGGCGTGATAATAGGTGACCTTGCCGGGGCTGGGCGCGAAGGTGAAGGGATCTTCCGCGTTGATGCGGCATTCGATCGCATGGCCCTTGAACTCGATCTGATCCTGTCGGCAGGACAGTTCCTTGCCCGATGCGATACGGATCTGTTCGCGCACCAGATCGATACCGGTGATCATTTCGGTCACCGGGTGTTCGACCTGGAGGCGGGTGTTCATCTCGATGAAATAGAACTCGCCGTTTTCCCAGAGGAACTCGATCGTGCCGGCACCGCGGTAAGCCATGTCGCGCATGGCCTGGGCGCAGATTTCGCCCATGCGGTCGCGCTCTTCGGTCGAAAGGACGGGCGAGGGCGCCTCTTCGAGGACCTTCTGGTGGCGCCGCTGGAGCGAACAGTCGCGTTCGCCCAGATGGATGGCATTGCCATTGCCGTCGCCGAAGACCTGGAATTCGATGTGGCGCGGATCGCCGAGATATTTCTCGATATAAACGGTGGCATCCCCGAACGCGGCTTTCGCTTCGCTTCCGGCCTGCTTCATCAGGGTTTCGAGCTGGTCTTCGCTTTCGCAGACCTTCATGCCGCGGCCGCCGCCGCCGCTGGCGGCCTTGATGATCACGGGATAGCCGATTTCCGCCGCGATCTCGCGCGCTTCCTCAACCGTTTCGACCGCGCCGTCGGATCCGGGCACGAGCGGCAGGCCAAGGGCGCCGGCCGTTTTCTTAGCTGCGACCTTGTCGCCCATGGTGCGGATATGCTCGGGCTTGGGGCCGATCCACGCGATGTCGTGCGCTTCGACGATCTCGGCAAACTTCGCGTTTTCGGACAGGAAGCCATAGCCGGGATGGATCGCATCGGCATGGCTGACTTCGGCGGCCGAAATGATGTTGGCGATGTTGAGATAGCTGTCGGTCGCGGCCGGGGGGCCGATGCACACGGCATGATCGGCCAGACGGACATGCATGGCATCGGCGTCGGCAGTGGAGTGCACCGCGACGGTTTCGATACCCATTTCATGAGCCGCGCGGTGAATGCGCAGCGCGATTTCGCCCCGGTTGGCGATCAGGATACGGGAAATGCTCACGGGCGACCTCAGCCGATGCTGACGAGCGGCTGGTCGAATTCGACCGGCTGAGCGTTCTCGACGTGGATCGCCTTGACGGTCCCGGCCTTGTCGGCGGTGATCGGATTCATGACCTTCATCGCTTCTACGATGAGGAGGGTCTGCCCTTCCTTCACGCTGTCACCGACTTTGACGAAGTCGGGTGCGCCCGGTTCGGCAGCGAGATAGACGGTCCCGACCATGGGCGATTTGATCGCGCCGGCAAAGTCGGCAGCGGGCGCTTCGGGCGAAGGCGCGGCGGCGGCAGGTGCCGCTGCAGCAGGAGCGGGCGCGGCCATCTGCATCGGCGCTGCCATTGGAACGCCGCCGCCGCGCGAAACGCGGATCTTGCGCTCTCCGTCTTCCACTTCGATTTCGGTGAGCCCGGTGTCGCCCAGCATCTCTGCCAGTTCGCGAACGAGAGCGGTATCGACGTTCATGCCGGACTTGCCGGCGCTGCCCTTATGGTCGGCCATGGAACCCCTTGAGTGTTGTTTGGCCCGCCTATGCTCGTGCCGCGCAGATAGGGCAAGGGGGCAGCGACGCTTTTACAGGGCTGCTGCCTTCTCCAACGCTACGGCATAGCCGTTTGCGCCCATGCCTTTCACTTCGTCCACCGCCGCCATGCCGACATAGGAAAGGTGCCGAAACCCTTCGCGTGTCGCCGGGTCGGACAGGTGAACTTCGATTACCGGCACGTCGATGGCCTTGATCGCATCGAGCAGGGCTATCGACGTGTGGGTATAGGCAGCGGCGTTCAGCAACACCGCCTTGGCGCCCGCGGTGTGCGCCTCGTGCAGCCAGTCGACCAGTACGCCTTCATGATTGGTCTGACGGAAGTCGACGACGAGGCCGATCTCGCCCGCCTTCTGTTTCAGCATTGCGGCGATATCGGCCAGGGTGGTCGAACCGTAAATCTCTGGCTCACGCGTGCCGAGCAGGTTGAGATTGGGGCCATTGAGGACGAAGACAATATCGGTCATGCCGCGGGTTTAGCGGCAATCGGCAGGACCTCAAGCGTCGGTACCCTTCGCTTTGCCCCATTTGCCGAGCGGCAGTGTAGCCGAGGTACCCCGTACCGAAGAGCGCGTATAGGGATTCCGGCAAAGCGGCGAGATAGCCAGTCATGCCTTTGGCGATGGCGCGGGCGGTGGTCGGATCGAAAGCGGCAATTATTCCCATCGGCAGGCTGAAAAGGATCAGCGCATACATGACATAAAGAAAGCTCGGCCGTGCGCGGCTGGTCCACCCATCGGCACTGCGCGCTTCGGCGACTATTGCCGAAAGCCGTGCTTCGATCTGACGCAGTTCCTGGGTTCCCTGCAGCGCGAGCAGTTCGAGTTTCGCCTTTTCGCGAGCTTGTTTGTCGGGGATCACTTTGTCGATGATCGCTGCGAGTGGTCCGATAACTGTTTCGAAAACCATGTTTGCCTCCATTACCAAAGAAGCGCTTCAAATAACCATATAGGTTCGTGTAGGAAACATGATTATTTTCAGTGATCCGGGTGTATCACCAAAAGGGTTCTGGTGCGATTGGCTATTTCACCATGAAACGTGCCCTGACCGTGTCGGCGCGCCCCGCGATCAGGACGCCGGTGGGTCTGACGCGAAAATCGGACACTGCCGGATCACATCCGTCGGCATCGGGAGTGGGCGTGTAATTCCACGTCGTCCCGCCATCGGCGGAGAATTGCAGATTGTCGGTCGCATTTCCCAGCGCGACAAAGCTGTAGCCAAGGCCCGATGCCGGGCTGCCACCTGAAAAAAGTACCGGACCGCTTCCCGGACCAGCGAGATTCGCGAGACACATCTTCGCGTCGGCGGGCGCGTCGTCCGTGATGATCACCGTATTACTGTCGGTGTTATCGCTGCCCGTATTGCTGACGGTGATAAGGTATTCGATCAGCGCGCCCGGGATAGCCTTCGGATTGGATGTCCCGTTGACCGGGTCGGAAATGACCGAACTGACCTTGGTGACGGCGAGAGTGGTATAGGGGCGGCAGAAATTGATATCGTGCAAGGCTATGCCCTGCTGGCCGGGATTGGCCGGGGCGTTGGTATGGTTGCCATAAGTGATGACGATCGTGTCGATCTTTGTGGTGAAGGTGACGACCAGATTGCCAGCCGAAGAATCATTGTCCGATGCGCCGTCGCCGATCGCCGTATTCCCGGTCACGTAATTGGCATTGCCGTTGCTGAGCGTCGGCGTCACCGAAGCGCCGCCATTGGTACCGGTCACAACCACCCTGTCGGTGAACTGGTTCGCGGCATAGTCGACATCGAAAATCGTGAACTGGACGCCGTCGAATGCGCGCGGCAATGTGACAGTGATGGTGACTGCACCGTTACGGCTCGACTGGTCGGATACGACCGCTAGGCTCCGCTGGGCTGGTGAAAGTCCCCCCGTGAACGCGCTTTGCAGCGTGGGTGACTGACCACCGAAAGTGGCGTTGTTAAGGTAAGCACCATCATTGCTGAGGTTGAAAGCGATGTTGCCGAACGCCCCCAGCGCGTAGGTATTGCTGGTCGATCCGGCTGCCCAGCTGATGGCGGGCGAATCCCAGTCGAACAGCGTGGAGCCGTTAGGGCAGTTTACTGCCGGTACGATTCCAGCCGCGCGTCCTGCGACGACGGTGAACGTCGCCGTTGCGAAATCGTCTTCCGTCGTTATGCCGTTGTCGGGCGTGGAATCGCTATCGATGATGCTGCTGGAAATGATTTCGGCGCTACTGGTGATCGTGGTCCCGGCATTGGCCGAAATCGTTCCCTTGATATCGATCGTCGCGCTGGCCCCCGGCGCGAGTGTCGGTACGGACCAGACCCTCGTTCCGGCGTTGAAACTGCCGGCGCCAGAGGCGGACGAGAAAGTAAACTGGCCGGGAAACGTATCCCTCACCGCGATACCCGATGCGGAAGAAGGCGAGTTCGATGCATTGCTGACCGTGAGGCGATATATCGCCTGGCCGCCATTGGCCGGCGGGTTGCCGATGAGAACCTTCGTCAGCGACAGATCGGCGTAATTCGCAGGCGCCGACCTCAAATAGAGATCGGCCCGCACGAACTGTCCGTTATCGGCTGCAGGATAGAGATCGCATATTTCCAGTCGCCACGTACCGATGGATGTTTCGCCGTCGAAGGCGGAAAGCAGGCTGCGGGGCTGATAGGTGTTCTGATAGGGCGGCGCGCTTGTCGAATGGTTGCGGTTTGCCCCGTCCGTGTTGACCAATTGCGTTGCCGCATCGTCGAGCAGCACGTTGAAGTTGTCGCCGCTGATGCTTTGCGTGTCGCCATTGGTCAGTTGCACGCGCGTCCCCGTCGGGGATTGAAGCGTGAACTGCAGATCGCCGCGCCAGCTATGCGTGGCCAATATGCCGATGTTCACGTCGGCCACCGTGAAAGTGCTGCCCACGGCAAAGGTGCGAACCAGCGGGGTGGTGCAGACGGTCGTTCCGCTGATCGTACCGCTGGTGGTATTGGAGAAAGTCGATGTCGACTGCGCACCGGCGGGCACGGCAACCGCCGTCAGGACGGTGAATATCAGCAGGCGGACGAAATGGGCCGCCATCCTCCGCCAACTGCCTGAAGCGATCCCCTTCATCATGCTACCGGCATACGCAAACATGGTTAAGGGCCGGTTTAGATCATGGTAACCCATCGTCTCGCCACCTATCGGCCCAGGCCGAGGAAGGAGAAGGTATCGGCATCGAACTTGATCCGGATCGAGGCGTATAATCCCTCATCGGTTTCGCGCGCCGCGGAGAAATCCTCGTCGCGAAAACCTGCGAAATTGTAACCCACCGTTATCAGAGCGTTGTCCGCTGGACTGAACCCGACGTTCGGACCGATGGCATAGCTCGTAAGGCCGTCCTCCAGACCTTTGCGAACCGTGCCTCGCGCGCCGATTTCGAAACGCTCGCCAAGGCCGAACTTTGCATCGAGGCCGCCCAGCAGGGTGGTGCCGACATAGTCGTAACCTTCGAATTGATCGAAATTGTACCGTGCGCCGATGAAAATGCCGAATTCGTGGCGACGGACCATCTGGCCGCCCGCATCCCGTCCCTGTGGCGACCAATTGGTCGAAAGGCTGGCGATCAGGCGGCTGGACTTGGCATCGCCGTCCACCAGCAATGCCGTATTGCCTGCAGCGCCTGCTTCACCGGCCACGGCATCGGTGACTTCATCGCTACGAAATTCCAGTTTTCCGAGCAAGGCGAAGGCGGATTCGGCGGGACGGTGCGCGATGGCAATCGCCGCGTCCATGATTTGGGTTGCAGCTCCATTGTCGGCTTTCGTTTCCGTCCAGGTAAAGCCCGATCCGACGATGCTGCCTTCGCCCAGTTGGCGGATCGCACCGAGGGTCAGGCCCTTGCGATCGGCGAATTCGCCATCGCGATATTCGGCGCGCCCCGTGGCGCTCCACCGATCCTTGCGCCACGCCATGCCAAGGGTGACCGCGTTGAAGTCTTCGAACAGCGTGCCGTCCTGACCCAGTTGCCCCCCGCTAGCCACGGGCTGAGCCGGATTGACGACGTCGGAAACCGTGTTGCTGCCGCCTAGCGTGCGATTGCCGTCGATCGTGGCATCGATCGTCAGGGCAGGCGTTACCTGAAGCGACTGTGCCAGTCCGAAGGCGGCAAAGCTGCGATTGCCATATTCGCCAATGTCCTGCCGGCCCAGCGAGGTGACGGCCTTCGCGCCTTCCCATGGGGTGACCTCGAGCCCGCCCTTTATAGTGCGCGCGTCGATCTCGGCACCGTCCGCCAACTCGTAAAGACCGACAATGCGGACATTCTCTGTCAGCGCATATCGGGCACCAATCCGATGCCGCGCCGGTAAATCGATTGATTCCGCACTGTCCAGAGCGATGCTGGTGGATGCACTCAGCTCGAGCCGGTTGTCGAGCAGGCGCTGGGTAACGCCCCCTTCCAGAACGGTTGAATCATTGCGTGTGCCATCGGCTAGGCGATCGGCGAAGTGCGCGATGCCCAAACGCAGGTCGCTCGTCTGCGTCGCATAGCCCAGCTGGATCTGCGCTGCCCGGCGGCGGCCGTCATCGGTGAGGCTGTCATCCTGCCACAGGCTGCCAAGGATCGAGAGGTTTTCGCCCAGCTTGATCCGCGCATCGGTGCCGAACTTGCGCCGACCCTGCTCGGCGCCATTCTGCTGGCCTACTCCATATTCTGCGTCGAGCGAGCGGGCATAGGCGATCACGTCGACCGATCCGGTCTGGTACTGTGCTTCGACCAGCCAGCCGGTAGAAGTCGCTCCATCGCGGCGGCTCGCAGCGACTTCCGCACGCAGTTCCGTGCTGTCGCCGAACCTGGCACGCAGATCGACGGCACCCATGTCGGTTCGCGATCCGTCACCCTTGTCCGTCACGGCAGTCGCACCGATGCGCACGGCGCCGCTTGGCGCAGTCCAATCGGTCCGAAGGCCTGCATTGAGTTCACCATCGGAGAACCCGTCGATCTCGTAATCCACCACCACGAATTGCGGATTGAGGTCGAAGTCCCGGCTGAGAACGGGTTCCTTGAACGTGATCGTTCCGGATAGGCGATCAATGTCGTAATCGATGAAGCGGACCAGTTCCTTAGAAGAAACAATCAGTTCAGAACGAAACCTGTCACGCACTTCGAGCACAACCTTTTCGCTGTTGGCAATCAGGCCGCGGCTTGAGAGGCGGTAGGGGCCGGTAATGCCCTGTCCCTGGATCTCGTCCCGGCGGAAGCGGGTGGCGATTTCTGCTGCGAAACCCTGCGCGCGGAACTGGCCCAGGCGCGCCTCCGCCTTCACGCCGGTTGCGGTGCGGTTGTACCGGGCAAGACGGGTCTGGTCGAAGCCGGTTTCGAAATCGCCGTAAAGCGCATAAAACGTGGCCGTCTCCACCCGCAGATAGAGCTTCTCACGCGATGCCGCATCGAAGCGGCGGGTCGAAGCATCGCCGAACACCGTGTAATAAGCGTCCGGATCAAGCGTACCGAGCACACGCTGGTCTTCGGCCTGTTTCGCGCTGTCATAGGCGAGGGTGACGAGATATTTCCCGAGCACACGGCCCTTGGCATAGAGCGCCACGCGTGCTTCGTCCCCAAGATCGCTGTCGAAGCGGCCGGCGCGTTCCATATTCTCGGCAACGGTCCGGGCGCCCACAGACCCTTCGGCGAGACCGATCACCGTCCATTCGATGTCGCCGGGCACGATCCATGTCTCGAGTTCCTGTTCACGTACGATTTCGCCATCGTCGAACCGGAAGTCGAGCCGGACCGAGCCGCTCACCATCGTCGGGGCAAGTTCGATCAGCGCAATCCCGTCGGTGCCGCCGACGACCCAGCGGGCCGAGCTCGCTTCGAGGCCGGTCAGTTGATCGAGCTGCTGGCGTTCGATCTGTTCGGCGCTCTGATAGGGGGCGCTGAGCGTAAACTCGCCGGCCACGCCTTCGCGCAAAGGCCGGTTGTTGCGATCGAGCACACGCACGGCAACCACGGGCCGTGTACGACCGTCAGCCACAAGGTTCGACAGCTCGGGTACCAGTTCGACTTTCGCGGGAGCGGTGGTGAAGAAGACCTCGCGCTCGATCGTCTCGTTGATTTCGCCGAAGCTGTTTATGATGTCTGCGCTCAGCATCGTGCGTTCGTGCTTCAGCGGAATGCCGCGCCACTGGCTCACAGCGTATTTGCCGGCCTCTGCCTCGCGGGTGCCTTCGAAGTTGAGGCCGCTTACAGGCTGGCCGTCGACACGAAGCGCGATTTTCTGTCCCTTGCGGTGCCGGATTGCGACGCGAATAGCCGGGGCACGTGGATTGTGACCGATTTCGGGGGTCAGCCAGCCATCGGGGCCATCGCCCAGGGCGATCCAGTCGGTCGCCGGGCCGTTTGCTTCAGGCACGGCGTCGCCTTCGCGCTCCGCGCCCGCTTTGCCCTGGCCTGTCTCGACGACCGTCTCGACATTCGAAGGGAGGGTGTTTTCAGGCAGACGCGCATGGAAATCTGCGACGACAAGCGATCCGCCCTGTCCAATGGCGAAGCGCGACGTTGCGCTGCCCGCGTTGCGCGTGTCGCGATGACAATTCACGAATTCGCCGCCTTCGGGCAGCGTCATGCGGGAAGCCTGGACCACGTGCGTGCCCGGCACGACCCCTTCGAAGTGATAGCGGCCCTCGCTGTCGGTCATTGCAAAGCTGCCGTCTTCGAGCATGACGCGCACGCCCGGAATGCCGCGCCGAGAGGCGATGAGCGAACAATCGTCTGCAGTCACGCGCCCGATGATGGTCATCCGGCTGGCAATTGCCTCGCGTTCGATTTCGACACTGGTGCCGGCAATGATTTCCCGCCCGAGCGAGTCGATCGCCACAGCGCGATTTTCGGCATCGCCCGGCGGCGCATCGGGGCGCACGGTCATGGCATAGGTAACGCGGCGCGTAGCACCGCCGGCGATGTCGCCCAGTTCGATCCGTAACTCGCTCCCATCTGCCGAGAACTGCGCTGCGTCCTCGACACTCTCGCCGTCGACCCGCACCGAATCGCGGCGGAACCGCAACCAGCGTGACGGGGTGTCGACAAGCACGACATTGCGCTTCACGCGTGAAGCGTCGGGGTTCTGCACGGTGATCGCATAGAAGATAGCATCGCCCGGTTCGGCGCGGTCGCGCGACGCTGTTTTCGCGACCATCACCGCGCCGCCAGACCAATCGAGCGGAATGTCGATACGGCGGGGAACCTGGTCGACGAGGACGAACCTGTCCCCGAAGGAGCCATCGACTATGACGAAGGTGCTGCCATCCTCGCGCACAAGCTGTCGAAGCTGCGCCGGGGTCGCAACCGAGGGGGCGGTATACATGTCTGGTGGCTCGACCAGGACGCGATAGCTTCCCAGCGCGGTGAGGGGGAACCAGTATTCGCCGGGGCCAATCTGATATGTATTGCCCGCCGCATCCGTAATCGCCTGCCCGCTGATAACGGTAGAAGGCCAGCGGGTTATCCCATCCTCGGCGAAGACCGTGGCGGGCTGGCCGGTCGCCGCATCGATCAGCGTAACGCGTGCGCCGCTGATCTCTTCGCCGGTCTCGCTGTCGAACACTACGCCGAAAGGGTCGGCCAGCACGTCAACCGTCGCCGTTGCAACGATGACCGCGCTCCCCGGCGCATGGATCTCGATTTCCACCGTCCCGCCATCCTTCACCCCCAGCCGGCAGTCCGTGGCCGACGGGGCAGGGGGAACATGGTGTGTGAGGATGCGGCCGATGAAATGGCCCGTATTTTCGCCGGTCTCGAAAATGGTCAGGCGTTCGCTGTCCCCGGCACTGCTGATTACCTGGACATCTACCGAATCCACTACCCTCGGATCGATATTCGCCACCGGAACCAGCACGTCGAAAAGAATGGAGCCGCCGGGAGAAACCTTGTCGGAAGTCTCGACGATGGCGGAAATCAGCTCGGCATCGGTATTGCCAGCTTGCTGTGCAACCTTGGCCGATGCGATCGATGCGGTATCGCAGCGTGGTGCGCGATAGGATATGCCGGTACCCGATCCCGTGGTCGGCCGGTAAACGGTGATAACCGGTTTTGATCGGTCCACATCGACCGATACCGTATTGGATGTTGTTTCGTAGGTATCGCCGCCAAACACCCATTTTGTATGGGCAATATTGTCGATCGTCTGTGCGTGAACGGCTTCTCCGGACACGACGACCGACAGCAGCGCTGCAAGGAGCGCTGCTGCCAGAAGCCGGAAGGGAAAGCGGAAACGCATTGATTGGAAGTCGGGCTGGCGATCAGTCGATCGTGACGCGGAAATAGACCGAGCGCGATTGCGAAGGGGCGATGTTGCTCAGGTCCGCGGTGATCTCGTGCGTACCGCTAATGTAGCTGGCCGTCGGAGTGGGCAGATTATCGCCCCGTGTGCCGCTGGCGCAGCTGGCATTGCCATCCACGAAGATACCGAATGCAGTCAAATAGGACACATCAGCCGGCAGATCGTCGTTAACATCGATATTCGTGCCCGTCGCCCCTCCGGCCGCGTTCGACACGACGATGCAATATTCGATCGTGGCGCCCGGAATTGCCTTGGGATTGGTCGGCCCGTTTACGGGGTCGCTGACGATGCGGCTGGTCTTGCTGACCGACATGGTCGCGCCGGCAACGACATATTTGCCGACATCGGAATAGGCTCCGTCGCGCGCTGCATCGGTGGTGCCCGCCCCATCGGTGAAGACGGTGTCGACGCCTGCCGTATTGGCCCCGGCCGTCTGCGTGATGGCCGCGCCCTGCGTCCCGGCGGTGCCGCCTTCGCGGGCGGTGCCGGTCAACACGACGTCGAATTCGTTGCCGTTGACTGCACCAAGGCCGATGTCGGCGATGACGATCACGGCGACGGTTCCGTCGGCAGCGACTTCGTCGAGATAGGTGATCGGGCCTGCGGCCAACTCGGCGGCGCTCAGGCTACGGTCGCCATTGGTGTCGCGATAGACTTCGAAATTGGCGATATTGGCGGCGTTGCCCGCATTGAGCGCTGCAGCCAGCCGGATGTCGACGACGGCGTTCGACAGGTTCGTCACATCGAACGCGAGAACCTGGTTCTGAGCCCCCGGGGCGACCGACGTTGCGGCTGTTCCGGCAAAGTCCACCAGCACGTCGATCTTGCGATCGACCGTAAAGGTATTGGATGCGGTTACGGCCGTCTGTGTCACACCGCCTACGTCGAAACTGACGGAGACATTGTTCGTGATCGAACTGCCCGCGGTACTGCCCCCCGCCAGGGCGGGGCTGGCGCTGAATGCAATGAGCGCAATCGTGCTCACTGCCCCCAGCAATTGCTTGCTGCGTTTCATTCTACTCTTCCTTCTGATGTACCCTGCATTCCCCTGTCCGCCCGCAAGGTGTGGCGGTTATCGTCCGCCGGTCAGCGGATGATGGCTGGATATTCGAGACGCCCGCTTTCCCCCGGTGCGACCGACGGGAGTGTCCAGCGGACATGAGTGACATCGGCCTGATCTGCCGGACGGGAGCCGCCGTCCTCGGCCAAGACGGACAGCTGCGAAAGCGTGCCGAAGCTCTTGCCGCCGTCGACCGATACGATCAGCGTGGTGTCGGCATCCGGCGCCAGGCGTACTGCCGGCGGCAACGGATTGGTGACGACGAAGTTATCGACCGCTTCGTCGCTGCCATTGTTGTAGTCCGTCCCGAAGATCAGCCGATCGCCCGGGACGATCGTGTTGGGCTCGACCAGCTCGGTAACTTCTTTGCCGGACGCGTCGAGTGAGACCGTTTCATGCATCACGCTGCCTGATAGCGATATCGCCTGATCCTGCGCGGACAGCGGAGCAGTGCCCGCCGCCGTTGCTAGAAGAGATATGAAGAATATGAGGAAAATACGCATAATTCAGACCTTTATGAGCGAATGCTAAGTATCAATCTATGGTGACCTGGAATGTCACTGTACGGCTCGATCCGCCCGATACGGTCCCGAGATCGACCGAAATTCCGCTCGTGCTGGAGCGTCCGGCATCTGCGTCGGCAGCGTCGGTGAGGGTGGCCCCGTCGAGTTTCAGCGAACCTGCAACATAGGTGGTGTCGGCGGGCGCAGCGTCGGTGACGACAAGGTCGGAAACCGACCCGCTGCCTCTGACTTCGGCGCGGATCGCGTAGGTGATGGTTGCGCCCGGCACGATGCCGGTACCGCCGAACGGATCGCGCACAGTTGCGGATTTGATAAGGTCCACATCGGTGATGCCGACGCTCAACGATCCGGTCGCAGTGGCATTGGCCCCGGTTGAGCCGACGATGGCGTTGCCGCCGCCGGCACCCTGGCCTGCGAACGCCGTGCCCGGTGCCCCGGTCCCGGTCACCGCTTCGGCAAGAAGGCTCACATCGCTCTGGTCGCCATCGGCAACTCCGCCCGGAATGGTTACGAGGACGAAGACGGTCAGGCTCGCATCGGCAGCGATTGCCGCTGTCGTGGCAGGCCCTGTCAGCATTTGATCGACGCCCGGATCGTAAACCCCGTTGCCGTTCGTATCGACCGCTAGGCCATTGACCGTGGTGTCGAAGTCGTTGCCCGCCACGGCGGGGTTGGCGGTAAGCGTATAAGCCTCGGGCCCGTTGCCCGTGTTGGTCAGTTCGAAAGTCAGGACCGCCGATCCCGGCGCGGCCGAAACGGGTCCGGAATCGCGTGACGTGACCGTCACGTCGAGCAGTTCGTCGACCTTTACCGTGATGGTGTTGGAAGGGATCGTCACCGGGCCCGCTCCACCGTCATAGGTAGCGCTCGCGGTGTTCTCGATCAGTGTCCCGGCCTTCACGCCGCCGGCATGCGCAGGCGTCGTGATCAGGGCTGCCGCGATGGCCAGCGGGGCGAGGGCGAGGCGGAATGGCGCTTTTGTCATGCGCCAGAAGTTAAGGGAAAGTGGTAATGGAACCGTTAAAACATACGCGTTTTTGCGTAAGCTTGCCGCGCGACGCGATGGTAAATGCGATCCTCACATTCGCACCACTCGCTTAACATATCGTGCGATTGGGCGCGCCAGCATCCGTTGGCTAGACCGGCTGCTTCGGAATACAGCCGCGGAAAGACCCGCGCCGATACCGGGGTGGCGGTAGGGCCGAACGCACTTGAAGCGCTGCATGAAATGATCGTGAAAGGGGGGAAACCACTGGTCGGGATGACTGGATTCGAACCAGCGACCCCCACACCCCCAGTATGGTGCGCTACCAGGCTGCGCTACATCCCGAAACCAGTGGAGGCGGCCCTATAGGGCCCGTGTCTGTGCATGGCAAGCGTACTTCGCCGCCAATTCGTTGCCCCGGCACCGCAATACTGCTAACCGCGCCGCACTTCCGCATATGGAAGGCGCCCGACCGCTTGAACAGCGGGCAGGCGTCACCCAATTGCGGACCCGACAGATACTGCAATTTCCTACAGGTATACCTTCGATGATCGATATTCTCGCCGCCGCCGGAAGTGCTTCCGCAGCACCGGCATGGACCGGCTGGGTGCTGCCGCTCGGCATGCTCCTGATCCTGTGGTTCCTCATCCTGCGTCCGCAAATGCGCCAGCAGAAGCAGCACCGCGAACGTGTTGCTGGCCTCGCCAAGGGCGACGAAGTGGTGACGGCCGGTGGTCTTGTCGGCAAGATCACCAAGGTGGACGAGCATTTCGTGCATGTCGAACTTGCCAAGGGCATGACCGTCAAGGCGGTCCGCAACACGATCGGTGAAGTGCTGTCCTCGCGCAGCACACCGGCCGCGAACGACTAAGCAGGGGCGCAACCTTCCATGCTCGAATTTTCTACCTGGCGTAAAGTCTGGTTGTGGGTGGTGACGCTGCTATGCGTCGCCGCCGCGCTGCCTTCGCTGCTGTCCGCAACCAGTGTACGCTGGCCCGACTTCCTGCCCGACCCGATGGTCAATCTCGGCCTCGACCTTGCAGGCGGTAGCCACATCCTGCTGGAAGCGGATGCGTCGCAGGTAGCCACGCAGCGCCTCGACAACATGGAAGAAAACGTGCGCAACACCATGCGCAACGCCGAACCGCGGATCCGCATCGGCGATGTTTCGACTCGTGACGGGCGGCTCAGCTTCGTGCTGGACGATCCTTCCCAGATCGATCGCGCGCGCGAACTTCTGCTGCCGTCGATCAACGGAACCGGCCTCGTCCGCGAATGGGATATGGCGGTCGAAGACGGCAATCGCATGATCCTTACGCCTACGCAGGAAGGGATCAACACGGCGGTCAGCGATGCGATGGAAAGCGCCACCGAAGTGGTGCGCAAGCGTATCGACGAACTCGGCACGCGCGAGCCGACCATCATCCGTCAGGGCGATGACCGCATCGTGGTGCAGGTTCCGGGCCTGCAGGATCCCGAAGAACTCAAGGCGCTGCTGGGCCAGACGGCCAAGCTCGAATTCAAGCTGGTCGATCAGAATGCCCTGCCGAGCGATGTGCAACAGGGTCTTGCGCCTCCGGGATCGGAAATCTTCCCTTATTCGGAAACGTCGGACTTCGCCGGCACGTCGCTCGCCGTTCGCCGTCTCGGCGGCATCCGTGGCGACAGCCTGACCGGCGCACAGCAGAGCTTCGATGCCCAGACCAACGAACCGGTCGTAACGATCCAGTTCGATAGCGACGGCGGCCGCCGCTTTGCCAAGCTGACGACGGAAAACGCAGGCAAGCCCTTTGCCATCATTCTCGATGACAAGGTGCTTTCGGCGCCCAACATCAATGAACCGATCCGTGGCGGCACAGCGCAGATTTCTGGCGGCTTCACGGTCGAAACGGCCAACCAGCTCGCAATTTCGCTGCGTTCGGGCGCGCTGCCGGTCGACCTTGCCGTGATCGAAGAACGTACGGTCGGTCCCGATCTCGGCGCCGATTCGATCAAGCGCGGCATGCTCGCCATGGGGCTCGGGTCCTTGCTGGTCATCCTGCTGATGATCGCCAGCTATGGCCGCTTCGGCGTCTATGCGACGGTCGCGCTGGTCATCAACATCGCCATGCTGCTCGGCATCATGGCGGCGCTGAGCACGACGCTGACCTTGCCCGGTATCGCCGGTTTCGTTTTGACCATCGGCGCCGCGGTGGACGCCAACGTGCTCATCAACGAGCGTATTCGCGAAGAACGAAAGCGCGGGCGGCGTGTCGTGGCAGCCGTGGAAACCGGTTATCGCGAGGCGAGCCGCGCGATCTACGATGCCAACATCACCAACTTCATTGCGGGTGTCCTGCTGTTCCTGTTCGGCAGCGGTCCGGTGCGCGGCTTTGCGGTGGTGCTGGTCATCGGCTTGTTCACCTCGGTCTTCACCGCCGTCACGCTGACCCGCATGTGGGTCGCCGGATGGCTGCGCAAGGCCAAGCCCAAAGACATCTTGCTTTAGGAAGGGCGAGGATATGAAACTGCTCAAGCTCGTCCCCGACGACACCAACATCAAGTTCCTCAAATGGCGCATTCCCTTCTTCGCGGTCAGCATCCTGCTGATCGCCGCAAGCTGGGCGCTGGTTCTCACCAACGGCCTCAATTACGGCGTCGATTTCGCCGGTGGTCTCGAAGTGCGGGCAACCTTTACCCAAAGCGCGGAAGCCCCTGTCGGCGAACTGCGCGAAAAGGTGGCAACGCTGGGATATGGCGATCCGGTGGTCCAGCGTTTCGGCGAGGACAACCAGGTATCGATCCGCGTGCGCCTGCCTGATGATGTGTCGGCCAACAAGGAAGCTGCACAGGCGGCGGCCAACGAGATCGTCAGCACGCTGCAGAGCGATTATTCGGACTTCCGGCTCGACGGTAATGACAACGTGTCCGGCAAGGTCTCGGGCGAATTCCGATTGACGGCACTTTACTCTCTTCTCGCCGCGATGGCGGCCATTGCGCTCTACATCTGGATCCGCTTCGAATGGCAATTCGGTGTGGGAGCCCTGTTCGCACTGTTCCACGACGTCAGTCTGACGCTCGGCATGTTTGCCCTGTTCCAGATGGAATTCAGTCTGCAGATCATCGCGGCTATCCTGGCGATCATCGGCTATTCGCTGAACGACACCATCGTCGTCTACGATCGCATCCGCGAAAATCTGAAGAAATTCCGCAAGATGCCGCTGCCGGAACTGCTCGACCTGTCGGTCAACGAGACTCTCGCCCGTACGGTGATGACCTCGCTGACACTCTTCGTCGCGCTGATCCCGCTTCTGCTGTTCGGTCCGGCCAGCCTGTTCGGCATGGTTGCCGGTATTACCCTCGGCCTGTTCGTGGGTACTTACAGCTCGGTCTATATGTCGGCACCGATCCTGGTGTGGCTGGGGGTGACCAGCGACAGCTTCGTTCCCACCGAAACGGCGACCGACAAGCAGGAAAAGAAGGCGCGCGGCGTCGTCTAGACCAGCGTGTCGTAATAGGCTGCGAGCGCCTTTCCATTTGCCGCCCAGCTGAATTCATCGACCGCCGCCGCCACCTTTTCGGGTGAGCGGGGGCGGGCGGTCACCAGCTCGATCCCCTCGCGCACCGCGCGGCAATTGCGCGCCACGATCACCCCGCCATCTGGCGTTGTCACTACTTCGCGCGCGCCTCCCGCATCGGTAATGACGATCGGCGTCCCGCAGGCCAGCGCCTCGATCCAGGCATTCGCCAGTCCTTCGCTGGCAGACGGCAGGACCATGGCATCGGCAGCGGAAAGCAGCGGCGGCAGGACTGCCGGGTCGAGGCTGCCGAGCATGTGAACACGGTCGGCCACGCCCACATCCCGGGCCAATGCCAGAAGGCTTGCCCGGTCCTCACCCTTGCCGATCAGCAGCAACCGCCCCTTGGGCAGATGCGCCAGCGCCTTGATGACAAGCGCCTGCCCCTTCCGCTCGATCAGCGCGCCGACGGTAACCAGCAGCAGGTCGTCATTCGTCAGCGGGACGTCGAAGGTCTGCGCCAGCCGCGCACGCAGCCCTGCATGATCCATCGGCCGGAACAGGTCCCTGTCCAGCCCGGTGTAATGAACGCGGATTTTCTCCCGCTCCATGCCGAGCATCGCCATGTCGTCCGCCAGCGCTTTGCATACGGCAAGCACGCCGGAGGCGGCCCTGGCAGTCTTGAGCAGCGCATCGCGGCCATATCGGCGGGCGCCCCAGTGATGGATGTCCGATCCGCGTGCCTTTACCGTGAAGGGCAGCCCGAGATCGCGCGCGATCATCATTGCGGCCGGGCCATCGGGATAGAAGAACTGCGCATCGACAAGGTCGAACGGATTTTGCGCGTGGAGCTGCCGGACAAGCGGCAGCACCGCGCGCGCTATCAAAGCCGGGTTCAACCTCCCGCCGATCTTGGGGATCAGGCGAAACACGGGCCGATGGACACGAATGCCGAAATCTTCGCTATCCTGTGCCGCAGCAGCCAGTTCCCGGTATCGCCCCAATGCGACCGGTGGCAGGCCGATGGGATTGATCACGGTCACATCCCATTTTGTATCGCGCTGCAGCGCCTCCAGCGACCGCGCCACGAAAATGCCGAACCGGGGCTGGGCAGGGTTGGGAAACAGCGTCGACAGCGACAGGACGCGGCGCGTCTTGGGCGTTTTCACAGCGTTCGCACCAGCATTTCCGCCACCGCGATCCAGGGTGCATCCTTGATCACATCCTGCTTCTGTCCCTGTCCGGGCGGCAGGATTCCCAGCAATTCGCCGCGGCGGTCGATCAGCCGCCCGAAGGCGAAGCGTCCCCCCTTCTTTGGCACCAGCACATCGCGGTTGATGGCGCGACCCGCATCTTCCGGGTCCAGCTGGCGCAGCCAGAGCTGGTCGCCTGGGCGATATTCGCCGTGCGGATAATCGACGTCGAGCACCATCAGCGCACCGTCCCCGCCAAGATCGGTAGACAGGATCGCATCGCGGGTTCTGGAAAGCGCTTCGGGTCCGTCCTTCGCCAGCTTCGCCACGATTTGCGGGTGACCGGCCCGTTCGCTGCGGACCAGCATGTCGGCTTCGACATCCAGCGCGGCAGCTATCCGCTCGATCCATTTCAGCGATAGGTTCCGCATGCCCGTCTCGAGCCGTCCGACAGTCTGCGGCGTGGTCGGCGGATCGCACGCTTCGGCCAGATCGGCCAGCGTCATGCCCTTCTGCTTGCGAATGTCGCGGATGCGATTGATCACTCGGTCACTCCCCTTGATAACCGATTTGGTTTTTTCACTTTCCTACAGGAACCGGGAGCGCGCAAGGCGGAATTTTCACAGTGGAGAATCCGATGCGTAATCTCGTCGAACGCGAACTCACCTCAGCAGGCCCGCGGCGCACGGGCGGGGCAGTCTCCGGCCGTCGCAGCGTGACCGTCAATCTTGCCGAAAGCCCGCTCACCTGGCTGCATTCGCGCGGCCATCTGACCGATCGTCAGTTCGATGCCGGAGAACGCCTGCGCACCGATTACGAACGCGCACAATTGCCGCCATCCGTCACCATGCGCTGGGATCCGGTCAGGGTGGATAACGGATCGTGCGGCCATGGTCTCACGGAATCCGAACGCCAGATCGCTGCCAAGGACCGCTTCGATGGCGCCATGGCCGAAGCAGGCCCGGGTCTGTGCGATATCCTGTGGCGCGTCGCCTGTGCCGGGGAAGGTGTGCCTGCTGCGGAAAAGGCGCTGGCATGGCCGGTGCGGAGCGGGAAACTGGTGCTGTCGCTGGCGCTCGATCGGGTCGCACAATTCTATCGGATCGCTTGACCGTCAGGACAGTGTCAACCTGTCAACTTCACGGCTCGAAAATGAACGGCAGAAACTCAGGACCAAGCAGGGAAGCGGGACGTTGCCTTCACAGGAATTGAAGGAGAATTGAACGTGAAACTCTATTATTCGCCCGGCGCCTGCAGTCTCGCTTCCCACATCGCGCTCGAAGAATGGGGCGGCGATTACGACACCGTGAAGGTCGATCTGAGCAAGCACCAGACCGAGGATGGCACCGATTTCTATTCAATCAGCCCGCGCGGCTACGTGCCTGCCATTTCCAGCGACGAGTTCGATCTGCTGACGGAAAACCCCGCTGTCCTGACCTATGTCGCGGAAAAGACCGACGCGCTCCCCACCGGCAAGGATCGCTTCAAGCTGCTCGAATGGATTGGCTTTATCGGCACCGAGATTCACGGCGGCTATCACCCGCTGTTCGGACAGGACACGGACGATCGTCAGGCCAAGGCCAAGGACCAGCTGGCCGAAACCTACCGCCTGACCGAAAAACTAATGGATGGAAAAGACTGGCTCGTCGGTGATGGCCCGACGGTGGCGGACAATTATCTGTTCGTTACCCTGCTCTGGGCCGACAAGTTCGATGTCGACTTGCCGCAATCGCTGGTCGATTACCGCGAACGTAACAAGCAGCGCGACGCGGTCAACAAGGCCATGAGCGCCGAAGGCCTGCTTTGACGGTAACGGCGTTGCGCGGCCGATTTCAATCGCCGCGCAACGCTGCAGCCACGCCGTCCCGTAAAACAGGGAGAAGGTCTTCCTCGAACCACGGGTGCTGACGCATGAACAGCGTGCTGCGCCATGCGGGATGCGGCAGTGGAATGAAATCCGGTTGGAATTCGCGATGGCGGCGCACGCGCTCCGCCATCGTCCAGTTTCTGGTTTGCGGTAAATAGGCGCGCTGCGCGTATGTGCCGACCAGCAAGGTCAGCCGGTCCTGCGGCAGTTCGGCCAGCACCCGAGCGTGCCACGTCGCGGCGCATTCGGGGCGAGGGGGCTTGTCGCCGCCGCTTGCCTTGCCGGGATAGCAGAAACCCATCGGCACCAGCGCCACGCGGGCGGGATCGTACATGTCGTCCTTGGACAACCCGGTCCATTCGCGCAGCCGGTCACCGCTCGCATCGTCCCAGGGGATGCCGCTTTCGTGGACCTTGCTGCCCGGCGCCTGCCCGATGATGAGCAGCCGCGCAGTGGACGAGAAACTGGCAACGGGCCGCACCCCGTGCGGCAGATGTTCCGCGCAGATCCGGCAGGCCGCGATCTCCGCCTTCAGGCTCATCCCTCGACCAGTTCGGCGAGAGCCAGCCAGCGCTCTTCGGCCGCATCCTTTTCATTGCGAGCGTTCTCGATGCCCTTCGAAATATTGGCGAATTTCTGCGGGTCTGCCGTGTAGAGGTCGGGATCCGCCAATATTTCCTCGCCCTTGGCGATGGCCACCTCCAGTTCCTCGATGCGCGCTGGCAGCAGCTCGTAATCGCGCTGATCCTTGTAGGACAGCTTGGTCGATTTCGGCGGTGGTGGGGCAGGGGGCGAAGCCTTGTTATCGCTTCCACCGCTACGCGTCTTGCCGGTAATTGGTGCCTGCCGTTTGGCCATCCAGTCTTCGTAGCCACCGGCAACAACATCGACATTGCCCGTGCCGTCGAGGCCCAGGGTGATGGTAACCGTCCGGTCGAGGAAGTCGCGATCGTGGCTGACGATCAGCACGGTGCCTTCGTAATCGGCGATGACTTCCTGCAGCAGGTCGAGCGTTTCGAGATCGAGATCGTTGGTCGGCTCGTCCAGCACCAGCAGGTTCGATGACTTGGCGAATTCGCGCGCCAGCAGCAGGCGGCTGCGCTCGCCGCCGGAAAGGACGGATACGTTCATCTCGACGATCTTGGGATCGAACAGGAAGTCCTTGAGATAGGCCTGCACATGCTTGCGCACGCCGCGCACGTCGATCCAGTCGCCGCCCTCGGCCAGCACCTGACGCACCGTCTTGTCGGCGGTGAGCAGCTGACGCTGCTGGTCGATCATCACGCCGGTCAGCGTCTTGGCGATATCGACCGTTCCGCTGTCGGGTTCCAGTTCGCCGGTCAGCATTTTCAGCAGGGTCGTCTTGCCCGCACCATTCGCGCCGACGATGCCGATCCGGTCGCCGCGCTGGATGCGCAGGCTGAACGGTTTGATGATCGTCCTCTCGCCATAGGACTTGGTGATATCCTGCACCGCGATCACCGATTTCGACTTGAACTCCGCTTCGGTCGCCAGTTGCAGCTTGGCAGTGCCGGCGGCAGTAATCATCGAGGCGCGTTGCGCGCGCATCTGGCCGAGCTTTTCCAGCCGGCCCTGATTGCGCTTGCGCCTGGCGGTTACCCCGCGTTCCAGCCAGTGCGCCTCCAGCTTTAGCTTGGCGTCCAGCTTGTCCGCAGCGCGGGCCTCTTCGGCATAGACCTGTTCTTCCCAGGCTTCGTAGCCGCCGAAACCCACTTCCTTGCGCCGCAGGTTACCGCGGTCGAGCCACAGGGTCGTGCGAGTCAGGCGTTTCAGGAAGGTCCGGTCGTGGCTGATCACGACGAAGGCGCCCTTGTACCTGTCCAGCCAGCCTTCCAGCCAGTCGATCGCACCCAGATCGAGGTGGTTGGTCGGCTCGTCCATCAATAACAGGTCAGGGTCCTGCGCCAGCGCGCGGGCGATGGCGGCGCGGCGTTTCTCGCCGCCGCTCGCGCCCTTGGTTTCCCGGCTCATGTCGATGCCGAGCTGGCCCGCAATGGCCTCGACCTCATGTTCCTGGGGGGCATGTTCGCCCGCCAATGCCCAGTCCATCAACGTGGCATGACCGGTCAGGTCCGGATCCTGCTCGAGCAGCACGACGCGCAGGGCTGGCTTGGTCTTGCGAATGCCGGCGTCGGTCTCGACCTGCCCGTCGATCATGCGAAACAGCGTGGTCTTGCCCACCCCGTTGCGCCCGATCAGCGCGATCCGGTCGCGCGGTCCGATATGCAGGTCCAGCGGATCGTGATCGGGCCCGCCGAACAGCCATTTGCCGCCCTGTTGCAGGGCGATGCCTTCGAGGCTGAGAATTGGGGGCTGTGCCATAGGCCGCGCGAGGTAGTCGCGCAGGGGCGGTCCGGCAAGCCTTCACCGATAAGGTCAGTTGTGGGAGCCTGAGAACGATTGGCTCCCGGCGACTTATTGCTGAGCTGCTGCCCGCTGCTCGTCGGCCATGCGGGCAACATCGGCGAGCAATTGCTGCGCGTCGTAGATGATGCCGTCCTTGATGGTCCAGCGCACGCCGCCGACCTGCTCGATCGTCTCGTCTTCGCGATTGAGGCGCGTATGGCCGGTCCCGTACAATACCTTGAAGTTGGCCAGCGGATTCTCGGGCACGATCACCAGATCGGCCAGCTGGCCCACGGCGATCCGGCCCATCGGCGGCGCTTCGCCGCGCGGCTCGTAGATTTCGCGCGCACCGTCGATGGTCGCTGCGCGGATCACGGCGAGCGGCGACAAGCCGGCCTCGCGCAGCATCTCCAGCTCGCCGATATAGGCGAAGCCCCAGGTCTGATAGATATAGCCCGGATCGGATCCGGCAGTGACCCGACCGCCGCGCTCGTGAAACTCCTTCGTCAGCTTGAACCATTTCTGGTAGAACTTGCGCCAGGCGACCTCGTCCTCGGTGGTCCAGTCCTTGTAATAACTGCCGTGATTGGTGGCGCTGGGGGCGTAGAAATCCATCAGCGACGGGATGGTGTATTTCGCGTGCCAGTCACGCGTCTTCGCCGCCATCACGTCCCGGCTGGCGGAATAAATGTTGAATGTGGGGCTGAGGGTTACTCCGCTGTCGACGAGAAAATCGATATATTCGTCCCATTTCTCGCTGCCCGGCTCGACTGCCTGCGGAGCAAGCTGCGCCACCCACGCAAAGCGCGACTGCTCGTCGAAGTAATTGTAGTTCTCGGGATAATAGGGCAGCCCGTCCTTCAGCAGGCTTTCGAAATGGCCGTAGAAGTGCGTCACGCCGCCGAGGCCCAGTTCCACAGCCGTGCGGGCGTTCACTTCGGCGACACCGGTCTGCGCCAGATGGGCGACAGTCCCCATCTGCTGCTTCTTCGCTTCGTCGAGCGCCGCGCCGAGCACCTCGGGACTGGAGGAGTTGAAGAACTTCACTCCCCAATAGCCCTGTGTCTTCGCCCACCGCACCCACTCGCGCGCCTTTGCAGGTGTGTCGGGATTACCGCCGGACCATTTGTCCCCGAACACGATGTAGGGGATCAGGCGCGGTGCGGTAATCGTGTTGGCCGCGCTGCGGCTGGCGTCCGACAGGTCGGGTGTGCCGGGGCCAAAGTAAAAACTCACGCCGCGTACGGTCGTGACGCCGTGCGCCAGCCACAGCTTGTATCCATAGGATGGCTGGGCCGCCTTGCCCTCATCCCCGTTATGGCCGTGCACATCGACGAAACCGGGCAGCACATACATGCCCGCGGCATCGACCACGCGCTGGGCGCCCTGTGCTTCGCTATCGGGCGCACCGCCGGGGTAAAGCGCGGCGATGCGATTGCCTTCGACCATGATGTCCACCGGACCTGCGGGCGGGGCGCCGCTGCCTTCGATAACCGTCGCGCCGCGGATCAGCAGCTTGCCGAACGGGCCTTCGCCTTCGTCCGATGCACGGTCGGGCACACGCTCCATTTGGGCAGCGAGCGGTTGCAGGCCCATGGTGGCCAATGCGGCGAGTGCGACTTTCCAGACTTTCATGTTTCCCCCACGTTTGGTCCGGTGGGCTAGCGCCAACGACGCGCAGAGGAAAGCGGGAACACATCCGTTCAGCAAGCCGTAAAGCCGAAAGGCCGACTAACCGTCCGAACAATGAGGAGTATTTTGATGATCCGTTACGCAATTCCTGCCTTGGCTGCTGCGGCTATCGCCTCCAGTGCACAGGCGGCAGAGGTCCAGATTCAGGCGCAGGGCCCGGTTGTCGAACTGTCGGTCAGTGAAAGCGTCGATGCCAAACCCGATATCGTCGATATCGGTGCCGGTGTCACCAGCCAGGCGAGCACCGCGGTCGAAGCCATGCGTATCAATGCCCGCGAGATGAATGCGGTGATTGATCGTATCAAGGCGCTGGGCATCAAGGATAAGGACATCCAGACCACCGGCATCAACCTGAGCGCGCAATACGATTACGATCAGAGCACGAGTCGGCAGGTCTTCCGCGGCTATCAGGCATCGAACCGGGTCAATGTCACCCTGCGCGAGGTGCCGCGTGCAGGCGAGGTGCTCGACGCGCTGGTCGCTGCCGGGGCGACCGATATCAATGGCCCGAACTTTGCGCTCGACGACGACACCAGCGCCCGCGCACAGGCGCGCAAGGCTGCCTTCGACAAGGCGCGTGCGCAGGCCGAGGAATATGCACGCTGGTCGGGCTTTTCCGGCGTGCGCCTGCTCGAAATCAACGAATCCGTCGCTGCCGGCCCGCCCATGCCTTACGCCCAGTCGGCGGAACGCAAGATGATGGACGTGAGCGCCGCGCCGACCCCGGTCGAACCCGGCCTCGTCGGCACGATGGTCTCGCTGACGGTTAAATTCGAGATGACTCGCTGAGACTTAACGGGCTTACCCCGCCAGCATTCACACCTTGTTCAATGCTGGCGGGATAGGCATGGTCGCATCATGAAGCGCATCTTTGCCTCTCTTCTCGCTTTCGGGCTGGTTGCCGGTCCGATAATGGCCGAACCCGCCTTTGCGCAGCGTCGCTCCGAACAGGGCGAAGCGCGGCGGGAAATGAGCGCAGGTAACATCCTGCAACTGCGGGAGATCGAGGCACGGGTTCTGCCAAGCATGCGCGGCGCCGAATACCTCGGCCCGGCTTACGATTCGACTGCGATGGCGTATCGTCTCAAGTTCATCAAGGACGGGCGGGTCATGTATGTCGATGTGGATGCACGCACCGGGAAAGTGCTGCGTCGCAGCCGCTAAACGGACCGCGCGGCATTCCCATTGAAACCCCGTTCATGTTGACGCGTTCATCTACATGAACGAATCGCGTGATAAATTATCCGAGGACGGACATTCATGAGGATCCTGATCGTCGAGGACGAGCCTACGCTCGGCCAGCAACTTAAATCGACGCTCGAACAGAACGGCTATGCGGTGGACCTGTCCACCGATGGCGAGGATGGGCATTTCCTGGGCAGTACCGAGGAATATGACGCCGTCATCCTCGACCTCGGCCTGCCGGAAATCGACGGGCTGACGGTGCTGGGCATGTGGCGCAAGGAAGGCCGCAAGTTCCCCGTTCTGGTGCTGACCGCGCGTGACAGCTGGTCCGACAAGGTCGCCGGTCTCGATGCCGGGGCGGACGATTATCTCGCCAAGCCTTTCCAGACCGAAGAACTCATCGCGCGCCTGCGGGCGTTGATCCGCCGCGCATCGGGCAACACCTCCAGCGAACTGACGGCGGGCGATGTGCGTCTCGACACGCGCTCGGGCCGCGTCACCCTGCAGGGCGAGCCGGTCAAGCTCACCGCGCAGGAATACAAGCTGCTGTCCTACCTCATGCACCACAAGGGCAAGGTGGTCAGCCGCACCGAACTGATCGAACATATCTACGATCAGGATTTCGACCGCGATTCCAATACGATCGAGGTCTTCGTTACCCGCATCCGCAAGAAGCTGGGTGCAGACGTGATCACGACGATCCGTGGACTCGGTTACAGCCTCGACGATCCCGCCGACCAGCCGCGCGCATCCTGACGGAGACGGCGGCGAGTCGGCGGCGGTCGGGCAGGTCCCGCCGGCGTCCCCGCCTGCCGAAAATCCGGTGACCATCGCCCATCCGGCGGCGCGGCGCAGCCTTGCGCGGCGCATGATGGTGATCGCCGCTCTGTGGATCAGCATCCTGCTGCTCGGCGGCGGCTTCGCGCTCGACCGTACGCTCGTCCGGCTGGTGGAGGATAATTTCGACGAGCAGCTGGAATACGTCCAGACCGCGCTGATCTCCACGGCCGAAATCGACAGTTTCGGCGATGTGCAGCTCTACCGCTCCCTCGGGGACCAGCGCTTTCTGGAGCCCAACAGCGGGGTCTACTGGCAGGTCACGGGCGAAGGGCATCAACCCTTTCCCAGCCGCAGCCTGTGGGATCGCAGCCTCGAACTGCATGGCGATCACGTCGACAAGCAGCCGCATTTCTACAATTCCGATCAGTTCGAAGGCGAGCCCCTGCGCATCGTCGAGCGTACGGTCATGCTGCCCGACAGCGATACGGAGTGGACCTTCGCCGTCGCCTCCGCCCGCGGCGAACTCGACTATCAGATCACCCGGATCCGCTCGATCCTGATCTGGAGCTTCGCGGCGCTGGGCATGGGCCTTCTCACCCTTGCCATGCTGCAAAGCTGGTACGGTCTTTCGCCGCTGCGGCGCGTGCGCAACGCCATCCAGGCCATGCGCAGCGAAGGCGCGAACCGCATTTCCGAACCCCTCCCGCTGGAGGTCGAACCTCTGGTGGAGGAGATCAACGCGCTCCTCGCCCATACCGAACAGCAGGCGGAAGAAGCGCGCATGCATGCCGGCAATCTCGCCCATGCTCTGAAGACGCCGCTGACCGTGCTCACCAATGCGGCGACCGCGCACGATCCCAAACTGTCCGATCTGGTGTGCCGCGAAACCAAGACGATGCAGCGCCACGTCGAACACCATCTCGCCCGGGCGCGGGCCGTCGGGCGGCGTGCCACCGGCCATTCGCGCGCCGAAGTATGGCCCAGCGCCGAAAGCGTGCTGCGCGCGGTGACCCGTATCTACGATACGACCCGCTTCGATCTCGACGGGAATCGGAACGCTGCCGTCTCGATCGAGCGGCAGGATCTCGATGAAATTCTCGGCAACCTGATCGAAAACGCCGCCAAATACGGAGGTGGCAGCGTGTTCGTCACCATCGATGCGCAGCGCGATTCGAAAGAATGCATCATCTGGATTGAAGATGACGGGCTGGGCATTCCCGAAGCCGACCGCGCCCGGATATTCGATCGCGGTGCGCGGCTCGATACGGGCAAGCCGGGCACCGGCCTCGGCCTCGCCATCGTGCGCGATGTCGCGGAAATCTACGGCGGCTCGGTCGAACTGGCGGAAAGCGAAGATCTGGGCGGCCTGCTCGTGCAGCTAAGCCTGCCGCGCAGCGCGCTGTAATGCCTGCCTAACGCTGCGCCGCCTGTTCGTGGTGGCGGATCACCTCGTCGATGATGAAGCGCAGGAATTTCTCGCTGAATTCCGGGTCCAGCTCGCTTTCTTCCGCCAGCCGCCGCAGCCGTTCGATCTGTTCCTTTTCGCGGGTGGGATCGGCCGGGGGCAGCGTCACCTTCGCCTTGTATTCCCCCACCGCCTGCGTGATCCGGAAACGCTCTGCCAGTATGTGGATGAGCGCGGCGTCGATATTGTCGATGCTCTTGCGAAAACCGGCGAGAACGGGATCGGGCTGGGGCGATGTGGTCATGCTGCCACGCTAGCGATAAATCCCGGCTTGCCAAGAAAGCTTGGGCAGACCATGGCCAAGCCGAAATGTCAGCCGAAGTTATCCCCCTGAAGCGCAAGGAGCTGGAAGGCTCCATCGAACCCATGCTGTCCCTGACGGCGCATGGCATGAACCAGGTCAATCAGGTGATCCTCGATCGCATGCAAAGCGAAGTGCCGCTGATCCCGGCGCTCGCAGGGCACCTGATATCGGGCGGCGGCAAACGCCTGCGCCCGATGCTTACGCTCGCCGGGGCGGACCTCGTCGGTTACAGCGGCACGCGCCACTACAAACTCGCCGCCGCGGTGGAATTCATCCACACCGCCACGCTCCTGCATGACGATGTCGTCGATGGCAGCGATCTTCGGCGCGGCAAGGCTGCGGCCAACATCATCTACGGCAATCCCGCCACCGTTCTGGTCGGCGATTTCCTGTTCAGCCGCTCGTTCGAACTGATGACCGAAGACGGCAGCCTCAAGGTGCTGAAAATCCTTTCGGGTGCCAGCGCGATCATTGCCGAAGGCGAAGTCGACCAGCTGACCGCCCAGCGCAAGATCGACACCAGCGAACAGCGCTATCTCCACATCATCCGCGCCAAGACCGCGGCCCTGTTCGCGGCCGCCAGCCGGATCGCCGCCGTGGTTGCCGAATGCAGCGACGAACAGGAACAGGCGCTCGACGAATATGGCCGCAATCTCGGCGTGGCCTTCCAGCTCGTCGACGATGCGCTGGATTACGATTCCAACGCCGCTGCCATGGGCAAGGACCGGGGCGACGATTTCCGCGAAGGCAAGATGACGCTGCCCGTCATCCTCGCCTATGCCCGCGGAACCGAGGAAGAACGGGAATTCTGGAAAGCTGCCATCGGCGGTTTCCGGACCGAAGATGAAGATCTCGATCACGCCATCCAGCTCATCGAACGCCATCAGGCGGTCTCCGATACCAAGCTGCGCGCGCGCCATTTCGCCCAGCGGGCGATCGATGCCCTGTCGATCTTCCCTGACGGCAAGGCACGCCGGGCGATGACGCAGGCCGCTTTGTTCGCGGTCGCGCGGGGGTATTGATCCCGTCTCCACGTGATAGGGCGCTCTCGTGAATAACGATCTGCCCATTCATGCCGTCCTGCCCGAACTGCTCGGCGCGCTTCGTCAGGGCAGCGGGGCTGTGCTCGTCGCCCCTCCGGGCGCGGGCAAGACCACGGCGGTCGCTCCGGCACTGCTGAACGAAGACTGGTGCACCGGCACCGTCATCCTCACCTCGCCGCGGCGCGTGGCGGCACGGGCCGCCGCGGAACGCATGGCGGAAACGCTGGGCGAAAAGCCGGGGGAAACCATCGGCTATCTCACGCGGCTCGACAGCAAACGCTCGGCCAGAACCCGCGTATTGGTGGTGACCGAAGCGATCTTCGTAAACACCATTCTCGCCGATCCCGAACTGGCGGGAATATCCGCCGTCCTCTTCGACGAAGCGCATGAGCGTCACCTCGACAGCGATCTGGGCCTTGCCCTCGCGCTCGAAAGCCGCGCCGTCCTGCGCGACGATCTGCGCGTACTGGTCATGTCGGCCACGATCGACGGCGCGCGGTTCGCACAGCTTCTGGGGGACGATACGCAGGTGATCGAAAGCGCGGGCAGGGCGCACCCCTTGCAGATCAGATGGTTCGGATCGTCGCCGCAGCTCCCGGTGGAAGATGCGATGGCGCAGGCGGTCGCTTCAGCCTGGCGGGAAGAGCAGGGCGATATCCTCGCCTTCCTGCCCGGCGTACGGGAAATCGAACGGGTGCGCGAACGTCTGGAAGCGCGTCTGCCGTCCGCACTCGTCCTTCCGCTCCACGGGCAGGTCGATCCGGCGGGGCAGCGTGCTGCCATCAGGCGCGATGCCGAAGGGCGCCGCCGTATCGTTCTTGCCACCGCCATTGCCGAGACCTCGCTGACGCTCGACGGCGTATCCGTCGTGGTCGATGCCGGCCTGTCCCGCCGGGCCGAATTCGACCGCGCGGCAGGCACAACGCATCTGGTTACCCACCGCGCCAGTCAGGCAGCCGCCGCCCAGCGCGCCGGGCGCGCGGCGCGGCAGGGGCCGGGCATCGCCTATCGCTTGTGGGAAGAGGCAGGCCATGGCGGGCGGCCGCCCTACGATCCGCCCGAAATGCTCACCGCCGATCTTGCCCCGCTGGTTCTGGCGCTGGCTCAATGGGGCAGCGGCGACCCGCTTGAACTCGGCTGGCTCGATCCGCCGCCTGCCGCCTCCATCGGCGCGGCCCGGCAGACACTGGTGGCGCTCGGCGCGCTCGATGCAGATGGCCGGATTACCGAACGCGGCTCTCGTCTCGCAAAGCTTCCGCTCGACCCGCAGGGGGCCGCGACCATTCTCTTCGGCGCGGAACATGGGGCGGAAACGCAAGCGGGGCGGATCGCCCTGCTGCTGCAGGAACGCGGTCTCGGCGGGCAGGGGGAAGACCTCGAAGCGCGCCTCTCGCGCTGGAACGGCGATTGCGGCGCCCGGGCAGAGGCCAGCCGCAAGCTGGCGGCCAGATGGGCAAAGCAGGCGCGCGGTCTGGCACAGGCGCCGCCCGATGGCGAGAGTGGGCACCGCCCGCCGCCCGGCATCCTGCTTGCCGCGGGACGGCCGGAATTCATCGCCAGACGGCGCGATGCCAGCGGTGAAAACTGGATTACCGCCGGGGGCAGGGGCTTCGTGCTCGATCCGGCATCCCCACTCGCCCGTGGGCAATTTCTGGTCGTGGGCGATGCGCAGGGGCAGGCGAAAGGCGCGCGGATCACCTCGGCCATCGCGCTGGAAGAAGCCGATCTGGAACGCTGGCTGCCGGACAGGATCGAACGCAGACATGTGCTGCGCTGGACGGGCGAGCGGGTGGAGGCGCTGCTTGAGCGCAGACTTGGCGCGATCACGCTGGCGCGCGGACCGGACCCGGCACCAGATGGGCAGGCCATTGTGGACATGCTTGTGGAAAAAGCTCTGGAAAACCCGGCAAAGATCCTCCCGGCAGAACTGCTCGCCCGCGCCGGTCATGCCGGTGTTACCGGGCTGGAACGCGGTGGCCTGGCTGAAAATGCTCCGCTCTGGCTCGCACCGCTGTTGCAAGGGCGGCGCGATCTCGATCTACCGATGGGCAAACTGGTCGATGCCTTGCTCGGCCAGCTCGACTGGGACAGCCGCCAGCGGCTGGACCGGCTGGCACCGCGCGAATTTACCTCTCCTGCGGGCACCACGCACCGCATCGACTATACGGGCGACGATGCGCCAAGCGTCGAGGTGCGCGTGCAGGCTCTCTTCGGACTGGAAAGCCACCCCATGGTCGGCGCGACGCCGCTGCTCCTGAAGCTCACCAGCCCCGCCGGGCGGCCGATCCAGTCCACCCGCGACCTGCCGAATTTCTGGCGTGGAAGCTGGGCCGATGTGCGCAAGGACATGAAGGGGCGCTACCCCAAGCACCGCTGGCCGGAGGAACCATGGGCGGAAAAGCCCAGTTTGAAGACCAAGAACGCCTTTTCACGCTCCGAAGGTTGAATTACAGGGTTAGTCCATGACCGCGAGAATCTACCAGCGACCGAAGAACGCCATGCAATCGGGCCGGGCCCGCACCGATGAATGGGTGCTCGAATTCGAGCAGTCCGAAGCGCGTCGGGCAGATCCGCTGATGGGCTGGACCGGCAGCAGTGACACGCAGGCACAGGTGCAGCTCACTTTCCCGAGCAAGGAAGAAGCGAAAGCCTATGCCGGGAAATACGGCATCGCCGCGCGCGTTCACGCTACGCCGCCCAAAAGTCTCAAGCTTCAGGCCTACGCCGACAATTTTCGCTGATCCCTGCGGGTGAGGGCACTTTTCCTCCCCCTGCTGCTTGCAACGGCAGCCTGCAGCGTCAATCCGCAGGGTTCGCCTGAACGGGGCGAGCCCGGAACATCTGCCGCGCAGCAGGATCTTGCAGCGCGGATTTCCGAAATCGAAACGGCTTCCGGCGGGCGGCTGGGCCTTGCCTTGCATTCGCCGGACAAGGGCCTCGTTTACGCCTATCGCGGTGACGAACGTTTCGCCATGTGCTCGACTTTCAAGCTCGCCCTTGCGGCGATGACGCTGGATACGCCGGGCCTGCGCGAAAAGCGCCTCCACTTCGGGGCAGGGGACATTCTCAGCTATGCTCCCTACGCGAAAGAGCGCGCGTCATCCGGCTGGATGGGCGGGCTGCAAGCGGCGCATCACGCCGTCACCCTCAGCGACAATACGGCGGCCAATCTGCTTCTGGCAGAGGTAGGCGGGCCGGACGGATTTACCCGCTGGCTGCGCTCCATGGGGGACGAGGCGACCCGCCTCGACCGGAACGAGCCCGCGCTCAATGAAAACGCGCCGGGCGATCCGCGTGATACCACTACGCCCACAGCGCATGCGGACCTCGTCGGCACGCTTTTGTGGGGTGACCGGCTCGTGCAGGCCGACCGTGCCCTCCTGCAGGAATGGCTCGTGGAAACGACGACGGGGATGAACCGTCTTCGCGCCGGCCTGCCGGGTGAATGGCGCGCCGGAGACAAGACCGGCACCTGCGGGACCGGCGTACAGGGCGAAGTAAACGATATCGCCATGTTCGAAACGTCCGATGGCGCGCGCTACATCCTCGCTGCCTATCTCGACCGCGCGGATGGCTCCGCATCCGATGCCGAAGCCCGTCTGGCAGAGGCCGCCCGCGCGATTGCCGACTGGCTACAGCAGATGGGAGCTTGAAACTCCTCTGACATCCGGCCATATGGCGCGCCGGGAGTCGGTCGGACGTTTGCGTTCGCTCACCGGGTCAGATCCGGAAGGAAGCAGCCCAGGTGGATTGCGGCGGGTCGGCCGGCTCCTTTTTCACCCACATTTCGTGACTGTGATGGCATGACATTCCTGCCGTCAGTCCCTACCTGTTCCAACATGGGTGATTCACCGGACAATCCAGATGGCCTTCCTTGGGAGAGCGAAGCGGACGCTCCCGACGCGCCGAGCGCTGCCGAACTCGAGGAAGCCGGACAGGAAGCCATGTTCGGCGCCGAACAGACGCCTGCGCCGGCCGATCATACGTATGATCCACATGCCTCCACTGTTCGGCAGCCGGCTCAGCCCTACCGCGTTCTGGCCCGTAAATACCGTCCGCAGACCTTCGCCGAACTCATCGGTCAGGAAGCGATGGTGCGTACGCTGGCCAATGCAATCGCCCGCGATCGGCTCGCTCACGCCTTCCTGATGACCGGCGTTCGCGGGGTGGGGAAGACCTCCACCGCGCGCCTTATCGCCAAGGCTCTGAACTGTATCGGGCCCGATGGAAACGGCGGTCCCACGATCAGCCCCTGCGGCGTTTGCGAACCCTGCCGCGCCATCGCCGAAGGCCGC
Source organism: Qipengyuania sp. L-5Y (assembly GCF_056859455.1). Taxonomy (NCBI): domain Bacteria; kingdom Pseudomonadati; phylum Pseudomonadota; class Alphaproteobacteria; order Sphingomonadales; family Erythrobacteraceae; genus Qipengyuania; species Qipengyuania sp. L-5Y. The sequence goes on along the minus strand of NZ_JBSXOM010000032.1, from coordinate 339,084 downwards.
CACATCGACGTCATCGAAATGGACGCCGCCAGCCATACCGGCGTCGATGACGTGCGCGAGATCATCGAAGCGGTGCGCTACGCCGCCGTTTCGGCGCGCTACAAGATCTACATTATCGACGAAGTTCACATGCTGTCCCGCAATGCTTTCAATGCGTTGTTGAAGACACTTGAGGAACCGCCTGCACATGTGAAGTTCCTCTTCGCCACGACCGAGGTGGAAAAGCTGCCGGTCACGGTGCTCAGCCGGACCCAGCGTTTCGACCTGCGCCGCATTCCGGTCGAACTGCTCGAAAGCCACTTCGCCGACATCTGCGCCAAGGAAGGCGTCGAAGCCGATGCGGAGGCTTTGCACATCGTGGCCAACGCCGCCGAAGGGTCGGTTCGCGATGGTCTCTCGATCCTCGACCAGGCCATTGCCCACGCCGATCTCGACACCGAAGGCAAGGTAACCGCCGCCCGTGTGCGCGACATGCTCGGCCTTGCCGACAAGGGCGCACAGCGCCGCCTTTTCGGGCATATTCTCGAAGGCCAGGGCCGCGAACTGCTGGCCGCGATCGACGAGCAATACGCCCTCGGCGTCGAACCGCTCGCCCTCATGCGCGCCCAGATGGATCTCGCCCACCGGATCACCGTGGCGCAGGTTTCGGGCACCGAGCCGGAAGGTGTCAGTCCCGATGAGCGCGAGCAATTGTCGGGCTGGGCTGCACGGCTCCCGGCGGGCCAGCTGCATCGCCTCTGGCAGTTGCTGCTCAAGGGGCACGATGAAATTCGCCTCGCGCCCGACCCCCTGATCGCGCTGCGCATGGCGCTCCTGCGCACGCTCCATGCAGGCCAGATGCCCGATCCCGGCAAGCTGGCGAAGAAGATCGAAACACTGGCTGAAGCCGGCCCCGTCAGGCAAGCTGCGGATGAGGGAAGTGCGGTTGCAGAAGCGCCGCAGGCGCCGCTGGATTGGCAGGAACTGGTCGATGCGATCGATGCATCAGGGCTGATGCAGGAAGCCAGCATCATGCGCCTGCAAGTGCGCGTAGTGGAACTGGCAGACGGCATACTGCGCTTCGGCAGAGATGCGAAATTCTCGGATGATGTCATCCCGGTGCTGAAAGAAGCGCTACACCGCCACACCGGGAAGCGCTGGACCGTGGAAGAGGTTGCCGGGGGAGCCGGGGCTCCTTCGCTCGTCGAAGTACAAGTCAGCGAGCGCGATGCCGCAGCAGCCGCGACGCGCAATCACCCGCTGGTCAAAGCGGCCTTCGACGCTTTCCCGCAGGCAGAGTTGATCGATGATGGCGGCGCAGCTCCCCAGCGCCGCGAAATACCCTGGAGTAGAAACGCATGAACATGGAAGAAATGCTCGCGCAGGCCCAGAAGGCTGCTGAAACGATCCAGAAGCAGATGGGCGATGCCCAGGCCAAGCTTGACGATATCGAGGTCGAAGGCGCGGCCGGTGGCGGTCTCGTCAAAGTCCGCGCCACGGCGCGTGGTCGCATTCTCGGCGTCTCGATCGACGATAGCCTGATGAAGCCGGAAGAAAAGCAGATGGTCGAAGATCTCGTGACAGCGGCTTTCAACGATGCCCGCGACCGCGCCGATCGCGTATCTGCCGAAGAAATGGACAAGATTCAGCAGGGCGTTGGCTTGCCGGCAGGCTTCAAATTGCCGGGTATGTAATCCCGGCTTTGCCCACCAAAGCGGCGTTTATGCCTAATTTTGTGGTAACGGCCGCTTAGGTATTTTTCAAAAGGTGTCGCCTAATTTTCCCGGACGAATCGACGGGAAGGCGACGTGGGCAAAACGGGGATCAGGACTACTTGTTCGGCACTGGCCGGCGCGTGCGCGCTCGCCGGTCTTTGCTCGCCCGCGGCGGCTGCGCCCAATGGATCGCAGATGCAGATCGGCGCGCAGGTCGAGGGGCGCTGCTCCGTGTCGACGACGGATATGGCATTCGGGGTTCTCGATACGAAGAATGTGACCCGCGTCGACACGAACGCCACCGTTTCGGTGTCCTGCGCGGGCCTGCTCACGTTCTTTCGCCTGACCATGGACTGGGGGCAGAATGCGTCGGGCGAGCAGAGGCGGATCAAAAACGCTTCCAACGACTACCTTCCTTACGAAGTCTATCGCAATAACAACCGCACGCAGCGCTGGGGTCAGCGAAACAGCGAGAGCCGCACCGGGGTGATACTGCTCGGTATCGGCAATGAGGACTTCGAAGCTTATGGACGTTTGTCCGGCATCACCCCCTCCACGCCAAAGGGCCGGTATACCGATCAGCTTACGGTCACTATCACGTTCTAGGCGCGGGCGTGAGGCGCTGCGACACGGCGGAGCGCCTGCCGAATTAACCGATATTTAGCCGAGTTGTCCTAGAGACGTCCTCTCGATTTCCAGAGGGGTGCTGGTGGTTTCTTTTCGTTCCGGATCGTTGCTGTGGGCGCTCGGCGCCGTCTGCCTTCCGGCGGTCGCTCATGCGCAGGCAACGCTTACCCCGACTGTCGAAGTGATCGATGGCTGCACGGTTCTTACCGCGGAAATGGCTTTCGATATCAGCGCAAGCGCCGGGGCAGGGCCGGTCGACAGCACGACGCAGATCGACATCGAATGCACCCGCCTGGCCCTGTTTCGCGTCGATATGGACCGCGGTAGCAATGCCAATGGCACCCAGCGTCGCATGCGCAACGGCTCCGGGGATTTCATTCCCTATGGCATCTTCCGCAATACCGCCCGTACGCAAACCTGGGGCAGCGGTTCGGGAAATGCTCCGCTGGGCATCGCCTGGGGGCGGGGCAGGGGCAGCATGACCGCCTATGGCCGGATCGCGTCCGTACCGGCCAACCTGACTCCCGGTGTTTACGAGGATATCGTTACCGTCAGCATAACCTTCTGACGTCCGTGCTGGATCCTGTCCCGCATGAGGCTGGGCAATTACAATTTCTTCTCGGTCACACGCGATTTTGTCACTGAGACGCGGTCAGGCGCTAATCCATCTCATCCACATGACTTTGGCGCGCGACGTTGCGGAGCGCGACTGGTCTCACCATATTCCGAGCGAACGGCCTTACCGGCCCCGAATGGAATTGATTGATGACCCAGACCTTCCCCCTCCTCCCCTTGCGCGACATCGTGGTATTTCCCGGAATGGTGGTGCCTCTGTTTGTCGGACGCGACAAATCGGTCGCAGCCCTCGAAGCGGCAATGGAAGGCAGCAAGGACATCTTCCTGCTCGCTCAACTCGATCCGGGTTGCGACGACCCCGAACGAGATGATCTGTTTGACGTCGGCGTGATCGCGCAGGTTCTGCAGTTGCTGAAGCTGCCCGACGGCACCGTCCGCGTGCTGGTCCAGGGTACGTCGCGCGCAACGCTCGAACAGCTTGCACAGCGCGGTGAGCATGTCGAAGCCACAGTTTCCTCGCAGGACGAGGTAACGGCATCCGGCAGTGAAGTGACCGCCATGATGCGGCAGGTCGTCGAACAGTTTGGCGAATATGCGAAGCTCAACAAGAAACTTGGCGAAGAAGCCGCCGAGCAATTGGGTGACATCGACGATGCCAGCGAACTGGCCGATTCGATCGCCGCTGCGATTTCCGCGAAGGTTTCGGACAAGCAGGCGCTACTGGTCGAAAAGGACCCGCTCAAGCGGCTCGAAATGGTGATGTCCTACATGGAAGGCGAGCTTTCCGTGCTGCAGGTGGAACGGCGCATCCGCGGCCGTGTAAAGCGGCAGATGGAGCGTACGCAGCGCGAATATTATCTCAACGAACAGCTGAAAGCGATCCAGAACGAGCTTGGCGGTGACGAAGACGGCAGCAACGAGATTGCCGAACTGACCGAAAAGATTGCCAAGACCAAACTCAGCAAGGAGGCGCGCGAAAAGGCCGAAGGCGAACTCAAAAAGCTCAAGGCCATGCAGCCGATGAGCGCCGAAGCGACCGTCATCCGAAACTACCTCGACGTCCTGCTGGGTCTGCCCTGGGGCAAGAAAAGCAAGGTAAAGAAGGACATCGGCACGGCGCAGGAAGTGCTCGATGCGGATCATTATGGGCTTGAAAAGGTCAAGGATCGTATCGTCGAATATCTCGCCGTCCAGGCCCGTACACGCAAGTTGAAGGGCCCGATCCTCTGCCTCGTCGGCCCGCCAGGTGTGGGTAAGACTTCGCTCGGCAAAAGCATTGCGAAGGCGACGGGCCGTGAGTTCGTACGTCAGTCGCTTGGCGGGGTACGCGACGAAGCCGAAATCCGGGGTCATCGCCGTACCTATATCGGCTCGCTTCCGGGCAAGATTGTGAGCAATCTGAAGAAGGCCGGCAAGATCAACCCGCTGTTCCTGCTCGACGAGATCGACAAGCTGGGCCAGGATTTCCGCGGCGATCCGGCATCGGCCCTTCTCGAAGTGCTGGATCCGGAACAGAACAACAAGTTCCAGGACCACTATCTCGAGCTCGATCTCGACTTGTCGGACATCATGTTCGTCACTACTGCGAACAGTCTCAATCTGCCGCAACCGCTGCTCGACCGTATGGAGATCATCCGGCTCGAAGGGTATACGGAAGACGAAAAGGTCGAGATCGCCAAGCGTCACCTGTTGCCCAAACAGATCGGCGAACACGGCCTGAAAAAGGGCGAGTTCGAACTGACCGAAGATGGTCTGCGCGATCTGATCCGGTATTATACGCGTGAAGCGGGTGTCCGTACGCTCGAGCGTGAACTTGCTCGACTGGCCCGCAAATCGCTGCGCAAGATTCTCGAGAAGCAGGTCGAGAGCGTCACCATTACGCCTGAAAACCTGAGTGAGTTCGCCGGCGTGCGCAAGTTCAAGCACGGCATGGGCGAGGAAGAGCCGCAGGTCGGTGCGGTTACCGGACTGGCATGGACCGAAGTGGGCGGCGAATTGCTGACCATCGAAAGCGTCACTACGCCGGGGAAAGGCGACATCAAAACGACCGGCAAGCTCGGCGAAGTGATGAACGAAAGCGTTGCCGCCGCCTTCAGCTTCGTGAAGGCGCGTGCGCCGCATTACGGTATCAAGCCGAGCCTGTTCCATCGCCGTAACATCCATATTCACTTGCCTGAAGGCGCCGTTCCCAAGGATGGGCCCAGCGCGGGCGTCGGTATGGTGACATCGATCGTCTCGACGCTTTCGGGCATTCCTGTCCGTCCAGATGTCGCGATGACGGGCGAGGTTACGCTGCGTGGGCGTGTACTGGCGATCGGCGGGCTGAAGGAAAAGCTGCTCGCGGCGCTACGCGGCGGAATCAAGAAAGTCCTGATACCGGAAGAAAACGTGAAGGATCTCGCGGAAATCCCGGGCAATGTGAAAGATGGCCTGGAAATCGTCCCCGTTTCGCATGTCGACGAGGTGCTGGCGCATGCATTGTGCAGCGTGCCCGAGCCGATCGAGTGGACCGAAGCGGATGATTTGGCGAGCCAACCCGATCACACGCTGCGGGCGCCATCGCCGACTGCCCATTAAGTAGGCCGAACCTGAGCGACCGAATCGGGAGCTTTGGCGACCTACGCTGCGCGCTAATTTCGGTGTGTGCAGTGCAGCATCGGCGGATCGCGGGTCGCTTTATCTCAATTTTCCCGTCTCCGACCCCGTAAACCGCCGATTTTGGCCGAGAATGCCTTTGACAGAGGTCCGAAAAAACTCTCAATTCGTTCGCCTTCGCCGAGGCGATTCAGCCGAATTGATTTGATGATAAAAACTAGGGGGTTTCTCTAATGAACAAGAACGACCTGATCAGCGCAGTTGCCGATTCCAGCGGTCTTTCGAAGAACGATGCGTCGAGTGCCGTCGAAGGCGTTTTCGACGCTATCACCAAGGCCCTGTCGAGCGGTGACGAAGTGCGCCTGGTCGGCTTCGGCACGTTCTCGGTCGCCAAGCGCAAGGCTTCGACCGGCCGTAACCCGCGTACGGGTGAGCCCATGACGATCAAGGCGTCCAACCAGCCCAAGTTCAAGGCTGGCAAGGGCCTGAAGGATTCCGTCAACTAACTCGGAATTTTCCGGTTCGCCCCCGCATATTGCAGAACGCAGCCGGTTCGATACTCGCCGCGCTTTCCCGGTCGGAAAGCGCGGCGTTTTCGTTTTCCCCTACACAGAGATCACCGCGTCGCGATGGCGTAGAGCGCGATCGCACCGGCGTTGGAAACGTTGAGGCTCTCGATCTCTTCGCCAATGGGCAGACGGGCGAGGGCATCGCAATGCGATTCGATATTCTGCCGCATTCCCTCGCCCTCGGCCCCAAGCACGATGGCTACCGGTCCTGCTGGAAGAGCTTCGGCGAGCGTTGTTTCGGTGGCCCCTGTCAGCCCTATGCGCCAGTATCCTGCTTCCGCCATCTGCTCCAGCGCTCGCGCCAGGTTGACTACGCGCACCCACGGCAGGATTTCCAACGCACCGGAAGCCGCCTTGCCGATGACGCCGCCTTCAGGTGGGGCGTTGCGATCCTGTGTCACCAGGGCAGAAGCGCCGAAAGCCGCTGCCGATCGCATGATCGCGCCGACGTTATGCGGGTCGGTCACTTGATCGAGAACGACGATGGGCCGGTCGGCATCGCCGCTCAGAACTTCATCGAGATGAATATCTTCCAGCGGCGCGCATTCGAGAACCAGCCCCTGGTGCGGCGCGTCCTTTGCAACAAGCCGCGCCAGATCCTGCACATCGGCATATTCCAGCGGGAAGTCTTCTGGCAATTCACCATCAAGCGATTCGATGGCTTCGCGCGTGGCCCATAGTTTGCGGTGAACCCGGTTGGGGTTCTTGAGCGCAGCTTCGACCGCATGGCGGCCCCACAGGCGAACCTGTCCACTACTCGCGCGGCCACTGCCTCGTCCGCCCTGCATTCGCCCTGCGCGGCCTCGCAAAGCCCGCTTGCGTTCACCCTTAGCCATCAAATCCGTCCTGTCTGCAACATTGGCTGCGGCCTGTGCCAGTGGGGGCATTGACAGGCAAGCGCCGCTTCGCCAAAGGGGCGCCTCTCGGCACGGGATCGCCACGCGATCTCACGATTTCTTCGATGAAATGGCCCGTGTGGACAGGTGGCCGAGTGGTTAAAGGCAGCAGACTGTAAATCTGCCCGCGCAAGCGTACGCTGGTTCGAATCCAGCCCTGTCCACCACCGCCATTTTCATTCTCATTCAGAAGTCCAAGGGGCGTTGGGTCCTTTTCTTCGGGCCGGCCTATCCGGCGATATCTTGCAGTTCTTCGATCATATCGATCCTGATCTCGCGCCGAGATGAAAGCGTAATGATGCCTTTCGCCCGCAACTGGGTCAGCTGCCGGCTGACGGTTTCCACTGTCAAACCGAGAATATCTGCAATCTGCTGCCGCGAAAGTGGCAGGAGGACGGTCGTCGATCCATCTGCTTCACTCGTTCCAAGGCGATCTGCCATCTCGAGCAGAAAGCTGGCGAGTTTCTGTTCTGCGGTCATGCGGCCGAGTAACAGCATCCACCGGCGAGTCCGGTCCAGTTCGCCCAACGTGCGTTCCAGAAGCTTATGTTCCAGGCGCGGATGTTCGCGGGCGAAGCGTTCGAAATCCCTTCGTTCGAACACGCAGATGTGGGAATCGGTCAGCGCCTCCACGCCATAGGGGGATGTTTCGCCGAATGGCCTGCCGAGGAAATCGGATGGATAGACGAGGCCGAGTATCTGTTCCTTCCCGTCTGCCGAATGGGAAGAAAGCTTCAAAATTCCCTCGATCACATTTGCGACGAGGACCGCTTCATGGCCCTCCCACATCAATTGCTCGCCCGCGGCAAGCCTGCGCCGACGGCCAATGCCGTTGAGAATGGCGATTTCCCGTGTATCGAGATCGGAGCAGATCGCCTTGTTGCGAATGGCGCAGGCCTGGCAAAGGTCATGTCGCGACGATGCGGGCGCTTCCTCCATAAATGCGGGGACTATCCGTTGTCGCATGAGATGCCAAGACATGGTGCAAGGCATCGGCGGGAGAGCTTGTCGGGATTGGCCAGTCGGCCTAGTCAGCTGCAATGACTCAGAGCGAAAAGCTGACCGGGCGTCCTGTCATCTCTGCCACAGGGCTGTTTACGCCATCCGACACCATCACGAACGAGGAGCTGGTTGAAAGCTTCAACCGCTATGTGGAGCGTCACAATGCCGACAACGCTGCTGCGATCGAGGCAGGGGATGTGGAAGCGCTGCAAACCAGTTCGGTGGAATTCATCGAAAAGGCGAGCGGGATAAAGGCGCGACATGTCATGGCGAAAGGTCCGATACTGAATCCGGAGATAATGGCGCCCCGCTGGCCGGAACGGTCCAATGAAGAGCTCTCCATGCTGGCAGAGATCGGGGTAAAGGCTGCCCAGCAAGCGCTAGAGCGAGCAGGGCGCGAAGCTGCGGAGGTCGATGCCGTCCTTTGCGCTGCCTCCAATATGGAGCGGCCCTACCCGGCAATGGCGATCGAAATCCAGCAGGAGCTGGGCATCGATGGTTTTGGTTTCGACATGAATGTCGCTTGCTCCTCGGCGACGTTCGGCATCCAGACGGCTGCGGACTACATCCGCTCGGGCAACGCGCGAAGCGTGCTGGTGATCAGCCCGGAAATAACCAGCGGCCACCTCAACTGGCGCGATCGTGACAGTCATTTCATTTTTGGCGATGTGGCAACCGCGGTGCTCGTCGAAGATGCTGGGATCGCACCGGCCACGCATTGGGATATTCTCGGCACGAAGCTGAAGACCGTCTTTTCGAACAACATCCGCAACAATTTCGGCTTTCTCAATCGTGCCTCCCCCGACGGCGAGGGCAAGGCGGACAAGCTCTTCGTTCAGGAAGGGCGCAAGGTGTTCAAGGAAGTCGTTCCGATGGTTGCCGAGATGATCGTGACCGAGGCGGAGAATTTCGGGCTCGATCCGCAAGGACTGCGGCGCCTGTGGCTTCACCAGGCCAATGCCGGGATGAACCGTCTTATCGCCCAGCGCGTGCTGGGACACGAGGCGACCGCCGATGAAAGCCCCACGGTACTCGATACCTACGCCAATACGTCCAGTGCCGGTTCGATCATAGCTTTCCACAAGCATAGCGACGATCTGAAGGCAGGCGATACCGGACTGATCTGCAGCTTTGGTGCCGGATATTCGGCAGGCGCGGTCTTCGTGCGCAAGGTGGCATAACACCTTGTGACTATTGGCCGCAGTCCCTAGGTGTTGAACATGCCTGGTGATCTTCTTGACAATCGTGGCCGCGGCGATGCTCGCTGGTCATGGCCCCCCATCCATCCCGAAGGACGCAAGTTCGGGATTATCGCAGTAATCGTTAGCCTGGTTTTCCTGCTCGGTCTCGACTGGGAAATCATTGGCTGGCCGCTGCTGCTGCTTTCTCTGGGCGTGTTCGCGTTTTTTCGCGACCCGCAGCGCGTGGTGCCGCAGGACGACAGGTTCATCGTCGCGCCGGCCGATGGGCTTGTCTCGCTTATTGCCGAAGTCGAGCCCCCGGCAGAATTGATCGTCGATGATGGTAGCGAACATGCCGGGCTGGAAGCGGCCAAGGTCACGCGGATCTCGATCTTCATGTCGGTCTTCGACGTGCATATCAACCGCACGCCGATCGCGGGGACCATTCGCCGTGTCGTCTACATTCCCGGAAGCTTCGTGGACGCCGGCCTTGATAAGGCAAGCGAGGAAAACGAGCGCCAGCATATTCTGGTCGAGCGCACGGACGGATTGAAGCTGGGATTCACTCAGATAGCCGGCTTGGTTGCGCGGCGGATCGTTCCCTTCGTCAAACCGGGCGACACCGTGGGCGTAGGGCAGCGGATCGGCTTGATCCGGTTCGGTAGTCGGGTCGATGTCTATTTGCCGGCAGGTACCGATTCGAAGGTTCTGCTGGGTCAGAAGGTGATAGCAGGCGAGACCGTTCTGGCAGAAATTGGAACGCAGACGCTGATCGAGGGCGTGTCCCAGTGAGCTTACTCCCGCCGCAGGCCCCCGCAGAGCCGGAAGAGCGCGCACGTTTGGGCCCGAAGGCGGCGGAAGATGAACGTCCGGTAATGGGCCGCTCGCGTGCATTGACGCTCAAGGCGATGGTGCCCAATGCGATCACGGCTGCTGCTCTGTGTTCCGGCCTTACCGGCATCCGCTTCGCCATCGGCGAAAATTGGGGTGCGGCGGTTGTTGCGATCATTCTGGCGGGCCTGCTTGACGGGATCGATGGACGAATAGCGCGTGCCCTCAAGGCGCAATCGCGGTTCGGAGCAGAACTGGACAGCCTGGCAGATTCGCTGAGCTTCGGCACTGCGCCCGCGATCATCATTTACCTGTGGTCGCTGTCAGCCGAACCGAGGCTCGGCTGGTTCGCAGCGCTGGCTTTTGCGATATGTTGCGCTCTCAGGCTCGCACGGTTCAATGCTCAGATCGATGTGAAGGAGCAGCCGCATAAATCTCTCGGTTTCCTGACCGGCGTTCCTGCGCCTTTGGGCGCGGGGCTGGCCTTTGCGCCATTCTATCTTTGGATGGCTACGGGGCTTGAAGAGCTTCGTCATCCGCTTCTGGTCGGCGTCTGGCTGGTCGCAGTGGCATTGCTCATGATCTCGAGCATGGCCACACCCGGTTGGACGTCACTGCGGCCACGGCGCGGAATCAGGCTCGAGATAATCGCCTTAGCCGGACTTCTGTTTGCCGCTTTGCTGGTCGAACCATGGTGGACCTTGAGTGCGATTTGCGTCGGCTATCTCTTGCTGCTGCCTTATACTCTGCTCCGCTATTCCCGGATCAAGCGGCGCAGTTGATCGTGCCCTTCGCGGCGCGGCCCGCGGCCGATCTATCGAACGCCGTATGACCTCCACCCGCGATGACCGGACGAAGTGACGGCAGGGCGGGGACGTTTCCGTTCTTCAAATCGCGGCGCAGTCTGCCGAAAGCGGACCACCACCTTAGACCGCTATCGGCGAGAACGCCCACTGCCGCCAGAGCGGTAGCGGCGAGAAGGATGACAAGAAACAGTGCGAACATTGCGATATCTCCAACCCCGGCTGCTGCCAACTATGTTGACAGACTGGGGAAATCAGGTGGAAAACCCGTACTGACCACCGTCGGTTCCGGTGATTTGGGCAATGTTCTCTTTTTGTTCTTGCTTGTCAACTGCTTTTCGCGTCCGGATTCCCTTTTTTAGCGGTGAATCGAGGCTGGATTTCCTGCCCGAACAGCGCTAAGGGCGCCCGGTTCGCATCGGAATCGGTCGTTTCTATGACTGTTCCGGTCGGGCAAATCCACATGGAAGGCACACCATACCGGTGCCCTGCGCGGGACATGACCGCATTCGGGTTCCAGCTTTCCAGAGGCATAACCGGAAAGGAATATGATTATGGCGGCTCCTACCGTCACGATGCAGCAATTGATCGAAGCCGGATCGCACTTCGGCCACCAGACCCACCGTTGGAACCCGCGCATGAAGCCGTATATCTTCGGCGCGCGCAACGGCATCCATATCATCGATCTGTCGCAGACCGTACCGCTGTTCGCGCGCGCGCTCGACTTCGTCCAGCAGACCGCGCGTTCGGGCGGCAAGGTGCTGTTCGTCGGTACCAAGCGCCAGGCGCAGGACGCGATCCGCGACGCCGCGCTTGCTTCGGGTCAGCACTTCGTCAACCACCGCTGGCTCGGCGGCATGCTGACCAACTGGAAGACCATCAGCGAACGCATCAAGTACCTCAAGACGCTCGATGAGCGCCTTTCGGGTGACACGGCCGGTCTGACCAAGAAGGAAGTGCTCGACCTTACCCGCAAGCGGGACAAGCTCGAAATGTCGCTTGGCGGCATTCGCAACATGGGCGGCATTCCGGACGTTATGTTCGTGATCGACGCGAACATGGAAGATCTGGCGATCAAGGAAGCCAATGTTCTCGGCATCCCCGTCGTCGCCGTGCTCGACACCAATGTCGATCCTGAAGGCATCGCTTTCCCGATCCCGGGCAACGACGATGCTGCACGCGCCATCCGTCTTTACTGCGATGCAGTCGCCAATGCAGCCAAGAGCGGCAAGGGCGAGGGCATCCAGGATTCGGGTGCCGACGTTGGCGCGATGGAAAATCCGCCGGAAGAAACTGCGGCGGCCTAAGCTCTTTAACGACCGGGCGCCATCACGCGCTCGTCACAAAGCGGAGTTACGCGCCGGGCCGCTATCCAGTTGGCCCGGTGCCCGCACATCATCTCTAGAAGGAAAATACCATGGCTGCATTCACTGCCGCTGACGTAAAAGCCCTCCGTGAAAAGACCGGCGCGGGCATGATGGACGCCAAGAAGGCACTCGAAGCCGCAAACGGCGATATCGAAGCTGCGGTCGACGCACTGCGCGCCAAGGGCCTCGCCACTGCTCAGAAGAAGTCGAGCCGGACTGCCGCCGAAGGTCTCGTCGGCATTGCCGTCGAAGGCACCAAGGGTGTTGCCGTCGAAGTGAACTCGGAAACCGACTTCGTTGCCAAGAACGACCAGTTCCAGGATTTCGTCCGCAAGACCACGCAGGTCGCGCTCGGCACCGCTGGTGACGACGTCGAGGCGCTGAAGGCTGCCGACTATCCGACCGGTGGCACCGTCGGCGACAAGCTGACCGACAATGTTGCGACCATCGGCGAGAACCAGCAGGTCCGCCGCATGAAGACCGTTTCGGTCACCGACGGCGTCGTCGTGCCCTATATGCACAATGCAGTCGCTCCGGACCTCGGCAAGATCGGCGTGCTCGTCGCGCTTGAGAGTGAAGGCGACAAGGACAAGCTGGCCGAGCTCGGCAAGAAGCTCGGCATGCACATCGCCGCCGCTTTCCCGCAGGCTCTGACCGCTGACGGTCTCGACGCCGAAGTGATCGAGCGCGAGCGCGCGATCGCCAAGGAAAAGGCTGCCGAAAGCGGCAAGCCCGAGAACGTCCAGGACAAGATGGTCGAAGGCGCTGTGTCCAAGTACGCCAAGGAGAACGCCCTGCTGAGCCAGGTCTTCGTCATGGATAACAAGACCCCCATCGCGCAGGTCGTCGAGCAGGCTGCCAAGGATGTCGGCGCCAAGGTCGAGCTGGTGGACTATGTCCGCTTCCAGCTGGGCGAAGGCATCGAGAAGGAAGAGAGCGACTTCGCCGCCGAGGTCGCCGCTGCCGTAGCCGGCTAAGCGTAACCGCTTCCTACAGGATTGGGCCGCCGGACCGTGTGTTCGGCGGCCTTTTTCGTGGGCGGGGGGTGCCGGGGTGGGCGGCATCTTGGCCAAGTTCATGCATGGGCGTGCGGGTGTGGCCGAATCGGGGTTGGAGTGGCCCGCCGCGAAGCTAGCGGGACGGCGCCGTGTAGGAAATCGGGTCGATCGAGTGGGCCTGCGCTAGAATTGCAGGCCCATCGCCGCGCCGCCCAGGAAGTAGCAGAACAGCGTTATTAGCACGACCCCGACGAGGTTGAGCACCAGGCCGCCGCGCGCCATTTCGGCGATGGTGACGGCGCCGGTACTAAACACGATCGCATTGGGCGGCGTCCCCACCGGCAGCATGAACGCACAGGTGGCGGCGAAGGCGGCAGGGACCAGAAGGCCCATCGGATCGACCCCGATACCCAATGCGACCCCGCCGAGGATCGGAATGAAGGTAGCTGCAGTCGCCGTGTTGCTGGTGACTTCGGTGAGGAAGAGCACGATCGCGACCACTGCCGCGATCAGCAGGATGAGCGGCAGTGCGCCGAGGCCACTGGCCTGCACGCCGAACCACGCGTCGAGACCGGTGGCGGCGACCGCGCTGGCGAGACTGAGGCCGCCGCCGAACAGCAGCAGCACGCCCCAGGGCAGACCGTCTTCCGCGTCTTTCCAGGTCAGCACCATTTCGCGCCGGCCCCGTCCGGGCAGGATGAACATGGCGATGCCGGCGGCAATGGCGACGGCGGTATCGTTCATCTGTCCGAACCAGCCGAGATTATCGCCAAGACCCGGAACGCTGGAAAGGAGGCCCGGTACGACCCACAGAAACGCGGCGCCGACGAAGACGGCCGCAACCATCTTTTCGCCCTGCGAGACGGGTCCGAGCTTGTGGATTTCCTTTTCGATCATGTCGCGGCCGCCCGGAATGTCGCTGAGATCGAAGCGATAGAGCAGCCGGGTCATCAGGAGCCAGCCGACCAGGATGAAGGCGAGTGCAGTCGGCACGCCGAGCATCATCCAGTCGAGAAAACCGATTTCGATACCCAGTTCCGTGCTGGCATAGCCGGCGATGATCGCGTTGGGCGGGCTGCCAAGCAGCGTTCCCAGGCCGCCCATGCTGGCAGACCATGCGATGGCCAGCATCAGGCAGATCGCGAAACGACGAATGTCGGAATCTTCCCCCAGATCCACGTGCCCGGGCCGGGGCAGGGCGGCAGTGTTGTCGGGCGCGTCCGACGCCGTATTCGCGCGGTCGCCCATGAGCGCGATGACCGACAGGCCGATCGGCAGCATCATGAGCGTAGTTGCGGTGTTGGAAACCCACATGGAAAGAAAGCCGGTGGCGAGCATGAGGCCAAGCACGATCTGCTTGGGCGACGTGCCGACCCGGCGCAGCGTCCACAGCGCAATCCGCCGATGCAAATTCCATTTTTCCATCGCGATGGCGATGAGGAAGCCACCCAGAAACAGAAAGACGATCGGGCTGGCATAGGGGGCAGTGCTGCCTGCCACATCCAGATCGGTAACCATCGGCATCAGCACGATCGGAAGAAGCGAGGTGGCGGCGAGCGGGATCGCTTCGGTGGTCCACCATACAGCCATCAATGTCCCAATTGCGGCAACGGCACGGGCATCCTGGCTCAAATTCTCAGCGCCGCCGAGCGCCAGCCAGACCGCCAGCGCGGCAATCGGCCCCAAGGCGCGAAGCATCCAGGTCAGCCGTGCGGGGCGCAAGCCCGGCGTAGCCGGTGCGTCATAATCTTCGTACCGGCCCTGGTGGCGAATTTCATCCGACATGCATTCTCCCAATCCCATGCCCGCCATATCGACCCGATCCCCCAAGATCGACGTTGTCGGGCTGTCGGCCTTATCCGACACATTGCACCGCGTCACTAGGGTGGGTGGCTTTCTTGCCTGAGATTGCCGGGTCGGCAGGCGCACGGCTTTCCCTTTGCGCCTGTGCCCCTTCGCGGCTAAGGAGCCGCAACCTCTTGCGCAACACGGATTCTCCGCCTCCATGCCTCTTAAGACGATGAAGCGTGTCCTCCTGAAACTATCGGGCGAAGTCCTGATGGGCGATCAACAGTTCGGGATCGATCCTGCTTTCGTCCTTGAACTGGCCAAGGAAGTGAAGACCGCGCGGGAGACCGGTTTGGAGATCTGCCTGGTCATCGGCGGCGGCAATATTTTCCGCGGTATGGCCGGGGCGGCGCAGGGCATGGACCGGGCGCAGGCCGATTACATGGGCATGCTGGCAACGGTGATGAACGCGCTGGCGATGCAGAGCGCGCTGGAGCAGCTTGGCGTGCAGACCCGTGTGCAAAGTGCGGTGCAGATGGATCAGGTGTGCGAGCCGGTGATCCGCCGCCGTGCCGAACGGCACCTCGAAAAGGGGCGCATCGTGATTTTCGCCGCGGGCGTGGGCGCACCCTATTTCACCACCGACAGCGGCGCCGCCCTGCGCGCAGCCGAAATGAACTGTGACGCGCTGCTGAAGGGCACGAGCGTCGACGGGGTATACGACAGCGATCCCAAGAAGAACGCAGAAGCGAAGCGGTTCGATACCGTTACCTACGGCAAGGTTCTGGCCGACGACCTGAAGGTCATGGATGCCAGCGCGGTCGCGCTGTGCCGCGACAACAATATTCCGATCGTCGTTTTCTCGATCCGCGAGAAAGGCAATCTGGCCCGCGTGCTGAGCGGGCAGGGTGTGCAGACGATCGTCACGAACGAAAAGAAGTAAGAGGAAGCCGCCATGGCAAAGTACGACAAAGCCGACATCGAGCGCCGCATGAATGGCGCAGTGGAAAGCCTGAAGAGCGACCTTTCGGGTCTGCGCACGGGCCGCGCCAACACCAGTCTGCTCGACCCGGTCGTGGTCGAGGTTTACGGTGCCATGATGCCCCTGAACCAGGTGGCCACTGTCAGCGCACCCGAACCGCGCATGCTGAGCGTGCAGGTGTGGGACAAGGCCAATGTGACGGCGGTCGAGAAGGGTATCGCGAAGTCCAACCTGGGCCTCAACCCGATGATCGACGGTCAGAACGTGCGTCTGCCGATGCCCGACCTGACCCAGGAACGCCGCAAGGCGCTGGCCAAGCTGGCAGGCGAGTATGGCGAGAAGGCGAAGATCGCCATTCGCAACGTGCGCCGCGACGGTATGGAAGCGCTGAAGGACGACGAGAAGAAGAAGGAAATCTCCGAGGACGACCGCAAGCGGTCCGAGGACGAGGTCCAGAAACTGACCGACAAATACGTCGCCGATACCGATGCGGCGGTCGAAAAGAAGGTTCAGGAAATCCTGTCACAGTAAGCTGGCAGGACGGGGAGCGGAAAGATGAACGGGGAAGGGCAGCACGCCCGGCATGTAGCCATCATCATGGATGGCAATGGCCGCTGGGCGAAGCGCAAGCACCTGCCCCGGGTCATGGGCCATCGCAAGGGCGTGGAAGCCGTACGCGAGTTGGTGCGCAGCCTGAAGGACACGAGCATCGAGTGCCTGACGCTCTATGCTTTCAGCAGCGAAAACTGGAAGCGGCCCGAGGAAGAAGTCGACGATTTGATGAACTTGATGCGCAAGTTCATCAAATCGGATCTGCCTGAATTCATTGCCAATGACGTGAAGCTACATATTCTGGGCGACTGGAAGGGTCTGGCTCCCGACATCGTCGGCATGCTGGAAGACGCGCTGGCGCAAACGGCCAGCGGATCGCGCACTTTGGCCGTGGCGCTCAATTACGGATCGCAGGCCGAGATCGCCCATGCGGCGCAAGCCGCCGCGGCAGAGGGCGAGATCACAGAAGAGAGCATTGCGCGCCACCTTTACAGTGCCGGATTGCCACCGCTCGACCTGCTTATTCGCACAAGCGGCGAGGTGCGGTTGTCCAATTTTCTCTTGTGGCAGGCGGCTTACGCGGAGATGCTGTTCCTCGACGTGCTATGGCCGGACTTCACGCCTGACCATCTGAAGAGCGCGCTGATCGAATATGGGGAACGGGAGAGACGTTTTGGCGGGCGGTGAACCGCAGGTTGAATTGCGCAAACGCGACCGGATGAAAGCGACCGCAAGGCGTTATGTCCGCGTGCCTCTGGCGGTGCGCACATCCGACTTGCCGAAACGCGCCGCGTCAGCGGCAGTCATGCTGGCCGTGGCAGGCGGCGCGCTGTGGGCCGGCGGCATTGCGCTGACGCTGTTTATCGTCATCGTGGCGGCGGCGACCTATGCCGAACTGGTCAGGCTGGTCGTCAGGGCGACCGTACGGCCGGGCTGGCGGATCGCAGGGCTGATACTGGGCGCCATTTATATCGGCTTTGCCGCCTATTCCCTCGTCATCATGCCGCGTTTCTATCTCTATCTGGTGATCGGATCGGTCATCTTCACGGATACATTCGCCTATTTCACCGGACGTACGATCGGCGGGCCGACCATCGCCCCGCGGATCAGCCCATCCAAGACGTGGGCAGGGCTGGGCGGCGGCGTGGCCGGCGCGGCCCTGTTCGGCGTCATCCTGCTGCAGGCGATCGTACCGATGTCGGATAGCTGGCATCTGGGGATCGATGCCTATCCCTGGTCGTCGCTCGCCGCGATCGCGATCGGTGCGATTGCGGCTATCGCTGCACAATCGGGCGATTTCCTGGAGAGCTGGCTGAAGCGCAAGGCGCATATGAAGGATTCGTCCAATCTGATCCCCGGACATGGCGGGGTATTCGATCGGACCGACGGGATGCTGCCGGTGGCCGTGGTGGTCGGTCTGCTGGTAACAGGCATCGCATGACCCGCACGATTTCCATCCTCGGTGCGACGGGTTCGGTCGGCGAACAGACGCTAGATCTTGTCCGCCGCAACCGCGACGACTGGCGCGTGGTCGCGCTGACGGCGAATTGCCAGGTCGCCACGCTTGCTGCGGCAGCGCGCGAGTTCGGGGCCGAGATTGCCGTAGTGGCCGACGAGAGCTGCCTTGCCGATCTGCGCGAGGCGCTGGCAGGTAGCGGCATCGAGGCCGCGGCGGGCCGGACCGCCCTGTGCGAAGCGGCGGCACGCCCGGTCGATCTGACGGTGGCCGCGATCGTCGGCTGTGCCGGACTTGGCCCGACCATGGCTGCGATCGAGCAGGGCGGCACCATCGCACTGGCCAATAAGGAAGCGCTGGTTTCCGCGGGCGAGGTCATGACTGCTGCAGTGAGCCGCCACGGCGCCACGCTGCTGCCGGTGGACAGCGAACACAATGCAATTTTCCAGTGCCTGCAAGGCGGGCGGATCGAAGATGTCCGCTCGATCACGCTGACGGCCAGCGGCGGGCCCTTGCGGTTGGTAGACGACCTGTCCGAGGTCACGCCCGAACAGGCGATCGCCCATCCGAACTGGGACATGGGCGCCAAGATCAGCGTCGACAGTGCCACCATGTTCAACAAGGGGCTGGAGCTGATCGAGGCGCATCATCTGTTCCCCGTCGGACTGGAGCGGATCCGGATCGTCGTGCATCCGCAAAGCGTGATCCATTCCATGGTCGAATATCGCGACGGGTCAACGCTGGCGCAGCTTGGCCCATCCGACATGCGCGTACCGATCGCATCGTGCCTTGCCTGGCCCGCGCGGATGGATACGCCGATGGCGCCGCTGGATCTGGCGGCGATCGGCGAACTGTCCTTTTTTGCGCCGGACGAGAAGCGTTTTCCCGCTACCAGACTGGCGCGCGAGGCGGCCGAAGCGGGGGGAGCGGCCCCGGCGGTGCTCAACGCGGCGAACGAAATCGCAGTAGAAGCTTTCCTGAAGCGTAAGATTGCGTTCAGCAGGATCGCGGTATTGGTCGAGCGTGTTCTTGCGGACGGGAATCACCCCGATGCGCCGCGTTCTCTCAGCGACGTGCTGATGGTGGACGAGGCTTCGCGCAGACGCGCCACCGAAATGCTGGAGCTTGCCTGACCCGTGGAATTGAACCTGCCTCTCTGGCTTTACTATGTCATCGGTTTCCCGTTGCTGCTGGGCCCGCTGGTAACGATCCACGAGCTCGGCCACTATCTGGTGGGGCGCTGGTTCGGCGTTCACGCGGAAGCCTTCTCGGTCGGTTTCGGCAAGGAAATCTGGGGCTTTACCGACCGGCGCGGCACGCGCTGGAAGCTGAGCGTGCTGCCGCTGGGCGGTTATGTGCAGTTCAAGGGCGACATGAACCCTGCGAGCATTCCCGATCCGCAGGCGGCCAGGCATGCCAGCGCCGAGGAACGGCAGGGCAGTTTCCACCATGCCGCGCTGTGGAAGCGCGCGCTGATCGTTTTTGCCGGGCCGGCGACCAATATTCTGCTGACACTGGCGATTTTCGCCGGCTTTTTCGCCTTTTACGGCAAACCCGTCCCGGCCGATGCCGAGCAGCAGCTGGCCGTGGCGGAATTTGCCGAGGTGTCCTCTGCACGCGAGGCGGGTATCGAGGTCGGCGACCGGATCGTCGCGGTCGAGGGCGAGCGGATGGAGGATTTCCGCGATGTCCAGGATTCGATCATGCTCTATCCCGGCCGCACGCTCGACATAACGGTCGACCGCGACGGCGCGGAGCGGACCTTTGCCGTCCCGGTCCGCAGCGTGGAAATGGAGGATCGCTTCGGCAATGTGTCGAAGGTGGGTCTGATTGGCATCGCCTCGGGCGCATCGGCCTTCGAGTTCGAACCGCAGGGCGTGATCGCCTCGCTGGGGCTGGCCGTCGATCATTCGATCGGGATCGTCGACATGATGGTCACGGGAATCGGGCAGATATTCACGGGCGAACGGTCGGTTCAGGAACTTGGCGGGCCGGTGAAGATCGCGAAATTTTCCGGCGAACAGCTCAGTCTGGGCGGGATGGCCTTCATCAACTTCGTGGCCCTGATCTCGCTTAACTTGGCATTCATCAACCTGCTGCCAATTCCGGCCCTCGACGGCGGGCACCTGGCTTTCTATGCGGCTGAAGCGATCCGCCGGAAGCCGGTGGGTCCACGTGGAACCGAAGTGGCGTATCGCGCCGGTGTGGCCCTCGTGCTCATGCTGATGGTATTCGTCACGATCAACGATCTGGTGCACCTCCCGGTATTCGGGAATTAGCCGGGGAAACGGAGCGGGATACCGGCAAATCGCAGCAGCAAAGCTTGATTGGCGAAGGCGCTTGAGGCAGGGGGACGATTGGTCGCTCCGCACACGCGGCCCGATGCCGGATCGGGGACTGCGCCTGCCGGGTCTTCTGTAAGTGTAACGAGGACGGGAATCTCCTTGTCGATGACTGAATTTGCTTCTGCCGCTACGCGTCGCAAGAACTCTGCTGCGCGGCTGGCGATCGGCCTGCTGGCCGGGACCATGCTTGCCGGGATGCCCGCTGCGGCATTCGCGCAGGACGAAGATGCGGCAACGCCTTCCCCCGCGCCCGCTCCGGCGACGCCGCAGGACGGCGAGGCCTTCGTGCCGACGCTGGCGCCTGCAGCAACCGCGCAGCAGGACGTCGTCCAGACGATCGCGATCAGCGGTGCAGAGCGTCTCGAGCCGAATACGATCCTGTCGTATATCAAGCTGCGCCCGGGCGATGTGTGGACGCAGGCGGCCGGCGACCAGGTCCTCAAGGACCTCTCCGCCACCGAGCTGTTCTCCAATTACAGCGTGACGAACGATAACGGGAACGTGGTTATCACCGTGGTCGAGAACCCGGTCATCAACCGCATCATTCTCGAAGGCAACAAACGGATCAAGAACGACAAGATCCTGCCCGAGATCAAGCTGTCGCCGCGCCAGATCTTCACCCGTTCCAAGGTGCGCGCCGACGTTGCCCGCATCATCGAGCTCTACAAGCGGCAGGGCCGCTTCGCCGCGACGGTCGAACCGAAGATGGTCGAACTGTCGCAGAACCGCGTCGATGTCGTGTTTGAAATCAACGAAGGGCCCAAGTCCAAGGTCCGCCAGATCAACATCATCGGCAACGAAGCGTTCTCGGACGGTGACCTGCGCGGCGAGATGATCACCAAGCAGGCGCGCCTGACCAGCTTCCTGAGTTCCAACACGAGTTACGATCCCGATCGCCTCGCCTTCGACCAGCAGAAGCTGCGCCAGTTCTACCTGACCGAAGGTTATGCCGATTTCCGTGTGGTTTCAGCAGTTGCCGAGCTGACCCCCGACAAGCGCGACTTCATCATCACCTACGTCGTCGAGGAAGGCGAACGCTACAAGTTCGGCGACGTCGGGGTCGAGTCGCGACTGCGCGATTTCGACGATAGCGCTATGACAACGCGCCTGCCGATGAAGACGGGCGATTGGTACGATGCCAAGCTGGTCGAAGATACCGTCGAGCAGATGACCGAACTGGCCGGTACCTTCGGTTACGCCTTCGCCGATGTTTCTCCCGAGTTCCGCCGGAACCCGGAAGATCATACGATGAGCGTCACATTCGTGATCCGCGAAGCGCCGCGCGTTTATGTCGAACGTATCGACGTGAACGGCAACACGCTGACGCAGGACAAGGTCATCCGCCGCGAGTTCCGTATTGCGGAAGGCGATGCGTTCAACTCGCTTTCCGTCGCGCGTTCGACGGCGCGTATCAATTCGTTGGGCTACTTCCAGGAAAACTTCGAGATCAACCAGGTCGAGGGCAGTGCGCCCGACCGCATCATTCTCGAAGCGAACGTGGAAGAGCAGCCGACCGGCGAACTACAGCTTTCGGCTGGTTTCTCGAGCATCGAGAACTTCATCCTTGCCGGCTCTATCCGCCAGCGCAACTTCCGCGGTCGCGGCCAGACCGTCGGGCTGAGCCTGAACTATTCGCGCTTCTCGAAGTCGGCGCAGGTCAGCTTTACCGAACCGTACGTGTTCGATCGCAATATTTCGGCCGGCGTCGATATCTATCGTCGCGACATCAACAGCTTCAATTTCCGTAACAATCAGCGCAACACCACTTTCCAGCAATCCACCACCGGTGCATCGCTGCGGGCCGGTGTGCCGTTGACGGAATATATCTCTGCGATCGGCAGCTACACCTTCAATTACGACGACGTGTCGCTCGACGAGTCGCTGTATTTCTCGGATCGCGATGGTGATGGGGTTGCGAGTTGTGACCCGCTGCTCGCCAGCCGTTATCTGTGCGAAGCGATCGGCAAGCGCGCCAGCTCGATCCTCGGCCTGACAATCAATTACAACACGCTCAACAGCCGGCTGCGTCCAACGCGCGGGGAAACGCTCAGTGTCACGGGTGAATTCGCCGGTCTGGGCGGTGACGCGAAATACGTGCGCGCGCGCGCCAAGGGCAGCAAGTTCTGGCCGGTGGGTGCCGGCTTCATCTTCTCGGTGACCGGTGAAGGTGGCTGGATCCACAGCTTCGAAAACAATGCCGTTCCCGGACAGGACAATGTGCGCCTGACAGATCGGTTCTTCCTCGGTGAGCCACAAATGCGTGGTTTCGACATTCGAGGCGTAGGCCCGCGTATTGTCCGTCTGCAATATCTGGATGACGATGGCGACGACAGCACGCCCCGCGTACTCCAGACGATCGACGAAGCGCTCTCGGGCGACCGGCGGGTCGACGATTCGCTTGGCGGGCGCGCCTATTATCTGGGCCGCGCAGAACTGGAAATCCCGCTGGGCAGCGGTGCCCGCGAGATGGGCCTGCGTCCGTCGATCTTCCTCGACGTCGGTTCGCTGTTCGACATTACGCAGCCGGTTCTCCAAGATTATCCCAACGGCCTCCAGGCGACCGACGGCAGCGGAAATCTGCTGTTCGTCCAGTCGGGCGTCGGCGCCGACGGGAACCCTACCGTCGAGCTCGTGACCAGCCCGGTTGCGCCCGATGGCACCGTCAATCCTCCAAGCATCATTGGCGGGACCTACTTCAGGGAGGTCTTCGTTGGCGACAGCCCGTCGCCGCGTATTTCAGTGGGTGTGGGCGTGAACTGGAATTCGCCCTTCGGTCCGTTCAGGATCGATGTAGCTCACGTGCTTAAAAAGCAGGTTGGAGACGATACCAAAGTCTTCACCTTCAACGTAGGAACGCAATTCTGATGAAAATTTTCGCAAAAACCATCGTTGCCGCCTCGCTTGCCAGCGTGGCCGCCATCGCGACTCCTGCTGCGGCGCAGGTTGCAGGCATTGCCACCAGCAGCCCGGAAGCCGTGATCGTTCGCAGCCAAGCGCGCATCAACGCCTATCAGCAGATCGACCAGCAATTCGCGAGCCAGATCACTCAGCTCCGCACGATGCGTCAGGAAATGCAGACGCTTCAGCAGAGCCTCGATACGGACAGCAACGGTCAGATCAGCCAGGCTGAAGCACAGGCTAACCAGTCCGTGGTGCAGCAGCTGCAGCAGAAAGAGCAGCAGCTCCAGCAGGCATCGCAGCCGATCGTCCTCGCGCAGACCTATGCCATCGAGCAGCTGATCAACGATTACCAGAACGTTCAACAGCAGGTCGTCCAGCAGAAGAAGATCCAGCTCCTGCTCAACCCCGATGCGATCCAGTGGGCGCCTGACGCAGTGAACGTGACCGACGATCTCGTCGCCGCGCTGAACCAGCGCGTTCCCAGCGTGCAGACGACACCGCCTGCCGGCTGGCGTCCGCGCCAGGAATCGCTGGCAACGCAGCAGACGGTTTCGCAGGTCCTGCTCAATGTTGCACAGCAGCAGGCAGCGCAGCAGCAGCAACAGGCCGGCCAGCAGCCTGCACAGCAGCAGCAGCCCGCACAGCCTTCGGGCCGCTGATTTCGGAAAAATAGGGGCAGGGTGATGAGTGATTCCGGTTTCGACGTGGTCGAGGTGCTCAAGCGCCTTCCGCATCGCTATCCCCTGCTTCTCGTCGACCGGGTGAAGGAGCTCGTCCCTGACGAGCGCATTCACGCGGTCAAGGCGGTCAGCTTCAACGAAGATTTTTTCCAGGGCCATTTCCCCGGTGCGCCGATCATGCCCGGGGTTCTGCAGATCGAAGCCTTGGCACAGGCCGCCGGTGTTCTTGCGGTGGAAAGCCTCGGGCTCGCCGGATCGGGCAAGCTCGTGTATTTCATGGCCATCGAGAACGCCAAGTTTCGCGCTCCGGTGACGCCGGGCGTCCTGCTCGATCTGAAGGCCGAGTTCGTGCAGAAGCGCGCCCGGGTCTGTAAATTCGCTGGCGCGGCATCGGTCGAAGGCAAAGTAACCTGCGAAGTGAGCTTCACAGCGATGATTGCCGACGCACCCGAATAAGGTTGCCAATATCGGTGCTCGCCGCTATGCGCGCGCCTTTCCCATTCACAGCTGGACCGGTCGGAACCGTTCCGAAGCTAGAAGGACGATTACCATGAAGGCCGAAGGTCACCCCGATTACCACATGATCACGGTCAAGATGACCGATGGTACCGAATTCCAGACGCGCTCCACCTGGGGCAAGGAAGGCGACACGCTTTCGCTGGATATCGATCCGACCAGTCACCCGGCATGGACGGGCGGCACCAAGCAGATTCAGGAAGGCGGCCGCGTCGCAGCCTTCAACAAGCGTTTCGGCGGCCTGTCGCTCAAGAAGAACTGAGCGAGGCGAGCCTCAAGGCTTTACCAAAGGGCGGTCCGGCAGGGCCGCCCTTTTTTACGCGCGATCTGGGCCGCCGGTTCGTTCGAACCGCATCATGCCTGCGTAAGTGTACTCTCCACCATCGGCCGGGTGGTCCTGTCCATTGAATACGGGGACTTCGGCCAGATCGTAGATTGTCATTCCATCGATGCAGGCAAGATTGAGGCCGTAGTGATCGGGTTCGGATCGTAACTGGTGAAAGGGATGGATGCCGCATCGAGCGCAGAACCTGTGCCGGGCCTGTCCGCTGCCGAATGTGTAAAGCGTCAACGCATCCTCACCCGCCGTGATTTTGCAATCTGCGATCGGCACATCGAGCATGACGACGCCCTTCATCGCGCAGATAGTACAATTGCAGCGCCGGATCACCGGATCGGCGGGCATGGTGAAACGGAACCGTACCGAGCCGCAATGGCAACCGCCGTGATGAATCTTACCAGCTTCGATCATCTCACCACCCCCAAGGCTTTTCCCGGTACCATTTGGTAATCACGTATTTCAGCCCCTTCCTGACCTTCATGCCATGGTGGATCGTGTTGGGGTTTTCGCGCAGGTCGGGGCGGCGATTGTTCCAGCACACCAACTTCCCGGCTTCGGGCTGGAACATCTTCTTGGCAGCCTTGAAGCGCGTCGCGCCGCCGGCATCAACATCGTTGAGATAGATCATGAAGGTCCAGGTGCGCTGCCCAGCTACGGAGCAGTATCGCGTCCAGTCCTTGCCGCCCGGATTGAAATAGTCGCAGTGCGGCTTGAATTCCTGCCCCACATCGTAACGCTGTCCCTGCAACGGTTCGCCATGAGCCGGATCGATACCGTTCAGTGCATGGAGCAGGGTTTCCATCCGCATCACGGCCGGTAATCCGGCATCGAGATCGCAGGTCTCGCTGGTGCGGAAATAATTATCGTCGCCCGCATCGGCCAAGGTCGAGGGACGGCGATCCTGTTCAATCAAGGAAATCAGTTCCTGGCACAAATCTGGCGGCACGAAATCGCGTAACTGGAACAGTTCCAGCTTTTCGCTCGGAATGCGCTGCACGCCGTCCCGCGCAAGAAGTTTATCGGCTGAAGATTCGCCCGGATTCATCATCGGCGGAACATTAGCGTCCGAAAGTGCAGCATCAACCGCGAAAGATAATTGCGTGCAATGTGCGCAGGCGCGTTTTTCGCTTCCCAATTCCCGTTCATTGTGCAACAGGCACGCGCCGTTGTGCAGGGCCGCTTGACGCTGGCCCTTGCATGCGTAACAGGCCCCCTTCCCGGGCGGTTCCGGGGGCATGTGGCGATCGTAGCTCAGTTGGTTAGAGCGCCGGTTTGTGGTACCGGAGGTCGCGGGTTCGAACCCCGTCGATCGCCCCATTTTCTCCCGCTATCAGCCGTCCATAACACCTCTCTGGGGGCATACGGCGCATGACGGCATTCTGGACCGAAGCGGATTTCGACGACCACGAACTCGTACAGGTTGTACGTGACGCGAAAAGCGGTCTGACAGCGATCATCGCGCTCCATTCCACTCACCTTGGGCCGGGTGCCGGCGGCACGCGTTTCTGGCATTATGCCGATGCGTCCGACGCCATGCGCGATGCGCTGCGCCTGTCGCGCGGTATGAGTTACAAGAACGCGATGGCCGGTTTGCCCATGGGCGGTGGCAAGGCAGTAATCCTGGCCAACCAGGACAAGGCCAAGACGCCCGAAATGCTCGCCGCTTTCGCCGATGCGGTGGATGCACTGGGCGGTAAATACGTTACGGCCGAGGACGTCGGCATTTCGGAAGCCGATATGGCAGCCGTGGCCGAGCGCACGCAGTTTGTCTCCGGTCTGCCCGTCGAAGGTGATGACGCTGCTGGCGGCGATCCCGGTCCGTTTACCGCGCTCGGCATTTTTCTAGGCATCAAGGCCGCGGTCAAGCACAAGCTTGGCAAGGACAGTGTCGAAGGCGTGCATGTCGCCATCCAGGGCACGGGAAGTGTGGGCGGAGGCGTTGCCCGCCTGCTCGCCAAGGACGGCGCGAAATTGACGCTTTCCGATATCCACATGGACCGCGCCGAAGCGCTGGCCACGGAAATCGGTGCCGAAACCGCTGCGCCCGATGCGATCATGTCCATTGCCTGTGACGTATTCAGCCCGAATGCGCTGGGCGCGGTACTGGATGACGAAGGTATCGCCCGGCTCGACTGCCAGATTGTCGCCGGCGGTGCGAACAACCAGCTGCGCCGGGCCGAACACGGACCGATGCTGGCCAAGCGCGGTATTCTCTACGCGCCGGATTACGTCATCAATGCAGGCGGGATCATTTCGGTAACGCTGGAATATCTGTGCCGCAACGACAAGGCGCCATGCGACATCAACGAGGTGCGCAAGCGCATCGCGCTGATCCCGGGCCGGCTCGAGCAGATCTGGCAGGAGAGCGACAGTTCCGGGGCCTCGCCCGATCAGGTCGCGGACCGCATGGCACAGGAACTTATCGGCCGCTGACACTGCGCCCTTGCGGGGGAGGGGCCGCGCTGTCAAAGCGGTGCCGGACGGTAAAATTCGATGCACAGCTTCGCCAATCCCAAACGCTTTCTGTCGCTTGCCAGCTTGCTGACGCCGATCTTCCTGATCGGTGGACTGCTGGTGAGTGCGGGAGCTTTGTGGTGGGGACTTACCCAGGTATCGCCCGATCGGCTGATGGGCGAAACTGTCCGCATTCTCTTCCTTCACGTACCGGCGGCATGGCTGGGCATGGGCGGATGGACGGCAATAGCTCTTTCGAGCCTGGTTTTCCTCGTCTGGCGGCATCCTCTGGCGGCGCTCGCCGCTCGTGCCGCGGCGGTGCCGGGGCTCGTCTTTACCCTCATCTGCCTCATCACCGGTTCGATCTGGGGACGGCCCACATGGGGAACGTGGTGGGTGTGGGACGGCAGGCTCACCAGTATGCTGGTGCTGGCCTTCCTCTATGTCGCTTATATCGCGCTGGCCCAGGCGGCCGAGCGCGAAGGCGTTTCCGCGCGCATTCCGGCAATCTTCGGTTTGCTTGGCGCAATCAATATTCCGATCATCAACCGCAGCGTCGTCTGGTGGAATTCGCTCCATCAGCCGCCCAGCATCACCATGGGCCAAAGCGCGATCGATGCTGAATTCCTGGTGCCGCTGCTCATCGCGGTATTCGGTTTCTCGCTGCTCTTCGCGGGCGTCGTGCTGGCTCGGATGCGGGCGCTGCTGGCCGATGTTCAGGCCGAAGCCCGCCTGCGTCGCAGGGCGATGGAGGCAGTTTGATGCGCGAAGCGCTGGATCAGTGGGATTTCGTCGTGGCTGCCTATGCAGTCGGCATTCTGGGCACACTTGCCATGGTGGCATGGGCCTGGATCGACATGAAGCGTGCTGAAAAACGCCGCGAGGAAAGCAGACGCAAATGAGTGCATTCAAGCCAAAGCATCAGCGGCTCGTGCTGGTGGTGCTAGCGCTGGTGGCGCTTGTGGGGGCGGGCTTGCTGGCTGCCTATGCGCTGCGCAATCAGGCCAGCTATTTTTACCTGCCGGAACAGATGCTGGAGAATCCGCCTGCACCGGGACAGGCAGTCCGCCTCGGGGGCATGGTAGAACAGGGTTCCTTGCAAACCGCGGCGGACGGCGTGACGCTGACCTTCGCAGTGACCGGCAAGGACGATGCGCGTGTGCCCGTACGCTTCAGCGGAATCGCACCGGACCTGTTCGTCGAAGGGTCCGGCGTAGTGGCGGAAGGCCGGCTTGGCCCGGATGGCACCTTCATTGCGGACAATCTTCTCGCTAAGCATGACGAAAACTACGTGCCCCGCGAATTGCAGGAAATGACCGAGCATCAGGCCGCCAAGATGGCCGAGGAAACGACGGTCGGCCTGGAATGATTGCCGAACTGGGTCTTGCCGCGCTGTGGCTTGCCGCCGCGCTTGCCGCGACGCAGATGGTGGCAGGCTTCCTGGCGGTGCGCGACAATGGCACCAGCGAACTCGCCAAGCTGATCCGGCCCGCGGCTATCACTCAGGGCGTGCTGGTCGCATTCTCCTTTGCCATGCTGGTGTGGCTCTTCGCGATTACCGACCTGTCGGTCAAACTGGTGGTGTCGAATTCGCATTCGATGAAGCCGCTTATCTTCAAGCTGTCGGGCACGTGGGGAAATCACGAAGGCTCGATGCTCTTGTGGGTCATGGTGATGGGCTTTGCCGGCGCCCTGATCGCGCTGGTGGAACGCCGCCTGCCCGAGCGCACGATGAATGCAACGCTCGCTGCGCAGGGTGTTGTATCCCTGGGCTTCTATGCCTTCCTGCTCCTGAGCTCGAACCCTTTCGAACGCCTGCCGACGCCGGCTGCGGAGGGGATGGGCCTCAATCCGTTGCTGCAGGATATCGGCCTCGCGTTCCATCCGCCTACGCTCTACCTCGGTTACGTTGGCCTGTCCGTTGCCTTCAGTTTCGCCGTGGGCGCTTTGCTGACACGGCAGGTCACGCCGGAGTTTGCCCGCGCCATGCGGCCTTGGGTGCTGGGTGCATGGGTGTGGCTGACCGTCGGGATCACGGCAGGGAGTTACTGGGCCTATTACGAACTGGGCTGGGGCGGCTGGTGGTTCTGGGACCCGGTCGAAAATGCCTCCCTCATGCCCTGGCTTGCAGCGACTGCGTTGCTCCACTCCGCCAGCGTCTTGGCCAGCCGCGATGCGCTGCGGACGTGGACCATAATGCTCGGCGTCGTTGCCTTTTCGATGAGCATGGTCGGCACATTCCTTGTGCGTTCGGGTATTCTGACCAGCGTGCACGCCTTTGCCGTCGACCCGGAACGCGGGACCTTTATCCTTGTCCTGCTCGGTATATTCATCGGCGGCGCGCTGCTGTTGTTCGCCCTGCGCGCCAATACCATCAGCGAGGGCGAGCGCTTCCGGATTGCCAGCCGCGAAGGGGCGCTGGTCTTCAATAACGTGATGCTGAGCGCCATTCTGGCGATCGTACTGCTCGGTACGCTCTATCCGCTGTTGACCGAAGCTTTCGACGTGCGCGTGTCGGTGGGGCCGCCTTACTTCAACCCCGTGGGGGCGATCTTCGCCATTCCCATGCTGGTGGTGATGGGGGTGGGGCCATTGCTGCGCTGGCGGCAGGACCGTCTGGACCGGATCGGCAAGGAAGTCGCGCTGTTCGGTGCTCTGGTGCTGGCCGCACTGATCCTCGCTAGCGTTCTCGCCGACATTGGCATTCTTCCGTTGCTGGGCTTGGCATTGGGTCTCGGCCTCGCCGTGGCGAGCCTGTTGCCACTGCGCCGCCGCAAGCTGTCGCGCACACCGCTTGCGACCTGGGGCATGGTGGTCGCGCATTTCGGGATCGCCGTTGCACTGCTCGGCATGTCGAGCGAAAGCGCGTTCACACAGGAACGCCTGGCCGCGCTCGAGGAAGGTGGTCGCGCGACCGTGGGACCGTGGAGCATCGAGTTGCAAGGCGTCGAGCCCATAGCCGGGCCGAACTGGACGGCCATGCAGGCCCAGATTGCGGCGCGTTACGATGGCGGCAAAGCCAACGTGCTGACACCGCAAGCGCGCAATTTCTGGGCGCCGCCGCAGCAGACCACCGAAAGTGCGTTGCTGACGCGCTGGAATGGCCAGCTTTATGCAGTGGTCGGCGACCGTACCCCTGACGGCCGTTGGCAGCTCCGCCTGTGGTGGAAGCCCTTCGTGCCGCTGATCTGGTATGGCGGACTGCTGGTGGCGCTCGGCGGTGTGCTCGCGCTGGTCGGGCGGGTCATAACCGATATCCGCAACCGCCGCCTTGCCGTCCGCATCGCCGAGCGCCGGGCCGACCGGGAGGCACTGGCATGAACTGGCGCCTGTGGGTTCCCCTGTTCGCCTTTGCGCTGTTTATCGGCTTGGCGGCGTATCAGTTGACGCAGCCGAGGGACGATTTCGTCGAAAGCCGGATGGTCGGACAGGAGCTTCCCTATTTCGACCTGCCGCCCGCGATGGATGGCGCGGAGGGCGTCGCCAATGTCGATTTCGCCGACGGCAAACCGCGCCTGCTCAATATCTGGGCGAGCTGGTGCCTGCCCTGTATCGCGGAAGCGCCGCATCTCGAAGCGCTGAAGGAGCAAGGTGCTGAAATCGTGGGTGTTGCCATTCGCGACCGGCCTGAGGACGTGGCGCGTTTCCTGGCGCAGCATGGCAATCCTTACGTGCGTATCGGGCGGGACGACCTGTCCGAGGTGCAGCTGGCGATCGGATCTTCGGGGGTTCCCGAGACCTTCGTGATCGATGGCAAGGGCGTGATCCGCTATCAGCATATCGGCGATATCCGCGAGAGCGATGTGCCGGTTCTGCTCGAACAGTTGGCGGAGGCACGTCAATGAGACGTATGATTTTGCTGCTGAACACCGTTTTACTGTTCGGCATGTTCGGTCCCGCGGCAGCGCAGGATTCCCTGCCGCCGGCGCCCTATGCCTATCGCCAGCTCGACGATCCGCAGCAGGAGGTCGCAGCGCAGGACCTGATGGAAACTCTGCGCTGCCTCAAGTGCCAGTCCCAGTCCATCGCCGATAGCGATGCGCCGATGGCGGGCGACATGCGTCACCAGGTCCGCATCCGCATTGCAGCCGGCGAAAGCCCGGAAGAGGTGCGCGGCTGGCTGATGCAGCGCTATGGCGACTACGTCAGCTACAAACCGGCGGTCAGCGCTACGACCTGGCCGCTGTTTGCCATTCCCGTGCTGTTGATACTGTTGGCAGGGGGCATCCTGATCCGCCGCATGCGGGGCCGCGCATGAGTTGGTTGCCGATCCTGATCCTGACGGCGCTGGTCTTTGCGCTGGCCGTGTTCGTACTCAAGCTGCCACGCACGCTGTGGATGCTCTTCGGCTCGGCACTGCTGTTCGGACTGGCGGGCTATGCGGCACAGGGAAATCCTGGCCAGCCGTCCGCCCCGGCATCGCCGGTGCGCGAGGATGCGGCGCAATCCGGCGAACTGATGGTCGAGGCGCGCCGCGAATTCTATCCCGAGGGACGGCTTCCGTCGCGCTTCGTGGTCACGGCCGATGCCTTCACCCGTCGCGGCCAGCACGATCAGGCCGCGAATTTCCTGCGCAATGCGGTTGCCGAGAACCCGAAGGATGGCGAAGCATGGCTGGCGCTGGGCAATGCGCTGGTGGAGCATGCCGGGGGCAGGCTGACCGCCGCGGCCCTCTATGCCTATTCGCAAGCAGAGAAAGTCAGCCCGGAAAATCCGGCGCCGACGTATTTTCTGGGCCTCGCCTTCCTGCGCGCAGGCGAACCGGCCAATACGCTGACCCTGTGGCGCGAATTGCTGGAAAGCGCACCGGCGGATGCCGAGTGGCGGGGGCCGCTGGCGGCGCGACTCGAGCGGCTTGAGGCGATTCTCGGCGTGACCGAGCAGGACGGCTCTGTAGAAACCGAAGAATAAACAGCGTGTTGCGTCCCTTGTTGCGGGTGCGAAAACATGCTGCTAATCGCGGCGACTTCGCCATACAGGCCGAGTGACACGAAGTTGTCGGAAACCCAATCCAGCATGAATGATCCCGTTCCCGCGCCGCCACCGCTGAACGAAGGCGTGCCGCCTGCGGATTCGCATGGCGGCCATGGCCATAGCGGATCGCGCACGGCGCTGGCCGTGGGCGCCATTGGCGTCGTCTTCGGCGACATCGGTACCAGCCCGCTTTACGCCTTTCGTGAAACCTTTGCGGGCGCTGCCAGCATCGCGATCGATCGCCTGCACGTGCTCGGCGTGGTCAGCCTGATCTTCTGGTCGATGCTGATCGTGGTCGCATTGCAATATGTCACCATATTGATGCGCGCGGACAACAAGGGGCAGGGCGGCAGCCTGGCGCTCGTCGCTCTGCTGAGCCGCCACATGGGCCGATCGAGCTATGGCTGGCTGGTCGTGCTGCTGGGCGTGTTTGCGACCTCGCTGTTCTATGGCGACAGCATGATCACCCCGGCCATCTCGGTGCTTTCGGCCGTCGAAGGCCTGACGGTGGTCAATCCGGGGCTGGATCCGCTGGTCATCCCTATAGCGCTGGTGCTGCTGATCTTCCTGTTCTTCCTCCAGAGCAGGGGCACGGCCAAGGTGGGCGCGCTCTTTGCGCCGGTGATGATCGTCTATTTCGTGACCATCGCCGGCCTCGGCCTCAATCAGATCATCCAGCATCCCGGCATCCTGTGGGCGCTCAACCCGTGGTACGCGGTGCAGTTCTTCCTGACCGACGGTGCAGTCGCATTCTTTGCGCTGGGCGCCGTGGTGCTCGCCGTGACCGGTTCGGAAGCGCTTTATTCCGACATGGGCCACTTCGGACGCGGGCCGATGCGGCTGTCCTGGTTCGGCTTCGTCATGCCGTGCCTGCTGCTCAATTATTTCGGGCAGGGCGCCATGATCGTGAGCCTGCCGGCCGAACAGGCCGCCGAAGTCGTGCGCAACCCGTTCTTCCTGCTGGCTGCCGAGGAATTCCGCCTGCCGCTGGTGATCCTTGCCACCCTGGCGACCTTCATCGCCAGCCAGGCTGTGATTTCCGGTGCGTTCAGTATCACGCATCAGGCAATGCAACTGGGCTTCATGCCCCGCCTGTCCATTCGCCACACCAGCGAAACCGAAGCGGGCCAGATCTATATCCCGGTCGTTAACTGGGCGCTGATGGTGGCTGTGATCATCCTCGTCCTGACGTTCCAGAATTCGTCCAGCCTCGCCAGCGCCTATGGCATCGCGGTGACCGGTGCAGTCACCATCGATACGCTGCTGATGGGCGTGCTGTTCGTGGGCGTCTGGAAGTGGAAATGGTTCCTTGCCCTGCCGGTGGTGCTGTTCTTCCTGATCGTCGATGGCGCCTATTTTGCCGCCAACCTTGCCAAGGTGCCCGACGGCGGCTGGTTCCCGCTGGTGGTTGGGCTCGTCGCCTTCACCCTGCTGACCACCTGGTCACGAGGCCGCAAGCTGATGCGGGACCGGATGAGTGAGACCGCACTGCCGATCGAGATTTTCGCCAAGAGCGCGAAGAATTCCGCCACTCGCGTGCCCGGCACAGCCATTTTCATGGCCAGCCAGACCGCCGGTGTTCCCAGCGCGCTGCTGCACAACATCAAGCATAACAAGGTGCTGCACGAACGGGTCGTCATCCTGACCGTGCTGATCGCCGATGCGCCCTATGTCGATGCGAACAAGCGCTGCGAAATCCACGATCTGGGCGACGGGTTCTACCGCGCGATACTGCATTACGGTTTCATGGAAGAAACCAATGTGCCGCTGGGACTGAAAGAAATGTCCCGCTGCGGCGGCGCATTCGACATGATGCACACCAGCTTCTTCCTCAGCCGGCAGACGCTGCTGGCCAGCGACAAGCCGGGCATGCCCATATGGCGCGAGAAGATCTTCTCCTGGATGCTGCGCAACGCCGCGACCGCCATGGATTTCTTCCGCTTGCCCACCAACCGCGTGGTGGAGCTTGGCAGCCAGGTCGAGATTTAAGCCTGGGCAGGCGGCCCGGACATGTCGGGTTGTGCGCCCCGCGTGTGGCGCCGTAATTACCGATGATCGCCGCGTCGCAATTTCATCTGAAGAGGGCCTGCGTCACCGGAGAGTGACACGGAATACAGCATTCTCTATCACAGTGTGATGAATTCGGATTTTTCCCGCGATGTCGAAGTGGTCGGCGCTATCAGCGTCGTACCTTCCATCCTCGAGGTGGTCTGCCAGTCGACCGGGATGGGTTTTGCCGCGGTCGCGCGGGTGACCGAAGATCGCTGGATCGCCTGCGGGGTTCGGGACGAGATTGCCTTCGGACTGGAGCCTGGCGGAGAGCTTCAGGTGGAAACGACGATCTGCAACGAAATCCGGGACCATCGGGACCCTGTGGCCATCGATGACGTCGACAACGATCCCACATATCATAACCACAAGACGCCACAGATTTATGGGCTGAAGAGCTATATTTCCGTCCCGATCCTACTTTCGGACGGCAGCTTCTTCGGCACGCTTTGCGCAATCTCGCCAAAACCTGCGAAGGTCAGCGAACCCAAAACGCTGGGCATGTTCACCCTGTTTGCCGAGATGATCGCCTATCATATCGAGGCCGGTTACGCCGTAGAGCAGACCAACAAAGCGCTGCTGGACGAACAGGAAACGTCGGCATTGCGGGAACAGTTCATCGCGGTTCTCGGTCACGATCTGCGCAATCCATTGGCCAGCATCGCCAGCGGGATGCGCCTGATTGGCAAGGAGCCGTTGAGCGAGAACGGGAAATCGATCGTCGGCCTGATCGAGGGAAGCGTGGCACGTATGGCGGGGCTGATCGATAATGTCATGGATTTCGCGCGCGGCAGACTGGGTGGCGGCTTGACGCTGACGCGGTCGCGAAAAAATATCGCGGAAACGCTCGATCAGGTGATTTCCGAGTTGGCAGCCAGTCATCCGGATCGCATTATCCATAAGTCCGAATGGACCGACCTGGAGGTGGATGGCGACCATGATCGCCTTGGTCAGGTTTTCTCCAACCTGATCGGGAATGCCCTGATGCACGGCGATCCGAACGAACCCGTCAGGATCGCCCTGGCCAGAGATGGCGAGAACCTCGTATTTCGAACTGTGAATATGGGAGACACCATTCCCCCCGAAGCGATGGAGCAGCTATTTCAGCCATTCTCACGTGGCGAGGTGCGCTCGAGCCTCCAGGGTCTCGGGCTTGGTCTTTATATCTCTGCCCAGATTGCTGCCGCGCATGACGGCACGCTGAGTGCCGTATCAGCGAATGGCAAAACCACGTTTACCTTCGAACTTCCGCCTGTGTGAGCTGGCTTGGCGCAAACGTCAGCAAGCCAGTTCCGTCAGTTTGTAAAATCGTTGGCCACGGATCGCTCCTGAGCCGTGCGGCTGACTGGGGCGCCGTTTTACGGAAGTACACTCGCCGGACACTTCCCGTCCGCTACGAGCTTCGCGCGGTAGCTGTGACCATGTTCGGCGCGCCAGGCATCTGCGGCAGCCTTGCCATTTGTCCGTAAGCGGTTTTTGTATTCCGCTTCCATGGCGCGCCGCTCAGGCCCTGGCCCGGAATCGGCGAAACAGCGGGGGGAAATGGAAGCTGCTGACGAGTTACCATCCGCGATGTCGCCCGAGATCTTGTTGGCCATGACGCTGGTTACAGCATTGCCCATAGGTATCGGATCAATCGGCGCATATTGGCCAAACGCCGGCACGGCGCTGGAGAAAAGAACCGTTACACTGAGTATGCCAAGACCGGTGCGTCTCACTGCCATAAAAATCCTGTTCTGCAGCAGGCACGATAGCCCCGGGCATGATGAACGTCCAATTTATCCCAAGACGAGTTGACCACCATCCGAGGTCGACGGGATGTCCATCGAATGATCCAAGACGAAGAGGAAGGTCCCATGAACTCTTGCCACGTCGTGCTGTCCGGTTGCTCAAGCGGCGGGAAATCGACGCCTCTGGCAGAACTCGGGCGGAGGGGCTTTGCGATCGTGCCCGAACCGGGTCGCCGCATCGTAGAGGAAGAGCTGCGAGGCGACGGGAGCGCGCTTCCATGGGTCGATCTGAAGGCCTTCGCCAATCGGGCGTTGAGCCTTGCCGCTAACGACAGGCACGATGTGCCAGAGGAGGCCGGCTGGGTCTTTTTCGACCGCGGTCTCGTGGACGCAGCGGTCGCGCTGCAACATACGACGGGACGAGCTGCCGCCGGGGTGCTGACAGCGTATCGACGCTATCACGAACGCGTATTTCTGGCGCCTCCCTGGCCCGAAATCTTCGAGACAGATGGCGAGCGTCGCCACAGTCTAGCGGAAGCGAGCGCCGAGTACCATCGCCTGCTGAAGACCTACCGCGAACTGGATTATGAGACAGTCATCCTGCCGAAGGTGAGCGTCGAAGAACGAGCCGATTTCGTTCTTCGAACGCTTCGCTGATCCCGCCGAGACTGCGCTGACGTTGGTTCTCTGGATGGACACCAGACGGGAAGGTGGCCGGTTACACCATGTCGTCATCATCGCGACTGTATCCAAACAGCTCGCCTGGCGCGCATTCGAGGACGTGGCATAGCCGCGCGAGGGTCGAAAACCGGATACCCCGCACCTTGTTCGACCGTATGAGAGATAGCTGGGTTTCACTGAGACCGACACGTTTTGCCACATCCTTGCCAGACAATCCGCGATCCTGAAGAACCTGATCCAGGGTAATGATGACGGGCATCAGAGTATCTCGTCCAGTTCACGGCGGACATCAGCCGCCTGACGCAAGATGTGCGCTACCAATGTGAGCAGGACGCCAAGGCAGCCCAAGGTGATCGCCGGGATGTCGAACACCGCGTACCCGGCCCATCGACCTACAAACACGTTGAGTAGGAGAGGCTGCAAAAAGACAAAGGCCAGACCTCCGAGAAAGAGGCAAACGCCGAGACGGCCGGTTAATCTGGCCAGCACGGCTTCCTTCGCGTGCCCTCTCGCGATTGCCTTGGCAGCGAGGGAAACCATCCAGATGGCCGCGACGAAAAAGGCGGTTGGCACCAATCCGATAAGGTGAGCGACTTTTGCGCTTGTCGGGACTTTTGGACTGAAAAGTCCGGTGGCGTTTAATGCGATCGCAAAAACCACCACCGCCAGCACCGTTAGAGTTGCGCGGTGGGCCAGTACGGGATCGTTCAATTTACTCACTGCTTGCCTCCTGAAATTTAAGCAAGACTTAAACCGAAATGCGGTGATTAAAGCAAGAGTTAAATTATCTCCAACACATTGGGAGGTGGGTGAGGAGGTTTTCGCCGCGGGCATTGGTAGATGCGGGCACACAAACACCTCGACCTCTACGAGCCATTCTCGCTACGCAGGCGGCTGTTGGTTCAGGACGGTGATGGGGTTAGGCTTGCGGATGGTTTTTACAGATTGCGATGCCCTGATTTTCGATAGCGACGGTGTGCTGGTCAATTCGGAGGTGATCAACATCGCTGTCGAGCAGGAGTATCTTGCCGAACTCGGGCTCACGTATGATTACGCGACCTATGTTTCCCGGTTCGTTGGCCTGACGAATGCGGATTTCCATGCGCAACTTGCGGCGGATTTCAACGAGCACGTCGGGGGTGAATTTCCGCAGGACTTTGGTGCGCAGTTGGATGAACGCATCTGGCCCAGGATCGAAGCCGAGCTGAAGCCGCTCGACGGCGTGGAAAAACTGGTGGCTGCATTTGGCGGGCGCGTGGCGGTCGGTTCTTCGGCTTCAATCGATAAGCTTGTCCGGAAACTGGAACTTACCAAGCTCGACCGTTTATTCGCGCCTCATATCTATTCAGCCGATCACGTTCAGCGAGGAAAGCCAGCTCCCGACCTTTTTCTTTACGCCGCGAGACAGATCGATGTGCAGCCCGAGCGGTGCGTTGTCATAGAGGACAGCGTGAATGGGGTGCTGGCAGCGCGAGCGGCGAACATGACGGCTATCGGGTTTGTCGGCGGGGGACATGCGGATTCCGGACTGGCCGAGCGTTTGAAAGCCAGCGGAGCTGCAACGGTGGTTTCCAGTCACGCCGAGATTCTGGGAATGCTCTGACCGCCGCGTCAAAAACGGATCGTCCCTCCGTCCTCAGGCGGTTGGCGGTTCGTCCTTTACCACTTCGTCCCTGTCTTCCAGCGCCAGCCCGTGTTTCAGCAGCATCGGGATCTGGGTGAAGGTGAAGATGAAGCTGAGCGGCATGAAGACCCACAGTTTCGCCCACAGCCAGCTTTCGAAGGTGAGCTGCATGCGCAGCACCTCGTTCAGGACGGCCATGAAAACGAAGAAGAAGCCCCAGTTGCGCGAAAGCTTGAGCCAGCCTTGGTGGTCGACGCCTTCGAAGGCCGCTTCCAGCAGGATCTGCAACAGTGCCTTGCCGCGGAGCCAACCGCCGATCAGCAGGGCGCCAAACAGGACATAGATGGCCGTTGGCTTGATCTGGATGAATTTCTCGTCCTGCAGCCAGATGGTCAGCCCGCCGAAACCCACGATCAGTGTTGTCGATAGGATAAGCATCGGGCTGACATGGCCGAATTTCAGCTTGCTGAAGATCAGCGCCACGACGGCTGCGACCATGAAGGCGATCGTGCCGTAGATCACTGCCGCGATCTCGCCGAAGGTCGATGTCTCGGGCGGCTGGTAAAACTTGTAGACGCCGAGGAAAACCAGCAGCGGGCCGTAATCGACGAGGATGTTGAGCCAGCCTGATTTGGGCTTGGGTTTCGCTTGTTCGTTCATC
Organism: Qipengyuania sp. L-5Y; assembly: GCF_056859455.1. Lineage (NCBI taxonomy): Bacteria > Pseudomonadati > Pseudomonadota > Alphaproteobacteria > Sphingomonadales > Erythrobacteraceae > Qipengyuania > Qipengyuania sp. L-5Y. The sequence goes on along the minus strand of NZ_JBSXOM010000032.1, from coordinate 300,212 downwards.
AGGCCACTCCCGCGATCACGCGCGCCACAAGATCGGGATCGAAGGGGCGCAGATCGTCGATCTTCTCGCCGACGCCGATCGCATGGATAGGCAGGCCGTATTGCTCGGCCGCCTGTACCAGCACACCGCCGCGCGCCGTGCCATCGAGCTTGGTCATGACGAGGCCGGTGACGCCTGCAACCTCCTTGAACACGTCGATCTGGGACAGGGCGTTCTGGCCATTGGTGGCATCGAGCACCAGTACGACATCATGCGGCGCTTCGGGATTGAGGCGGCCGAGGACTTTCCTGATCTTGGCGAGTTCGTCCATCAGTTCGCGCTTGTTCTGAAGGCGGCCCGCCGTATCGACGATCAGCACGTCGGTGCCGATCTCGGTCGCCTTCTTTACCGCATCGAACACGATCGAAGCCGGGTCGCCGCCCTCCGGCCCGCGCACGAGCGGCACGCCGACCCGCTCCGCCCAGGTCTGCAGCTGACCGATTGCGGCCGCGCGGAAGGTATCGCCCGCCGCCAGCATCACGGCGTAATCGTCTTCCTGGAAAAGGTGTGCGAGCTTGGCGATGGTCGTCGTCTTGCCGCTGCCGTTCACGCCGATCACCAACAGAACCTGCGGGCGGGGGAAGGCGGTGATTTCGAGCGGTATGGCGACGGGACGCAGGATAGCGGCGATTTCCTCTGCCACGGCTTCCTTCAGCTCCCGCTCGGTAATCTCGAGGCCGAAGCGCTTTTCGCGCAGCTTTTCGCGAATGCGCGCGGCTGCCGACGGGCCGAGGTCCGAGAGGATCAGTGCATCCTCGACATCGTCCAGCGTGGCATCGTCCAGCCGCGCAGTGCCCACCACCTCGGTCAGGTTGCTCGTCAGTTTCTCGGAGGTCTTGCGGAAGCCCCCGAACAGCCGGTCGGTCCAGCTTTGCTTGTCACTCATTGCAGAAGGCCATTCTCGAAACGTGTCGGCGATACGGTGATCACGCTGCCGGCGGGTGTGCCCTCGGGTAGGGATACCCGGGCGAAATGCGGCGTGTAGCCGGTCCCGTCGCGTTCGGCGAGGACGGCGTGCGGATTTTCGACGAGCGATGAAAGCCATGCGTCGCGCGTCGAGCTGGCCAAGGCACGCAATTCGGCAGCGCGGCGCTTGACCGTTTGACGCTCGACCTGCGGCATGCGGGCGGCAGGTGTGCCGGGGCGGGGCGAATAGGGAAAGATGTGGCCATGCACGATGCCGAGTTCGCGGACGATCGACAGGTTGGCCGCGTGATGGTCTTCGGTTTCGGTGGGGAAACCGGCAATCAGATCTGCGCCGATGGCGCAATCGGGGCGGAGGTCCTTGAGCCGCGTGACGAGGTCTATCGCATCGCGGCGCAAGTGCCGGCGCTTCATGCGCTTCAGGATGAGATCGTGACCGTGCTGCAGCGAGAGGTGAAGGTGCGGCATGAGACGCTGTTCATGGGCGAACAGTTCGAACAGCTGCGGATCGATTTCCACCCCGTCGAGCGACGACATGCGTAGCCGCTGAAGGTTCGGAAAGCGATCCAGCACTGCGCCCACCAGTTGGCCGAGAGGCGGCGTATCGGGCAGGTCGTGGCCCCATGACGTGACGTCCACGCCGGTCAGTACGACTTCGGGCGCGCCGTGGTCGAGATGCCGTTCTACCTCGGCCAGAACCTCGGCGATGGTCAGCGAGCGGCTGGGCCCGCGTCCCTGCGGAATGACGCAGAAGGTGCAGGCATGGTCGCAGCCGTTCTGTACTGCGATAAAGGCGCGGGTGCGATCCTGCGGGGCCGGGGCTGCATCGGTCGGGACGTTCCAGGCGCGCGCATCAAGCTTGACCGTGTTGGCGACAAGCCCGTCGACCTCGGGCATAGCGGAGAGCTGGTCGCGCTCGATATCGGCAGCGCAACCGGTCACCAGCAGGCGGGCATCGGGATTGGCGCGACGCGCGCGGCGGATCGCCTGCCGTGTCTGGCGCACCGCTTCGCTGGTCACTGCGCAGCTGTTGACGACTACGAGGTCCCGTTCCCCGGCCAGCATGGCGCGGATCTGCTCGCTCTCGGAAATGTTGAGGCGGCAACCAAGCGAAATGACCTGCGCTTCGCTCACGCGAATTCATCCCATTCGAAGTTTCCGCGATAAGCTTCCGTGGCGGGACCGGTCATACGGATGCGGTTGTCTTCGCCCCAGGCAATGGTGAGATCGCCGCCGGGAAGGGTCACGGTGACCTCGCGTTCGACCAGCCCGCGGCGCATGGCGTGGACGGCGGTTGCACAGGCACCAGTACCGCAGGCCTGTGTAAGCCCGGCGCCGCGTTCCCAGACGCGCAGGCGGATGTGGCCGCGGTTTTCAATGGTCGCGACATTGACGTTTACACGCTCGGGAAAGAGCGGGTCGTTCTCGATTTCCGGACCAAGCGCATCGAGCAGCACGGCACCGCAGTCCTCGACGAAAAATACTACGTGCGGGTTGCCGACATTGACCGTACCGGGCTGGTCGAGGCCATCCCAGCCGACCGGCATCGCAGCCGTATCCATGCCATAGGCAAGCGGGATCGCGTCCCATTCGAAACGGGGTTCACCCATATCGACACTGGCGCCGCCTGCCGCCGGTTCGATGCGGATTGTGCCACCTGCCGTTTCGACATCTGCTGGCGCGCCATGGAGGAGCGCAACGGCGCGGCTGGCGTTGCCACAGGCTCCGACCTCGCTGCCATCCTGATTGAATATCCGCATGCGGAAATCGGCAGCACTGCTTGGCTGCAGAAGGATCAGTTGATCGCACCCGATCCCGGTGCGACGGTCGGCGAGCGCGCGGGCGATGCTGCCATCGATGTGCGGCAAGTCCTTTGCGCGAGCATCAAGCACGACAAAGTCATTGCCCAGTCCATGCATTTTGGTGAAATCGACGCGCATCGTGCGGCGCATCTATGCATTTGGCGCCGCAGCGTCCAGTGCATGCGTCAGACGGCGCGAGTGCCGCCTTCGCGCCCGGGCTGACGCTTGCCGAAATCAATCTCCGTCACATTGGCTGGCAGATCCTTCGCGAGGAGATCCTGCTCCTCCAGCCGGCGGAGAACGTCGGCAGCCGGTTCGGGGCGCCCATAGTGATAGCCCTGGCCCTTCATTTTCCCCATCCGCTTCAGCGTTTCGAGAATGATTTCGTTCTCGATACCTTCGGCCGTCACCGGGAGTTTGAGCCCATCGCTCATGGCGAGGATGGCATCGACCAGCTTGGCGCCATTTTCCTCGTTCTTGAGTTCGGCAATGAAGGCACGGTCGATCTTGAGATTGTCGAACGGGAGACTGCGCAACTGGGCCAGACTGGAATAGCCGGTTCCGAAATCATCGAGACTGATATGGACGCCCTGATTGCGCAGCGAGGTGATCATCGAACGCACCATGCCGACATTTTCCACTAGGCAACTTTCGGTGATTTCGATGACAAGGCGATTGGCGGGGAAATTGTGCTGCACAAGTAGCTTGAGCAGTTTCTGCGCGAACCAGGGATCGCGCATCTGGACGGGCGATATGTTCACCGACAGGGTCAGGCTTGCGTCCCATGCGAGCGCGTCCTGGAAAGCCTGCGCGATAAGCTTCTCGCTCATCTTGCCAATGACCGCGATGTCTTCGGCAATCGGAATGAAAATGTCTGGTCCAACCAGGCCCATCTCGGGCGATTCCCAACGTGCAAGCATTTCGAAGCCGACAATTCTGCCGGTTTCGAGATCGATCTGCTGTTCGTAATAGGGACGAAATTCGCCGTTCACGATGCCGCGGCGGATGCCGGCCTCCAGTTCGTTGCGGAAACGGAGTTCATTTTCCATCGACGGTTCGAACCAGTAGAAGCGGTTCTTTCCCTGCTTCTTGGCGTGGTACATGGCGATATCCGCCTTGTGCATCAGGCTTTGAGCAGAAGTGGTCCCATTGCGCATATCATCCAGCTGCCGACTGGATGCGATACCTATCGAAATGGTGATATCGATCGTCGCTGTTCCACACTTCACCGGGCGCGCAACCTGTTCGGCCATCCGGGCGGTTAGCTGATCGACCCGATCGGGGACCTCAGGGTGATAGGGCACGACGCATACGAACTCATCCCCACCGAGCCGCGCGAGGATCGCCCCGTCCGGCAGCAGGCGATCGATCCGATCGGCCGTATTGCGCAGAACCTCGTCGCCCGCCTGATGCCCATACAGGTCGTTGACCTGCTTGAAGTTGTCGAGGTCGAGGGCGATTGCGGCAAGAGCATGTTCGCGCCTTTCCAGATGCGTCAGGCGATCGCCGAGCAGTGTCGTAAAGCTGCGGCGATTGAAGCAGCCTGTGAGATGATCGATGTCGGCGAGCCTGCGCGCCTCTTCTTCGGATTTCCGGCGCACCTTGAGTTCGGCAGAAAGCGATTTGTAGCGCTGCCACCCCAGAAGGATGAGCGCCACATTGAGCAACAAGGCGTTCGTGAGCGCCACATCCGGAGATGCTGCTTCGCCATTCCACGCCTTGAACAGCGCGGGCAGAACGACGCCTGCCGTGCCCACGAAGAGGATAACGGCGGCAAGCGCGATGCCGAGGGAGACGAAATCGCGTTCACCGACGCCAGTCTTCTGCCTGGCAGAGCCAGGTCGACGATCAATTTCAGATGAGGTCTCAACGACCAATGCCACCCCCTGGCGTCCGGCTACGTTTCCCCAAATATACTCATTGCACCTAAGAACCGGTTAATTGCCGGGCACGACGGGAAGGCGGGTGGCAATACTGTGCATGGATCGCTAACCGCGGCGCCAAGGCGAAAAAATGGAGAAGACCCGCGATGCGCTACTGGCTGATGAAATCCGAACCCTTCAAATATAGCTGGGACGATCTTGTTAGCGAGGGCGAGGGTACATGGGACGGGGTGCGCAACCACCGGGCCAAGAACAATCTCGCCGCTATGGAGGTAGGGGATCAAGCGTTCTTCTACCACTCGCGCGAAGGGCTGGAGATTGTCGGGATATGTGAAGTCAGCGTGGCCGGGATCACCGACCCGACCGATCCAGAAGGTAAGTGGGCCGCGGTAAAGGTGAAACCCAAAACGAAATTGCCCCGTCCGGTGACCCTGAAGCAGGTGAAGGCCGAGCCGAAACTGGCCGACTGCGAGCTCGTGAAATATTCACGCCTATCGGTGGCGGAAATCAAGGCCGACGAGTGGTCGATGATTTGCTCGATGGCTGGCATCTGATCTTCGTCGCAACCCCGGTTCGCTTGGTCGCGAGGGCGAGGAACGTAATTCGCTATCAGATCGTTATGTCCTTGTAGCCGCGCGATTATCCGCGCGATCGAAAAGGAGACGTATCATGGGTGAACTTACAGACAAAATCAAAGGTAGCGCAAACGAAGCAGCCGGCAATGTAAAGCAGGGCGTTGGCAAAGCGACCGACAACGAACGTATGGTTGTCGATGGCAAGACCCAGGAACGCAAGGGCGAAGCCCAGCAGGTCAAGGGCAAGGTCGAGGGCGCTTTGGGCGACGACGTCTGACGATAGCGCTACGCTGACATAACAGCGAGGAAGGCCACCTCCCCATCCGGGGCGGTGGCCTTTTCTTTTTGGTTAGCGATCGCGAAGGGCGCTGACGCTTGCTCCACTGGCAGCAAGCTGTTCGATGTCGATGGTGCAGTGAATGAGGCGGAGACCATTCCGTCCATGTGCCGCAGCAAGTGCATCCTTGAATTCATCCGTCGTCGCTGCCTTGGCCGACCAGCCGCCATAGGCAGCCGCCAAGGCGGCAAAATCCGGATTGACCAAGCGCGTAGCGCTGATCCGGTCTTCGCCAGGGAATTCGCGCTCCTGATGCATCCGGATGGTGCCGTACGCGGAATTGTCCACCACGATCACGACCATATTCGCATCATGCTGTACTGCGGTCGCAAGCTCCTGCCCGTTCATCAGAAAATCGCCGTCACCAGCCACCGCGACAACCGTTCGCTGAGGAAACCGCAAGGCGGCAGCGACTGCGGCTGGAACGCCGTAACCCATGGCGCCGCAGGTGGGAGCGAGCTGGGTGGGAAACCCCTCGTAGCGCCAGTAACGGTGCCACCAGCCCGAGAAATTGCCAGCACCGTTACAAATGATCGTATCTGCGGGGAGGGTGTCGCGCATGAATTGCACGGCCTGACCCATGTCCAGCGTATGGCCGTTGGGATGCGCCGTAGCCCATTCCTCCCATTCGGCGTGGGCCTGCATTCCGGCATCGAAATCGATAGCCTCACCATCATCCCAGAGTGCCGCGCTCTCGGCAAATTCGTCCATCGAGGCGCAGATTGCCAGATCGGCCGGATAAACGCTGTTAAGCTCGTTCGCATCCGGGTGGACATGAACCAGCTTGCGATCGCCATCGATCAGCGGGGGTACGGTATAGCCATCCGTCGTCGCTTCCCCCAGCCGCGCACCGATCGCGAGTATCAGATCGGCGTTCTTGACGCGTTCGACAAGCTTCGGACTGGGGCCGTAGCCGAGGTTTCCGGCATAAACCTTACTTGAACTTGAGATTGCATCCTGCCGACGAAAAGCCGTTGCAACGGGAATGCCTAAACGCTCTGCGAAGATCTGGAAATGTTCGCGAGCCTTGGCGTTCCAGCCGGCTCCACCGATGATTGCAATGGGCGAGGCGGCATCCGCGATCAACGCGATCATCGCCTGCATGGCATCGGGGCAGGGGGCCTGCGCCGAGCGTTCCACCCGCGGGCGCGGCTTTGCGGACGTATCCCGGCCCAGCATGTCTTCGGGAAGAGAAAGGACGACGGGGCCAGGCCGACCCGAAACCGCCATGGCATAGGCGCGCGCGACATATTCCGGAATGCGATCCGCCGAATCGATCCGCGCAGCCCATTTGGCGATCGGGCCGAAGAAGGCCGCGAAATCGACTTCCTGAAACCCTTCGCGGTCGCGCATCTCGCTATCCACATCGCCGACGAACAGGATCATCGGCTGGGAATCCTGCATGGCCACGTGAACGCCGATGCTGGCATTGGTCGCGCCGGGACCGCGGGTCACAAAGGCGACACCCGGGCGGCCCGTCATCGCCCCGTCGGCGCAGGCCATGAAAGAAACCCCGCCTTCCTGCCGACACGTTACGACGTCGATGATGCTTTGTTGGCCCAGCCCGTCGAGAACCTGCAGGAAGCTTTCGCCGGGAACCGTGAAGACCCGGTCGCAGCCCTGTTCGATCAGGCAATCGACAAGAAGCTGGGCGGCTTGCGGAGTGTTAGGTGCTTTCATGCCACTGCGGTTAGCCCGCGTAGGTTGCGCGCGCAATCGCGCCAAACATGGTTAATTTCCGGCAAACCGTTTCAACGGGGGACAGCGCATATCTGACCGGAGACCAAATGGTTAAAAAAGCATTAATCCCGCATGATGAGACGCGCACTTGTATTGACGAGCGAAGGATCGCGGCACTGGTTCAGAGCCAGCCTCCCGCAGCGCCGTGCCGCATTTGCCGATATTCCGGCGAACACGCCAATCGATTGGCGGCTGACAGCAGACGATGTGCGCGGGGTGGCAACGACCTATTTCGCGACGGTCGCAGCCGTGCTCGCGTTTATCGTCTAAATTGCGCCGGCGGCGATTTCCGCCGCTTCGTTCTCAGCCGCGATCAGTCTCTTGGCGAGCCATGCGGAGAACAGGCACATGGCAGCGCACAGAAGAATCTGTTCTGTGATCGGGACACCGACAGCGCTCAGTGCCATGGCCAGAAGCGATCCGCCCACCATAGCACCCGAATTCACGATATTGTTCGCCGCAATGGTCCGCGATGCCTTGTCCGGTGATACACGCGTGGTCAGAAAGGCGTATAGCGGGACGACGAACATGCCGCCTGCCACTGAAATGCCGAGCAGGCACAGCATAAGCAAAGACGCCATGGGCCACGCGATGAACTCGCCCACGTCCAGCAAGTCCGCCGGTTGGTCCGCTTCCCACAGTTTGGCGACAATGTAAAAGGCGACCACGAACAGGCCCATCACTATGACCGACGCTGGAGAATAGCGCGCCGATACTTTGCCTTTGAGCAGCGCGTTCACCGCCACTGAACCTATTGCGACGCCAATCGAAAATACCACGAGGAAGAGACTGGCTACTTCGGGACTGGCCATGATCGTGTTCTTTGCCAGGGGCGGAAACTGGATGAACAGCACGGCGCCAATCGTCCAGAAGAAGCTTATGGCGAGGATCGCGTAATAGACTTCCGCATTGTGCATCGTGTCCCGCACCAGCTTCACCGAGGCGCGAAGGACATGCCAATCGAGCTTTTCGATTTCGCCAAGAGGCGGTGCGGGCGGGATCTGACGGCTGATCATGTAACCGATACACGAGACGACGATGATCCCCATCGCGGCCCACCCGGTATAATCGACCGCCAGGGGACCTGCCAGGATCGTACCCATCAGGATGGCAATGTAGGTGCCGGCTTCGACCAGTCCGGTCCCGGCGAGTACTTCGTCCTTCTTCAGATGCTGCGGCAGGATTGCATATTTGATGGGGCCAAGGAAAGTGGACTGCACGCCGGTCAGGAATAGCGCGAGCAGCAGGAGCGGGATCGCCACCGTGTGAACCATTATCCCGCGCCATGCCATGTACAGGCCTGCGGCCCCGATCATCATGAGCCCGATCTCGCACATCTTTACCGTGCGGATGATCTTTGCCTTGTCGCGCATATCGGCCAGTTGTCCGGCGAGCGCGGAGAGAATGAAAAACGGGAGGATGAACAAGGCGGAAGCCAGACTGCTGAAGCTGGATTCGGTCGTTTCGTCGTTATAAACCGCATAGACCACGAACAGGACCATAGTGGTCTTGTAGAGATTGTCGTTGAATGCGTTGAACAACTGCGTGACGAAGAGCGGCAGAAACCGTCGGCGGCGCAGCAAATGCGTGGCTGTAAACATGACCCCCCGGTTAGAAACCCATTCTTGCATTGCTGTGTAGTCCTATCGCGCCAGCGGACAAGGCCATTCGGCGGCTTTTGCGATGCACCGATTGTCGCTAGAGCGAAGTGGTAATGCTCAATCTGCCGAACATCCTCACCCTGTCACGAATCATGGCCATTCCGCTGCTTGCCTGGTTCCTGTGGTGGCCGGGGTGGGAGATGGGCTATCTGATTGCCTTCGCGCTGTACTGCCTCATGGGGATTACCGACTATTTCGATGGCTATCTCGCGCGGACCAGCGGGACGGTATCGAAACTGGGTATCTTTCTCGACCCGATTGCCGACAAGATCATGGTTGCTGCCGTCATATTGGTCCTGGCGGCGCAGGGTGTCCTGAACGGGCCCTATGTTGGCGACATGCATGTCGTCGCGGGACTTATCATCCTCATGCGCGAAATTGCGGTATCGGGCCTGCGCGAGTTTCTGGGACCTCTGCAGGTATCCGTTCCGGTGAGTAAACTGGCGAAATGGAAGACGACGTTCCAAATGGTCTCGCTCGGAGCTCTGATACTCGGGGAGGGGCTGCCACGCTGGACGATGATGATCGGCGCAGTCGATGCGAACATTCCGCACACCGTCGGGCTGGTGACGCTATGGGGGGCAGCGGTGCTGACGGTCATAACGGGTTGGGACTATCTGCGGGTTGGCCTGAAGCACATGGACTGAAGCTCCCGGAGCGGGGGAGGGAACTGACAGACGCAGTCACCTCCGCGGGCAAATTTCTTTGCCATCTCGCCGCGAGAATGCTGGCGTAACTCCGCCGGCTCTCTAGGTAACAGACGAACTGCAAATTTCGGAGACGGCGCCAAGACGCCAGCTTTCATGGCCCTACTGATTTTCTACGTTTCGCTCGCGCTGATCGTATCGTTCTTCTGTTCACTACTGGAGTCTTCGCTGCTGACGATAACTCCGTCCAGCGTTCGCTCCGCGGAAGAACGCGGCGCGAAGTGGGCCGCAAAAATGAAAGGGCTGAAAGACGACGTCGAGCGCCCGCTTGCTGCGATCCTGACGCTGAACACCGTGGCGCACACTATGGGTGCAGCGGGGGCGGGTGCGCAGTATGCCGCGCTCTACGGAGCGGGACGCGAAGCTGTTTTCGCCGGTGTCCTGACCGTGGCGGTTCTGGTGGTGACAGAGATTATCCCCAAAACCATTGGTGCGCGTTATGCGACCAGCCTGGCACCGTTCACAGCTTCCCTGCTGCCCGTGCTGATCACCGCGCTCGCGCCGCTGGTGTGGGCGTCACGGCAGATCACGCGACTGATAACGTCCGGCAAGCCCGCGGATCCGCCTCAGCACCGTGACGAACTGCTGGCTATCGCCAGTCTGGGGCAAGCTTCCGGCCAGATCGATAAGGTCGAAGTGCGGTTTATGAAAAATCTTATCCAGCTCAACGCGGTCAAGACTTCGGATATCATGACGCCGCGCACGGTCGTGTTCGGTCTGAGCAAGTCGGATGATCTTGGCAAATGGGCGGAAAAAGTCAGCGCCTCGCCCTACAGCCGCATTCCGGTTCTCGATGGGGAGAGCGACAAGCCGAGCGGCTTCGTGTTGAAAAGCGATCTGCTTGTGTGCCTCGCCAAAGGCGATGCGCATTGCGATGTCGACGGTATCATCAGATCTCTGCCCGGTGTCCTCGACGAAGTGCCGGTGAACAAGCTGTTTCATCGCATGGTCACCGATCACAACCATATTCTGGCTGTGCTCGACGAATACGGTACCTTCGTAGGTTTGGTAACACTGGAGGATGTGCTCGAAACCATTTTCGGCTTCGAGATTGTCGACGAGCTCGACGAAAAACCGGATCTGCAGGAGTACGCCCGCGAGCTGGCGCGCCGCCGCAATACGGAACGCGCAATGCCCGATGGGTTGACGCCAGACTAGGTTTTGCGAAGTCTGCTACGAAAAGCCTAGATATGAAGGCGTCATCAGAATGCTTCTAGGTGAATGAAGCCTTTTCTCTGTCGAAGACATCGCCATCTCGGCGACAATTGGCGACCGATTCTTTTGCGTTTAGCCCTCGCGTAATTCCTTTGCCAGAAGTTCGAAATCGTCTCGTCTTGGCGAGTTGCGGCGCCAGATGAGGGCGATCTCGCGAGTGGCGTTCTTCGACTTGAGGGGGCGCGCGACGACTTCCGTCCCATTTAGAATGCCCGCGTCGATGGCCATCTTGGGCAGCATCGTCAGCCCCAGATCGTTATCCACCATCTGGACAAGTGTATGTAAGCTCGTGCCGATCATGGTAGCCGAAGCCCGCAGTTCTGGTCGGTTGCAGGCGGCCAAAGCGTGATCTTTGAGGCAGTGTCCGTCTTCAAGTAGCAGCAGGCGTCCCTCATCGATCATGCTTGGAGGAATGACATCGGGTGGGTCACGCGGGTCGCCTTTTGGAAAGGCAACGTAAAGCTCGTCGTCCGCAATGTGGGCCTGTTCGATCTCGCCCGTGGCGAAGGGAAGGGCGAGGAGCACACAGTCGACGCGCCCGTGCTGCAGCGATTCAACGGCGTCCTGACTGGTCTCCTCACGCAGTAGTAATTGCAGATCGGGACGCTCGCGACGCAGGCGCGGAAGAAAGCGTGGCAGCAAGAACGGCGCAATAGTGGGAATTACGCTCATCCGCAGTTGGCCGGCGAGAGGCTTTCCCGCAGCCTGTACCAGATCCGCCAGTTCCTCAGCTTCGCGCAGAATCCGGTGAGCCTTCTCCACCACCTGATTGCCGAGCGCTGTAAAGCGCACGACCCGGCGACTTCGTTCTACCAGTGTTACACCAAGGAGCGATTCCAGCTCGCGTATCCCGGCACTGAGCGTCGACTGAGAAACGAAGCTTGCCTCCGCAGCGCGGCCGAAATGGCCGTGCTCGTGCAACGCGACGAGATACTGCAATTGCTTCAGCGTCGGCAGATAGGTGGACACTCGGCCGGCCTATTCTGCAGCTTGCGTTTCGACCATGCCGGCATGGAGGTCATCGATGTGCGTCATGAGCAGGCGGCCATCTTTGACCGCGAAGGCAAGCCGACCCTCGACGAGTTCGAGCGCGTCTTTGCCAAATACCTCGTAACGCCAGCCATCGAGGATTTTAAGATCGCGAACACCCGCGGCAAGGGCTTCCATTTCATCCGCCTTGGTCAGCAACCGGGATGCAACATCGATTTCGCGGGCACGGATCTTCAAAAGCAGCTTAAGAAGGTCGGCAACGAGGGCGCCTTCTTTACCTAGAGGCGCGCCGCGCTTGGGCTTTTCGGGCATTTCTTCCTTCGAAAGCGGTTTCGCCTTGTCGAGCACTTTCATCAGGCGTTTGCCGATGTCGTTGTCCTTCCAGGCGTTCGACAGGCCACGAACCTTCGTAAGGTCGGGCTGTTTCTTGGGGGGGTGACTGGCAATATCGGCCAGCGTTTCATCACGCATGATGCGGCCGCGCGGAATGTTCTTGTGCTGAGCTTCGCTCTCACGCCAGGCGGCGAGCGCTTTCAGGCGCCCAAGTACCTGTGCATTGCGGCCGGGCGATCGTATGCGGTGCCAGGCGATATCGGCATCATTGGCATAATTCGCGGGATCTGCGAGCCGCTCCATTTCGGCATCGAGCCAAGCACCACGCCCGGTCTTGATGAGCTTCTTCAGAATACGCGGGAAGATCGTGGCGAGGTGTGTCACATCGCCGATCGCATATTCGATCTGCCGATCGGTCAGCGGGCGACGGCTCCAGTCGGTAAAGCGGGCGCCTTTGTCGATGGTCAGCCCGAGCCAGCTCTCGACGAGATTGGCGTAGCCGATCTGTTCGGACTGGCTGATCGCCATCATCGCGATTTGCGTATCGAAGATCGGTTGCGGCGTCTTGCCGGTAAAATTGTAGACGATTTCCACATCCTGCCCCCCTGCGTGGAAGACCTTCAGAATGTCTTCATTTTCACAGAGCAGGTCCCACAGCGGTGTCAGATCGATCCCTTCGGCAAGCGGGTCGATGGCGGCCGCTTCTTCCTCATTGCCGATCTGCACCAGGCAGAGTTCAGGCCAATAGGTATTCTCGCGCATGAATTCGGTGTCGACGCAGACGAATTCGTGTTTTGCCAGGCGCTCGCACAGTTCGGCCAGCGGTTCTGTCGTCGTAATCAGTTCGTGTATTTTCATCGTACTCGTTTCTGGTTCGGGCGGAGTGCCGCCCACGGGCCAAACCGGCCCAAGACAACAGGGCGTGCGCAACCTTGACAAAAAGCCGTGCTTGCCCTGTTAGCGCGCGCGATTCCTGCTAGAGGAGCGCAGCCCTTCGCGCCCCTAGCGCTATAGCTCCGAAAATGGAAAGATTTTAGATGCACGCCTATCGTACCCACAACTGTGCCGCGCTGAACAAAGACGATGTCGGCGAAACCGTTCGTCTGTCGGGCTGGGTGCATAACAAACGCGACCATGGCGGCGTTCTCTTCATCGATCTCCGCGATCATTACGGCATCACGCAGATCGTTGCCGACGAGGATAGCGACGCGCTGCCGGTTCTTGACAAGATCAAGCTGGAATCGGTCGTCACGATCGACGGTGTCGTGAAGGCGCGCGCCGATGTGGCGGTCAACAAGAACCTGCCGACGGGGGAGATCGAAGTCTTCGCGCGCTCGGTCAATGTCCAGAGCCGCGCAGACGATCTTCCACTGATCGTCAATTCGGCGGAGGATTACCCGGAAGAAACGCGCCTCAAATATCGGTTCGTGGATTTGCGCCGCGAGCGGGTGCACGCCAATATCATGCTGCGGAACCGCGTAATCACCTCGCTGCGTCGCCGGATGATCGACCAGGGGTTCAGCGAATTCCAAACCCCGATCTTGGGCGCATCGAGTCCGGAAGGCGCACGCGATTATCTCGTGCCGAGCCGCCTCCACCCGGGCCGCTTCTATGCGCTTCCGCAGGCCCCGCAGATGTTCAAGCAGTTGCTCATGGTTGCCGGTTTCGACCGTTACTTCCAGATCGCCCCTTGCTTCCGCGATGAAGATTTGCGCGCCGATCGCAGCCCCGAATTCTATCAGCTCGATTTCGAAATGAGCTTCGTGACGCAGGAAGATGTCTTCCAGACGATCGAACCGGTTCTGGCAGGCGTTTTCGAAGAATTCGCAAACGGAAAAACTGTGACCCCTGCAGGTGAATTTCCGCGCATCCCTTATGCCGACGCCATGCTGAAGTATGGCAGCGATAAGCCCGATCTGCGCAACCCACTGCTCATCAGCGACGTGACCGAACACTTCACGACCAGCGGTTTCGGCCTGTTCGAAAAAATCGTCGGGACCGGCGGCAAGGTCCGTGTGATTCCCGCGCCAGAAACGCACGAAAAGAGCCGCAAGTTCTTCGATGAGATGAACGACTGGGCCCGCCGCGAAGGCTTTGCCGGGCTCGGCTACGTCACCCGCAAGGGCGGCGAATTCGGAGGTCCGATTGCCAAGAATCACGGTACCGAGGGCATGGAGAAACTCTATGCCGAATTGGGCCTAGGCGAAAACGACGGTCTGTTCTTCGCTGCAGGCAAGGAAAAGGACGCGGCCAAGCTCGCGGGTGCTGCACGTACCCGCGTGGCCGAGGAACTGGGCCTGATCGAGGAAGACTGCTTCAAGTTCTGCTGGATCGTCGACTTCCCGATGTTCGAATATGACGAAGACCTCAAGAAGGTCGATTTCAGCCACAACCCGTTCTCGATGCCGCAAGGCGAGATGGATGCGCTCGAAACCCAGGACCCGCTGGACATCAAGGCGTGGCAGTACGACATCGTCTGCAACGGATACGAGCTGTCCAGCGGAGCGATCCGTAACCACAGGCCCGACATCATGTACAAGGCTTTCGAGATTGCCGGCTACACGCAGGCCGATGTCGACGAAAACTTCTCGGGCATGATCGAGGCGTTCAAGCTCGGCGCACCGCCGCACGGCGGTTCGGCCCCGGGTATCGACCGTATCGTCATGCTGCTTGCGGATGAACCCAACATCCGCGAAGTCATTGCCTTCCCGTTGAACCAGAAGGCGCAGGACCTTATGATGGGCGCACCGAGCCTTGTTTCGCCGCGCCAATTGCGTGATGTTCATATTCGCACCGTTGATGCACCCAAGCCGCAGGGCGCGGAAGCGACGCGGGTCGATCAAGCAGGGGAGTGAGCGGGCCCCGAGCTACCGTCCGCGCTCTGTCAGAACGATTCCTAGACCCTTGCCTAAGCCTTCAGCGTTCATTAGGGCGACAGGCAATTCAATAACCCCCAGATCTGAGAGGGATTACAATGAGCGATACTGCCGACCGCGTGCAGAAGATTGTCGTCGAGCATCTCGGCGTCGAGGCCGACAAGGTCACCCAGGAAGCCAGCTTCATCGATGATCTCGGTGCGGACAGCCTCGATATCGTCGAGCTGGTCATGGCGTTCGAAGAAGAATTCGGTGTCGAAATCCCCGATGACGCTGCCGAAAAAATCACCACCGTTGGTGATGCGACCAAGTACATCGAAGAGCACAAGGGCTAAGCCTTCAGCTGCCTTCATGCCCGCCGAGTGCGGGTTCGGACAGGCCCGACCCGGTAACTGGGCCGGGCCTGTTGTCTTTTTGCGGAGAATAGCATGCGTCGTGTGGTCGTAACCGGACTTGGCCTCGTCACCCCCCTCGGGGGTGATGTGGAGACTTCATGGAAAAACCTTATCGCTGGTAAAAGCGGGGCGGGGCAGATCACCCGGTTCGATACGACCGGGCAGAAATGCACCATTGCCTGCGAAGTGAAACCCAAGGACCACGAAGACGGTTTCGATCCCGACAAGCGGGTGGATCACAAGGTTCAGCGCCAGGTCGATCCATTCATCATATATGGGATCGATGCAGCTGGCCAGGCGCTGGAAGATGCCGGTCTCGTCGACATGGATGACGATCTCAAACTGCGCGCGGGCGTATCGATTGGTTCGGGCATTGGCGGTTTGCCGGGCATTGAAAGCGAATCGATTGTTCTTCACGAGCGCGGCCCTGGGCGGGTCAGCCCGCATTTCGTTCATGGGCGGTTGATCAACCTCATCTCCGGGCAGGTTTCCATCAAATACGGCCTCATGGGCCCCAATCATGCCGTCGTCACCGCCTGCTCCACCGGCGCGCACTCCATCGGCGATGCCGCGCGGATGATTGCGCTCGACGATGCTGATGTGATGCTGGCAGGTGGCGCAGAATCGACCATCAATCCGCTCGGCGTAGCCGGCTTCGCACAAGCGCGCGCCCTCAACACGAGTATGAACGATCGCCCGACCGAAGCCAGCCGCCCGTACGACAAGGACCGCGATGGTTTCGTCATGGGCGAGGGGGCTGGCGTCGTCGTGCTCGAAGAGTACGAACATGCAAAGGCTCGCGGTGCGAAAATCTACGCGGAAATCGTCGGCTACGGCCTTTCTGGCGACGCCTATCATGTGACCGCGCCTCATCCTGAGGGCAAAGGCGCTGAGCTCGCCATGCGCATGGCCTTGAAGAAAGCCGGCATGCAGCCGAGCGACATCGATTACGTAAATGCGCACGGTACATCGACCATGGCCGATACGATCGAACTTGGCGCCGTGAAGCGTGTGCTGGGCGATGATCTTGGCGGCGCATCAATGAGTTCGACCAAGTCTGCCATCGGCCATCTCTTGGGCGGCGCCGGGGCAGTCGAGGCGATTTTCTGCATTCTTGCCATTCGCGACCAGATCGTCCCGCCGACGCTCAACTTGCATAACCCCGACGAGGGCACGGAAGGTGTCGATCTTGTGCCCCTCAAGGCGAAACAACGCGAAGTGAATGCCGCACTCAACAACAGCTTCGGCTTCGGCGGCACCAACGCGTCGGTAATCATCAAGAAGGTAGACTGACGTGAAGAAGGCCGGGTGCCTTCTAACCAGCGTATTGGCGCTCGTCCTGGCGATTGGCGTTATCTGGTTCCTGTCGGGCTGGTGGGGCAGTGCCCAGGTCGAGGATGATACGAATTTCATCGTCCCGTCTGGGGCCAGCCTGACGTCTGTGGCTGACAAGTTGGCGGATGAAGGGTTGATCTCCGACCCACGCGGCTTCCTGCTGCGCGCCAAGATATTCGGATCGTCCGATCCGATCATGGCTGGCGAATTTCTTTTGCCTGCAGGCGCCAGCAATTCGAAAATCCTCGATACGTTTCAGCATGGCGAGGTAATAAGGCGGTTCGTGACCATTCCCGAAGGATTGCCTTCCGTCATGGTTCACGACCGGCTGATGGCAGAAGAAAATTTGACCGGAGAGATCCCTGTCCCGGTCGAAGGCTCGGTGCTTCCCGATACGTACGACTATGAACGCGGCGAATCCCGCGGCGCCGTGCTGGCACGCATGCAAGCGGCAATGCAGAACTATCTCGCCGAAGCCTGGCCCAAGCGCGCCGACGATATCGCTGTCGATACCATTCAGGAAGCCGTGACACTTGCCTCCATCGTCGAGAAAGAAACCGGCGTCGCCAGAGAACGGCGCATGGTCGCCGGCCTCTACTCCAATCGCGTGAAGGATGGGATGCTGCTGCAGGCTGACCCCACGATCATCTACCCGATTACGAAGGGCCGGCCGTTGGGCCGACGGATCAAGCAATCCGAAATTGCCGCCATCAACGACTATAACACGTATTCGATGGTGGGATTGCCGAAGGGGCCGATTACAAATCCGGGCCGCGAGTCCATTGCTGCCGTGCTCAATCCGGCAAAGACGTCTGCGCGTTATATGGTGGCCGACGGCACTGGTGGGCACGCATTCGCCCAAACGCTGGACGAGCACAATCGCAATGTAGCCAAGTGGTTCGAAATCCGCCGCCAGCGTGGGGAAATGTGAACACCGAAGGTGAAGCGCCTCTGATTGTCACGGCCCGGCTGCCGCGTGATCTGCACGCCCGATATACGGCCCTCCGCAAGGCCCATTTTCCTGCAGAACGCAATTATCTCGAAGCTCATGTCACGCTGTTTCACGCCTTGCCGGCCATGTGCGAAGCGGAGGCGTGCACGTATCTCAGGCGCCTGGCAGCAGAGTTTGCGCCCATCGATGGCCATGTCGAAGGCATAATGTCGCTGGGGCGGGGAACGGCCGTCAAACTGATCAGTGCGGACATGCTTTTACTACGCGAACTGATTGCCGACCATTTCAATGGCCTGTTGACGCAACAGGATCAGCATCGCCCACGCCTGCATGTGACGATCCAGAACAAAGTCAGCGGCAAGGAAGCAAAGGCACTGCAAGCAGCCTTGGCGGGCACGATCGAGCACCGAGCCTTCCAGTTCACGGGGGTTGACCTCTTCCGGTATCGAGGGGGACCCTGGGAGAAGGTGAAAGGGTTCGACTTCCGCGGACATGGCCGTCTCTAGCTGGTAAACAGATGGCTTGCCGGCCCGTTGTGACCGAAGATAAATTGTTTGCGTGAGGCCCATTCCGGAAATCGCACATGTAGCACATTTGCGCGGTTGACCCGGTGGCCGGACCGCCCTAAACGCGCCGCCTGCCGAGCGAGCAAATGCCCCGGCATGCCTTTCGGGGCGGAGTAGCTCAGGTGGTTAGAGCAGCGGAATCATAATCCGCGTGTCGGGGGTTCGAGTCCCTCCTCCGCTACCATTTATCCAGATTGAATGGTTTTGGGACGCTTGGCGAAGGCTAGGAAAGCGGATACGCAGTTGTATGCGTAGAATTGCAATTGGTTCGCTATTGGGTTTGTTGTTAGTGGCTTGCTCACCCGAGGCTGATGATGCGACCGAGGCAAGGAAATTTCCAGCGCCTCGCGCAGACAGCCAGACTGATCGATTTGCCTTGCTTGCACTTGATTGCGTCCATCGCGAATACCCTAACAAGATCTCGCACGTTCTGGAAAGCGATGCCGACGCGCTTCCGCCCAGCCAACTCACGCCGGCATTTTACGGATGTTTCGATTGGCACAGTTCGGTGCATGGGCATTGGCTGCTCGCCAGATTAGCGCGCACTGACCCGGACACGCCCATGCGCGAAGCGATCCTTGCCGCACTCGATCGCAGCTTGACCGAACAGAATATGGCCGGTGAGCTCAGCTATTATACCAACGGCGATCGCGCGTCGTTCGAGCGACCGTATGGCGTGGCGTGGTTTCTGCAATTGGTGGCCGAGCTGGACGAGAGCGACGATCCTCAGATGAAGAGGTGGCGGGAGAATCTTCGGTCACTCGAAAATTCGATCGTAGCCAACATGATGAATTGGCTTCCCAATCTCGCTTATCCCATTCGTGTCGGGACTCACAATCAAAGTGCGTTCGCGTTCGGCCTGATGCTCGATTACGCCCGTCAGGTCGGCAATACCGAACTGGAGCAGTTGCTGGTCGCGAAATCGCTGGAATTCCACGAAGGGGATCGCGATTGCCCGATCGGATATGAACCTTCTGGCGAGGATTTTCTTTCTCCCTGTTTGATGGAAGCGGATCTGATGCGCAGGGTCATGCCATCCGACCGCTTCGCCGAGTGGCTCAGCGGATTTTTGCCAGACATACCCACGGATGGTTCGGCGGATTGGCTGGAACCCGGCATTGTGCGTGACCCTACCGACGGCAAGCTCGTCCATCTTGATGGTGTCAACCTGTCGCGCGCGTGGGCGATGGAAGGGATCCTGTCGGCTCTGCCTCCAGAAGACCCGCGGCGCGCCGCACTCGAGGCTTCTGCCGATCGGCATCGTGAGGTTGGCATCGCCGCGATCAGTGCGGAGAATTACGAAGGCAGCCACTGGCTGGGAAGCTTTGCAACCTATCTGACCACGAAACGTGGCATTTCCGAGCACACGGCGAGCGGACCAGGAAACCAGAGCTAAGGGTCATCATAGCTGTAGGTTTTTGAACGCAATTCGGAGGCACTAAGCGGTTCCGTGCATACCAAGCAAAGCTTCCGCCTTCGCAGGTCAGTCGGCGATGCTCACGTCGATGAATGTCGTATGCGGCGCATACTGGTCGACCTCTTGAGAATAGGTGATCGAACCGTCATCGCAGCGTTCGACAATATCGAAACCGAAGGCGGGGAAGAACTGCGAAACCATTCCGTTTCGATCTGTGGGAACATATCGCGCATGTACTGTTGATGCGCCGGCCCGCCTTGCCGTGTCGAAGAGGGCATCCATGACGGTTTGCTCGACACCGCGTTCAAGGACCCGGCACGATTGCAGCCAAGTGTCGATCGTCCAAGCCGCACCATCTTTGCGCACGATGATCACACCGATCATGCCATGCTGCGCGAACTTGTCCTCCAGGCGAACCTGCCATGCAAGCTGATCCGGATCCTCTTCTATTCTTTGAACATCCTGTTCGCCATATCGTTTGGTCGTCAGGTTGAACTGGTTGGATTTATTGATCAACTGGGTGACGCGACTGCGCCCGGCACCGTCGAAGGGCTTGATCGTCATGCGCATTTCAAGCGACGACAGATAGTCGCTGTAGTTTCCGATTTTTGCGCGCACTTCGGCTGCTGCCGCTCGGCCCCCATAACTTTCGGCCCGCGAAATATCTTCCGTGTTGAGCGGCAGGTGGTCGAACAGTCCCGACTGCGAAATCCTCTCGATAAAGAAGGAAGGATCTTCGCCGACCTCAATGGTCGATACCATCGGCAATTCCTGTCTCACTCGCTCGCGTTCGGCAGGATTGTCGTCAACGAAGACCAGCGACTCAAGGCCCAGACCGAGGGTCTCGGCAATCGACCGGATATTGGTAGCTTTGTCGTTCCAGTTGGCTTGGAAGACCGCAATGTGACTCTCTTTGAGGACCATTTCCGAATGATTTCGAAAAGGCTCGCGCGCAATTTCGTCAGTATTTTTCGAACAAACAGCCAAAACCACACCACGATCGCGTAAGGACAAAATGAAGTTCTGAAAGGCGACAAATGCCTCTCCCTCAGGCGAATTCTGGCCAAGCCTAATGCCTGCCAGCCCATCATCGCCGATCACTCCGCCCCACAGGGTGTTATCAAGATCAAGGACAAGCGCTCGCGCGGACTTGCCTTTCATTGTAGCTAATACCGCGGCGATGCTGTCCGATGCTAAAGGACACATTTCGATACGAAACGGTATTTTGGCTGCATGGTAACGGATCGGATCGAGCCAGTTTTCAATTCCTACGCGGCTGGCCAGTGCGGCCTGATCCCATATCAGCCATTTGCCGAGCATCGCCCCTTTGGCAAGCTTGAGGTTGACCAGATGTCTGAAGCGCGCGCTGGTACCAGGTGTGGCCAGTTCAGCCGATGAAACCTGTTGTGCGGCTGGAAGGGTTGCAAAGATTGGCCGACATTGTGACTTTTCCAAGGTGGCGGCGGCAAGCGCAGAAAAGAGGTCTTCAGCGGCTGCGACAGCTTCCTCCTCTGCGGCGCGGTCGAGAATTGGGCGCTTGTTCGCGAAGGCGGTTTCATCGAGTACAACGAGCACAGCATCCAGAGGCTCACCGAAGCAGTCCGAAGGCGAATAAGCGTAACTTGCAACGCTGTCGTAGGGCGCCTCGACTGACGATATGGCAAGGCCCCGCGCCAGACCCGCAGCGGCCAGGGGGGCAGGTAGATAGCTAAGTGTCCTATTTCCAAGCAGACCTATCGAAACAGGGGCAAAAGTCGGGCTAGGTATGTCCGACTTGAGCAGTTTGTTCGCAAACCGTTCAAGCCGCAGTTGCTCACGGGTGGTAAGTCGCTGACCCGCTAGCGATCTGACCGCGTGAAAGTCGAGATCGCGGCCCTCGATGAGCGCAGCCTCGAAAATTTTGAGCCGTTCCCCCCAGTTAGAAGAAAGAGGAGGTCGCCAAGGGAAATTTTCGGAGGTCATCCGACCTGCTTCGCGGCCGCGTTGACCAGATCCCCCAGATTCTTGAAGCTTTGCATCTCCGATGTGCTGAAATGTACTCCTAGCTCCATTTCGATCATCACCATCAGGCGAACGTGCGACAGGCTATCCCACTGCGCCACATCGTTCGCAGTCGTCTCCATGGTTACCGGCCCGTCATACTCGTCGAACAGGTCACGAATAATGGCTGTAATCTTTTCGAGAATGACATTCTGATCGGACATCTGGGAAACCTTTTCGTGACGATCTGGGCCTAATTTTCGTGGATCGGAAAGCTGTTCGCGATGCGATATTCTTTTACCGCATTGCGGATATCGCGCTCGTAGGTTGCAAAATTTGCCCGAGTTATCCGGTCTTTTCCGGTTTTCATCGCAGAAACAAATCGCTGCAAAATCGCTGGATCATACGCGTGGCCAACTTCACGAAAGTTCGCGAGGTCCCCCGCCACCGTGGGGTCGCCATCTAATGCAAAGACCCTGACGCCAGATAAATCACTGACGGCATTTACCAGACAGCGCCGCGCAATCATTTGCTCATCGAGAAGTGTAGGACTGATGTCGTTCTGCCTTACATAATAAAAAGCGTAAGACTCTATCGGGAACAGGATATCGACCCTGACTCCTCTCTCAGAAAGAGACCGCACGTCGGGGATGAGTTGTTCGTTCACAGACCGAAAGCTGTGGCAGTCTTTTCCGCTTTTCGCGTCGATGTCTTTGCGGTTGCGCTCAATCATGCGACCTAGCTTGGCAATCTCGCTCGGCCGCTGGAATTTGACATACATGTTCTTCACGAAGGTCTGATATTCCGCATCGTCCGGATTATCGTAGGTCAGCTTCCCGCTCATGATTTCGAACGTTTTCCGAATTGTCGGAAGGTTCACCATCCGTAGATCGTTGGTGATGTCCCCGTCGTACAGGAATGTCGGGAAACTCGAGTTCGCAACGTCGGGCCCCACCATGTAAGTCCAGTCAAACGTAAGGATGACGTGTTGTACGCTTGGGTTGTCGATTAACCGATCCAGGACCAGGTCGCGATCTTTGGGGCGGGGGCCGCCATAGCTCAGGTTTACGGCGCGCGTCTCAGGCCCAAGAATTGCCTTCAGGTATTCCGGCGAATACATCGCCGTGATTGAGCTCCCTACGAGGAACGTGTTGAAAGAAGGATCCTTCGTAGCAACGTCGATCCAGTCGATGACCATGTCTCTGGGTGTGTCGTCAGGCTCAATTCGAGGATTTGCACCCCACCGATAAACATTATGCGGATCGACTGCGATGACGACGGTCGCAAGCAATAGATATAGAAAAGTAATGAGAGCGGCGGCCAGAATCATCGGTCGCGCTGCTCGCCAGCGAGTATCTGTCAGCCTGAACCCAGCCGAGTGCGGAGGCGGCGATTCAGCGACGCTTGCGAAGTGTTCTGGCCGGGCCATGGTTCAGAACCCCTGATACAGGAATGGTGGCTGCCGTGACACGTAGTAGAGCGACGCGAGGACAAGTCCGGAAATAGCCGCCGCCTGTATCCATCCGGGACGCCACAGCTCGCGAAGAAAGGCTGGCCCATAGCTCTTGTTGTCGTAGGTCATGATCGCAGGGCGATATCGGCGCATCAGTTCTACGCTGTTTGGACAAAGATAGATGATCGAAAACGCCACGGCGAGTGTGACGACAGGTTCGCGCATGTTGAAAGCGGAAGGGGCATCGAACGATGCACCAAACATTTGCCCGAACAGATGAAAGCCGCCCGCGACGCTTTCCGAACGAAACATCGCAAGGCTAAGGCAAAGTGGCAAGAAGAAGACTGCCCTTTCGATGAACCCGATGACTAGCGGCGAAGTGGTTTTGCGAACGCTCTTGTACCATTTCGACGCCCGAACTTCGGTTTCGAGCGCGTACCAGAATCCGTGCATGAGTCCGAAAACGGAAAAGGTCCACAATGCACCGTGCCATAGGCCGATGATCTGGAAGTTGACGAGCATTGGAAGCCACAGGCTGAGCAAGTGAGCCGGAATGGGCGCAAGCCGGTTGAACATGCTGTAGCGCGTTCCCGCGACCGATAGGGGCGTGTAGAGAAACCGAGCGATCACGCGCGTGAGGGTCATGTGCCATCGGCGGTAGTAATCGATGATCCCGTTGGCTTTGAACGGCGAGAAGAAGTTTATCGGGTATCGCAATCCGAACATGCGGGCGAGGCCGAGCGCCATGTCCGAATAGCCGGAGAAATCGAAGTAGAGCTGGGCCATATAGGCAAGTGCACCGATCCAGGCCTGAACCGGGTGAATTTCCGCACCTACATTCGCTGCGCTGAAGACGACGTCGACCGTCGGTGCAAGATTGTCAGCCAGAACTACCTTCTTGAACATCCCGATCGAGATGAAGGTCAATCCAACGGCGAGATCGATCGGGTTGAGCCTCAAGAACCGCTTCGACTGAATTTGCGGATTGAACTCGCTGAGATAGGTGATCGGCCCGATGATCAGCTGGGGGAAGAAGCTCACAAAAGCGCCGTAGCGACAAAATGCCGAAAATACTGACTTGATCGATCCAAGTCTTCCCAAGAACTGCGTAACATTCTTCTCGCGGGCATATGCATCGGCCAGGAATGCTGCCTGGTGGAATGTGTAAAAGGATATTCCCGCAGGAATTGCTATGCCTGCGATGTCCACGATGAGACCGGATTTCGGCCCCAACAAAAGGGTGACAATCTTGTATTTGAAATAGCAGAGGGAGGCTATGTTATAAAATTGGCCGAACAAATATGTTGAACGCCTGTTTTTATCCTGATCATCCATCTTCGTTATGATCATTGCTACCGAGAAGTTTACCGCCAGCGCGATCAGCAAGAGGATGACCGACGTCATCGAGTGAGGGATGTAAAATATTATCGACGCTACGAAGAGTAAGGCGAGCGCGTAATTCCGTCCGAAGTACGAAGCTGTCGCATAGAAAGCGACCAATACGATCGGCAGGAATACAAATAAAAATATCGGATCGGTAAATATCAAAGCAAATCCGCCCTATTTTTACATTCCCAAAGCGATAGCGATTGGCCGGCGTCCGACTGACGGTGTGCCGACAGTGATGCCGATGCGATGCCCAACTTCATTTCGTTGAGAAAGAGGTGCATCGGTATATCGCGTTGGTCACGATGAATGGCGTGGGTTCATCAGAGGTACTGCAAACGGGTCAGATGACGATCTCGAAGCCTTAAGCGGCCAAACTACGAACCAAGATCGAAGGCTTCGGCCCACTGAGAAGGGGTATAAAAATGCCACTTCTCAACTGCTTAGGAAAGTGATGCACTGATCGGCGCGGATGCTCCTGAGCATATCTTTTGCGCCGGGCGCGGGTAGGCGGGTCAGTCGATGCGCCTGGATCGCCATCGCCCTGCCTTGATCGGGTTTGTGCCCATGACTAGCGTTAATGGTGCATCTTCCTGGGAAGGTGCGGCGCCAGTTGCATATGAAGGGTGCAGTCTGACTTTCCGTCCGAAGGCTCAGGTTGCACTTCCATCGTCTCGTCGAATGCGTTGGTATCCAGCGGCCAGCGCGATGGGCAAAGGTTAGGGCAGGCAATGCAGTTAAAGGACATCGATTTCGTCATTATCGGCGCCGCAAAATCGGCGACGACATGGCTGCAAACACAGCTGCAGTCCGATCCTTCGGTCTACATGCCGGACCCGGAACTTCATTATTTCTCGAGGGAATATGCTCGCGGAACAGACTGGTACCTGTCGCAATTCGCTGAAGGACGGCGGGACAAGCTTGTTGGCGAGAAATCGAACTCGTATCTCTATGTCCCGGAGGCCGCTGCACGACTTCACCGTGACGTCCCGCAAGCGAAACTGATCGCGCAGCTTCGGCATCCGGTAGAACGGGCTTACTCCAGTTATTGCATGCTGTATCGCCGGGGACAGGTCGGGGGCGACATAGACAAATATCTGAACCCCTCTCTCGGGGAGAGCGAGCAGATCCTGAAGTCCGGAAGATACGCTTCGCACCTCGAGCGGTTCATCGATTTATTCGGGCGTGAGAGGATGCTCATCCTGTTTTTCGAAGGCGTCTCGAAAAGCCCGAAGGCACAGCTGACACAGGTGCGCGCCCATCTTGGGCTTTCGCCACGTCCGCTCGCTGTAAAGTCGCAATCAAAGGTGAAGGACAAGACGACCCCGCTCGTACCGGGGCGCCTGCGCAAGCGGCTGGATTGGCTTAAGCCGATCGTTCGTCCATTGCGGGGCGCGCCCGCGTTCGAGGCGGCGAGAGGCCTCATCGCAACCGAGATCGAATATCCACCGCTCACCGACGAACTCAGACAGCGTCTGAGCGATTATTACGCTCCCTCCATTGAAGCTCTGGAACGGATGAGTGGCCAGCCGCTCAGCCATTGGTACAGCTCTCCGGATCAGGCGAAAGTGGCGTGAGAGTTCGGGCGGCCGCCAACGTATGCCGGCGGCTATAAAGGACTAATCGCTTTTCCCAAATGTGATCGGTCAAAGCGATTGGTAGCTCTGGCTGTGCCAGCTTCACGCCCGCCGGAATACCACAGCTCTGCAATTTTAGACGGAGCCGGATGGTGCCGAGGCCAGCTGGCTGAAATCGAGCAGAAGTTGCTCGGCACGAGACCACTTCGGTCGGTGGAAACACGCCCGAACCCTCATCTCTCGGGGTGAACGGAATTTTGAGAAGGCCTTCAATCAATATGAAAAAGTTCATCGTGACCGGCGTTCAGATGCGAAACAAGGGCTCTCAAGCGATGTTCCTGTCGCTCTGTTACGGGCTCAAGTCCATCTATCCGGGCTGTGAGGTCGTCGGGTTTGCCAATAAGTACGACGACCCCGCTCAGTATCAGTTCGAACTATTTCCATATGACGATTTCACGCGCCTGGTTTTCAAATACCGGCTCAACCGTGTGCCTTGGCTAGGGGATGTCCTGGCGAGGTTCGCGGGCATGTGGCGGAAGACTGGAAAGTGGTCCGGTAAGATTACCGAGATGGACAGCGCTCTGCGAGACGCTGACGCTATCTTCGATGCGAGCGGGTACACGTTGGGATCCGGCTGGGGGAAGGGTGGGGGCAGGCTGCTTCTTCAGACGATCCGTATCGCGAGGGAATATAAGAAACAGATCATCCTGATGCCCCAGAGCTTCGGCCCTTTCGACTGGGGTGAGGACGATGATGCGGCATTCCTCGACGAGGTTCGGGAGGAACTGGACTACTGCACGCGCATCTACGCGCGCGAGCGTGAGGGATATGGGTGTCTACGGTCTCTCGGGCTGGGCAATGTCGAGTTGTCGGCAGATATGGTGATCCGCGAGAAGGTATTTCCGCAAGCGCGCGACATCCTCAGTTCTTACGATGCCGCGACAGTAAGCTATCCGCCCCCGGGATCCGTGGGCTTCATCATCAACGAAAATGTATTCAGGATCGGAAACCCCGATGCGGTGCTGGACCTCTATTCGCGCATGCTGGACCGTCTGACCACTGCAGGCGAGCGGGTGTTCATTCTCAACACCTCCACTGCCGACTTCAGACTGGTCGAAAGCGTCCTCGGCAAAACGGAAAACAGGGACAAGGTAGGTCTGATAAGTGGGGAATACTCCAGCCCGGAATTGATCGATATCATCGGTCGCTTCAAATACGTCGTTGCCTCCCGCTATCATTCGGTGGTGTTCGCCTACCGGAGCGGTGTACCGGCCATCATCCTCGGCTGGGCAAGCAAATATATCGACTTGGCGGCTCACTTCCAGCAGGACGAATATGTGTTCGATATCAGGGATCCGGATGCTGGACGGATCATTGAGCAGGTCGACCGGATGAGCGTGAATTACGCCGCAGAATCCCGGCAAATCCTGGCTTGCCTGGAAGAGATTCAAAGGACGTCGGTAATCGGCGAAGCTGCAAGCCTCTTGCGATCGGCGCCCTCGCTTTAACCGCAGAAGCACATCCCGCTGCTCATTCCACTTTCTCCCCTTTAAATACCCATTTTCGCACTCGCAACGTAGATACGCGCACCTAAGCTAGCGGTATGTGCGGAATTGCTGGCTTTCTGGATTTTGATCGTCAGCGATGTGCTGATCCTCTCCGCCTGCTTGACAGCATGAGGGATACCCTGACGCACCGTGGACCGGACGCCGGTGGCTCCGCACTGGAAGCGGAAGGTCGGATTGGACTGGGGCATCGCCGCCTTGCGATCATAGATCTATCGCAAACCGGTGCGCAGCCGATGGAATCGGCGTCCGGTCGCCATGTCATCGTTTTCAATGGCGAAATTTACAATTTTCAGTCCATACGAAACGAACTGACCGCGCTCGGTGTGGATTTCCGGGGAACGTCCGACACGGAGGTTCTTCTCGAGGCGGTCGAGCATTTCGGTCTTGCGGGGGCGCTCGGGCGGGCCAACGGTATGTTCGCGTTGGCGATCTACGATCGAAAGACACGACAACTGGCCTTTGCGCGCGATCGCCTGGGAAAGAAGCCGCTTTATATCGGCATCAGCGGCAGCACACTTGCTTTCGGATCGGAATTGAAGGCGCTCCGCTGCCATCCGAAATTCAGCCATTTGCAAATCGATCCTCGCGCCGCAGCGCAATATAAGCGGCTGGGTTATGTGCCGGCGCCATTGTCGATTTACCGCCATGTCGGAAAGTTACCGGCTGCGAGCTATCTCGTTTTCTCGATCGATGGGAAGGCGCCTGATCCGGAGGCAATTCACGAGGAAGCAGTCCAGTACTGGAGCATGTACGACGCGGCACGAGAAGGGGCGGAAGCTCGGTTCGGAGATGAGTCCGAGGCTTTGGATGCGCTCGAAAATCAACTGGGCGCGGCGGTTGAAAGGCGCCTGGTTTCAGACGTCCCCGTAGGGGCCTTCCTCTCTGGCGGGGTGGATTCCAGTCTTGTGTGCGCCGTCATGCAGGAACAGCTGGGTGGTCGCGCAAAGACCTTTACGGTCGGCTTTGCAGAAAGCGAGTTCGACGAGACAGCCGATGCGGCAGAACTTGCCGCGTATATCGGATCGTATCACACCGAACTGCCTCTTGATCCTGATGCGGCGCTCGGCGCTGTTGGTGAGCTGCAGGAAATTTTCGACGAACCATTTGCCGATCCTTCCCAGATCCCGTCCTTGCTGATCTCGCGCCTGATCCGGTCCGAGGTCACGGTCGCAATTTCCGGTGATGGTGGTGACGAATTCTTCGGCGGCTATAAACGCTACTCGCGTATGCTTGCGATGGAGCGGCTGGCAAAGCGGTTGCCCAACGCAGCATGGCAGGCGTTTGACAAAGCTCCGTTGTGGCTGGTCGATGCCGGTTCCAAAGCGGCCGGGCGGCTTACCTCCGCAGTACACGCGGAAGAATTGAGCGGTGATCGGATGAAAAAGATACTCGCGGTTGTCGGTCAGCGCGACTTCCGCCATCGCTACGAACAATTCAACTCGCAATGGACGGGGGAGGGAGCGGCAAGTTCCAGTCCTTTGATCACAAGCCCTGTGCCTCCAGGGTTCGGCCAGTTGGAACAGATGATGTATCTAGACGCAATCTGTTACCTGCCGGATGATGTTCTGGTGAAGGTGGATCGTGCGTCGATGGCGGCAAGCCTGGAGGTTCGCGCGCCGCTATTGGATTATGAGCTCATTTCGACCGCATGGAGAATGCCTGCGAGCCTGCGGACGCAAAATGGCGAGATCGGGAAAATGGCATTGCGAAAGCTGCTTGCGCGGCGCGTGCCGGAACACATGATCAACCGGCCGAAACGCGGCTTCGGGGTGCCTCTCAACGAATGGCTACGAGGTCCACTTCGCAACTTGGCCGACGAACATCTGGCCGCTGCCAAGGTGGATCAGGTAGGTTATTTCGATAGCGATAAGGTAAGCAAGCTGTGGGCTGAACACCGTTCGGGCCGGCGCAACTGGGGCTTCCATCTTTGGAACTGCATCTGTTTCAGCCTGTGGCATGGCCGTTGGATGACGCATTAGGCATATTCGATAATTCAGGAGGCCTCCGGCGCAACCTGTGAAGCGGAAGCCCGCCTCAGGCTTCGCCACATTGCGACATCCAGCATGATCGCATTGACTGCACCGAACCCGATATGCGCAAAGCTTGCGCCAATCGCACCGTAAGCCGGAATTGTATTGATGGCGATGGCAAGGAACACAGCCGTCGAACATGCCGACGCTCCAAGTGCATATTGCGGGCGGTTCATTGCCAGTAAGGCCGACCGGGATGGGGCCGAATGCATGATGAGAAACACCGCGAACAGCTGAGCGACCAGGATCGCATAGGCTGGTGTAAACGCAGACCCGAATGCCAGTCCGATAATCGGTTTGCCGACCACTATTGTAACCAGGATCACGCCGCCCAGGATCACAGCAAGCAGTCCTTGAACGCCGACAACCGTCCGGCGGAAGCTTTCGGTGATTTTTCCGGCCCACATTCGTGCAAGATCCGGATAGACAACCATCTGTATCATCTCGCCAGAGCTCATGGCGACTTTCGCCATTCGCTTTGCGATGTGGTAGAAACCGGCCGCTTCCGTGCTGTCAGTCAGCGCACCGACGATCAGCGTATCTGCTTCATGGGTAATCGTGCGCAAAGCGCTCGATGCGTTCGTGGTAAAGGCAAAGCCCAGGAAACCGGGGAAGTCCTTGTGCAGATTACCCATGCGCGCACGAAACGGGGATGGAGTGCCTTGCCGGGCAAGCTGGCGAAACCCGATGAAGTTGTAAATCAGGGCATCGACCACCTGGCAAATGGTCCAAACCCAGACGAACGTCATCAGTCCGCTTCCCATCCAATAGAAAATTGCCGCTAGAAGCAGGCGCAGCAAGCCAGCCAGAAAGACGATGTACGCCATCGTCCGGAACATGCCTGCCATGCGCAGGACGGCCGATGACATGCCGCGCAGGTTCAAGGCGATCGCGATCGCATAAATCGCCACCAACGGGACCATTTCCGGCGGAAAGTCGAAAAACGATGTCAGAATGAAGCCTGCCAGGACGGTCAGCAATGCGGCCACCGCCGCTCCGACCGCGTCGAGAAGCAGGCCGAAGAGATACAGGCGCGACATTCTTTCCGGGTCGGACGCGCCTTCTTCTGTAGCGGCGTACCGAACGAGCGGTTGCCAGGATTCAAAACGCACAACCCTTTCGCACACGCGCCCGACGGCCAATGTCAGGGCGAGTACGCCGAAGGCCTCCGGTCCCAGCGCGCGTGTGGCAAATGCGATGCTTCCGATCATGACCAGAGCATTGCCGAGATTTCCGGTCAGCAGATGGAGCACGCTCTTTACACGTGATCGCAAGACCGACTTCTCCGAAGTGCCGGGCACAGCAACACCCTTGTTCATGAAGGCGATCCCCAGGTCGCGCTGTCAGCGGTTTTCTGGATTGGCGCCGGGCTGGCCTGAAGCTCGTCGCGAGGCCGTGGCCGGGCGCGCGGAATTTCAACGCGCGTGCAAGTCAGTATGGCGAGGAATACCGGGGCGACCCACAGCCGCGCGTACATGTGCGGAACGGTCAGCGTGAACAGCGTGAAGATCAGCAGGACTCCCACGCAGATGATCCCGCGGCGCGGATCAACCGACATGTTGGTCAAGGCCCGGAACCACAGTATCGCAAGCAGTCCCAGGAAACCGATCAGTCCCGATAACCCGCCCTCGGTCAACAGCAGCAGAGGAAAGACGTGGACTGGCGCCTGATGGATGCTGACGACCCTGAAGCTGTCTACGCCGAGCCCCAGGAACAGCGTATCGCCGGACATGCGCCAAGCCTCCTTTGCCAGCTCCATGCGTCCGGCAAAGGTGCCCGCTTCCTGGAGCCCGCCTCCCGCAAGTGCTCCATAGACGCGCTGCTCGAATGGCGCAGGTAAGGGGAAACCGCTGGCGAAATACGCTGCACCCAGTCCCACCAACGTCATCAACGCGAGGATCGCCCATTGCGGCGATCGAATGATCATAACGAGCGATACCGCGCTCAGGCATATCACGAAGCCGCCGAAACTTGCCGAGGCGATGATACCCCACAACAGGAACACGCCGCACACTAGCGCGAGCAGCCGGTTCATCAGGCCCCGATCGATCGCATAAAGCAGCAGTACCAACGCGAAGCCGGCCATGGCGCAATTGTTGTTGGCGTTTCCCGAAAACGCCCCCAGCCGGCCCATGCCCGTGATGAAATTGTTGCCGAATATTGGCGCGGTATCGGCGTAGTCGAAGAAGATATTGGCGATATTCCCGAACGCTTGCGAGAACGTGACGCCAAGGATGTAGAACACCACACAGTGCTGCAGCGTCTTCTGATTGAAACTGGCGAACATCATCGGCAGCAGCAGATATGCGAAGCTGTATTGCAGTGCGACGACGAGCCATCGCATCACCTCGCCATTGACGACCGTGCTGACGAACAGGCTCCCCAACATCAGGATCAATGCAAAGATCCAGGCCGGCGAAAACCCCTCCATGGGCGTCAGGTTGAAGCGCGAGGTGGCCACCAGTCCCAATATGACGACCAGAAACGCGCCGTCGGAGATCGTGAAGTTCAGGTCTCCCGGCCGCGCGATCTGCCAAGATACGGAGAAGATGCCGACAAGCAGGAACCCGTAAAGAACGCCTGAAATCGAGAGCGGGGCGCCCTGCCGGGACCTCCTTGCGGCCGCGCGTCTGGTCGCGGCCGGCGCGTCGAGGCGCGCATCTTCGAAGACAGTGCTCATCACACCGAAATGTACTGTATCGCTTTTCCGCAGCCAAAGACGGGTTTGGCTATCGCCGCGGCTCTCTAGCGCCTCGGACCGGCAATTTTGGGTCGATGCCTACGCCCTATGGGGGAGTGCCCCTCGGCGGCAGCGAAACTTCGCCGACGCGCTATCCGGGTGAGCGATGGACACTTGCCCCGGCAGGCTGCAGCGTCTGCCCTCGGCTAACCACATTTGCGGGCGAGGTCTCAGGCTCAGTAATCATCATGCGACCGGTATGGACACTCTGTGCGAAACTGTCGGGGCTGGCCTTCGCGGCGAGCCTGGCCTCCTGCGCGGATTCTGCCGAAAGCGGCACTCAGCCGGACGCGGAACAGGAGGTCTGGCAAAAGCCCGACGTCCCCGCCTTCCCGGGCGCCGAAGGCTATGGCGCCCGGAGCAAGGGCGGCCGCGGCGGGCGGATCATTCGGGTGACCACACTGGCCGATTCCGGGCCGGGCAGCCTGCGCGATTGCATCGAAACTCTGGGGCCGAGGGTCTGCGTCTTTCGCGTATCGGGCCTGATCCGTTTCACCGGCGCGCCGCCTCGCATCCGCCATCCCTTCATAACCATCGCTGGCGAGAGCGCGCCGGGCGAGGGCATTACCCTGGCGCACGGCGGCGGCAAAGTTGGGCGCACGCCCCTTGTCATTAAGAACACGAATGATGTGATCGTGCGCCATCTGCGCATTCGCAACGACCGGGTCGGCGATGAACGCGGGAGCGAAGATGGCATAACCATCGAGAACAGCTCCCACGTGATCATCGATCATGTCAGCGCATCATGGGCGCGTGATGAACTGGTGAACGGATTTGGTAACAACAACTTCATTACCATAAGCAATTCGCTGTTTTCCTGGGGCATTCCCAAGCACGACAAATGCGCCTTGCTCGCTTCCGATCCGGAAAGGCCGCAGCATTTCAGCTTCCTGGGCAATTTGTGCGCCCATAATGGCGATCGCAATCCCGACATCAACTTCCCGCCGCTCTCCTGCGTCGAGGTCGTCAACAACGTATTTTACAATGCTCAGTCTGAATTCGCCGAGGTCTGGGAATCCTATGGCGGCACGCCCGTGGCGATTGTCGGAAACACCTTCATCGCCGGCCCCGATACGAAATCCAACGCGATCGGTGTCGTGCGACAAAGGATCGCCAGCACCGGGCCTGCGCGCGTGTTCGTTGCCGACAACGACTTCATCGGGAAATTCCTGCTGAAGGATCACGATTTGGCGGAGATCACGTTGGACCGGCCGGACTGTCCATTGACCGTCGCCCCTGCTTCGCCGCAAGCCGCCTATGCCCGCGTTCTGGCTATGGCCGGGGCGTTTCCGCGCGATGCGCTCGACCGGCAGGTCGTCGGCGAGGTGGAGCGGCGCGAGGGGTCGATCGTCCATTCACCGGGAACGATACCGGCAATCGCGGCGTCTCGCGCGCCTGCCGATACGGACAGGGATGGTATGCCGGATGACTGGGAAGACGCTCACGGTTCAAATCCGGACCTGCCCGATGCCTGGAAAGATGCGAACGGGAATGGCCTGGCGAATATCGAGGAATGGCTCGAGGAACGCCATCAGCAGCTGATGGGCGGCGTCCGGTCATCGAGCACGTCCTGATGCTCGTCCGAATGCGAAATCGGCAACCATGAAAGTTCTGCATGTCATCACCGGGCTCAATGTCGGCGGGGCGGAGAACATGCTTGCCAAGCTGATAGAGCAGGGCGGAGCGGACCAGCCCGAAGTCCTCTCCCTCCTGCCGCCCGGGCCGATTGCCGAACGTATTACCGCGCGGGGTGTCCCGGTGCATTCGCTCCGAATGCGGCGCGGCATGGTGGGTCCAAAAGCAATGCTCCGCGTGCGGCGACTGGTCGATCGAATTCGCCCCGACCTGATCCATGGCTGGATGTATCACGGAAATCTCATCGCGAGCTATGCGCGTTTCGGGCTCGGGCGCAGAGTGCCTCTGGTGTGGAACGTCAGACATTCCATTCCGGATCTCGCCAAGGAATCCTTCAAGACGAGGGCGATTCTAAGGCTTGGCGCAGCCATCTCGGCAGGGCCCGAAGCGATCGTGTACAACGCACATGTGTCCCGCTCTCAGCATCAGGCTGTCGGCTATTCTTCCGGTCGATCCGTTGTGATTGCCAACGGCTTCGATACCGCCCGCTTCGCGCCAAACCCGTCTGCGCGCGATGCGGCCCGGACGGCGTTCGGGTTCGCTCCGGGTGTTCTGCGGGTTGCGTGTGTTGCAAGGCTGCATCCCATGAAAGATCACGCGCGGCTGGTGCGCGCGATCGGCCGGGTGCGAAACGCGGGATGCGATGTGCATCTCGTCATGGTCGGGCACGGACTGGCCGATCCGCCTCGCGATCTTCAACAGGCGATCGAGGCCAATATTCCTTCCGATCGGATAACCGTTTGCGGCGCGCGTCTCGACGTGGCCGATTGGCTTCCGGGGATGGATCTTCTCGTCGTACCGTCTGCTTGGGGCGAGGCATTTCCGAATGTCATCGGCGAGGCACTCGCCTGCGGCGTGCCGGTGGTTGCCACCGATGTCGGGGACAGTGCGCGGATCGTGGGGGCACAGGGCATCGTCGTGCCGCCCAATGACACGGCAGCGCTGGCCCAGGCCATATTGGCGTTTGCCGCGCGCCCTGCTGCGGAACGTGCGGCCATGGGTCGGGCAGGGCGAGAGCGCGTGGTCAGAGATTACGCGCTCGAAAAGATCGGCGCTGCTTATGAGGAACTACATGCCTCTTGCGTGGATATGGCGCTGTACGATGCTCGCTCGGGTGAAGCCGCTATTGCGCCCCACCATAATGCGCGATGATCGCATCCGGACCGACAGCCTGGTCCGATTTCGTGCCCAGGAAATAAACTCCGCTGGCACCGTCGATGGCATAGTCGGCAGGGATGATCGCGTCGAAATAGACTGCCCAGAAAAAGGCCAGCTTGGCGATCTTGCCGGCAGAGCGTGAGCGAAAAACGCTGCGCACGAAATAATCGACTGCCCACATCAACTGTCTTCCTGGCCCACCGGATGACCCTGAATCGATCAGGGCAAATCGGCGGAACAGATAGCGGTGGCCGCTCTCGGTAAATCGCGTGAAGTCGTAAGCCCCTTCGTGGACCTGCTGCATGAAAGGGGTTTCGGCATAAACCAGCCCTCCGGGCTTCAGTACGCGCCGGATTTCGTCGGCTACTCGCTGCGGCTCCAGGACGTGTTCGAGCACAGCCTGCACCACGACCCCATCGAAATAGCCATCGACGATCGGAATATCGTGCGCATCGGCGACGAACTGCACCTGCGGCGTCGAGTATATGTCGAAGGCGAAAATTTCCACATCGGGATCGGCATATAGCGCCTTCATTCCCTGTCCCTCGCTCCCGCCACCGATCACGAGAACCCTGGGACGATCGGACCGGCGCTTGAGTTCGGAAATCAGGCGACAGACATTTCTGCGCGTCGAATTCTTTTCGGGCGACAGCAGGGATTTGATCAGTTTCGTGGCGAAGGAATATCGTGGCCGCGCGATCGCGCTTTCTGCATTCGTTGTTTCAAGATCTTCGCGGCGGATTACCGAATTCGCAAAATCGATAAGCACGGGTTTTCCACGGGCTACTGGAAAGTCGCAAGGCTCGCTTGCGTCGGCCGCGGTCCGCATGCTCACACGCCCGTTTTCGAATTTAAGGGCTTTTCCAGTCAGGGGACATCGGAGTGCACCGTCGAGATCTTCGATTGAAGCAAGCATGATAAGAATGCGCTCTAAAGCGGGGTAGTGCGCGAAGCGCGCCCGCTATTGAGACGAGAGGCTACTCCTGTCTGTTATGTTCACAGCGGGCTGCGCTTCTTTGGCCAGTTCCCGGTAGATCAGCGTCATCTGCTCGACGTGCCTTTCTCGCGAGAACCGGTTCTTCGCCATTGCTTGGGCACGGCGAACGAGGTCGGTGCAGCGCTCCGGAGAGCCAAGCAAATCCAGGATGGCTGTTGCCATCGCATAGGGATCGTCAGGTCGAACGATAATGCCGCAATCAGGGGTCAACGCTTCCGCATTGCCCCCCGATTTCGTGGCCACAACGGGTGTGCCGACCAGCATGGCTTCTACGAGGGTGCGTCCAAGAGGTTCGTTCAATGCTGTCACAAGCAGCGCGTCGCAAGCCGCAATCCAGTCATGCCCCGGTTCTCGATAGCCCATCAGTCTGACCAATGACCCAGCGTGCCTCGACGCCAGCCGAGCCTGCATCTCCGCGAAAAGTTCTGCGTCCTCCGGCTCGCCGAACATGACCCCCATGACCGGCCGATCGGCAATCTTTGCCAGCTCCTCTATGGCGTCGATGAACTTTAGGGGGCGCTTGCGAACGATATATTGGCCGCAGTAGCAGCAGATGATCGTATCATCCGGGCAGCCCAGTTCGGCGACCAGACGCTTGCGCATCGCCGCGCGGTCGATGTTCAGATTGACGTCGAACGGGCTGTGGATCACGCGGGCCGCCTTCAACTTTCCCCAGCGCCGCGGAGGAAGCGAATATTCCGAAACAGCGGCGATCTGATCGGCAAGAACAGGGGCGACGAAACCCGTTCCGCGGGCATCCGGGTCGCCCCGGTGGTGCCACAGGACTTTCGCTCCCGCCAACTTTGCTGCCAGCGCCCAGCTCGCATGACTTCGACCATCGTTCGTGTGGACTATATCGGCCTGCAATTCTTTCAGCAGGCGAGCGCGGCCCGCGATGCG
The DNA here is from genome assembly GCF_056859455.1 of Qipengyuania sp. L-5Y. Lineage (NCBI taxonomy): Bacteria > Pseudomonadati > Pseudomonadota > Alphaproteobacteria > Sphingomonadales > Erythrobacteraceae > Qipengyuania > Qipengyuania sp. L-5Y. Next base: position 263,041 of record NZ_JBSXOM010000032.1, on the reverse strand, counting down.
AGGCACGGTGCGGAGCGTACTTCCAAGGCCGAATCTGCTGCCGACCGTGAATGGCTCCTCCAGGGCGCAGGGATCGATGACCTGCTCGAAATGGCTGAAATATTGCGCAATCCGACCATCGGGAACTTCGACGATGACGATGATACGATAGAGGTGCTCGGAGAGCGCATCGAGGAGACCTCTGAGGGAAATATGACTGCCTCCCAACCGATCACCGGCAAATGCGAGGCAGATGGTCGTTCTTCGCCGGGTAGCCATATCGCTAAGCTCGCTCCTCACCGGTTGCGCATTGGCCGACTGGGAAAAGGCAGGGTCACGAAACACGGCGTGACAGGGCCGATCGGCATCGAAAGGGCGCAGCATCTGAAAGCGGGACAGTCGGCGCTGGCGGCCGGAAACTCAAATTCTCTTAGGTATACCCTCCACCTGATTTGCCGTGGCTTGCCAATGTGGATCGCGACTTGTGCCGACGACGGGCATGGCTTTCCGCCCAGTCACCGACCGCAGTTCGGTGCTGGCAATTGCCGGGAACTGTTGAACAGGTTTTCGTAACGGACATCGTCCTTTGCCAACATGTTCAGATATTCCTCGATGTTGGGATAGCCGTCGCCGTCCGCATCCTCGTTTGCATCTGGACGGTTCGCATCTGTGTTTGTGTAACGGGCTTCCCATTCATCGGGCATGCCGTCGTTGTCCCCGTCCGGCAGTGGATCGTATCCGGCCGTGATGAGAGCGAAGCCGCCGTAATCTGCAGGGTCTCCGCTCGTGAAGCCACCTTGGAAAAGGTAGGGTGCACGATCGCACGTCTGAAGGTCTTCGATGTACAGCGCATCGACATTGTCCCGGCAACCGCCCCCTCGGCAGAGTATCGCCCCCGCCTGATCCAACACCGTACGCTGCGACGTTCGGGCATCGGTCAGCATCCAGGGGCGAAGGTAATTCTGGCTGATGCCGGGCGCGTAGGTCATGGCATCGACAAACATGCCCGAATTGATGGTTGTGCCGGGATAGGCGCCGAACCCGCGTCGTGCCTCGTTACCCGATCGATAGATCGAAAAGCCGAACGATGCGATCGTCGCTCGGTTGAAGATGGCTGGAAAGAACGATTCCGGGCGGTCCTGTGAAAGGACACCCTCCATGTGGGTGTTGTTGATCCAGTTGAGGTAGACGCTCCCGAACTGGTTTGAAATCAGGCCGGGCTCGCTGATGAAATTGTAGACCGTGTTGCCAATGTAATCGACCTGCCCGGTGTTGCCTGTGGCTTCAGGCGTCGTACCTGCCGCGATATTGGCGCCGCGCTCGTCGCCGTGCTGCGAAAGGTTGTAAACGATCGTGGCGCGGTTGACGGGCTTCATGAAGAAGGTCTTGCAGTGATAATTGCCTGGGTCATGGCCAGCGTCGCGGCAAAGGTTCGGGCCGACCATGGAAAACTGCACCGTGCAATCGGTGCAAACCGCATCCAGACTTTCATCCGTGCCGAACATGGCGGTCACATGGTCGAGTATCTGCCGGCTGCTGCTGCCGATGCGGACGGAATCTCCATTGCTGCTCGGTGCATCGGTGTGGTTGCCATAGCGGAACCTGATATGTCGAACGATCGCGTTCGCCTGGCTTCGCGTATAGAATAGCGGGGCGTCGACCAGTCCCTTGCCGCGAACGACCTCGATACCGTTCGGCGATGTCTGACCGGCGATGTAAATTCCGTCCACGGTGATCCGCATTTCCGAATTCACCACGATCTGCCCGCTTACATCGAACACGCAGTAACGCGGGCGCCCTGCAGGAATTGCGTATGGGGAGGACACCGCCAGAGCGAGAGCGCATTCGCGCAATGTGATAAGGCCATCGTCGGGGTCTGCTGTGTCGGCGAGGCTATTGATCCGGTAAACGACCGCATTGGAGCCACGGGCACTTGCCTGCGCTCCAAATCCAATCGCAGTCGGAAAGGCGAGGGGGTGGCGGCTTGCCTCGGGAATGGCCCCGTCGTCCGGGTTTGCGAAAGCGGAACCGGCACCGGTTCCCGGAGTGGGCGTGGGCGTTGGGCTCGGCGTCGGTGAGGGCGCTGGTGACGCAGTCGGTGTCGGGGTCGGCGGAGCGCTGTCGCCGGAGCCACAAGCCGTCAGCAGCATTAAAGCTACCGGGCTCACGACCTTCCCGGCAATTATGCTTCTGGTTCTGCTGAGCGAGTAAATCTTGGATATGCGGGCCATCGTCTCGTCACCTGAAATGGACTTCGAGTCTGCGGCCCTCGTGACATTGCACCATACACGCGTTCATGCGGCGGGTATCTATCCGAGGCTGCGGTCATGCGGATGAATTGGACGGGATGTGCAGGGAAAGCGCCGGGATGTGACACATTCTCCGATCGTTGCGTCACGCGCGAAGGATTGACCGCACATGCATGAAAGCCTCGGCTGCCGGCAAATAGACGGCAGAGCCCCGTACCTTTGCCAACGCACGCAATGTCTCCGGGCTGCGCTCATCGGGAAAAGCGCGGCACTGGCTTTCGAACGCAGCAAAGGCATCCAGCTTTCGGTCGAGCGTTGCCGAGATGTCGATAAAAACGTTCGGAACGAACGCCGGTGTAATGGGCGCGGCGTACCAGTTGGTTTCACTCACCGTTTCGTAACAGAGTATCTGGCTGGGTGCCTTCGCATGCCGCGGCCGCGCGGCAACCATCGCCGCCAAGAATGTCAATTGATGATCCAGATGGATGTCACCGACGAATGGCAACAACAGGGTATCGGGCTGTAGGGTTTCGACCAGATCGGCAAACGGGGCGTTGCAGTCCCGCGCCGAGAGAGTGTCCATTTCGGCAGCCGGAAGATCGAGCAGCCGCGTATCGGTCACCCCCAGAATGGCGTGCGCTCGCCGCATCTCCGCATGTACTTGCTGAACTTGCTCTGCGGGAAATGTCGGTGACCGGCCCGTTGTGACCACTGCGATAGTAACGTCGCCACCTTCATCTGCCAGCCGCGCGAGGGTGCCTCCACACCCCAGAATCTCGTCATCGGGATGGGGGGCGATCGCCAGCACCCGGCCAAATCGCTCGGCAAGCGTCATTGTCACAAATTTCCCAGGATTGAATGCAGCCTCGGCCTTTTGTTCGCCCCCGATTCCCAATCCTCCACCCGGAGCAGTCCGTCGCCTGTCATGACCGTAAAGTGCTCTTCAGTTTGATCGACGATCTGGCCCTCGGTTGCGTGATAACGGCCAGCATCAGGTAAAAACGTGCTGCGCCACACGGTCAGTCGCTCCCCCCGATCATATGTAAATGCACCAGGATAGGGCTTCCCGACGGCGCGTACCAATCTATCGATGTCAGCTGCAGCAGCGCGCCAGTCTATCAAGCCATCGGCCGGTGTCCGTTTGGCTGCATAGGTCGCGTATCGCTCGTCCTGCTGCAAGCGAGGCGCATTGCCTGCGGCAAGGAGTTTCAACGACCTTTCGAGCATTACCGCGAGCGCTGCCTGGTGCCGGGCATAGAGCGTTTCCGCAGTCTCATTCGGCGCCACATGGAAAAACTGCTGGTCAATCAGATCGCCATTATCGACATCGTCACCGAGCCACATGAGAGAGCCCGCGGTAATCGGTTCGTTCAGGAGGATCGTCCACGCCAGTGCAGCGCGGCCGCGCAGACGTGGCAGAGGAGAGGGGTGATATCCGATTATCTTGCCGGGCTTGAGGTTCATGAATTCCTCACGGCAAATTTGCGACCAACCAATTACAAAGATGAAGTCCGCACCGGATTGCCCAATTGCATCGAGGCAATCGACACTGTTCGAATTGATCGTTCGGAAAATTCCTGCGCCTGCCGCACTGGCGATGTCGTTGAGATCAACGAAATCCGAATGTCTGCCAGCCGCCTCAAGTTCGAGAGTGACAATTAATTCGAGTGACCAGTCTGCCGAGCGAGCGATCATTTCGGCCGCCAACGCAGTACTGCCAACGCATCCCACAAGAGCCGCCTTCAACATCGCTCATCAGGCCCCACTGCTCGCAGCTATCTGATGGGGAGGAATCTTGCTGGTACTGGGGCGCCTCTCCTGCGGATGTACACCGCTGCTGTTTATCAGGCCCATTTCACCGAGGAGCTGCAAATTGACTTTGTCCACGTCGTAAACGTCCCGCGCTAACGCAAGGGATGCCTTGCCCATCAAATTCGCGCGTTCGGGCTCCGCAGCGAAACGCATCATGGCCATCGCCAGGTCGTTTTCGTCCCGCGGGCGGACAAGATAGCCGTTGATGCCGTCAACGACCGCATCGCGACATCCGGGCAAATCGGTGGTTATCACCGCACGCGCGCTGGCGAGGGCTTCCAAGATAGTGCGGGGCAGGCCTTCGCGATAATAAGATGGCAATACGAATACCGAACATGCTGCGAGATATGGTCGCACATCGTCCGTGCCGGGTACGAAATCGACCTCGTACTCTGCCGCCAGTCTCTCGCTTTCGGCGCGCGATATGCCCGACGGATTTTCATCTTCGCAGCGGCCTACAATCTGAAATTCGCAATGTGGAAAGTTCCTGCGAACAAGCCGCGAAGCTTCAAGAAATTCGACGATACCCTTGTTCCGCATCAGCCGTCCGATCATCAGAAAACGTGTCGGCAGGACGACAGAAGCGCAGGGTGGAAACCGCGCCAGCGAAACACCTGATCCGGGAACCTGGATCACCTTCTGATGATGGCTAATAATTCCAAGCGCGATCATATCCTTCCGATCGTCGGCATTAAAGACGAAGGTAGCCTGAGATTTCGCGATCGCTGCGCGATATAGGCGTATCACAGCAATCCGCAGCCAACTGGCGTAGCCGGCACCTTCGGTGAAAACCTGGCCCAGCCCGGACATGAGGGCGAAGAATTTCGCACGCGAACCAACAAGGTGGGCGAGGCGAGTGGCAAGGCCGCCGTAGATTATCGGCTTCTGGGTGTAGGCCAAGACGATGTCAGGCTGTTCGCGTCGTATCAGGCGAAAGTAGTCTAATGCCAAGACGAGGTCTGACACGGGATTGGTTCCTGTACGCTGCATCGGGGTCACCACGAACTCGACGCCCATATCGGTCAATTTGTTCTGAGTGACGAGGTCGCGATCCGGGGCGCAGGCTATAACCGTGTGGCCATTGTCGATCATGGCTTTGAGCAGGTCGCCGCGAAAATTCACGAGCGAGTACGCGAGGCTCGAGAGAACGATAATCTTCATCGGAACGCGACTGCAGTGGATCGCAGCCATACTTTACTGCAATATCCATCTTGGTACCGATAGACCGACAAACGGTATTTGTTTCGACAAAACACGATCGCGGTATGCGGTCGATTGCAAAGACCGACAACCGGACAAACGGCGATTACCCTTTCGATATGTTCCGTTGGCGCATTTGGAAAAGACTGCTGCGCTGTGGACAGTGCCGGTTAGCCAAATTGTCGCTCGGCTATCTCGTCGGGCGTTTCTGATCGGCCTGCGACTACTCCGGCTATTGCCTGCTTGCACATGCCCCACCTTCTGTCGGGGCGGGTATCGTGTGGCACGCCATCATGATGTGCCGTTCGCCACAGGGCGGCAACATCTGGGCAAAGAAGCGAGCCGAAGTCGATGAACAAGCCCGAGAGGATCATGCAAAGCGACGGTGAGCTGGCAGCCGGAAAGGGCGTCAGCGCCCTGTTTGGCGGAAAGGTGAAACTGCGCCGCGTGCTACGTGACATAGCGGTGATCGGCATCGATTTTGCGATCGTTGCAACAACGCTCAACGCGGCGCTTCGCGTGGCGCACGTTCGTCCGTTTCCTCCATTTTCCAGCAACGCCTCTTTCGCTCTGAGCTTCGCATTCGTCGCAACAGCGATCTTCGCGGTTGCGGGCCTGTACAAACGTAGCTGGCGATATGTGAATTTCACGCAATCAGGCTTTCTCGTCGCGGTAATACTTGGCGGGACATCCCTGGCGTGGCTCATCACATCGGTTTTTCCGCAAGCTCGAGCAGAGGCTTCCTCGCTAATAGAGGTTGCAGTGGTCCATTGGGCTTTTGCGATACTCGGGCTGCTTAGTGTGCGGATGCTGCGGCGAGGCGAGCGCCAATTTTCAGAGCGGCGAAAGTCGGCAAGCCGCGTGGGTCCAAAAGCTGCAGTCCGGAAGAAAGCAATCCTCGTCGGGTCTTGGCAGTGGGCACGCGTATCGATCGATCTGGCAAAAACCGATCATGGTTCGTCTGTTGAAATCCAAGGTGTCCTGCTGCCGCGCCAAGAAGATTCGCTTGTTCGTGGATGTGGAGTTCCGATCCTGGGCAGCCAGCATGACATTGCCAGCGTGCTGCGACGGCTCGAGTTCGAAGAAAAGCTGCCCGACCATGTCATCGTCTGCGATGACGGGACCTTCCTCAGCAATCGCGATGTCACCCGCATCATACACGCTTGCCGGGAGCGTGGCGTAGAAGTCTGCCGTATAAGGGATCCATGGGCGCAGCTGTTGCAGCACTCGTCAGACCCCAATGGTCAGCGCCTCCCGATTGAGGAACTGCTCGGCAGGAGCGAATACAAACTGGATAGCCAGACGGTGCTGCGCCAGATCGCGGGTCGAAGCATTCTCGTCACTGGGGCAGGTGGCACCATAGGGTCAGAGCTGTGTCGGCAGATCGCACAGATCAGGCCAGGGACGTTGGTTCTGGTCGATTCGAGCGAATACAATCTCTATCAAATCGAGATGAGCCTGCGAGAGCTCTACCCCGATCTCAATATAGTGTCCGAGATCGCCTCGATCTGCGATGCACCCGCAATCAACCGGGTTTTTGCAACCTACCGACCTTCCATCGTATATCACGCTGCCGCGCTCAAGCATGTGCCGATCGTGGAAGTGAACCCCTGCGCCGGCGCGATGACCAACATCATCGGTACTCGCATCGTGTCCAACGCCGTCTGTGAATACGGTGCGCGGGCGATGGTTCAGGTTTCGACCGACAAGGCTGTCAACCCGATCGGGTTGATGGGCGCAACGAAGCGTGTTGGTGAACTTTATTGTCAGGCTCTCGACATGTGTGGTGTCGACGACACCAAGGCACCCCGCTTCATGACGGTCCGCTTCGGCAATGTGCTCGGTTCCAGTGGCTCTATCGTGCCGCTGTTCGAGCGACAATTACGCGAGGGGAGGCCCCTGACGGTCACTCACCCGGACATCGAGCGATTTTTCATGACCGTGCGCGAAGCGGTGCAATTGATTCTGCAGAGTAGTTCGAGTGCCCTGGAAACCGAGACACAGCGAGGATCGATCTTCGTCCTCGATATGGGCAATCCGGTCCGGATCGTCGATCTCGCTCGACGCATGATCACGCTCTACGGTCTCGAGCCGGACGAGGACGTTCCCATTGAGTTCGTTGGATTGCGACCCGGCGAGAAGCTTTATGAAGAGCTGTTCGACATCTGCGAGGAGCAAATCGAATCCGGCATCGAAGGGATCTTCGAGGCACGCTCTCGCCCGATCCCCCTGCCGTTCATTACCATGGCCATCAATCGCATTGCCGAGCTTGCGGTAGGCGGGGAAGATGAGGGAATCGTGCGGCTGGTCCATGGTCTTGCGCGCTATCCCGCCAAGGGCAATCACAAGGATCTTCTGGACTATTCATCTGCGGCAGAGCTGGTGACCAAGTTCGAGAGCGCGAGCTTAACGGAGACAGCGAATGACCGCTGAGGCCGTGTCCATGAACGCTCGACCGCAAATCGGTGTCCAGTCGGCCTGGCCCAGGTTTGAAGCAGACGAACGCGAAGCTGCGCTGAAGGTTCTTACCTCGGGAAAGGTCAATGCGCTCGTTCACGGGGGCGAGTGCGAAGCCTTCGCTGCTGAATTTGCAGAATTTCTTGGTGTTCCGCACGCGATCTGCATGGCGAACGGCACCGTTACCTTGGAAATCGCTCTGCGTGCGCTCGGTATTGGTGCCGGTGACGAGGTGATCGTGCCGGCACGTAGTTTCTTTGCGACAGCGAGTTGCGTTGCGGCGGTCGGGGCGATGCCGGTATTCGCTGACGTCCTATCACCGTCTCAGAATATCGATCCACGCTCGGTTGAACGAATGATCACGTCGCAAACAAAGGCGGTGATCTGTGTGCATCTGGCAGGGTGGCCATGCGATATGCCCGCGCTTGCCGATCTCTGCGACCGGCACGAGCTTTTCCTGGTTGAGGACTGTGCCCAGGCCCATGGGGCAGCGATTGACGGACGCAAGGTAGGCACATTCGGCGATGCGGCGTCCTTCTCCTTCTGCACCGACAAAATCATGTCGACCGGAGGGGAGGGCGGACTTCTGGTGATGCGCGATCACACTGCGCACGAGCGCGCCTGGTCATTGAAGGATCATGGCAAGAATCCGCACAAACTATCCGACGGGCAAGGGGCTCCCGGTCAATTCCGTTATGTCCACGACAGTTTGGGGACCAATGCCCGGATGACAGAAATGCAGGCTGCGATCGGCCGTGTGCAATTACGCAAGCTCCCCGACTGGTTGGCAGTTCGCAGCGCCAACGCTGGCTATCTGTCAAATGCACTGGCGAACCACCCATTGGTCGAAGTCCCCGAACTGCCCGCCGGCGTGACGCATGCCTGGTACAAATATTATCTGATGATCCGGCCGGAAGTGTCCGATCCAGTCCCACGGCGGGGCCATATCATTGCTGGCCTTATGGCAAGCGGGATTCCTTGTGGTTCGGGATCCTGCCCTGACATGAGCCAGGAACTGGCCCTGAAGCCATTTGGATGTCCCCGCGATGGCGAACTGGCTTCCGCCCACGCGCTTGGAGAGCGTACGCTTGCACTTCAGGTAGATCACACACTTGATCAGAACGACATGAAGAGCATCGCGGATGCGGTTTTGCGGATTTCCCTATGAGGCAGGTGACACTCTTCGGACCCCCGCTGCGAAATCAGAGGAGCGAGGCCAATCTGCTCCTGAGGCGATCAGGCAGCAGCGCCAGGCCCGACCGGCGACACTCTTCAATTCGTCCGAATTTATCATCGAACACCGTAATGATCGGGGAGCCGTGACATGATGCAACGATCGAAAGAACTCGTACTGACAATGACCTGCTTGGCAGCATTTGCGCTGCTCGGCGCGTGTTCGTCCCCTTTGGGGAGCCTGCCGCCGGTATCCGCCGCTTCGGCATCCGAGTATAGGCTCCAGCCTGGCGACGAACTCTTGGTGACGATCCAGGATGTTGCGCAAGCCGACCGGTCCTACATCATCGACAGTGGCGGCACGATTTCTCTTCCACTGTTGCAAGAGGTGAAAGTTGCTGGGCTCAGCGTGCGCGAGGTCGAAAACCGCATCGCCGAAGGGTTCCGGGCGCGGGAACTCCTGAAAAACCCGATCATCTCGGTGCAACCGGGGGCGCTGCGTCCCTTTTACGTGATCGGCGAGGTGAACTCGCCCGGCGAAATCAATTATCGGCAGGGTATGACCGTACTCTCGGCAATTTCGGCGGCCGGTGGCTACACCTATCGCGCACAAGAGGGGCAGGTCGAAGTCGTCCGCACCGTTAATGGTCAAGAGGTTCGCTCCAAAGCCAGCGAGGACACTTTAATTCAGCCTGGCGATCGTATCAGGGTCTATGAACGGTGGTTCTGATGCGAAATGGCAGGTTCTGGGTTACCCTGACGACAGCGTGCGCAGTCTCGGGCATCGCTAGCCCAGTCAGCGCCCAGGAGATCGGTTCAACGGCCCCGGCGATCCTGGCGAAGGATCCCGAGTATCGCCAGTCGCCAATCCGCGTCGGTCCTTTTACCCTCAAGGCCGGTGCCGAGGCTGAAGGTGAATACAACAGCAACGTGTTTGCGGAACCGGTCGCCGCTCGGAGTGACTTTATCGCGCGAATTCGGCCTTACGCTGAGATCGAACATGCTGCTGGCTCCTTCACCACGTCTCTTTCGGGCAAGTTGGACGCTCGTCGTTATGCCGATTTCACCAGCGAGAATGCCGAGGCATATAATGCGACACTGACAACCCTGTTTAGCCCACGAGAAGGTGAAGCACTTTTCCTGACCGGATCGATCGACCGCGCAGTCGAAGATCGCGGCGACCCCGAAGCGAGAAGGGTTCAGGGCATCGGCCCGCGTATTTATCGCATTGCAGGCGGTAGTGCGGGATACACGCGGCAAGGCTCGCGCTTTCTGATCGAGGCGGTGGGAGACGCACGAAACGTCAACGCACTCGATCCCATCGACGATGATCGCGACTACTCAAGCTACTCTGCCAGACTGACGGTGGGGTATCGCCCTGGCGGGCCGTTCTACTTCACCGGCACCGGCTATTATAACCGGCTGAATTTCCGCCTGCCCGAGGCTGTTACGAACGTCGACCGTGACGTGTCGACCATTGGCGGTATGGTTGGGATCCGATTTGCTGATGGTGGCCTGATCAGCGGCGGTGTCAGTGCAGGTATTTTTCGCCTTAAAGCCGACGATGACTTACGCCCCGACCGGACCGGCTTTTCGATGCAGGGCCTTTTGACCTATCGGCCGCGAGAGCGAACTGCACTTAATCTCAATCTGTTCAGCGGCGACGTCGCATCATTTCGAGCAGGCGGCTCGACGCGCAACGAAACGAGAATCGGTTTGTCGGTCGATCAGGAGATTCGCCATAACCTTATTGGATCAGCCGAGATTGGTTGGGAACGAACGAAGTTCGTTGGTTCGAATATCAGGCAGGACCGCGTTCGCGTTGGCGGCGGCCTGGAATATCTCGTTAATCGTCGGCTGTCGGTGTTTGGAAGGGCAAGCTACGGGACCCGCAGCAGTGACGATCCGCTCGATGAGTACGATCGGTTTCAAGCGGGGGTGGGCGTGAGAGTTCGGTTGTAGGATCGAACGAAGGTCTTGGCGTTATTTCGTACGCGCAAAGCACCGATGATGCATTGCGGTCTACATATCAAAATGGGCTAACCTGAATAACTCTGCTTCAATACCGATGGTCAGATGACAACCGGCCGCCTTCCAGCACAATATTGACCGTCGAATTTCCTCGGAAAGCCGCCTCTGCACGAGGCGTAACAGGCTGTTGATCATGGCAAATCTAGTAGAAGTCAGCGAGTTCGAAAACCATCCACCTGCGGAACGAAGGCTCCCATGGACCTACCGGCCGGAGGCCGCGACCCATCACGCCCTATCCCTGCGCGATTTCGTCCGCCTTTTGGAGCGTCACAAGAAACTGATTGTAGTGACGGTCGCCGCGGTCACAATTTCGGTACTTGTGTATCAACTCTTGTCACCGAATCTCTACAGCTCCTCCGCGCAGGTACAGGTGCAGCTGCTCGACGAAGTCGGGATCAATCAGGCCGACATCAGCAATCGCAACGAAGTGCGCGTGGTCAATGCGGTTCGCCTTTATCGTTCGCGGTCGTCGGCTGAATCGGTAGTGGAAGATCTGGATCTTCTCAGCGATCCGGATTTCCGTGCCGAGGTCGGAGAATTTCCGGAAGAAAAAGCGGCGCAAATGCATCAGGCCATCAATACGCTTCTGAGCGCCTTGACCGTCACGAGCGAGCCGAGCTCCGATCTTATCGAAGTCACCGTTACGACAAAATCTCCCGAGCTTTCCGCGAGGATTGCCAATCAATATCCCGAATCTGTCGCTAAGGTGCGAACGCGCCGTGGAACCGAGCAGAGGGAAGAGTTGCTGCAATCGCTGCTTGCCGAGCGGGCGGATCGTGAAGAGGCAGCACGAAATGCCAAGACCGAACTTGCTGAGTTCCGCAGGGATGCGCGAATGCCGTTCGGTTTGGGGACGAACGAAAATCTGTCGTATATGAACCAAATTGCCGCAGAGGCGGCATCGGCAAGTGCAAATAGCGCAGGCTCTTCTTCCAGAAGCGCCGTCATCGCGAATGCAGCCGGCCTGCGCAGTACGGCACAGGCGACATCGGCCGCGGTGGAGCAACTTCAGCGTCAACAGGCGACGCTGGTTGCCGAACGTGCCCGGCTGGGCGCGACCTTCGGATCCAACCATCCTGACGTCGTGCGCGTGACTTCCGAATTGTCGTCAGTCGAGTCCGCGCTGGCGCAGCAGCGAGCCCAGGCCCAGGCAGCTGCGCAGGCGGTTGCCAATGCCGATGCGGCACAAATGCGCGAGGTTGCTCGCAGTCAGGCCGCGCAGGATGCGGCGCGGGCCGGCCGATTGCAGGGCACGCTTGCTGCGGTTCAATCGCAGGCTTTTCAAAACAACGAAAATTCGGTCCGTCTGTCCGAGCTTGAGCGCAACGATGCGCTTGCGAACGCGGCATTTTCCGCGATAGTCGAACGCATCGAGCAGGTTCGCGCGCAGATGCAACTCGAAGGAGTGAACACAACCGTCGTTTCACCGGCCGTGGCGAACTTTGACCGCATATCGCCAGAACCACTGAAGCTTACGCTGCTCGCAATGCTGGGGTCGGGTGCATTGGCGGTGATGATGGCGCTTGGACTGGAACTGGCCGACGGCCGCGTGAGGACTTCGGCCCAGGTCGCGCGCCACTTCGGGCTGCCGACCCTCGGCATGTTACCGCGCATCGATGCGGGGCTATCCGACCAAATCGGCGAGAGCCCGGTTATCCAGAGCCCGCAATCACTCTTTGCGGAAGCTGCGCGGGCTACCTATTCGGAGATGCGGGCATTGCGCACGAAGAGCGGTTCTCAATCCGTGCTCATCACGAGCCCGCTTCCAAACGACGGCAAATCGACTGTCTCCCTAACCTTGGCCGCTGCAGCCAAGGTCATGGGGCAAAGCGTGGTGCTGGTCGATCTCGACCTTCGCGCCATGGGACTGCTGAAGAACGTCCAGAGCAATCTCGATACACCCGATATTGTCGACGTCCTTTCAGGCCATGCGAGCCTCCAAAGCCTGCTGGATGATCACTCGGCGCTGCTCAAGGCACCAGATGGTATCGATCAGTCCGTGGGTCAGAGTGAAGGGCCGGAGGATGAGGGGCGGATCGTATTGCTCAGCGCCAAGCAGCCGGTGGATAACCCGGCCGCCCTTCTGAACGCACAGAGCTTGCGGCACCTGCTAGCGGAGCTGAAGAACCACTTCGACCTCCTGATCATCAATGCTCCTGCCGCCCTTGCTGTGCGAGATGCCCGGGCAATGTGCGACTTTACCGATCACACCCTGGTCGTTTCGCGCTGGGGACGCACGACGATCGAGCAGATGAATGCCACCCTGGAAACCCTTTCCGGGCGGGCCGATGGCGTCGTCTTCGATCATGTCGATTACAAAGAGCATGCGCGCCGGCAATATGGCGATGCGATCCAGTTTTACGTCGATGCGTCGGATTACTATTCGGACACCCTCTACGCGCCGCCTTCGATCAAGGACCGGATCATGCGGATCTTCCGCAAAAGGCGGGGCCTGGTAAATGAAATGGCTTGATATGGTCGCTGTGCGATCATGATCTCGCGTATTACGGCTCTGGCACTGCTTGTCCTGCTGTTGCCGCTGCTTTTGTGTATCGGGGTGCTGGTGGCTCTGACCATGGGGCGTCCGGTTATTTTCCGGCAGACCCGCGCCGGCGCAGGGGGTAAGCCGTTCACACTCCTGAAGCTCCGCTCAATGAACGAACAAAGAGACAGTGCAGGGGAGCTTCTGTCCGATAGCGAGCGGACTACGCCTGTCGGACGGTTTCTGCGGCGATCCCGTCTTGATGAGCTGCCGGGGCTTCTCAATGTGGTGTGCGGCGACATGAATTTCGTCGGACCGCGACCGCTCCTGCCCGAGACGATCAAAATGAAGGGCGAAGCCGGACAGGCGCGTGGCGAGGTTCGACCGGGAATTACCGGTTGGGCGCAAGTAAACGGTAACACCTTGCTCTCGCTCGACGAGAAGATCGAGCTTGATCTCTGGTACGTTAAAAACCGCAGTGCCTTGCTCGACGCGAGGATACTCTTTCGAACAATCCTAGTAATGATCGCTGGCGAGCGGCTTACGGCTTCTCCAGTTCGGGAAACTCCGACTTAGTGGGTTAATTCAATCGCCTTCGACAGGTCGTCGAACGTGTTTATTCGAAGTTCCGCACCGTGTTCGGATGATGTGGCGTCGGGAGAGTGTATTCTTCCAACCCGATCTATCTGCACTGTGCGCCAGCCGAGCGCGCGCGGCGCAATGAAGTCCTTTGCTGGGTTGTCGGCGATGTAGACGTGCATTTCTCCAAGTTCACCAGACCATTGCATTATTTGCTCGAACGCCATCGGATGCGGCTTTCCCATACCTTTCGCCAGTTCGCCGGTCGGTATGATGCAATCGAAACTCTCCTCGATCCCGAGCGCCGCGATCTTGGATCGCTGCATGTCTGCTGGCCCGTCGGTGATGATAGCACGCCGTCTCCGATCGCTTGCGAGGAACCGGCAGGCATCCGGGCAGAGCCTTATTTGAGGGTGGTGGTTGCGGTAAACCTGAACCAGTTCCTCAAGAAGTGAAGGGGTGGCTTCAATGCCGAAGCTTTCCAGCGCGAGGTCGAAGATTTTGCCTCGCGCGCCTTCGACGAAAAGCCGCCAACAGGTCCCGTGGCTAACCCTATTGCCATATTTGTCGTTCAAGTGCGTTTCTACTGCCGTAAATCCACTGCGAGCGAAGTCGCGCTCGAGATACAGCGTGTCGTCTAGATCGAAGACCAGCACATGGGCAGGTGGCGATTCACAGGAAGACGGCACTGTCGTATCGCAACATGGTGAGGCCGTCTTGCCAGTCGTGGCAGGCAACCAGCGGCATGCCGATGGCAGTACGCAGGACATTCTCGGCAAAATGGCCGCCCGCGTGATCAGCAAGCGGATAGCCGCCGCCGAACCGGGCGTTGATCTCGAATATGCGCGGACCGAGTTTAGGGTCGTCGAATAGCTGGAAACACAGAACGCCGCGTGCCCCGGGCAGGGAGGCGGCGAGATTGCGAGCAATCGCATCGAAGTCAGCGCGGCGAACGGTACGTCCCTTTTCGACTTCCCCTGCGCGGACCGATATTCGAAGGTGCGGGATTGCAGCGCGCATCACACCGCCCTCATCGACGAAGATGTTGATCGTATATTCATCGCCTTGGAGCGCTTCTTGAACGAGCATGGGCTCGTCATATTCGTGCTTCAAATCCGCAGGACTGCAGATCAGCGCGACGCCGCGGCTCGCACTGCCCGCCACGGGCTTGACGAATAGTGGCCATTTCCAGCCCTCCTGGCATTGTCGAAAATCTTCGAGCGTAGCGGTGTGAGGGACGGGAACGCCGGCGTTCGCGAGAACGTCCATTGTGCGCTTCTTGTCTCGCACGATGTCGATCACATCCGAAGACGACACGTGGACATAGATACCAAGAGCAGCAAAGTCGGCCCGCCGTGTCGCGAGGGGCTGCAATTCGGTGTCGATGGTAGGCACGACAAGGACGATGTCGTTCTGACGCGCGTAGTCCAGCAGGGCCGGAATATACTCCGAATGGGTACAGGGAGGTGCTGTGAAGTGCTGATCGGCCAGAGCACAAGCAGCGCTCAGTTCGGGATGCAGATCACAGGCGTGAAGCTCAAGCTTCACTCCCATACGTTCTGCAGAACGGCGGAAGCTTTCGACGAGTCCCGCGCGCCTACCGGCCGAGGTGAGCAGCATCTTGATGGGCAGCCCGGTCACGCGGTCGGCTCTTTCGCTTCGGTTATATTGTGATGGAGCACCGGTGCTGCCGATAGAACTTCACTCAGGACTTCATCCCACATTCGCATCACGCGCTGTGGTGAGAAGGCACGGACCGCCCGGCTCGCTTCCCGTCCGAGCCGGTCCCGCAGTGCGCTGTCGTCAATACATTCTTGAATAGCAACGCTCAGGGCGTTCGCATCTTCGGGCGCCACAAGCAGACCCGAGTGACGATGATCGATCATCTCGGCGGGTCCGAAGTCGCATCGGGTGGCTATGACTGGCAATCCGGCTGCCATTGCTTCGCCCAGCACATTGGGGAAGCCTTCGTAACGCGATGAAAGAACAAAAATGTCCGCCTTACGGGTCCAGTCACCAGGCACGACACTGTTTCCCACCAGCCTTGCCTTTCCCCCAAGCCCGAGCTGGGCAATTTTATCGTCAAGAGAACTTCGCTGAGGACCTTCGCCGAAGATGTAGAGTTGCCAATCCTTCGTTTCTGCCCTCGCATATGCATCGAGAAGCAGATCGAAGCCTTTCTGCTCGGTCAGTCGGCCAACCGCGACGATACGCGGTGGCTTCGCCGGAATTCGCCGCATTGGCCAGGCGCTAACGGGGTTCGGAATGATGCGCACCCGATCCGCAACGGCCTTGGGAAAGCACCTCTTAACCGCAGCCGTTTGGCAGACGATCAATTTTGCCCGCCGGTAAGCAATTGCGAGCAGGCGGTTCCAGATCGGGTTTTTTTCCTGCCGCTCTGGATTGTTCCGCTCGCTACAGACGACGGGGATCGAAAGGCCCATGGTTGCGCAGAGAGCGAGCAGGTTATTCTTGGTAAGGAAAGAAACGACCACGTCCGGTCGCCTGTGGCGTAACAACCGCCTGAGGCGGCGCAGGTCGCCGAGCTTTGTCAGCTTGCGTTTCTTCGTGACCGTATCTTCTGCGCCGATACGATGAAGTCCGATGCCGGGGGCGACGTGATGAAAAACCGGATCGAAAGGCGTGTCGAAGCTGGCAATCTCTACGGCGAAGCCACGGCCATTCCAATGCGAGGCGATCTGCGAAATAACGCGCTCCGCGCCGCCAGCGCCGAGGCCCGAGATGACGAACATTACTTTCGGCATCGGCGAGGTTCCAGCGTTCCTGTTTGCGGAAAGCGCCTGCCGGTATGCACGGTGACGCTGTCGGAACGTCTCATAGCAAACCGCCTACGCGTGAAGACCGCCTTGAAACCCGCGTCATCGAGGTTCAGGTTCCTAACGACCGACAGCGACATACTTGATTCCAAGCATTTCCAGCTCGCCGCGATCATAGATATTCCTGAGATCGACCAAGACCAGACCTTTGAGCAGCGATTGAACCTTGGTGAGGTTCAGCGCCCTGAACTCATCCCATTCAGTCACGATCGCGAGCCCTTCGGCATCCTGCATGGCCGCATAAGGGTCATCGAAGTACGCTACATCTTCGAACATCTGGCTGGCGTTGGGCATACCTTCGGGATCATACGCATGAACCACGGCGCCTGCATCTTGTAGTGTTTGCACGATCGCAATTGCGGGGCTGTCACGCATATCATCGGTATTCGGCTTGAAGGTGAGGCCGAGCACGGCCACAACTTTGCCGCGTACGTCCCCGCCGATCGCTTGAATGACTTTCCGACCCATTGCGCGTTTGCGCTTCTCATTCGTCTGGACGACCGCTTCGACAATGGTTTGCGGGGCTTCGAAGTCTTGGGCGGTCTTGAGCAGCGCCAGCGTGTCCTTGGGAAAGCAGCTACCGCCATAACCGGGGCCGGCATTGAGGAATTTGCTGCCGATCCGCTTGTCGAGGCCCATGCCGCGAGCGACCTGCTGCACATCAGCGCCAGTCTTTTCACAAAGGTCGGCGATTTCGTTGATGAATGTGATCTTGGTCGCCAGAAAGGCATTGCCGGCATATTTGGTGAGTTCGGCCGAACGACGGTTCATTTCGAGGATCGGCGATTTGTTTAGGCTTAACGGACGATAGGCTTCGCGCATCACACCGAGTGCTCGCGTGTCTTCGCTACCGATTACGATGCGGTCGGGCCGCTTGAAATCCTCGATCGCGGCGCCTTCGCGGAGGAATTCGGGGTTCGAGACAACCGCAAATTCGCCATCCGGCCGGGTTGTGGCAATGATCCGCTCCACCTCGTCGCCGGTACCGACCGGAACCGTCGACTTTGTGACGACAACGGTAAAACCGTCCATCGCGCGCGCAATAGCGGCGGCGGCGGCTTCGACGAAACTCAAGTCGGCATGACCGTCCCCGCGGCGCGACGGAGTGCCGACAGCGATGAATACGACCTCTGCACGAGCAACGGCAGGGGCCAACTCAGTCGTAAACGAAATTCGTCCGGCCCGCGCATTGCGCTCTATCAGATCGGCAAGTCCGGGCTCGAAAATCGGAACCTCACCGCCTCGCAACGCCTCGATCTTAGCTTCATCGAGATCGACGCAGACAACGTCGTGCCCGAAATCGGCGAAGCAGGCGCCGGAAACGAGACCGACATACCCGGATCCGATCATTGTGATCTTCATCGCATTTCCACTTCGCTATGCGCGTACGAGAGGCAGGGCACGTTAAACGTACTCGCCCAAAGCCTCAGCGGGGTGGCATAAAACCAGCAACTGACGCTTGGCGGTGAAGCCGAAATCTCCGGATTTCCTTGACGCCCGGGCGGCCACGCGAATGGTGATCGCGTCTCCACCGGGCCTTTCACCAGCAAGCGTCCGGTGACGTTCAGGCCTTTACCGCATGCTCCACGGGACGCGTCTCGGCCAGCATGAACGGGCGTGGCGCGCCGGTGTCGCACGTGTCGGCAGGCTTGCTCGGCGCGTCTATCGCCGCGACGGGAGCGCGTACCTTTATTTCGGGCATGGCAGCCTGCACCCCATGATTAACGGCGCAGATCGCGGCTTGCGTACGGTTCTGGACATTAAGCTTGCGCAGAATTGCCTTCACATGAACTTTCACGGTCGCTTCGCCGATGTCGAGACGGCGAGCGATCACCTTGTTGGGGTAACCCATAACGAGGCATCGCAGAGTAGCGATCTCGCGCTCGGAAAGAAGGTTTGAAAGGTCGCCTTCAGCCTTTGTCCGGTCGGCTGTTGCCAAGGTGAAGTGCGGCAGTTGTTTGACCAGCTCTCCCGGAACAACTTTCTCACCACGCGCTGCCAATTGAAGGCAGTTAACGAGGGACTCGCACGAGATTTCCTTGAGGATATAACCGTCCGCACCGGCTTCGAACACGTCCACGAGGCAATCGACTTCGAGACCTTCGTGCAAGACGACTAAGCGCGAATCCGGAAACGCCTGACGCACGGCATGAACATCTTCGGCGATATTGCGGGATGCATCGGCGTCGAAGACTATCATTCCGACAGGGACTGCAGCGTGATCCTTGGCTGAAATCATGGCGGAGCAGGTTTTGTGTAAACCTACCACTGAAAATTCTTCATCGTACAGGATGGACTTTAGCCCTTCACTGACGATCGGGTTAGAGCAGATAAGTGAAACACTCGTTGATACCGTACGCATGATACGTACCCCCCAAGTTGTTTAAACTATGCTTCCCTTTTCTTATTCTTCATCTATGGTTCTACACAGAAATCGCACACCACCTGACCCCCGCTTAAAGCGAGGAGAGGCCTTTTGATTGTGGGTGCGACTGGCCGGTTAATCGATTCGTTAACCTATTCTCTTTGGTAAAACACAATCATACTGATTACCAGTGGATTCGCCTGCACTCTTTCCGCCTGTCCTAAATTTGGACATTCTGGACGATCAGACACAAACGTCAGCGTGTGAGCGCAAACAATCTCTGATTTCCGTATCCACCATGCTTGTATCGAATTCGCCCGCATGCGAATTCTGACGGGATGTTTCAGCACGAACCAGCGTCGGTTCGACGGAGGACCGGCGGGCGGGGGACATGGTGGCGCCTAATTGACTAAACTGAATGTAGCCATCTGGGTAATCATCGCGGCGCTCCACCTCGCTGTCATCGCCAGGGCAGTCCTGCTTGCGGGGCGCGACCCCTATGCGCGCGCGGCGTGGCTGCTGCTGCTGATCGCTCTACCCTTCGTCGGGCTGACATTGTATGTTCTGTTCGGAGAGCCATGGACGTCGAAGAGGTTCAGGCAGCGCGGACGGCTTGTATATGAAGAGCTGCTCCCTTTCGCACCTTCGCCAGCGATCCATTCAGGCGGGGAGGGACCGAATGCAAATGCCTTCCGCACTTTCGAGGGGGCATCGCGCTGGCCCACTTCCACTGGCAACCTTGCGCGCCTCACGCCTGATTCAGATACTGCCATCGCGATGCTCGTGGAGGACATCGACGCCGCAGCGCAATCGGTTCACTTGTCATTCTATATATGGCTCGACGATAACAACGGCAGAAAAGTCGTCAAGGCGATCTGTCGCGCTGCCCGGCGGGGGGTGGTCTGCCGCATTTCAGCGGACGCAATAGGGTCGCGCGCCCTTATCAACTCCGATTTGTGGACGATGATGCGCCAGGCGGGCGCCCGACTTTGCAAATCGTTGGAAGTGCCGTTCGGAATGGCCTTCCTTGCCGGGCATCGCACGGATCTGCGCAACCATCGCAAGGTTGCCGTGATAGATGGACGCGTAACCTATTGCGGAAGCCAGAACTGCGCCGACCCGGCATTTCTTATCAAACGGAAGTTCGCGCCCTGG
This sequence comes from Qipengyuania sp. L-5Y, assembly GCF_056859455.1. NCBI lineage: Bacteria > Pseudomonadati > Pseudomonadota > Alphaproteobacteria > Sphingomonadales > Erythrobacteraceae > Qipengyuania > Qipengyuania sp. L-5Y. The sequence continues at coordinate 242,722 of NZ_JBSXOM010000032.1, read as the reverse complement.
GTCGATGTCCTCGCTCGTTTCGAAGGGCCGGTGGCGCGCCAGGCGGATATCATTTTCGCATCTGCGTGGACTGTCGAAACAGGAGAGGATCTTAGCGCGATAATGTCTGCGCAGCCGCCTCGGCCTTCGTCGGTGGGCATTCCCGCAATTGCGACGGGGACGGGCCCGCTCTCACCTCGCGGAACCATGAGCGAGATGTTTGCTGCCGTGCTCGCCGCAGCACAGAGCAGCGCGACTATCACCACACCCTATTTCGCGCCCGATCCTCCGCTACTGGCTGCAATAGTTGCCGCGGCCCGACGCGGAGTCGCGGTTCGTATCGTATTTCCCCATCGTAACGACAGCCGGATCGTCGGCGCCATCGGCCGAGCCTATTATCCGCTACTTGTAGAGGCTGGTGTAAAAATCTTCGAATTTCGTGGCGGGCTGCTGCACGCGAAGACAATGGTGATCGACGATGCGCTGGCCTTGATCGGATCGTCGAATATGGACCGGCGCAGCCTGGACCTTAATTTTGAAAACAACATTTTGCTCGAGTCCCCAGAGTTCGCAACTCAACTGAGCGACCGGCAGAATCTCTGGTTGGACGATGCTATCGAGATCGACTCCGATAACGTTACCCGGCGCCCCTTGGCACGCCGCCTTGCGGACAATCTCCTGACGATGATTGCGCCCCTGTTTTAAGTCGAGCTTGCAATGACTGCGTCAGCGCAGCGAAGCGCATCGAGAATGCGATGAAATGGCTTGGGGCCAAGGGGCCGCCCATATGGGCCGGGCCGACTTTCAGGCTTCGATGGTGGGCGTAGCAAGGATTGAACTTGCGACCCCTACGATGTCAACATAGTGCTCTACCACTGAGCTATACGCCCGCACCATCGAGCGCCCCTTTCCGGGGCAGGCGGGCCCTTTAGCGAGGCTGATCTGGCCGCGCAAGGGCAATTCGCCAGTTATTGCAGACGGGCGCTCACGCGGTCGTCCAAGACCCGTTCGACTTCCAGTACGAGGTCACGCAAATGAAAGGGTTTTGACAGAACCTTGGCATGCGGCTGCTCACGGCTCGCCTTCAAGGTAACCGCGGCAAATCCGGTGATGAACATCACCTTTGTATGCGGGCTCACCTCATTGCATTTCTGGGCAAGTTCGATGCCGTCCATTTCCGGCATGACGATATCGGACAGCAACAGGTCGTAATCGCTTTCCACCAGGAGGGGAACGGCAGCGGTGCCGCGATCAACCGAATCCACCTTGTATCCAGCATTGACGAGGGCGCGTTCGAGATAAACGCGCATTGCATCGTCATCCTCTGCAAGCAGGATCCGTTGAGTCGCTGTGTTCGTCATGGGGGCCTTGTAGCCCCACCGCTTTAAAAAAGCATGTATCGCAAACGGGTAATGTAAATATGGGACAGTTTTTGCGCACCGTAGCCGGGGCTTGGCAATTCCGGTCTTGATTAATGATCTTTCGCGGACAACGCTCGTTCGATGCGGGAGATTCAGTCAGAATCGGCGACGGATATCGAGCTTTCGAGTGGCGGGCAGATTGCCGGATGTGCCGGACCGGCCTATCGGCTTTGGCGCTCGGCGCAATGCAGCGTTCCGGTTCTTGTATCAGTTCCACATAGCGGGAGGTGTTATCCCGAGGCGGTCGTTTCGGCACTTCGAGATTCCGCGCAGGCAATGCTTCGGCTTGAGGATCGCTATATCGACGTCGTCGCCCGCCCAGTTGCGGCGGCGGCGGGGGCTAGCCTGATGATGGCAGAAGCGCCTCGCGCAATGATCGATCTGAACCGGTCGGCGGACGATATCGATTGGTCGATGGTCCGCGGCGAAAAACCGCGTGCGGTTCGGCACTCGCTTGCCAATCGTCGTTCACGCAATGGGTTGGGCCTCGTACCGCGCCGCATTCCCGGCATGGGGGAAATCTGGCGGCAACCACTTGAGAAGGCTGAGCTCGATAGCTGGATCGAAGGGATTTACAGGCCCTATCACATGGCTCTGGCCAGTGAATTGGAAAGGCTGCGCGATCGGTGGGGCGCTGTGCTTTTGATTGACCTGCATTCGATGCCGCCGCTGCGGAAAACCCATCCGGAGGACCGACCGGCCGAATTCGTGATCGGCGATCGGTTCGGCGCTTCCTGTGATCCCGGATTGGTCGATCTGGCCATTCGCTATCTTTCGGCGCACGGTCGGCGTGTTGCGCACAATCGTCCTTATTCGGGAGGATACGTCCTTGATCGATATGGGCAAACCGCGCGAGGCGTACATGCCATGCAGATAGAGGTGTGCCGCACGTCGTATCTCGATGCCAATCTCGATCAGCCGAGTTTTCGGGCGGGGGCGATCACTAAATTGCTGGCAGGGCTTGTCGAGACGATGGCTGCTGAGGTGGAGGCCATCAGTGGCAACCGGCAGATGCCACAGGCAGCGGAGTAGGTAGGCGATAAAAAACCACCTCGCGCAGTTGCGCGAGGTGGCCAAGGTTCAGGGAGGAAATGCACTCACGTGCATCTGCCGGAAGAGCCATGAGGGGAAGCCCTGCCGGCATCACCAAAATAGGTCGGTATAAGGCCGTTTCAAGCGGTTCGGAGAGATTCGGCGCTGACTTAAAACAGTTCGCCGCAATGCACCTCGTCAGAGGCGAGATGCCGAAGAGTGTCGGCAAGAGCGCGGTTCTCCAAAGTAGCGAGGTCGGTAAATAGAAAGAGGGCGCAACCCGCATGCGGGCGCGCCCTCGATTTGCTGGGTTTTGAGGCCTTACGCAGTAGGCACTGCCGCGGTGGCGGCGTCGGGCTGCGGGACTTTGCCCTGCTGGATCTGACGACCGAAGATCGTGCGCATCATGTCCATCGAAAAGATCTGTGCCCAGATGAGCGGCAGCAAGCCATTCTCGGTCCACTTGCGCAACTGATCGCCGCGAAGTTCGCGCAGCTTTTCCTGATTGATCATCTGGAAACCGCGATAAACGAAAGGCTTGTCATTACCCTGTTCCGTGATGGCGACTTCGCCTTCCATCAGCAGGTCGTGGTCCTTCAATTCCTTCATGAAATTCTGCGTGCGTTGACCGGCATGCTCGAACTGTTCGCAGAAGTTGAGGATTTCCTTGGTGCCTTCGCTGGGCTGACCATCTTCAAAAAGAGGCTGGCCATCTTCGAACTCGCCGATGTTTTCAGCAGTCGGATCGAAGCACAGCGAAAGATCGTCGCTGTTCTGGTTCAGCCGAGCAAGCATGAACGGGTAACGACGGACATAGGCAGGAATGTAAACCTGCTCGGTGACAGTGCCTTCATCGTCGCAGAAGGTGTTTACGCCATCGTTGAGGCCCATCAGTGCCAGCGGCACGGCATCGGGGCCGGTGGAAAACACGATCGGCATGTCACGCTGTGCCTGCACGAATTCATCGACTGTCAGCGGGATGGCATGCTGCTTGGCAAGCCATGGCGCCTTGGTCATCGGACGCGAGCGATAGTTCGCATGGTCCTTGCTGTTGAGCGGCATGAGGTCTTTGAAAAACAGGGGCAGGTTGGGCTGCGGCGCGCTGGCCATGGATCTCTCCGAAATTCAGTTGGATTGTCGACAAGCCGGCAGGCAAGCGTTCGAAGCGGGCGCTTTACGGTGTTGGCGCGTCGGGTGCAAGCGGCACGAGTTTGCCAGGATTGAGTATTCCCTGTGGGTCGAGCGCCTGTTTTATAGTCCGCATTAGTCCTAGCGCCACGGGATCGCCAAGCCTGCTTAATTCGACACGCTTCATCTGACCGATCCCGTGTTCCGCGCTGATCGATCCGCCAAACTCGGTGACAAGATCATGCACAAATGCGCTGATGATTTTGCCGTCAGTCCTTTCCCAATCGCCTTGGACGGCTCCTGGGGGGGCAAGTACGTGATAATGGATATTCCCGTCGCCAAGATGCCCGAATCCAATTGCTGTCGTGCCGGGAAATCGTTTTTCGATTTCGGGAGAGGCGGTTTCGACGAACTCGGCCATGCGCGCCACAGGGACGGAAATGTCATGCTGCATCGCCGGGCCGATGGCTCTTTCTGCAGGAGAGATGCTCTCGCGCAGCAACCAAAAAGCTTCCGCCTGCGCCTCGCTCGCAGAAATGACGGCGTCTTCGATGAGGTCAAGTTTCATAGCGCTGTGCAGCACGTCTTCGGCGAGCCCGTCGATAGCATCTGCCTCAGTAGCTTCGGCGACCAGTTCGACCAGTGCGTACCATGCGTGGTCACTGGACAATGGACTTCGCGAATTGGGCAGATGTGCGAGCACCGACTGGAGGCAATGGTGAGGCAGCACCTCGAAGCCTTCTAGCGCATCGCCTGCACGTTTCTCGCAGTGAAGCAGCAATTCGCGCGCCCTCGAAATGCTCGACAAGCCGATCCATGCCACACGCCGCTGCGCCGTTTGCGGCACGAGACGCAATGTGGCGGCCGTAACAATTCCAAGAGTCCCTTCAGAACCGATCAGCAATTGTTTAAGATCGAAACCGCGATTATCTTTCTTGAGCGGGACGAGGTTCGAAAAAACGGAACCATCGGCCAGCACACCCTCCAAGCCGAGAACCTGCGCACGCATGGTACCGTGGCGCAGGACTTGCGTGCCCCCGGCATTGGTTGAAACAAGGCCACCAATCGTGGCCGATCCCTTCCCCCCGAGGGTCAGAGGAAACCGAAGGCCGTTCGCTTCTGCGGCCTCGTGCAGCGTTTGCAAGACCACACCGGCGTCGCAGGTGACCTGCTGGGCAGCGACGTCCAGCTCGCGGATTGTGTTCATCCGGCGAAGTGAAAGAATCACGCTGTTGCCCCCGTCGTCTGGCGTGGCACCGCCCGACATTCCGCTGTTACCGCCCTGTGGTACGATCGGTACGCCATGCGCGCTGCACAGCGTCACGAAGCGCGACACTTCATCGGTCGACGCGGGAGATGCCAGCCCGACAGCCTTGCCGGTGTAGCGGCCGCGCCAGTCGGTCAGCCACGGCTCCACAAGATTCTTGTCGTATGTGAACCCTCGCGGCCCCAGCAACTCTGCCGCTGCGCTTCGGAACGTGTCTCTGTCTCTCATAATGCGGCGTCTTTGCCACATCCTGACAAGTGATTACCAGCACTTGCCAATCTATGCCGAACAATTAAGCCCGCATTCAAGCGTGGGGGCACATCGGCATTCTCTGGATTCCCGCACGTCACCAAACCTGCGGGCAGAGGAGCTTTCGTACCAACCCCATGTCCTTGCTTTCCCCCCTGGCTGCTATGCTTATCGCATTGGGCACTCCGCAGGGGACGGGATCTGACATGGCCGCACGTCATACCCAGGATAGCGAGGCTGGGTCGGTCGATCTGAAGTCGCTGTCTGCGCGTAGGCCGGTATGGCGCGGATTCGTCGACACGACGATAATACCGATCGTCAATCAGGTCAGGATCGAGCGGCGGGTCATCATGCGCGTCAGCCCGCGGCCGAGCAGCATCAGCCGAAGCATGTTGAGCGAGTTGCCGCAGCAGGCGGTTCCCCCACGGTTGGTCGAGCGTCCGCACGGGAAATGTGTCGATGCCGGCGACATCGTGGGTGTTTCCGATCGTGGTAGCAGGTTGATGATGTACATGCGGGACCGGCACATCATTTCGGCCGAGTTGGAAAAGTCCTGCAGCCCCCGCGACTTCTACCTCGGGTTTTATGTCGAGCGTAGCGAGGACGGGAAACTTTGCGTGGATCGCGACCGGCTGATGTCGAGGGCCGGAGCGAAATGCAGGATTTCCCATTTCAGCCGCCTCGTAGCGGTGGGCGGGGATCGCTGAAGGGCGACTAACGCCGTTTTCTTGACTTTTACCGCATTTCCAGCGAATGGCGGCGCCAGCCGATGCTGCGCATGCGCAATTTCGCATCGGCCTATGTTCCAGGGACAATTTCGAACCACATGACTTTTGCCGATCTCGGCCTTTCCGAAGACTTGCTCAGGGCAGTAAGCGAAGCCGGCTATACCGAGCCGACCGACATCCAGCGCGAGGCCATCCCGCCGGTGCTGATGATGAAGGACATCATCGGTATAGCCCAGACGGGTACGGGCAAGACGGCGAGTTTCGTGCTGCCCATGATCGACATCATGGCAAGCGGCCGCCGGCGGGCGCTGATGCCGCGTTCGCTGATCCTGGCACCGACCCGCGAGCTGGCAGCCCAGGTCGCCGAAAACTTCGAGAAATACGGCAAGAATCACGACCTCAAGCTCGCCTTGCTGATCGGCGGCGTGCAGATGGGCGATCAGGTCAAGGCGCTGAACGAAGGCGTCGATGTGCTGATTGCGACGCCGGGCCGCCTGATGGATCTGTTCGAGCGGGGCAAGATCCTGCTGAATGGCTGCGAACTGCTGGTTATCGACGAAGCGGACCGCATGCTCGACATGGGTTTCATTCCCGACATCGAGTTCATCTGTTCGAAACTGCCCGAAACGCGGCAGACGATGCTTTTCTCGGCGACGATGCCGCCCCCGATCGAGAAGCTGACAAAGAAATTCCTCAATAATCCCAAGCGGATCGAGGTCAGCCGCGCCGCGACAACGAATAAAGACATCACTGCTTTCAAGATTCCGGTGAAGAGCCGCCAGAAGCGCGAGACGCTGCGCTGGCTGCTCAATCACGACCAGGTCGAAACCGCGATCGTCTTTGCCAACCGCAAGACGACGGTGCGCGAGCTCAACAAGAGCCTGCAGCGCCACGGATTCCGCAGCGGCGAAATCCACGGGGACATGGATCAATCGAATCGCCTGAAGGAACTCGACCGGTTCAAGAAGGGCGAGATCAACATTCTCGTCGCATCGGACGTTGCAGCGCGCGGCCTCGACGTAAAAGGCGTGAGCCACGTGTTCAATTTCGACACGCCCTGGCACCCGGACGATTACGTTCACCGCATTGGTCGTACGGGCAGGGCGGGCGCCAAGGGACGCGCGTTCACCTTCGTTGCAGAAGAAGACGCCGAGGCGATCGCCAACGTTGAAAAGCTGACCGGTGCGAAAGTACCCGTGTTCGGCAAGAAGGACGTGCGCGTCGATCTGGTCGAGAACACGCCGAAGCCCAAAGAGACGGCGGAACCGGAAGAGCAGCCCAAGCGCAGCCGGAAGAAGCGCGAGGACGACGAGGTCGCACCGCGGACCAAGCCGGAGCGCGCGCCGAAGGCCAAGCGCGAGCCGCGCAGAAGCCGTAACGAAGACGATGTGCCGGTTGCAGCGGGCGAATGGAACGGGCCGCGCCCGGGCTTTCTCGACATCTCCGCCACCTGATTTAACGGGTTCCTAACTACAGCCGCGGCATATCGGCGGTTTATGGAAACGATAGCCCACCACGCGCTGATGGCGCTGACTATCTTGGCGATGGCCGGTTCATTGTTTGGTGCGCTGGCTCTGGTGCTCAAGCGCCGTGCGATTGGAAAAGCGCTGATGCGCGTGCATGGTGAGTTCACTACAAACCTTGCGTTGATGCTGTTTAATGTCGTTCTTCTCGCTCCGCTATTCGCCATGCCAGAAGGGTTCATTCGCAATCACATCGCTGTGATGCCCGCGATGATGGCATTCTGGAGCAATAGTTACGATGTGATCGTCGTCGCAGTTACCGTGCTTGTGTCCGATTTTGTCGTTTACTGGCGGCATCGAGCGGAACACCATCCCATGCTCTGGCCGATCCACGCAACCCATCATGCAGACACGGCGCTGCATTGGCTTTCGGTGCAGCGCAAACACCCGCTGAGCAAGCTGTTTAGTGTATTGATCGACGTCTGGATCCTTTTTTTGATCGGCTTCCCGGAATGGGCGATCGCAACGGCCGGCGTTCTTCGCAGTTGGTGGGCATTTTTTATTCACGCCGATGTCCCATGGACTCTGGGTCTCTTGGGCAAGGTAATGATTTCACCAGCCGCGCATCGGCTCCACCATATTCGCGACGAAGCGCTGATGGGGGCCAATTATGGCAATACGGTCACGCTGTGGGATCGGCTTTTCGGAACCTATCGGGACCCGGCACCCCATCTGAATTGCGAGACGGGCATCGCGGAAGGTACGCGGGGCTTTCTCGGTGAGCTAGGTCGTCCATTCGAGAGGCGATACTGGAAGCGTGAAAGTACGCCGCTTGAGCCGAAACGCGGTGAGGCGGTCTAGTCGGCCAGGGTGACGAAGCTGTCGAGGACGCGTTTTTCGCCGGCTTTTTCGAAATCGATGGTCAGCTTGTTGCCTTCCTGGCCGGTTACGGTGCCGTAGCCGAACTTGTCATGGAAGACGCGGGCGCCATCGGCGATGTCGCTACGGGGCTTGGCGGCGAAGCTGGCGGCGCTGCGGCCCGGTTCGGCTATACGCTTGGGCGTCGAATCGTATTTCGTCGACAGGGCCCGTTGCCATCCGGGGCCACGCGCGCCCGAGCGATCCGGGCGGTTGGAGGAAACGTGGGCGAAGGGGTCGTCAGTCTCGCTCCAGTTCGCGCGCCAGAGCGAGGCACCACCGGTCATGGTGGTTTCGCTCTTCACGTGTTCTTCGGGTAGTTCCTCGATAAAGCGGCTGGGTATCGAACTGGTCCACTGGCCATAGATGCGGCGGTTTGCGGCGTGAAAGATCGAGCAGCGGCGCTTGGCGCGCGTGATCGCGACATAGGCGAGGCGGCGCTCTTCCTCGAGGCTGGCCAGCCCGCCTTCGTCGATAGCGCGTTGGCTGGGAAAGACGCCTTCTTCCCAACCGGGGAGGAAGACATGATCGAACTCCAGCCCCTTGGCCGCATGCATGGTCATGATGGTGACTTTCTCACCGTCATTGGCCCGTTCATTGTCCATCACCAGGCTGACATGTTCGAGGAAATCGCCGAGCGTGTCGTATTCTTCCATGGCGCGGGCCAGTTCGGTCAGGTTTTCGAGGCGACCCGCGCTCTCGGCGCTGCGATCCTTCTGCAGCATGTCCTCGTAGCCGCTTTCGGCGATCACCGTGCGCAACAGTTCGGACGGCGTGATCTGTTCCGATAGCTCCCGCCAGTGAACGAACTGGCCCAGCAGGCCGATCAGAGTGTTGCGTGCGCGCGCCGGCAATTCGTCCGTATCGCACAGATCGAGACTGGCGGCGGCCAGCGGCGTCTGCGTGCGGCGCGCATGGCGGCGCATGGCTTCCAGCGTCTTTGCGCCAAGGCCGCGCTTGGGTTGATTGTAGATCCGTTCGAATGCCAGATCATCGGCCGGCTGGGCAATGGTGCGCAAATAAGCGAGCGCATCGCGGATCTCGGCCCGTTCGTAGAAGCGGAAGCCACCCACAATGCGATAGTTGAGGCCGATCTGGATGAAGCGGTCTTCGAATTCGCGCGTCTGATATTGTGCGCGAACGAGAATGGCGACCTCGTCCAGCGGAGCGCCTTCGGCTTCCAGCCGCTCTATCTCTTCGCCCACGCGGCGCGCTTCTTCGGGCGCATCCCAGACACCGATAACCCGGACCTTTTCGCCGGCGGGCAGTTCGGTCCACAGCGTCTTGCCGAGCCGTTCGCTATTGGCATCGATAAGCCCCGATGCCGCGGCAAGGATCTGCGGCGTGGAGCGGTAGTTCTGTTCAAGCTTGATCACAGCTGCGCCAGGAAAATCCTTTTCAAACTTGAGGATATTGGCGACTTCTGCGCCGCGCCATGAATATATGGACTGATCATCATCGCCCACCACGCAGATGTTCTTGCGCGCCTGGGCAAGCAGGCGCAGCCAGAGGTACTGAACCTGATTGGTATCCTGATATTCGTCGACGAGGATGTATTTGAAGCGCTGCTGATACTGTTCCAGCACATCGCGGTGATCGCGAAAGATGTTGAGGATATGCAATAGCAAATCGCCGAAGTCGCAGGCGTTGAGGGTCTTGAGGCGGTCCTGATACAGTTTGTAGAACTGCGCGCCGCGGCCATTGGCATAAGCTTCATTTTCGACCGCATCGAGATCGCCCGGATTGAGCCCACGGTTCTTCCACCGGTCGATCAAACCGGCCAGTTGGCGGGCGGGCCAGCGCTTTTCGTCGAGATCGTTTTCCTGGATCAACTGCTTGAGCAGACGAAGCTGATCGTCGGTATCGATGATCGTGTAATTGCTTTCAAGTCCCACCAGTTCGGCGTGACGGCGCAGCATGCGTGCGCCGATGGAATGGAACGTCCCCAACCACGGCATGCCTTCGACCGCATCCCCGATGTGACGGCCCACACGCTCGCGCATTTCGCGCGCTGCCTTGTTGGTGAAGGTTACGCACAGGATTTCGCTTGGCCATGCGCGCCGGGTTGCGATGAGATGTGCCAAACGTGCGGTGAGTGCCGCGGTCTTGCCGGTGCCCGCCCCAGCAAGCATCAACACCGGTCCTTCCGTGGTCAATACGGCATCGCGCTGGGGTGCGTTCAACTGGGCCGCATAGGCGGGAATCTGCGCCTTTTCGAGCGCGCCGGACGAGGGTGATGGGTCGGACATGAAGTCCGGAACAGCTAGGGAACGCCAAGGCAGAACACAAGCCCTGCGCATGGCCCCCCTCTGGAACCGACGACCCGTTTCCTGCGTAAGACGGACAATGACAACGATAATGGAGACTTCTCCTATGCGTAATCTTATTTTCGCCGGCGCCGCAGCAATTGCCTTTACGGCCGTTCCTGCCATCGCGCAGGACGTGGCAGTAGATGCCGACGGTACGGTCTATGTCCTGACCGACGAGCAGCAGACGATGTATGACGGCTGGCCTGCCGAGCGGCAGACGACCTATGACGCCTGGCCTGACGAGGTGCAGGAATATTACTGGACGCTAACCCCGGCGCAGGTTGAAGGCTGGTGGGTGCTGACGGACGATCAGCGCGTGCGCATTTATGAAATGACGCCTGAAGCCCGCACGCAGGCGTGGACGCAGATTTCTTCGCAGATGAGCGCTGCCCCGGCTGCGACCACTTCTGCCCCGTCCAGCACGGCAACAGCGCGTACTGCGACGACCGCCGGTGCGTCCACGAGTTCGGCCGCGCCGCGGTTCGTGAGCAAGGAAGTCACGCAGGCAACCCCTTCGGGTTATGCGGCTGCATCGGGTGAAGACGTGCCCGTCTGCCGCGGCGATCAGCAGGATGGTTGCATCAACAGCTGGGAAAAGAACAAAACTGGCACCCGTCCGCTCGAATACTGGCCGGGCAGGCCCGCGAGTGAAATCGACGAGCCACTGCCTGCGACCAAGCCAGGTTCATAACAACAGGCTTTCCGCTCGCGCGCCCGAAGCTGGCAGCGCGACGCTTGGAGGGGGCGGGGACACCATGGTGTTCCCGCCCCTTTTCGTATTCTCATCATGGTATTAGCGGGTTTTCCTCGAAATGATCTTACGGGGCGAGGCGCAGCTTGCCGCATTTTGAGCACATTTTACGACAAACCGGTCCGCGGCTGCGTTCGAGCCGCATCCAAATCCCTGCACCGTCCGTTGATCCCCCATAATCGAGCACATGCGAATTGTGCCTCAGGACGGCCCAGTGGCCAAACGAAAGGACCAATGATGCGTAAGACATTCTATTACATAGCTGGCGGCGCACTTGCTGCCGTATCTATCCCGGCTGTTGCACAGGACATGACAGCGGAAACCGACACTGCCGATGCTGCGACGACCCCGTCCACGGCTATGACGGCCGAACAACAGGTTTCCTATGACGGATGGCCGACCGAGCAGCAGACCCAGTTCGACGCCTGGCCGGAAGACGTAAAAGCCTATTACTGGGACCTTACACCGGAGCGTCAGGAACTGTTCTGGCGGATTTCAGACGAAAACAAGGTGACGATCACGGCCCTTAGTGCCGAGCAGCAGGCGCAGGCCTGGACTCAGATCGAAGCTCAGGCTGCAGCCCAGACTGCACCGGCAACCACTGCGCCCGCAACAACCGCACCGTCATCCCCTACCGAGCCGATGGCTGATACTACGGCACCGGCCGATCCGATGGGCGACACTACCGCGCCGGTCGAACCCGAAACGGATGCAGCCACCGATCCGATGTAATCGGTCTGGATCAAATCATTGGGCAAGGCGGAGAAGAGATACCTTCGCCTTGCCCATTTTTCTGTCCGCCACGACTTCGAGGCCGCGCAGTTCGCGCTCTTCCCTTGCCCCGGTTTCCAGCGCGACCCAAGTTGCCGGGCCGATCCATCCCAGACGCGTCAGTCGGTCGATGGCGACATGGCCTGCTCCGGTATCGTAAGGCGGATCGAGCAGGATCAGGTCGTGTGGGGCCTTAGCCGGACCGAGGCTCATCACGGAGGCCTGCTGGACGGTCGTGCGTGTCCTCGCGTCGAGGGACTCGATATTCTTCCGGATGGATTTTACCGCATCGGCATCCTGTTCGACGAAGAGACAGGACGCAGCGCCGCGCGATAGCGCTTCGAGCCCGAGCGCACCCGATCCAGCGAACAGGTCGACAACGTTAACTCCTTCGAACGATCCGAGCCTGCTTGCGAGCATATTGAAGAGCGTTTCGCGCGTGCGATCCGCCGTCGGGCGCGTCACCTCTCCGGGCGGAGCGGTCAGCCTGCGGCCGCGCCATTCGCCTGCGATGATTCTCATTTGCGGACCCGGGTCAATTGCTTGCGGAACCGTTCGACGTCCGCCTGACGGATCTCCACCGCCTGTCCGCGGGCAAGTTCGCCCAGTTCGAACGGACCGTAGCCGACACGCAGCAGGCGATTGACCTGCAGGCCGAGATGTTCGAGCACGAGGCGAACTTCGCGGTTCTTGCCTTCGGTCAGTGTCATCTGAACCCAGCGGTTCTTGCCCGATCCGCGTTCCAGATCGGCTTCGATCCGGCCGTAGCGAATGCCGTCGATTTCGATACCTTCGATCAATTCGTCGAGCTGCGCCTGTGTGATGTCGCCGAAGGCGCGCGCGCGATAGGTGCGGGGAATGCCGGAGGACGGCAGTTCCATCGCGCGCTTCATCTCGCCGTCATTGGTCAGCAGCAGCAGGCCCTCGGTGTTGAAGTCGAGGCGCCCCACGGGCATGACCCGGCCGGCATTCTTGGGCAGGGCGTTGCGCAGCGCCGTGTAGATGGTCGGGCGGCCCTTGGGGTCGCGTTCTGCCGTGATGAGGCCCGAGGGTTTGTGAAACGCAAAGAGGCGCGGCGCTTCGGCCTGGGCAACGGCTTTTCCGTCCACGGTCACACCGTTGAGGTTGTTCAGCTTGACGGCAGGTGTGGTCAGAACCTTACCGTCGATCGACACGCGACCGTCGGCGATCATGCGTTCGATTTCTCGACGGCTCGCTATGCCTGCACGGGCGAGTAACTTGGCGATCCGGTCGCCTTCTTCTGGTAATCGATTGTCGGCCATGGGCGCGCCATTACACACAACCCCGCCCAAGCGGAAGCGCAAGCTGAGCAGAGGCCAGCGCGGGGAGCGCGTCAGTTGGCGGCGCGCAGGGCCTCTTCGACGGTTTCGTGATAGCGCCGGATGCCGCCTTCGAGTGTACCGAGGGTGAGGTGCGGGACCGCCCCCGTGGCGAGCCCCTGCTGCCCGAGCTCGGCCGCGCGGAAATCTTCACCGGCGAACACGCCGCCATCGAGCAGGGCCCAGCTGCGTTCCCAGTGGTCGCGCGCCTTGTCGGTCGCGGGGTGTTCCGGAATGAGCATGAAATCTTCGACCAGCGTGCGGTCGTGCGCCTGCGGCATCATCACCATGACATTGATATAGTCCGGGCTGGGGATGATGAGGGCGCCCGGCAGAAGTTGGTAGGCGAAGGTCACCACACGGCGCAGCTGCGCCATATCCTCCAGATCGATGCCTTCCATTTCCTCGAGCCGCCCCACAGCGCTGCGCGAATGGGGGCCGATCATATCGCCGCTGGTGGCGCCATCCTTGAAGAAGGGGCCGATGGTCTTCGCATGCAGGCGCGTGACGTGATAGCTTTCCAGAAAGGCGTCCATGATGAGCTTCCAGTTACCGGCGACCTCGTGCGTCTTGCGGCGAAACAGGACCTGGTCGCCCATGCCTAGTGCATCGAAATCCTGTCCGATCTCTTCCGCCAGCGAGAAATCGGCTGGGCCGTCCTGCGGGCAGAACCAGATCAGGCCACCGGTCTCCCTGCTGGGCAGTTCGACAAGGCCGTAGTCGCTCTTGTCGAGGCCCGGGAAGGTGTCGGGCCGGGGCAGGGCGAGCAATCGCCCGTCCACCGAATAGGTCCATGCGTGGTAGGGGCAGACAAGCTTCTTGGTACATTGCACCTCGGCGCCTTCCACCAGCCGGGTGCCACGGTGGCGGCAGACGTTGAGGAATACGCGGGCCGTGCCGTCGCCATCGCGCGTGATCAGGAGGGGGCGCCCGGTTGCATCGTGGGGGACTGCCATCCCGGGGTCCGGAAGCAGCGCCGACGGGGCGAGGATCTGCGGCAGCCGGTCGTAGATCGCGGCCTTCTCGCGCGCCCAGTATCCGGGATCGGTGTAGACGCTGGCGGGGACGGTGGTAGCCTGCGAGGAATCGCGCATGCGCCCGTCTGCGATGTCCTTCGCCAAAGCCAGCATGCCGTCGGTTGGTCGCCGCGCCGAATGTTTGGTGTCGACATCGCTCATGACGCCTGTTCCTCTCTCTCACACTCCGTTAGTGTTGCAAATTACACGCCCGATAGGAAGGACGCTAGGGAATGGCCGCGGTCGCAGAACATAAGAAAAAGATTTCAGCCTGGCGAGCGCTTGGTCTGGCGCTCGGCAACCGCAAGACCGGCTTCATGCTGCTGTTCGGCTTTGCCAGCGGGCTGCCGTTCGCACTTTTCTTGGGCACGCTGTTTGCCTGGCTGACCGAGGCGGATGTGGACCTCGAGACGATGGGCATCTTCTCGCTCATCGGGCTGGCTTACGCATTCCAGTTCCTGTGGTCGCCGCTGATCGACAAGGTCGACATTCCGCTGCTGCGAAAGCTGGGCCGGCGCAAGCAATGGATCATCCCGATGCAGCTTCTGCTGGGGGCGATCCTGGTGACGATGAGCGTGCTCGAACCGCGAACGCAGCTCGGCATGTTCTCGCTGCTCGCAGGGATCGGCGCCTTTGCCAGTGCGACACAGGATATCGCGATCAATGCATGGCGCATCGATGTCGCAGACGAAGTGGCGACGATCGACATTCTCTCCACCGTCTACCAGATGGGTTATCGCCTCTCCTCTCTGGTGGGCGGCGCGCTCGGCCTGATTATCGCTGCGCGGATCGGCTGGCCGGAAACCTATATGATGATGGGCGGCATCTTGCTGTTCGTCGGCGCGGTCGGCCTGTTCGCTCCGAATGCGGAAGGCGCGGCCGAACTGACGGAGGGCGACGAACAGGTTCGGGCGCTGCGCAAGGCAGGTGAACTGGTACCTTCCGTGCGGAACCGCGCACTGGCCGCCGTTGCGCTTCTATGGGCACTGGCCATCGGTGCCGTGCTGGCCTTCATGATCATGTCGATGACGTATGCGCCCGAAGATCGACCCAATCCGACCGATTTTACGCTCACATGGGGGCCGTGGATCATCGTGGCGACGATCATTCTGCCCGCACTGATCGCAGGCTGGCTGTCGAGCCAGCAGAAGCAGGGGCGGAACCTGCTTGCCGAAGATGCACCGGCCGTGGGCGGAACTGCGTATGCGCTGGACCATCTCTACCGTGCACTGGTGCTGCCCTTGGTGGAATTCGTGGGCCGCCTGGGCTGGTCGCTGGTGCTGATCCTGGCCGTCGTGCTGACCTATCGGATCTGCGATGCGATCTGGGGTACTTTTGCGTATCCGTTCTATCTGGGCGAGCTGCAGTATACCAATGACGACGTGGCCTTCGCGTCCAAGTTCTTCGGCGTTGGGGCAATCATCGCGGGGCTGGCGCTGGGGGGGCTGATGCTGACCACCATCGGGCGGATGGCAACACTGCTGATCGGCGGTATCCTCGCAGCGCTGACGAACTTGCTGTATGCCGACATGGCCATCGGCGGTGCGAATATGCAGGCGTTCAGCGATGCAATAGGCTTTACCTATCTGATCGAGCAGGTGCCGGGTATCGGCGATGCCGATCTGGCCAGACTGACTATCACCATCGCTTTCGAAAACCTGGCGATCGGTATAGCGGGCGCGGCCTATATCGCCTGGCTGTCATCGATCGTGTCGAAGAAGTTCAGCGCAGTCCAATATGCGCTTCTGTCGTCCCTGACACTGCTGGTCGGGACGCTCGGCCGCGGGGCACTGGGCGAGATGATCGAGAACCAGGGTTATTACGACGTCTTCATACTGACGACGTGGATCGGGTTGGGGGCAGCAGTGCTGGTATGCATCGAATGGTGGCGAGTCAGCCGTGCGAAGGATGATGCCGGCATTATTGCGCCCGAGGCCGGAGCCGCTGAGCCAGCCGAATGAGCTTGGCGGGAGCGCCGGGCGATCTAGTCGGGTAGCTCGCCGTTCTGCCGGAGAACGTCCCCGGCGAGATAGAGCGATCCGGCGATCAGCACCGGCAGACCGTCTTCGGGCAGGCTGGCGAGAGCCGCCGCGACATCGCTTTGCGCCGCCGCATGGTCGCCAAAGGCTTCAGGCGGATGCCAGTCATGGCCCGGCACGGCAACGGCGGAAATGCTGGCCAGGCTATCCGCCAGCGGCGTGATGATGGCCGCGGGATCCTTGCTTTCCAGCATGCCGATGATGAGATGCAGGCGTCGGCCCGAAAAGTGCCTGCCCAACATGCGGCCCGCATCGGCATTGTGCCCGCCATCCAGCCAGACTTCGCGCTGACCGGCCAGCGGACCCGCCAAAAGGCGCTGAAGGCGCGCTGGCCAGCGCGCCTGGCCCATCCCGCGAGCGATGGCCCCGGGCGTGATCCGGAGCTTGTCCTGATGGCGAAGCATGGCCACGGCCAGCGAGGCATTCAGCGCCTGATGATCGCCGGGCAATGCGGGGCGGGGCAGGTTCAGGCTGCCGCGCCGGTCGCGATAGCTGAGGCCGAGGCCGATTTCGACGTCCCAGTCGTAATCGAGCAGCGCCAGCTGCGCTTTTGCCCGCTCCGCAGCGGTCTGGATCTGGGCGCGTGCATCGGCTGGATAGGACAGGCAGACGAGTGGAACCCCCGGTTTTACGATGCCAGCCTTTTCGAAGGCAATGCGCGCGATAGGCTCCGTCGGAGCGCCTTCTTCCGGGGTGAGCAGGAAGCGTTCGTGATCGATGCCGAGCGATGCGATGCCGCAGGCGGCGACGCTTTCGGGTTCCAGAACATTGGTCGCATCGAAGCGTCCGCCCAGGCCGACTTCCACGACGCAGGCATCGGCGGGGACGCGGGCGAATTCGGAGAATGCTGCGGCGATCGTGACTTCGAAAAAGCTGGGGCTGAGATCTTTGCCTGCATCGAGCACTTCGGCGAGCAGTTCGGCCAGCCGGTCGTCATCGATCAGAGTTCCTGCGAGGCGAATGCGTTCGTTATACCGCACAAGGTGCGGGCTCGTAGTAACATGGACCGTATGTCCCTGCTCCTCGAGCATTGCGCGCAGGAAGGCGCAGGTCGACCCCTTGCCGTTGGTTCCGGCGACATGGAAGATGGGCGGGAGGCGGTGGTGCGGATTGCCGAGCCTGTCCAGCAGCGCGCGGATCGTATCGAGACCAAGCCTGCCTTCTGGAATGGACAGCGCGGCCAGCCGGTCGAGCTGTCGCTGCACTGCCGGACTGTCAGAGCGGGCGAAGTCCCGCATGCCGTGCCTCAGGCAGCCTTGGCCGGGGTGAGGTAATCGAGCAGCGTCGCCAGCGTTGCTTTGAGGTCGCGGCGATGGACCACCATGTCCACCATGCCATGCTTGTGCAGATATTCGGCGCGCTGGAAGCCATCGGGCAACTGCTCGCGGATCGTGTCCTGAATGACGCGCTGCCCGGCAAAGCCGATCAGTGCGCCCGGTTCGGCAATATGGATATCGCCGAGCATGGCGTAGCTAGCCGTCACGCCGCCGGTAGTCGGATCGGTCAGCACCACGATATAGGGCAAGCCAGCTTCCTTCAGGCGGCGCGTCATCACGGTCGCTTTGGGCATTTGCATGAGCGAGAGAATGCCTTCCTGCATGCGGGCGCCTCCAGCAGCGGTGACGACGATATAAGGGCAGCGCCGGGTCAGCGCGCGTTCCGCACCCTGGCAGAAGGCGGTGCCTACGGCCATGCCCATGGAGCCACCCATGAAGCCGAAATCCTGCACCCCGACCACCGCGGGCTTGCCATCGATCGCACCCGAGCCAACGAGGAAGGCGTCCTTGTGCGGGCTCTTGGCGCGCGCCTTCTTCAGGCGGTCGGTGTATTTTGCCGTGTCGCGGAACTTGAGAGGATCTTCCTTCACATCGGGGATCGGAAGAACTTCGAAGCCTTCGTCCATCAACTGGCGCAGGCGTTCGTCCGCGCCGATGCGACCATGGTGATCGCAACGCGGGCAGACATAGGCATTGTCTTCATATTCCTGCGCGAACACCATCTGCTGACAGCTGGGGCATTTGACCCACAGATCCTTGTCGGTGCTGCGCTTGGACAGCGAGGTGATCGAATTGCGGACGCGGGTGAACCAGTTCATAGTTGAAGCCTATAGTCCTGTTGCAGCAAAGCTCAAATAGTCGGCAGAATACCTAGGAAAATCAAATTGCTCTTTGCCGGGCGGGCTGATCGTCTCCGGGTGGAAGAGCGGTCGGACCCGCTCAGCGGGCCGAACGAACAGCGCCGGCGAGCTTCGATGTCAGTTCGCGCAGGCGGGCCGGAGCATCGGCGCCATGTTCTGCCACGAGTTCGACCAGCGCCGAGCCCACCACGACGCCATCTGCCACGCGCGCGATTTCGCCGGCCTGTTCGGGTGTGCGGACGCCGAAGCCGACAGCGACCGGAATGTCGGTGGCCTGCTTGATCCGGGCGACATTGGCTTCGATCGATTCAATCGCTGCCTGCTGCATGCCGGTGATGCCTGCGACCGCGACGTAATAGAGAAAGCCTTCGGAACCTTCGACCACGGCGGGAAGGCGGCGGTCGTCGGTTGTCGGTGTGGCGAGGCGGATGGGGGCGATCCCGGCATCGCGCAGGGACGGGCCGAGCGCATCGTCTTCTTCGGGCGGGATATCGACGCAGATCACGCCATCGACGCCCGCGTTCATGGCGGCAGAGGCGAACCATTCCGGTCCGCGCCGGACCATCGGATTGGCATAGCCCATCAGCACCAGCGGAACGTCGGGATGGCGCTGGCGAAAGCCGCTTGCGATCGAGAGGACATCGGCCGTGGTGGTGCCTTTGCCGAGCGAGCGGATATTCGCCGCCTGGATGGCCGGCCCATCGGCCATGGGATCGGTAAAGGGCATGCCGAGTTCGATCACGTCCGCGCCGCCATCGACCAGCGCGTCGAGATTGGCGGCGGTGTCGCCGTCACCGGCGGTCAGAAAGCAGACCAGCGCAGGGTGAGGCTTGGCGAAGGCAGCGGAGAGGCGATTCGAGGCGTTCATGGTGTCAGGTTCGTTCATCTAGCTTGGCAGAAGTCTGAGACATGGACCGGGTGTTACACAGTCCAAGGGAGAAAAAACTGGCTGGCGCCATCAGGGCGTATCCGGGTTTGCACTGCAAGGAACGATTAGGCGTCATCAAAGCCCCATCGCATGAATGCAGTCGTGTAGGACAGCCTGCATGAGTGGGTATGCGTAAACCAGCACGAGGCACCTCCATCGTTCGGAGCGAGGGCTAGATCTCAACTCCGAGCTTTTCCGCCACGGTGAAGATGTCCTTATCGCCGCGGCCACAGAGGTTGGCGAGGATCACGCTGTCCTTGGGCATGGTCTTGGCACGCTTGGCGACTGCTGCGATGGCATGGCTGGGCTCGAGCGCGGGAATGATGCCCTCGGTCCGGCAGAGGAGCTGGAAAGCATCCAGCGCCTCGTCATCGGTGATGGCGGTGTATTCGACGCGTTCCATGTCTTTCAGCCAGGCATGTTCGGGGCCGATGCCGGGATAATCGAGACCCGCGCTGATCGAGTGGCCTTCGGTGATCTGGCCGTCATCGTCCTGCAGCAGGTAGGTCTTGTTGCCGTGGAGCACGCCGGGGAACCCACCAAGCAGCGATGCTGCATGCTGATCCCCGTCGAGGCCGTAACCCGCCGCTTCGACGCCGAGCATCTTTACATCCGGATCGTCGAGGAAGGGGTGGAACAGCCCGAGCGCATTGGAGCCGCCGCCGATGGCTGCCACCAGCAAGTCGGGCAGGCGATCGATGCGCGAGAGCATCTGTGCGCGCGCTTCCTTGCCGATCACGCTCTGAAAATCGCGCACCATTTCCGGATAGGGATGGGGGCCGGCAGCCGTGCCGATTATGTAGAAGGTGTCGTGGACATTCGCGACCCAGTCGCGCAGCCCTTCGTTCATGGCGTCCTTGAGCGTTGCCGCGCCGCTGGTGACGGGCACGACTTCGGCGCCCAGCAGCTTCATGCGGAACACATTGGGCTGCTGACGGGCCACGTCGGTCGCGCCCATATAGATGACGCAAGGCAGGCCGAAGCGTGCGCAGACGGTAGCCGTGGCGACGCCGTGCTGGCCGGCGCCGGTTTCGGCGATAATGCGGGTCTTGCCCATGCGCATGGCGAGCAGGATCTGCCCGATGCAATTGTTGATCTTGTGCGCGCCGGTGTGATTGAGCTCGTCGCGCTTGAACCAGACCTGCGCGCCGCCGAGCGCCTCTGTCAGCCGTTCCGCGAAATAGAGCGGGGAGGGACGGCCGACATAGTGTTCGAGCAAATCGTCGAACTGAGCCTTAAAGCTCGAGTCAGCTTGAGCTTTGCGATATTCGCGTTCGAGATCGAGGATCAGCGGCATCAGCGTTTCGGCGACATAACGGCCGCCGTAATCGCCAAAGTGGCCACGTTCATCGGGCTGATTGCGGAAGGAGTTTGCGTGTTCGGTCATACAGACCGCGCCGCTTTGCAGAAGGCGGCAATCTTGTCCATGTCCTTCACACCCGGAGCGCTTTCCACGCCGCTGGACGTATCCACCAGCGGGGCACCGGTTGCGGCGATCGCACCCGCGACATTGGTGGGCGACAAACCGCCGGCAAGACCCCAGGGCAGCGACATGCTGATGCCGGAAAGAAGGCCCCAGTCGAAGCGTAGCCCCATCCCACCGGGGAGCTGAGCGTCCTTCGGCGTCTTGGCGTCGAACAGGATGAAGTCAGCCGCGTCGGTATAAGCCTGAGCCCTGACGACATCGCTGGCGGTGGCCACCGGGATCACTTTCCAGACAGGGAGATCGAACTGCGCCCTGACCGCGGCGCTGCGCGCGGGAGATTCGCCGCCATGCAACTGCACCGCGTCGAGTTTCGCGGCCGATATGGCATCGCGCAGGGCGGCGTCGTCCGGATCGACGAACACGCCGACCTTGGAAATGCGCGGCCCGGCGCGCGCGGCGAGCGCCGATGCTTCGGCGAGGCCGAGGTGGCGAGGGCTGGGCGGAAAGAAATTGAAGCCGACGTGGTCAGCCTGCGCATCGAGGACAGCGTCGAGCGTTTCGGGCGTAGAAATCCCGCAGATCTTGATTGCGGCTGCCATGAAGCGCGCCGTTACAGCGTGGCTTCGATATCGCGCGCGGCCCGCGCAGGATCGTCCGCACGGCTGATCGGACGCCCGATCACCAGCACGCTGGCGCCGTGATCACGCGCCTGGCGCGGTGTGACGACGCGTTTCTGATCGCCGACCGCGCTTCCGGCAGGGCGCAGGCCGGGTACGACGAAGTAGCCGTCCCGCCACTGGTCATGGACCGCTTTCACTTCCTGCCCCGAACACACGATCCCGTCGAGGCCTGCATCGTTGGCAAGCTGTGCGAGACGCATGACCTGATCATGCGCGCTGCCTTCGATGCCGGTGCGTGCGAGATCGCGTTCGTCCATGCTGGTCAGCATGGTCACGGCGACGACCCTGGTATTTTCGCCAGCTGCAGCCTTGGCATCTTCCATCATCGCGCGGCCGCCGCCTGCATGAACGGTGACGATCGCCGGTTCGAGCACGTGGATCGCCTGCATGGCGCCTGCGACGGTATTGGGAATATCGTGCAGTTTGAGATCGAGAAAAATGGGCAGGCCGAGCTGCCCGATCATGTGCACGCCATGTGCGCCATGCGCACAGAAGAATTCCAGCCCGAGCTTGATCCCGCCGACGTGTCCCTTGACCTTGTTAACGAGGTCGATCCCGTCGTTCAGTTGCGGGACGTCGAGTGCGAGATAGATCGGATTGGACATCAGGGCTTCGTTGGTTCGGGATCGACCGGATTGGTAGACTGGGGTGCAAAATCGTCGCGTGGCGGCGATACCGGCGGGGTGGCCGTCGGTGTAGGGGTAGCGGCTGGCGCGGACATCTTGTGCGTGGCCGTTTCAAGCGCAGCTATCCGCCGCCTGGCGCGCCATGCGCTGGCGCGGTGGAGCAACCACATGGGTAATAGGCCCAGCAGGAAGGACACGATGACAAGCGCCGGCAGCTTGGTTTCCAGCACCAAGTTCGACCAGATTTGAACTTCGACCGATTTCCAGTTGAAGAAACTGAATGCCAGCAGCGAAAACAGCAGCAGGACCCAAACGATAGTACGTACGATCTGCATCGGGAGCTCCCCTAATTGGCTATGCAGGCCTTGCTAGGCTGCAAGCGCGCGCTCGTCTAGCCGAACACGCGTTCGAAGATCGTGTCGACATGCTTGAAGTGGTATTCGAGGTCGAACCGTTCTTCCAGCTGTTCGGCGCTGAGCGCTGCGGTGACTTCCTCGTCCTGCTTGAGCAGATCGAGCAGCATTAGCCTGCCGTCCGATTCCCAGACCTTCATCGCGTTACGCTGGACGAGGCGATAGGCATCTTCGCGGCTGACGCCGTTCTGGGTGAGGGCGAGCAAGACACGCTGCGAATGGATGAGGCCGCCCATGCGGTCCATGTTGGCCTGCATGCGTTCGGGATAGATCAGCAGCTTGTCGATCACGCCGGTGAGGCGGGCGAGGGCGAAATCGAGCGTGATGCAGGCATCCGGGCCAATGAAGCGTTCGACCGAGGAATGCGAAATATCGCGCTCGTGCCACAGGGCCACATTCTCGAGCGCGGGCAGGGCATAGGCGCGGATCATGCGGGCCTGACCTGTGAGGTTTTCGGTCAGGATCGGGTTGCGCTTGTGCGGCATGGCGCTCGATCCCTTCTGGCCGGGCGAGAAATATTCTTCCGCCTCGAGCACTTCGGTGCGCTGGAGATGCCGAATTTCGACCGCCAGCCGTTCGATAGACCCGGCGATGACGGCGAGCGTGGAAAAGAACATGGCATGCCGGTCGCGCGGGATGACCTGGGTCGACACGGGCTCGACCGACAAGCCGAGCTTTTCGGCGACATGTTCTTCGACCTGGGGATCGATATTGGCAAAGGTGCCGACCGCACCCGAGATGGCACAGGTGGCGATTTCTTCGCGCGCGGCGAGCAGGCGCCGGCGGCAGCGGTCGAATTCGGCGTAGGCCTGCGCCAGCTTGAGGCCGAAGGTCACCGGCTCGGCATGGATGCCGTGGCTGCGCCCGATGGTCGGTGTGTATTTGTGTTCTTCCGCACGGCGCTGGATTGCCGAAAGCAGCGCGTCGAGATCGGCCAGCAGAATATCGGCCGAGCGGGCAAGCTGTACAGCCAGCGTGGTGTCGAGGACATCGCTACTGGTCATGCCCTGGTGCATGAACCGCGCCTCCTCGCCCACGTTTTCCGCCACCCAGGTGAGAAAGGCGATCACGTCATGCTTGGTTACGGCCTCGATCGCGTCGATCGCTTCGACGTCGATTGTGGGGTTGGTGGCCCACCAGTCCCACAGGGCCTTGGCCGCGCTTGCCGGGACAACGCCGAGTTCGCCGAGCTTTTCGGTCGCATGCGCTTCGATTTCGAACCAGATGCGATATCTGGCTTCCGGCTCCCACAGGGCGGTCATTTCGGGGCGGGCGTAGCGGGGGACCATGGTGAACTCCGGAGTTGGCGGCTGTTTGCGCAGCGCGCTAGGCAAGGCGGCGGCCCGTGGCAAGGCGCAGGCGCACGCTTATTACGCTTCTTATAAGCGGATCGGTCAGATCAGACCTTTGGCACGCAGCGAGACGTGGCCACTGCGACCAACGATTACATGGTCGTGTACGGTAACGCCGAGCAGGCGACCGGCTTCTGCGATCCGGGCGGTGATGGCGATGTCCGCACGGCTTGGTTCGGGATTTCCGCTGGGATGATTATGCACGAGGATCAGCGCGGTTGCGCCGATGTCGAACGCCTTGCGGATGACTTCACGCGGGTGGATGGCCGCTTCATCGATCGACCCTTCGGCGAAGTGATGGTCGAGGATGAGGCGGTTTTGCGCGTTGAGATAAAGGACGCGCACCCGTTCGTGGTTGAGATGGGCCATATCGACAGCGAGATAGTCCAGCAGAGCCTGCCAGCTGCCCAGTACCGGTTTGTCCTGCACCGCCCCGCGCGCCATCCGCCTGGTCGCGAGGCTGACGGCATGAAGCGCGGCCACGCTCGCTTGGCCCATGCCCTTGACCTGCTTCAAAGCCTGCGGATCTGCAGCCAGAACAGCGGCGAAAGACCCGAATTGGGCGATCAGATTCTTGGCCAGCGGCTTGGTGTCGCCCTGCCTGATCGCTGCGAACAGGAGGAATTCGAGCAGCTCGTAATCGGCGAGCGCTTCGGGCCCGCCGGTAAGCAGTCGATCGCGCAGTCGAGCGCGATGACCGGCACCCGCATGGCCCGCCGAATTATTCGATTCCTCCGGCAACCATTCCCCCATGCACGGCGTTTCGACCACTTGCATTGCCTTTCACGGGCTGCTGGCGCAAGTGGGGTTCGATGGAGCGGGACGCTGACGACAATGCCATGGCGGAGGGCGCCGATTCCATCCGGCGCGCGAGATGGCGCCAGAAACGCTGGGCTATTCCGAGTGTTCTGCTTGCCCTGCTGATCGCTGCAGGGATCGCCGCATGGTTTTCGCGCGAAAGCATTGTCGACGATATTATTCGCGACCAGCTCGAAGCCAACAATATCCCCGCGACGTACACTATCGATCATGTGGGCGGCCAGACGCAGGAACTGTCAAACGTGGTCCTTGGCGATCCGGATGCGCCGGACTTTACCGCCAAGCGAATCATCGTGCAATTGCGCCACCGGCTGGGCGTGCCGGAGATCGGCAGCGTCACCCTGGTCGAGCCGCGTCTTTTCGGAACGTACCGTAATAACGAACTGAGCTTCGGCTCGCTCGACGCGCTGATATTTGCGCCGAGCGAGGGTCCGGGCGGGCTTCCCAATCTGAATGTCGCAATACGCGATGGACGTGGGCTGATCGAAACGGATTATGGCCCCGTCGGGCTAAAAATGGTCGGTTCGGGACTGGCCAGCCATGGCTGGGACGGGACGCTTGCTGCGATTGCGCCAAACCTTCGGCTGCCGGGCTGTGAGGCCGGTCGGACCAGCGCGTATGGAAAAATAACCAGCACGTCCGGCGAACCGAAATTCGTCGGCCCGGTGCGGCTCGCTTCTCTGAAATGCGAAGCGCAGGACCTCGATCTGGCCGAATACGAGATGAATCTGACCGTCGAGGCGGACAATCGCCTGCGCAATCCGTCGATCGAGGCACGGATCGAAGGCGGTGACACGCGGTTCGCGGAGAATTCTGCTGCGGCCATCATCGGCACGATTCGCGCGCAGATCCGCGACCAGTCGACCACCGCCCGCTTTTCACTGGCGGCCCGCGGTGTCGAAACGCCGCAGGCACTGGCGGCTGTGCTCACGGCAGATGGACAGCTACGCGCAAACGAAGGGTTCAAGCGCGTTCAGGTCGAGAGCAATCTTGAAGGCAATGGTCTACGGCTCGGCAGCGACCTGGTCGCGGCAGTCGAGGCGCTGGCGCAAACCGGCGATGGCACGCTGATCGCGCCGCTGACTCGCAAAATGGCGAATGCGTTGCAGGCCGAGACCCGCGGAAGCGCGCTATCCGCCGACCTGCGTATCAGGACAGAACCCGGCACCTATTCCCTGTTCGCGCCAAGGGCAGAACTGCGCGGCGGAAGCGGTGCGCGGCTGGTTTCCCTATCGCGCGTCGAAATCGCGTCCCGGGGCGGCGACACGCCGAGGATCGCAGGCAATATCGCGACCGGCGGCGCCGATATGCCGCGCATATCTGGCCGGATGGAGCGAGGCGAGGGCGACAGTTCGATTTTCCGCCTGGCGATGGAGCGGTACGAAGCAGACGATTCCGCCCTTGCCGTGCCGCAAATGACCATCGCCCAGCAAAGCGGCGGCGCCCTTGGATTTTCGGGCCGGGTTCTGGCAAGTGGCAAGCTGCCGGGCGGGGCGGCGACCAACTTGTTGTTGCCCGTCGACGGACGCTATGAGGGTGGGAACATCGCCTTGTGGCGCTCGTGCACGGATATCCGGTTCGACCGTCTCGAACTGGCCAATCTTTCATTCGAAAAGCGTGGGCTGACGCTGTGTCCTGCACGGGGCCGGGCAATCGTGAACGCGGGCGCTGACGGAATTCGCATAGCCGCGGGGGCGCCATCGCTCGATCTGCAGGGCCATCTCGGTGAAACCCCGATCCGACTTGCGTCGGGACCGGTCGGCTTTGCCTATCCCGGCGTCATGACGGCTCGTGAAATCGAAGTATCGCTGGGCCCTGTAGAGACGGCCAGCCGCTTCAACGTGTCTGGCCTGGAGGCGAGGTTCGGCGACGATATCGCAGGGACGTTCACGGATGCGGACGTGATGCTGGCGGCCGTGCCAATGGATCTGAACAAGGCCGAGGGGAACTGGCGTTTCGCCGACGGTCGGCTGACAATCAATGGTGCCGACTTCACATTGGTGGACCGCAATGCTTCGCCCCGGTTCGAGCCGCTGATCGCGCGCGATGCCAGGTTGATACTGATCGACAATGTCATCGCCGCGCAGGCACAATTGCGAAATCCCGCAAGCGACCGGCTGGTGACAACCGTGGACATTCGCCACGATTTGCAGAGCGGTACCGGTCGTGCCGATCTCGATGTTCCTGGGCTGCAGCTGGACGACGAGCTTCAGCCGGGCGAGATTTCCCGTCTTGCGCTGGGCGTCATCGCTAACACCAAAGGCATCGTGACCGGCACGGGCCGGATCGACTGGGCACCGAACGGCACCATCAAGAGCACGGGTAGCTTTTCGAGCGATGATCTGGATTTCGCCGCAGCGTTCGGGCCTGTCGAGGGCGCCAGTGGCACGATCGAGTTCGTCGATCTGCTGAATCTGACGACCGCACCGGGCCAGAAGATCCGTGTCGCATCGGTAAATCCCGGCGTGGAGGTCTTCGATGGCGAGGTCGAGTTTCAATTGCGCAATGGCGAGTTGCTGGCGGTTTCCGGGGGCAGTTGGCCCTTCATGGGCGGACAGCTGATCTTGCGCGATGTCGACCTCAATCTAGGGGTCAGCGAAGAGCGCCGTTACCTGTTCGAGATCGTCGGCCTGGATGCGGCCGTGTTCATGACGCAGATGGATCTCGAGAACATATCCGCCACCGGACTTTTCGACGGAACGGTGCCGATCGTGTTCGATGCCGCGGGCAACGGACGAATCGATACCGGCGTGCTGATATCCCGGCCGCCAGGGGGGAACATTTCCTATGTGGGCGATCTGACCTACGAGGATCTTTCGCCCATCGCGAACTTCGCCTTCGATGCACTGAAGAGCCTCGACTACACGCAGATGCGAGTGGTCATGGAAGGCCCCCTGACGGGCGAGATCGTTACGCGGGTGCGGTTCGACGGCGTGAGCCAGGGCAAGGGCGCCAAATCGAATTTCATTACGCGGCGACTAGCTGCACTGCCGCTGCAATTCCGTATCAACATCAAGGCGCAGTTCTACCAGCTGATGACCAGCCTGAAATCGCTGTACGATCCGGCCGCAGTACGCGATCCACGCGAACTGGGTCTGCTGTCCGACGACGGAACACGTTTCCTGAGGCGCTCGATCACTGGCGAGGAAGCGCCACCCGAAATCGGTCCGGACGACATCATTCCGGATGAACCCACCATTCAGGAGCAGGAAAGCGAGTGAGGGCTATGAACCATGCCAAATTGACCGGGAGGATGGCTGCCGCCATGCTTGTCACAGTCGCGCTCGGGGGATGCATAACGGTGAATGCGCCCGAAAAGCCGATCGTGATCGAGCTGAACGTCAACATCCGCCAGGAAGTAATCTATCGGCTCGCGGAGGATGCGGGCAATACGATAGAGGACAATGCGGATATCTTCTGATGGGTGACATGATGAACAAGATAACGAAATCGGTTCTCGCGGCAGCAGCCGTGGCTACGGCATTCGGTGGGTTCGCAGCGCCAGCTTTCGCGCAGCGCGACCCTGCCTATGCCGCTGCCCGCGCGGATGGCGAGATCGGCGAGAAGATGGATGGCTATCTCGGCATCGTGGGTGCGGAAACGCCCGCGCTGCGCAAGATCGTCAACGATATCAATATCAAGCGCCGAGCCGTTTATTCGGATCGGGCCAAGGCGAACAATGCGACGCTCGAGGAATATGCGCTGACGGCTGGTTGCCAGGCGATCCTGGCCACCAAGCCGGGCGAGAAATACCAGGCGCCGAACGGCAGCTGGGAAACCCGCGGTGCGGGCGCTCCGCAACGCGATCCGCGCTGCCCGTAGGATTCGGACCTCGCACTCTTTCACGGCCTCTTGCTCCAGATACGGGAGCGAGAGGCTTTTTTGCGACACGACGGCTCTTTCCGGACCTTCCTCGTGTTGACTCGCCACACCCCCCCTTCTAAGGGGGCGGCGCCCTTGGCGGGCAAGTCCCTGCGCGTGCCGCGCAACCCCCTTCAAAGGAGCAAGGCATGAGCGACGACAAACCCGCACGGGAACCAATCGAGGAGGACGCGCGGATCGATGCGCTGGAAAAGCGGCTTGCAGCCGCCCAGCAGCGCGAAGAACAGCGTAACCTTCCCAAGGCTTCCGGGGCCGATGCGAACTATCGCAGCGGTAACCGGGTTCTTGCGGATCTTCTCGGGGGGCTTCTTGGTGGTGCGGTCATCGGTTATGCCATCGGGTATTTCACGGGGACCAATCCATGGGGTCTGTTGGTCGGCCTGTTCCTCGGAATAGTGGTCGCCTTCAGGAACATTATCCGTGCGGCAAACCAGCGCCCCGAAGAATGATCCCGTCGTGGGGCTTCCGGGGCGTTAGTTACAGGATCTAGGGACTAGTAGAGACGTGGTAGCCGAGCAGGCCAAAGTCGATCCGATGCATCAGTTCACCATCGAACCGCTCGCCGGTTCGGGTGGCTGGGAAATCGCCGGCTACAACATCGCCTTCACCAATTCCGCGCTGTGGATGCTGATCACCACCGTGGTGCTCTTCATCTTCGTGCTGGGTGGCATGAAGCGCGAGCTGGTGCCCGGGCGCTGGCAGATGACGGTGGAGACCTTCACCGGTTTCATCGACAATATGCTGGAAGCCAATATCGGCAAGGCGGGCCGCAAATATGTGCCCTATGTCTTCAGCCTCTTCATGTTCATCCTCTTCGCCAACATCCTCGGTCTGATGCCGCTGGGCGTGATCGGGCTCCACCCGTTCACCTTTACCAGCCACTTCACCGTGACCGGCGTGCTCGCAATCATCAGCTTTGCGATCGTCCTGCTGGTTGGTTTCTGGAAGCACGGCCTCCATTTCTTCAGCCTGTTCGTGCCGCATGGCACGCCGCTGCCGATGATCCCGATCATCGCGCCGATCGAGTTCATCTCGTTCATGGTGCGCCCGTTCAGCCTCGGGCTGCGTCTGTTCGTGGCCATGATGGCCGGACACGTATTGCTCGAAGTCTTGTCGAGCTTCGTGATCGACGGTACCAACGCGGGCATCCTGTGGAGCGGCGTCGTCGGCTTGCCGAGCTTCCTT
Organism: Qipengyuania sp. L-5Y; assembly: GCF_056859455.1. Classification (NCBI taxonomy): domain Bacteria; kingdom Pseudomonadati; phylum Pseudomonadota; class Alphaproteobacteria; order Sphingomonadales; family Erythrobacteraceae; genus Qipengyuania; species Qipengyuania sp. L-5Y. The sequence goes on along the minus strand of NZ_JBSXOM010000032.1, from coordinate 212,863 downwards.
CTCATGATCGGCATCTGTGCGCTGGAACTGCTGGTTGCAGGCATCCAGGCATATGTCTTCGCTCTTCTGACGTCGCTGTACATCAACGACGCCGAGAACCTTCACTAGTCTTCAATTAATCAATCTGATTTCCCAAAGGAGTTTGTCATGGAAATGGAAGCTGCAAAGCTCATCGGTGCTGGCCTCGCTGCAATCGGTGCCGGTATGGCTGCGATCGGCGTTGGTAACGTCTTCGGTTCGTTCCTCGAAAGCGCTCTGCGCAATCCGGGTGCTGCCGACGGCCAGCAGGGCCGCCTGTTCATCGGCTTCGCCGCTGCCGAACTTCTCGGCCTGCTGGCGTTCGTCGTTGCCATGATCCTGATCTTCGTCGCTTAATCGACGCAATCGGATTTGAGCCGGTCGGGATAACCCCGGCCGGCCCACGAATTTTCGTACCCGCCTTTCGAGAGCTGCAATGCCCCAGATAGCACAGCTTGCCGAAACATGGTCCAGCCAGGTCTTCTGGTTATTGGTCTTCTTCGGCATAACCTTCTTCGTCATCGGCCGCGGCATGGTGCCCAAGGTGATGGAAACCGTCGCCCAGCGCGATGGCCAGATCGCTGCAGACCTTGCCGCCGCAAAGGCTGCTCGTGATGCAGCCGACGCAGAAGAAGAAGCGTGGCGGGTTCGTGAGAACGAGAACCGCGCAGCTGCGCAGGCAATCGTCGCCAAGGCCAAGGATGAGGCAGCCGCCAAATCCGAGAGCAAGTTGAAAGCGGCTCAGTCGCGCCTCGACAAGAAGCTGGCCGAAGCCGAAACCCGCATTGCCGAAGCCCGCACTGCCGCGCTGACCGAGGTTGAATCGGTTGCCGTCGAGGCTGCGCAGGATATCGTGGCACGCCTGGCCGGTGCCAAGGTGACCAAGCCTGCAGCCGCCAAGGCCGTCAAGGAGGCGATGAACCATGGCTAATGTCGCCCCGGAAGTATTCGCCACCGAATCTGCCGACACCTTCGTCGAGGCGGGGCATGGCGGTGCACCGACGCATTCCGAACCCGAACTGTTCGGTCTCGCGCCGTTTCAGATCGTTTCGGTCGCGATGTTCGTCCTGCTGCTGATCGCGTTTTTCGGCGCGAAGGTACACAAGTCCATCGGCAGTGGGCTGGACGGCAAGATCGCCGCCATCAAGGAGCAGCTCGACGAGGCGAAACAACTTCGCGCCGAAGCCGAAACGCTGCGCCAGGAATATGCGGACAAGATCGCCGGCGCCGAAAAGGATGCTGAAGCCATGCTCGCCAACGCGCAGCATGAGGCGGATGCCCTTCTCGAGAAGGCCGAAGCCGACAGCAAGGCAATGGTCGAGCGCCGTAAGCGGATGGCGGAAGACAAGATCTCCGCTGCCGAGCGCGAGGCAGTAGAAGATGTGCGCAATCGTGCCGTCAACGCTGCCACGGCTGCAAGCCGCAAGCTGATCGCAGAAAAGCACGACGCCGAAGCCGACAAGGCATTGGCCGACAAGGTCATCGCGGGCATCTGATCCGCGAACGGACATGTCTGAGAATATTCGAGAGGGCGGTCCGTGGGGCCGCCCTTTTCGATTCAGGGTTCGAGGACGAGCTTGCCGATGATTTCGCCGCGTTGCATCGTTTCGAATGCTTGCCGCCAGGATGTGAGCGGTAGTCTACGGTGGATATGGGGCACTATACGCCCTTCCTTCGCCAGACGATCGATGGCGTCGGCAATTCGTGCGCCGCGATCGGGAAAGCGGCGCGCATATTCGCCTGCGCGTACACCGACGACCGAGAAGCCCTTGATCAATGGAATGTTGACGGCAATTTCCGGAATGCGGCCGGAAACGAAGCCGATCACGAGAAGCTTTCCACCAAAGGTCACGCAGCGCGTACTTTCGTCGAAAACATCCCCGCCGATGGGGTCAAAGACCAGATCGCACAGGCGGCCATCGGTGATTTCTGCAACGTCCTCTCTGAAGCGCCCGGTGTTGCAGATCGCGGCGTGGGGTTTGGCAATCGTGTGTAGTTGCTCGAGCTTGTCGGCACCGTGAGTGGCGGCGATGACTTGCGCTCCCATCGCGCGAGCGAGGTCGCATGCCGCAAGACCCACGCCGCCGCTGGCCCCGTGGACGAGAACGGTCTGTCCGGCCTGTAGCCTGCCGATTTCGACAAGGGCCACATATGCGGTTTGGTAAGCGGCTCCCATTGCGGCCGCGCTCGCGAAATCCAGACCGGCAGGAATGGTCCGGAGCGAGGCCGCGGGGAGGGCGGCATATTCGGCAAACGCGCCCGTCTTGGCTCCGCCGCGCACTTTGTCGCCCGGCCTGAGCCCACTCGCTTCCGGCGCTTCGACGACTTCGCCGGCCATTTCGAGCCCGGACACGAACGGCACATCGGGTTTGAATTGGTATTTGCCCTGCGTCATCAGCAGGTCGGGATAATTCAGCGAAGCGGCGCGCACGCGTATCAGGATATCCCCTTGGGGCCTCTCGATTTCGGCGAGTTCGACACCTGACAGATCGGGTGAAAGATGGCGAACCAGAACCGCCTTCATCGCGTCAGTCTGCACCATCGCCGTGACCGACCCGGGCCCTGACTGCGGCAATGAGTTCGTCGATCGAGCTGACCTGTTCGATATCGTAATGTTCCGCGGTGATGTCGACATTGCCCTTTCGCCAGAAGCCATCGGGGCAATACAGGATGACCTTGCCGCTTTGCGCGTTAAGGCCAAGTTCCATCAAGCTCACGGGACTTTTGGTCCCTGGCGCGAGGTACATCATGATGATGTCGGCATTATCGAGTGCGTGGAGCTCCCATTCGACCTGCCTGCGAAATTCCGGATTGTCGGCGCTAGGAAGCCAGGCTGGGTCCCAGTCTGCTCTGCGCGGATTCAGCAATACGACCGGGGCCAGCTGAAGTGCCGCGATGATCTCGCTCTGCCAATCGCGCGCTTCGCCCATGTCGATGCTACCGCCGAGAAACACGCGCAAACGACCGTCGGCTTCCGACAAAGGTTCGGGTGACGTGACGACGGTGGATGCCGATTGCGGCGCAGCTGAAAGGGGCTCGCTCCCGATCCCGATAGATCCGCAAATCAGGGCGGACGCCGCCGCCAGCCGAAGCAAATGCATTGTCAGAAATTATCCTTCGCCGCACGTAGCGCAGCGAAAGTTTCGGATGGGCTGTTTCCGCCCCAGCGGTCGCGCATATAGGCCTTGTCTGCGCGAAGAAAGGGATTGGTTTCCAGTTCGCGCGACAGGATGGTGGGCACTGTCGGTTCGCCCTTTGCGCGCTTTTCATCAATGCGGTTCGCGTAGAGTTTCAGTTCGGTGTTGTCCGGATCGGCATGCAGCGCGAATTTGGCGTTGGCCTGCGTGTACTCATGCGCGCAATACAGCATGGTGTTGTCGGGCAGCTGGCGGATACGGTCGAGGCTGTTCCAGAACTGTTCGGGTTCGCCTTCGAACATGCGGCCGCAGCCAAGGGCGAAGACGCTGTCGCCTACGAAGGCCATGTCTGCCTCTGCCAGATAAAATGCGATGTGTCCGTTGGTATGGCCGGATACGTCGATTACGCGGGCCGTCCAGTCGCCCAGGAATACGCTGTCCCCATTACCCACGATGCGATCGATCGGGCTGAGCTTCTCAACCTCTTGAGGTGCAGTGATGGTCGCACCGGTCGCTTCGACGATCGTCTTGTTGCCACCGGCGTGATCGGGGTGCCAGTGGGTGTTCCAGATCTGGGTTATCTTCCAGCCCCTGGCGTCCGCCTGTTTCAGATATTCCGCGCCATCGGGCGTGTCGATCGCGGCGGTTTCCCCGCTGGCGGGATCGTGGAGGAGGTATCCGTAATTATCGGACAGGCACGGGAATTGATGAACTTCGAGCATGGCGGCCAATGTAGTTTGCCTTGGCGCCATAGGAAAGGCCCGCCTGCTCGAGTGAGCGGGCGGGCCTTTCTGATTACCTTGAGAAAGGAGAGAAGAGCTTAGTCTTCCTTCTTCTTCAGCGCTTCGCCGAGGATGTCGCCGAGCGAGGCACCCGAATCCGACGAACCGAACTGTGCAACAGCTTCCTTCTCTTCGGCGATCTGACGCGCCTTGATCGAGAAGTTGGGCTTCTTCGAGCGATCGAAGCCGGTGACCATTGCGTCGACCTTGCCGCCAACCTGGAAGCGGTCGGGGCGCTGTTCGTCGCGGTCGCGGCCGAGGTCGCTACGCTTGATGAAGCCGGTCGCGCCGTCTTCGCCAACCTGAACTTCGAGGCCGCCATCGCGGACTTCGAGAACGGTGACAGTGACGGTTTCGCCCTTGCGCAGGCTGCCCGAGGCACCTGCTTCGGTCGGCGCACCCTTTTCGAGCTGCTTCATGCCGAGGCTGATGCGTTCCTTGTCGGTGTCGACATCGAGAACGACGGCTTCGACCTGCTCGCCCTTGCGGTGCAGGGCGAGGGCGTCTTCACCCGAGATGCCCCATGCGATGTCCGACATGTGAACCATGCCGTCGACGTCGCCATCGAGGCCGATGAACAGGCCGAATTCGGTGGCGTTCTTGACTTCGCCTTCGACCTTCGAGCCAACCGGATGCTTTTCGGCGAACTCTTCCCACGGGTTGCGCTGGGCCTGCTTGAGACCGAGGCTGATGCGACGCTTTTCGCTGTCGACTTCCAGGACCATGACTTCGACTTCCTGCGAGGTCGAGACGATCTTGCCCGGGTGGACGTTCTTCTTGGTCCAGCTCATTTCCGAAACGTGGACCAGGCCTTCGATGCCCGGTTCGATTTCGACGAATGCGCCGTATTCGGTGATGTTGGTGACGGTGCCCGTCATCTTCATGCCGATCGGGTACTTGGCGGCAACGCCATCCCACGGATCGCTTTCGAGCTGCTTCATGCCGAGGCTGATGCGCTGCGTATCTTCGTTGATGCGGATGATCTGGACGGTCACGGTCTGGCCGATTTCGATCATTTCGCTCGGGTGGTTGACCCGCTTGTAGCTCATGTCGGTGACGTGCAGCAGGCCGTCGATACCGCCGAGGTCGACGAAGGCACCGTAATCGGTGATGTTCTTCACGACGCCGTCGATCACTTCGCCTTCGGCCAGCTTGTCGATCAGCTCGCTGCGCTGTTCGGCGCGGGTTTCTTCGAGAACCGCACGGCGCGAAACGACGATGTTACCGCGGCGGCGGTCCATCTTGAGGATCTGGAAGGGCTGCGCCATGTCCATGAGCGGGCTGACGTCGCGCACGGGGCGGATGTCGACCTGCGAGCCGGGCAGGAAGGCCACGGCGCCGTCGAGGTCGACGGTGAAGCCACCCTTGACGCGACCGAAGATGCGGCCTTCGACGCGCTTGCCTTCGCCGAATTCGCTTTCGAGCTTGTCCCAGGCGGCTTCGCGGCGGGCGCGGTCGCGGCTGAGCATTGCTTCGCCTTCGGCGTTTTCAACGCGATCGACGAACACTTCGACTTCGTCACCGACGCCGGGTGCGGTTTCGGTTTCGGAGCGCTGGAATTCCTTGAGATCGACGCGGCCTTCGCTTTTCAGGCCGACATCGATGTGTGCCATACCGTTTTCGATGGCGGTGACGGTGCCCTTAACGACGCGGCCTTCAAAGCCTTCGTCGCCGGCGCCGCCGAGCTGCTCGTCGAGCATTTTCGCGAAATCATCGCGAGTGGGATTGGCTGCAGTTGCCATATGTGAGTAGTCCTAACGTTCGTTTTGCTACCGGCCACCGGTTTTCCCGGGGTCTTTACCCGTCTCTGCGCACCATTACGCAGGCCAACGGGGCAAGAGGCCGAATACCGCGCGGGGCCGAATGCCTTCGCACGGGTCCTTCAATCGACAGATTGCATGAACGGGCGCGCGCCTAGGCGAAACCGGTCGTAAAAGCAAGCGAATTGCAACGCCGCGAGCGAGACATGGACCGCCTGTTACACCGTCCAAGGCTCAATAATATCGTGCGGGTGGCGAAGTGGCATTGGGCTGGGCTGGGGAGCCTCGACAGAAGGCGGAGGTACGAGGCAGGCGTGCCACCGTAATGGGTATGTAGGAAAGCCCTAGTTTGCGCCCGTCGCCTGTTTCACCGCCTCTATCGCTGCCGAAATTGCTTCGTCCCTGTCGAGGGCGCTGGTGTCGATCACCATCGCATCTTCGGCCGGAACCAGCGGAGCGACTGCCCGGCTGCGATCGCGTTCGTCACGCCGGCGGAGATCGTCCTGAATTTCCAGCAACGTAACGCCGGCGCCCCGTTCCCGCATTTCGAGGAAGCGGCGCTGCGCGCGGGCTTCCACGCTGGCGGTCACGAATAATTTCGCTTCCGCTTCCGGTGCGATGACCGTGCCGATATCGCGCCCGTCGAGGACAGCGCCGCCAGCCTGTTCGGCGAACTTGCGCTGGCGGTCGAACAAGGCCTGGCGCACCGGCGGATGGACCGAGACGCGGCTTGCCAGGCCACCGGTCTCTTCGTCGCGCAGCTGCGGGTCGTTCAGAAGCGTATCGGGAAAAGCGCAGCCCGCCAGGGCGTCCCCGCCGTTGTCGGGATCGCCCCCGTCGAGGAAAACCTGTCTGCCGACCGCACGGTATAGAAGGCCAGTATCGAGATGGGGCAGGCCGAAATGCGCGGCGAGTGCCTTGGCAATCGTGCCCTTGCCGGAAGCGGTCGGCCCGTCGACGGCGATAATCATGCCTGCGTCCTGCGGGAGCGGAGCGCCTTGGCAAGACCCCAAATCGCAATCGCGGCCCAGAATCCTTCGAGAACAAGGCTGGGCCAGTTCGTATGGATTAGCAGTGAAACGGTCAAAAGGGCCGCGCCCGCAAGATTGGTACCGTGAAGAATATAGGGATTTGGGTCTTCCTTCCACGTGAGATAGCCATAGGCGCCGATAATGCAGGCCATGCCCACAAAGCCCACCGCGGTATAGATGTCGATATCGATCATGAGGACGCAGCGTCCAGCAGCGCGGTGAAATTAGGGAAGCTGGTGGCGATTGGTTCCACATCGTCGATTTCGACACCGTCAATGCTGACGAGGCCGGCTATTGCCATGCTCATGGCGATGCGGTGATCGAGATGCGTTTCAACCTTCGCATTGGCGGTCCCGCGAAGAGGCAAGCCGCCGCTGCCTTCTATCATGAGGCCATCGTCGCGTTCTTCCACGTTCACGCCGGATGCCGAGAGCGCGGCGGCCATGGCCGAAAGGCGGTCGCTTTCCTTGACACGCAATTCGTCGAGCCCACTGGTGACGGTCGTGCCGCTGGCTATGGCGGCTGCGACGAACAGGATCGGGAATTCATCGATCATGCTGGGCGCGATTGCGGGATCGACGTCGATCCCCTTGAGGGCGGCGTGGCGCACGCGAAGATCGGCGACCGGTTCGCCGCCGACGTCGCGTTCGTCCAGCTTCTCTATATTTGCGCCCATCTGTTCGAGGACCGTGAATATGCCGCTTCGTGTCGGGTTGAGACCGACATTCTCGACCACCAGATCGCTGCCTGGTACCACGCTGGCGGCAACGGCGAAGAAGGCTGCCGAAGACGGGTCCCCGGGGACGGTGATGTCGCAAGAGTGAAGATCGGCGGGCCCGTGGATGCGGACCACTCGATTGCCGTCCACCTCCTCGACGGTCAGTTCTGCACCGAACCCGCGCAACATGCGTTCGGTGTGATCGCGCGTCGGGACCGGTTCGATCACTGTCGTGGTACCCGGCGTGTTGAGGCCGGCTAGGAGAACCGCGCTCTTTACCTGAGCGCTGGCGACCGGCAGTTCGTAGGTGATGGGCACGGCCGGTTCCATCCCTTCCATCATCAGGGGGAGTGTGCCGCCGGGCGAAGCCGTAAAACTGGCCCCCATGGTCGACAGCGGGTCGATAACCCTGCCCATAGGCCGTTTCGAAAGACTAGCGTCGCCGGTGAAAGCCGCAGTGATGCCGTGGCTTGCCACCAAGCCCATCAGAAGTCTGGTCGATGTGCCGGAATTGCCCATGTCCAGCGCCTGTTCGGGCTGCAGCAGTCCCCCGACGCCAACTCCGTCGACGACCCAGTCGTCACCATCACGGTTGATCGTTGCGCCCATTGCGCGCAGGGCCGCGGCGGTGGCAAGAACGTCTTCGCCTTCGAGCAGTCCGGAAATGCGGCTGCGCCCGATGGCCAGCGCTCCGAACATCAAGGAGCGGTGACTGATCGACTTGTCGCCGGGCACACGGATGCGTCCGGTCAAGGGGGCTGAAGGCAGAAAGCGGTGAGCGGTCACGAATGGGTATCCATATGAAGGCGGCGCTTTGACAGCGCACATGCGTTCTGGCAAGGCGCGCGCGCTGTTGATTCCTGCCCGGCAGGTACCCATCAATACAATTACGAATTCATGGCCCTGCGGCGCAATGCCGGGGGCGGCAAAGCCAAGGATTACACATGGTCAAACCTGAATGGGGCACCAAGCGGACCTGCCCGAACTGTGGCACCCGCTTCTACGATCTGAACAAGGAAGATCCCGTCACCTGCATCGAATGCGGTGAAGAATGGACGCCGGAACCGGTGCTCAAGTCCAAGCAGCCGATTCTGGCCGAAGAAGAAGCCAAGAAGAAGAAGGACGCCGAAGCAGATAGCGATCTGGGCGGCGATGACGACGACGATCTGGATATCGATATCGACGAGGACGACGATTCTCCCGATAACGAAGTCGATCTCGGCGGCGACGACGATCTCGGCGTCGAGACGAAGTCGAAGGGTGACGACGACGACGTCGACGAGAGCTGATTTTTCTCTTGCGTTGCGCGGGGCGGCCTCATAAAGGGCTGCCTCCGCAAGGCTGGCGCGCCTCCCAGGGTGCGCCGTATGAAATGGCTCGGGGCCTTAGCTCAGCTGGGAGAGCGCTACAATGGCATTGTAGAGGTCAGCGGTTCGATCCCGCTAGGCTCCACCATTTCCGGATTTTCCGCCAGTCGGCAGATCCGTGTTCGAGTTTGATGGTAGCTTGCCGTGGCAACGGCGCCGGCTTGCTTCCACCACACCCGGGCAATAGTTTGGGTTTCATCGGGGAATTCCCCACGCTGGCCGACGAGTTCTCGTCCGCCGGCGTTTTTCGCGTTTATTCGGTCCGGCAACGGTTCGATGAGGAGTAACAGGCATGTTCGACAATCTGTCCGACCGCCTAGGTAATGTCTTCGATCGCCTGAAAGGGCGCGGAGCACTGTCGGAAAACGACGTGCGCGAAGCGATGCGCGAGATTCGCATCGCCCTGCTCGAAGCCGATGTCGCATTGCCGGTAGTTCGGCGCTTCATCGATGCGGTGACCGAAAAGGCGATCGGTTCGGAAGTCCTGAAGTCGGTTACGCCCGGGCAGCAGGTCGTCAAGATCGTCGACGACGAACTCACTGCCATGCTTGGCGGGGGTGAAGATGCCGATTCCAAGGACCGCGAACTGAATTTCGCTGCCAAGCCCCCGGTCGTCATCATGATGGTGGGCCTGCAGGGCTCGGGTAAGACGACGACGACGGCCAAGCTCGGCAAGCTGATCAAGGCCAAGCACGGCAAGAAGGCGCTGATGGCGTCGCTCGACGTGAACCGTCCTGCCGCGCAGGAACAGCTCAAGGTGCTTGGCGAGCAGGTGGACGTGGCCACGCTGCCGATCATCGAAGGTCAGCAGCCGGTCGACATCGCTCGCCGCGCAATGGAAAGTGCCAAGCTGCAGTCGGCCGACGTGCTGCTGCTCGATACTGCGGGCCGTCTGCATGTCGACGAAGCGCTGATGGCCGAGATGAAGGCCATTGCCAGCGTCTCCACGCCGACCGAAGTCCTGCTGGTCGTCGACAGCCTTACCGGCCAGGACGCCGTCAACGTGGCTCAGAGCTTCACCGGCGAAGTGCCGCTGACCGGCGTGGTGCTGACCCGGATGGATGGCGATGCGCGCGGCGGTGCGGCGCTGTCGATGCGGTACGTAACCGGCAAGCCGATCAAATTTGCAGGTACGGGCGAGAAACTCGACGCGATCGAGGCGTTCGATCCCAAGCGCGTGGCGAGCCGCATCCTCGGTATGGGCGATGTCGTATCGCTGGTCGAGCGGGCTGCCGAAACCATCAAGCAGGACGAGGCCGAAGCGCTCGCCAAGAAGATGGCGCAGGGCAAGTTCGACCTGGAAGACCTGCGCATGCAGCTTCGTCAGATGCAGAACATGGGCGGCCTCGGCATGCTGGCCGGCATGTTGCCGGGCATGAAGAAGGCCAAGGCGGCAATGGCAGCGTCCAATATGGACGACCGGGTATTGCTGCACATGGATGCGATCATCGGATCGATGACGCCGAAGGAAAGAAAGCGCCCCGAATTGCTGAATGCCAAACGCAAGAAGCGTGTGGCGGCAGGTTCCGGAACGCAGGTGCAGGACGTCAACAAGGTGCTGAAGATGCACCAGGAGATGTCGCGCGCAATGAAGCAGATCAAGAAGATGGGCGGTCTCAAGGGCCTCGGCGCGCTGTTCGGCGGCGGGGGCTTGGGGGCAGCGATGCCCGGGCTCGGCGGTCCGGGCGGCATGCCCGGCATGGGTGGTGCAAAGGGTCCCGGTGTGGATCCCAGCACGCTTCCGCCGGACCTGCAGGACCTTCTCAAAAAGAAATAATTTCAGACGTTTATATTCGAAAGGTAATATCAAATGGCAGTTGCAATCCGTCTTTCGCGTGGTGGTGCCAAGAAGCGCCCCTACTATCGTATCGTGGTTTCGGACTCGCGTTCGGCACGTGACGGCAAGTATCTCGAGCAGATCGGCACCTACAACCCGATGCTGCCGAAGGATTCGGGCGAGCGCGTGAAGCTCAACGAAGACCGTGCCCGCCACTGGCTGTCGGTCGGTGCGCAGCCTTCGGACCGCGTCCATCGCTTCCTCGATGCCGCCGGTATCCTGGAGCGTGCAGCGCGCAACAACCCCAAGAAGGGTGAACCGGGCGAAGCCGCCAAGGAACGCGCCGAAGAAAAGGCCGCCAAGATCGCTGAAGCCGAAGAAGCCAAGAAGGCTGCCGAGGAAGAAGCCAAGACCGCTGCCGAAGCTCCGGCTGAAGAAGCTGCCGCTGAAGAAGCTCCCGCCGAGGAAGCTGCAGCGGAAGAAGCACCGGCTGACGAAGCCGCTGAAAACAAGGGCGAGTAATCGCACCCATGTTAGACAAGCCCGTCACGCTCGCAGCCGTAACCGGCGCGCATGGTGTGGCGGGCGAAGTCCGTCTGAAGCTGTTCGGCGAGGGCGTGGACGCGCTCAAACCGCACAAGCGCTTCAACGAGGGCGCGCTGACCCTCGTAAAAATTCGCAGCGACAACAAGGGCGGTGCCATTGCGCGCTTTGCCGAGGTCATGGATCGGACTTCGGCCGAGCAGCTGCGTGGCACTGCCCTGTCTGTTTCCCGGGAGGTCTTGCCGGACCTTGAGGAAGACGAATTCTATTTTTCGGATTTGATCGATCTCGCGGTGGTCACGGAAGCAGGTGAGCCCGTCGGCCGCGTGTGTGCGGTCGAGAATTACGGCGCAACGGACATCATCGAGATCGAGAAGGCCGATGGCGCAAAGTTCATGGTGCCGCTGACCAAGCAGGTCGTCCCCGGGTGGGACGATGCCCGTCTTACGCTCAACGCCGATTTCGTGGATTAACGCCTGATCGGCTTCTGATCGGCCAAATGATTGCGGATCGTGGTCGCCGCAACGCCGGCCTGACCCATGGCGTGGCTGATCTGGTCGAGACCGAGCACGACATCGCCGGCTGAGAACAGGCCGGGCACGCTGGTTTCCATGTGATCGCCGACGAGAATGCAGTCCCCTTCGCTGACATCTGCGCCGCAGGATCGGGCTAGACCCGAGCGAACGACCGAGCCGAGTGCCGGATAGACGGAATCGAATTCCAGCCATCCTTGGGCGGTTTCGACTGCCAGCTTGTCACCCCTGATTTCAAAGGCACCGCAAGGCCCTGCCACCCGCACGATGCCGGCATCCTCCAGCGCGCTGGAACAGGCATCCGAGAGGTCGTGATCGCCATGCGGCGAGATCAGCGTAAGATCGGTAGTGTAACCGCGAAGAAACTGTGCCTCTGCCGTGCCATGATCGCTAGTGCCGATCACACCGACGCGCTTGTCGGTAACCTCGTAGCCATCGCAGACCGGGCAATAGCGCAGAAGCCCCCTTGCCAGTGCTTCCCGATGAAGTTGATCGTCGATCCCCTGCGGCTGGTTGTTTACCACGCCTGTGGCCAGCAGCACCGTGCGGGCTCTGTACTCTTCATCATCGCAGGAAACGATGAAGCAGTCGGTGTCTTTCGCCAGATCGGTAACGCGTTTGGGTTCACGCAAAGCCCCATGCTTTGCCGCCTGTTCGCGCATTCGGTCGAGCAGGTCTTCACCATGGATACCGTCTGGAAAACCCGCATGGTTGTGGCTGGTCGGTATCCAGCTCGCACGACTGGTGCCGCAATCGAACATGCGGATGGCAAGGTGGAAGCGTGCCAGATAGATCGCGGCGGTGAGTCCGGCAGGCCCGGCCCCCACGATAATGCAGTCATCGATTTGGTCGGTCATCGGCAAGTAAACGCCGGGATGGCAAAGCTGTGCCCGGCGGGCTATCGGGCGCAGCATGACATTTGCGGCCACCATTCTCACCCTCTATCCCGAGATGTTTCCTGGCCCCCTGGGTATCAGCCTGGCCGGTCGGGCTCTGGAACGCGGAGACTGGTCCTGCGAAACGGTGCAGATCCGCGACTTTGCGAAAGACAGGCACAGGACGGTCGATGATACGCCGGCCGGGGGCGGGGCAGGGATGGTATTGAAGCCCGATGTTATCGGGGCTGCTCTTGCCAGCGTGGGCGAAGGCAGGCCGGTCCTCGCCATGACGCCGCGCGGTAAGCCGGTCAGCCAAGCGCGCATCCGCGAGATCGCGCAGGGTCCCGGCGTCGCTGTACTGTGCGGCAGGTTCGAAGGCTTCGACGAGCGGATTTTCGACGCTTTCCCGCAGGTCGAAGAGGTCAGCCTGGCCGATATCATCCTCTCGGGCGGAGAACCGGCCGCGCTCGCCATACTCGACGCTTGCATTCGCTTGCTCCCCGGCGTAATGGGCGCGCCCGATAGCGGAGTCGAAGAGAGCTACGAAAACGGCCTCATCGAATACCCGCAATATACCCGACCTCAGGAATGGGAAGGGCGCACGATCCCTGAAGTGCTGCGATCGGGGGATCATGCGAAAATCGCTGCTTGGCGCAAGGCAAGGAGCGAAGACGATACACGGTTACGCAGGCCGGACCTTTGGGAGCGTTATAGTGACGCTCGGGACTGATCTGCCTCTGGCGCGCGGCGAAAAGACTAAGGATATGGTTCGATGAACCTCATTCAGCAGCTCGAGGCCGAAGCCGTCGAGAACCTGGGAAAAGACATTCCGGCATTCCGTGCCGGTGACACCGTTCGCGTTGGCGTGAAGGTTATCGAAGGCACGCGCGAACGCGTCCAGATGTTCGAAGGCGTCGTGATCGCCCGTTCGAACCGCTCGATCAACAGCAATTTCACTGTCCGCAAGATGAGCTTCGGTGAAGGCGTGGAACGTGTGTTCCCGCTCTATTCGCCGATCGTCGACAGCATCACCGTCGTTCGTCGCGGTATCGTGCGTCGCGCCAAGCTGTACTATCTGCGTGGCCGTACCGGTAAGCGCGCTCGTATCGCCGAGCGTCGCGACAACGCCCCGAAGGCGTAAGCAGACACGAGTTTCTTCACGCGAGAGATCGAAGGGCGGCCTCCCGATCGGGAAGCCGCCCTTTTTCGTGTGTTCAGCCTGCCGACTTACCGGAGGTCCGGAACAATAGGGTATGGGTTTGCGGGCCGCTTGCGCTTGCGCGCGCGCTTGTCCATCAAGCATCGCATTGATGGAGGAAAAGAAATTGCGTCATCTGACCCTCGCAGCCGCACTGTCTTTGAGCACATGTCTGTCTGCGCCCCTTGCTGCCCAATCGACGGAGACCGCGCCCATGGAGCTGACTTTCGAACGTGTCTTCGCCTCGCCAGCCCTAGATGGTCCGACGCCGCGGGCGGTCAAGCTTTCGCCGGATGGGCGCTACCTGACCGTACTGCGCAACCGCGAAGATGACCGCGAGCGCTACGATCTTTGGGCTTTCGATCGCGAAGCGGGACAGTGGGCCATGCTGGTCGACAGCAAGGCGCTGGGCAGCGGACGGGAGCTGTCCGAAGACGAGAAGATGCAGCGCGAGCGCGCACGCGTCGGCAATCTGAAGGGCATTATCGATTATCAATGGACGGAAGATGGTACGGGCGTGCTGGTCCCGCTCGACGGTGACCTCTATCTTGCGCGCCTGGGCGGTGATGTGGTGCGGCTGACGGATACCGAGGAAAGTGAACTCAATCCGGCACTCAGTAGCAAGGGGCGTTACGTTTCCTTCGTGCGGGATCGCCAGCTCTGGGTTGGCGAGGTAGGCGCCGATGCGCAGCCGATCACCACGAAAGAGGGCGAGGCGATCCGCTGGGGTGAGGCGGAGTTCGTCGCTCAGGAAGAAATGAGTCGCCACACCGGATATTGGTGGAGCCCGGATGACCGACGGGTCGCCGTTGAACGGTTCGACGAAAGCATGGTCGGCATTGTTACGCGCGCCGCCATCGGGGCCACCGGGACAAAGGTGTTCGATCAGCGTTACCCGATCGCAGGCAGCCAGAATGCCAAGGTCGAGCTCTTTGTCATGAACCCCGATGGGAGCGACCGGGTCGAGGTCGATTTGCGCAGCAACCAGTCACCCGACTATTACAATGCCAAAGATCCCGACGATTTCTATCTGGCACGGGTAGACTGGGCGCCCGATGGCCGGGCGCTGTACGTGCAGCGCCAGAATAGACAGCAGACATGGATGGATGTGCTGAAGGTGGACCCTTCCACTGGAGCGAGCGAGATCGTGCTGCAGGAAGAAGCATCGCAGGCCCATTCAGGCGAAGGATACTGGATCAACCTGTCCGACAATTACCGCATTCTCGATAACGGGGATCTGATCTGGTGGTCCGAACGCGATGGCTTCGGACATTTGTATCGATACCTCGGTAATGAAGGTTGGCGCGGCTATCAGCGACTGACCAAGGGTAATTTCGTTGTCACCAAACTGGTGGGCGTGAACGAAGAGGATGGGCGCTTGTTTTACCTTGCGACCAGCGAAGACGACCCGCTTGAACAGCATGTCTATTCTCTCGATCTCGATGCGGAAGGCCCAGCGACGGCCCAGCGTCTGACGGAGCCCGGCTTCATGCATTCGGCTAAGATGGATGCGAAGGGGCAGACGTTGCTGACCACCCGTTCCAGCGACAATTCCCCACCGCAGACCTATATTGCCGATGAGCAGGGCAACCGCCTTGCCTGGGTCGAGGAAAATGCGCTCGATTCCGATCATCCCTATGCGCCATATCTCGCCAGCCATAGGCCGGTGGAATACGGCACCATCGAGGCCGATGATGGTACTCCACTTTACTGGGAAATGGTCACACCGGAACTGGAGCCGGGCAAACGGTATCCGGTCTATTTCTACCATTATGGCGGGCCGGGGCCGCAGGTCGTGAACAAGGGTTGGGATGGCGCGCTGCGGCAGGCGATCGTCGACAAGGGCTATATCTGGTTCGCGCTCGACAATCGCGGCAGCGCCAATCGCGGCGTCGCTTTCGAACAGCCGATCTATCGTGCGATGGGCGGCGTCGAGGTGCGGGACCAGAAGGCGGGGGCGGAGTACCTCAAGACGCTGGATTTCGTGGACCCGGACAAGATCGCCATCGATGGCTGGTCCTACGGCGGATATATGACCCTAAAGCAGTTGCAGGCCGATCCGGGTCTCTACGCTGCAGGCATCAGCGGCGCGCCCGTGACCCGCTGGGAACTGTACGACACCCATTACACCGAGCGGTTCATGGGAACGCCGCAGGCGGATGCGCAAGCCTATGAGCTTTCCAGTGCCATCCCGGACGCGACCAAGGTCACCGATCCCCTGCTGATCATTCACGGAATGGCGGACGACAATGTCGTTTTCGAAAATGCGACCGAAGTGATTTCTGCCATGCAGGAAGCGAATGTGCCCTTCGAGATGATGCTCTATCCCGGTTACACGCACCGCGTTTCGGGTGAGAAAATCTCGCCCCATCGGTACAATACGGTTTTCCGGTTTCTCGAGCAGAATGGCGTGACGCCGCCGGAATGACCTGACCACATGCGCTCGGATCGCACCGACCTCGTCTGATCTTTAGGCCCCGCAATCGAATGTGCGCTTGCGGGTGTGCAGGTAATCGCTATCTCGACGGCGCATTCATAGTGGAGACGTTGAATTGGGTTATCGTGTTGCCGTAGTCGGCGCGACCGGAAATGTCGGGCGTGAAATGATGATGGTGCTCGCCGAGCGCGAGTTTCCGATCGACGAGATCGCTGCCGTCGCCTCGAGCCGTTCGCACGGGTCGGAGGTCGAATTCGGCGATACCGGCAAGATGCTCAAATGCCAGAACATCGAGCATTTCGACTGGTCTGGCTGGGACATCGCCCTCTTCGCAGCTGGTAGCGGCCCGGCGAAAGACTATGCGCCCAAGGCCGCCGCCGCCGGCTGCATCGTGATCGACAACAGCTCGCTGTACCGGATGGATCCGGACGTTCCGCTGATCGTGCCCGAGGTCAATCCCGAAGCGATCCACGACTATAAGAAGCGCAATATCATCGCCAATCCGAACTGCTCGACCGCGCAGCTGGTTGTGGCGCTGAAGCCCTTGCACGATGCGGCGACGATCAAGCGGGTGATCGTTTCGACGTACCAGTCGGTGTCCGGCGCGGGGAAGGCGGGGATGGACGAACTGTTCCAGCAGAGCCGCGCCATCTTCGTCGGCGATCAGATCGAGCCGGTGAAATTCACGAAGCAGATCGCCTTCAACGTCATTCCGCATATCGATGTCTTCATGGACGATGGTTCGACCAAGGAAGAATGGAAGATGATGGTCGAGACCAAGAAAATCCTCGATCCGAAGATCAAGTTGAACGCGACATGCGTGCGCGTGCCGGTCTTCGTCGGCCATTCCGAAGCGGTGAATATCGAGTTCGAAAACGAGCTCTCCGCCGAGCAGGCGCAGGAAATCCTGCGCGAGGCGCCGGGCATCATGCTGATCGACAAACGAGAGGACGAGGGATACGTTACCCCGGTGGAAAGTGCTGGCGATAGCGCAACTTACGTCAGCCGTGTGCGGGACGATCCGACCGTCGACAACGGCATCACCCTGTGGTGCGTATCGGACAATCTGCGCAAGGGCGCGGCGCTCAATGCGGTGCAGATCGCGGAGCTGCTGGGGCGCGAATGTCTGAAGAAGGGATGATCCGGAAGGGCGCACTGCTCGTCCTGCCGCTGGCGCTTGCAGCCTGCGGTCAGCAAGAGGGCGCGGACGGGGAGAAAGCCGCGGATTCCGCGCCTCTTGAGGCGTCGCTGACCGATGCGAAGATCGTGGTCGATGCCAACGGAGTGGGTGCGAAAGGCGACCCGATGCGCTTCGGAACACTGCGAACGGATGTCGATCATACGCTTGAATCGGCGTTCGGCAGTGCGCCGAACACCACCCGAAACGACGAATGCGGCGCCGGACCGATGGAA
Organism: Qipengyuania sp. L-5Y; assembly: GCF_056859455.1. Lineage (NCBI taxonomy): Bacteria > Pseudomonadati > Pseudomonadota > Alphaproteobacteria > Sphingomonadales > Erythrobacteraceae > Qipengyuania > Qipengyuania sp. L-5Y. Next base: position 195,271 of record NZ_JBSXOM010000032.1, on the reverse strand, counting down.
TTCAGTCAGTTCGGGCCGCTCCAGGTCGGCTATCAGGACGACAAGCTGGCGGGCTGGTTCCTGGGCAAGGGGCAAGGGGTGGTGACGTCGGATGGCGTCGCACCCGGTGTCACGAGCCTGGAGAGCCTCAGGCTGGAACGTCAGGTGCAGGAGCTCGACACGACGCTCGACGGCGAATTCCAGTACACCAGCGCCGATTACGGCACGATCACAGGCTTTGCCGACCCCGATGGGACCATCACCGGCTTGGCGGCCGGCGTGACCTGTTTCTTCCGCTGATCATTCCCCCGGCGGGGGCATGGGTCCCTTGGCCGGTTTCGGCTTGCGCATGATGAAGGCCAGCGGGACCGCAGCCAGCGTAATCCACATCATCATCCAGAAATCGTCGATATAGGCGACCATTGCCGCCTGCCGGTTTGCTTCGAGATCGAGCATGCTGAGCGCGACTTGGCCGAGGTTCTGATACCGGTCGACCGTGCTGACATCGATCATGCTCGACACGGAGGCGCCGGTGACGTTCGAGGCGATGTCGGAATGAGCGATCTGGATATTGCGCGCCAGCATGACCGTGGTCAGCGAGATGCCGGCCGAGGCGCCGAGCGAGCGGAACAGGTTCAGAAGGCTCGACCCGTCCGTCCTCAGACGCGGGGGGAGGGTACCAAACGCGCTGACGTTGAGCGGAATGAAGACCAGCCCCATGCCGAGGCCCTGAACCAGGCCGGAGGCGACGATATGGAACTGGTCGACGCCCAGGGACCATTGCGCCATTTCGTAAAGAGACAGCGCGCAGATAAGGAAGCCGGTCGCCACGACAGGCCGGGAATCGATGCCGCGGCGCATGGCCATGCCGGCGAACTGCATCGAGATGAGTACCCCGATCCCGCGCGGCATCAGGACAAGCCCCGTGTCGATCACGTCGTAGCCCATCAATTGCTGCAGCATCGGCGGGAGCAGCGCCATGGTGGCGAACATGACCACGCCGATGGCCAGCATGAAGCCCATGGCGATCGCGAAGTTGCGGTCGAGAAACAGCGCACGGTCGAACAGGCCGTCTTTTGCGGTGCCCAGATGGATGACCGCCATCCAGGCGGCGGAGATGAACAGGAAGGTCCAGAGCCAGATTTCGTAGCTGTCGTACCAGTCGAGCGTCTGCCCGCGATCCAGCAGCATCTGGAAGCTTGCCAGAGCCACACCGAGCAGGATGAAGCCGGTGAGATCGAACTTGCGCTTCACCGTTTCGCGGGTCGGGAGCTGGGATATCAGGATGGCGAGGCTGAGGATGCCGACAGGCAGGTTGACGTAGAACACCCAGCGCCAGTTGGCCTGTTCCGTCAGCCAGCCACCCAGCACCGGGCCGAGGATCGGGCCGATCATGATGCCCATGCCCCATAGCGCCATCATCTGCGCGTGTTTGCTCGGCTTGTTGGTGTCGAGCATGAAGGCCTGGCTGAGCGGGGCGATGAAGGCGCCGGTCACACCCTGCAAGGCGCGGAACAGAACCATCTCTTCCAGATTCTGCGCCATGCCGCAGAGCATGGATGACATGATGAAGCCCGCGACGGAGAGAATGAACAGACGCCGCCCGCCCACTCGATCGGCCAGCCAGCCGGTGATCGGCAAAGCCACGGCGCTGGCGATGATGTAGCTGGTGAGGACCCAGGTGATCGTTTCCGTCGTCGCACCCAGCGCGGTGCGCATGTGCGGAATCGCGACGTTGGCAATGGTCGTGTCGAGCACCTGCAGCAGCGATGCCGCCATGATGCCGACGATCAGTATCCCCGGATTGGCTACCGGAAGCTGCGCGACATCGTGCGCCGGGTCCGGCGCCGTCGCGGCGGCGGATCCCGCAGGGGCGGCGCGGCTAGCCATGGATCAGTGCTTCTTGCCGTCGGTGAAGACGGTGACTTCGGTAGAGAGTCCGGCGATGAGCGGGCGAGCGCTCTTTTCGTCGATGGCGATGCGCACGGGCACGCGCTGCGTCACCTTCACCCAGTTGCCGGTGGCATTCTGCGCAGGGATCACCGAGAATTCGTTACCCGTACCGGCACCGATCGATTCCACATGGCCTCTGAGCTTGAGGCCGGGATAGGCATCGAAATGCACTTCTGCCGGCTGGCCGACCTGCATGTCTGCCAGGTCGGTTTCCTTGAAGTTGGCTTCGATATAGCTGGTGCCATCCCCGACAAGCGTGAGGACGGGCAGCCCCTGAACGACCTGCTGGCCGAGTTGCAGGCGATCGGCCTGAGCGATGCGCCCGGCAGACGGCGCGCGCACTTCGGTCCGGCTGAGAGATAGTTCGGCGACGGCCTTTTCGGCCTGGGCGGCGGCAACCTGCGGGTTTTCACCCGGAACCGCGCTCCCCGTAGCGAGCTTGGCGCGGGCGGCTTCCTGACGGGCGAGAGCCTGACGCAGAGCTTCCCTGGCCTGATTGACACGGTGCTGCGCCGCATCGTGATCCGCCTTGGTCACGAAGCCACGTTTGTAGAGAGCATCATTCCGTTCGAAATCGGACTGTGCGAAGGCGATGTCTTCGCGCGCTGCGGAAATGTCGGCACCTGACAGGTCGGACGAATTCGACAGGGCAGTGACATTGGCCTGCGCCCCGGCGATGGCGGCATTGGCCTGTGCGATCTGCAGCTTGTACGGTTCGGGATCGATGCGGAACAGCAGATCGCCTGCATTCACGGTATCGCCTTCGCCAACGAATATCTCGACGATTTCGCCGCCGACCTGTGCGCTGACGGCGACCTTGTCCTGCTGGATGTAGGCGTTGTCGGTCGTCACCTTGCCCTGCAGAGAGAGCCAGTAGACGCCGCCGGCGATGAGCAGCAGCAGCGGCACGCTGAGCATCAACAGCAGGCGGCGCTTGTTCCGCTTGGGTGCGGGAGCTTCGGTTTCGACCACGGTTTCGGTTTCGTCCACGGGTTCGACCGGGATCTGGGGATCGGCCTCAGACATTTACGACATTCCTGTATTCACGTTCGGCCGACAGATTGGCCGATATTTTGCCAAGCAGTTCCGCGAGCAGATCCTGCTCCCGCGAAGTGAGCCCTTCAGCCATATCTTCGACCAGAGCGTTCACGATGGCGCGCAGGGGTTCTACGATTTCACGGCTTTTGTCGGTAAGGTGCAGCAGGCGAGCGCGCCTGTCGTTCGGATCGGCGACGCGTTCCACCCACCCGGCTTCTTCCATCCGGTCGACGATGCGGGTCAGGGTGATCGGTTCGACTTCGATCCGTTCCGCATAGAAAGCCTGATTATTGTCCGGGAATTTGACGAGGCTGAGCATAAGGCGCGCCTGCACGGCGGTAAGCCCGAGATCGCGCACGCGTTCGTCGAACGTTTTGCGAAGCAGGCGGCCGCTGTCGGACAGAAGATAGCCGATGTTGTTTTCCATGCGCGGCGATATAATAACATAGCTTATTATTGCAAGTTGCAATTAAAGCAAACGGTATGGCAAGCGAGGCAATGGAGGGTTAGGGTTGCAGCATGACGCTGACCGCCGATCTCTATTTCAGCTTCCGGTCCCCTTACAGCTATCTGTCTGTGGGCCGTTATCGCGCGATGAGCGAGAAGTTCAATCTCACTTTAGCTTTAAGGCCGGTCTATCCCCTTGCCATCAGGCAGCCTGACTTCTTCGAGAAGAACCACCCCAACTGGCTGAGTTATACGATCCGCGACATGATGCGGGTAGCGCAATTCCATGACATCCCATTCGGAGCGCCGCGGCCCGATCCGATCGTGCAGAACCCCGCAACGCGTGAAATTGCAGCAGAGCAGCCTTTCATTCAACGAGTGACCCGCATGGGCCAAGCGGCAGCGCGGAAGGGCAGGGGCATCGCCTTTGCCCACGAGGCAGGACAATTGATCTGGGGCGGACAGCCGGACTGGCACGAGGGAGACCACCTTGCCCGCGCTCTGGAACGTGCCGGGCTGGATGCGGGGGAAATCGAGGCCGAAGTAAAGGATCAGCCCGAAGAGCTCGACGCGGAAATAGCCGCCAATCAGTATGCGCTTGAAAAGTCCGGCCATTGGGGTGTGCCGACACTAGTCTTCGAAGGCGAACCGTTCTTCGGCCAGGATCGTATAGAAATGGCGCAATGGCGAATGGAACAAAGAGGGCTGACGAGGCGATGAGCGACAAGAAGGCAATGACGGGCGGCTGCCAGTGCGGCGCCGTGCGATACTCTGCGCAAGTCGATGGGACGCAGGCCTATCTGTGCCATTGCCGCATGTGCCAGCGGGCCACGGGCGGCGTATCGATCGCCTTCATCGGTCTGCCCAAATCCGACATGAGCTGGGAGAGCGGGCCCGACTGGTATGAAAGTTCGCCCATTGCCCGCAGGCCGTTTTGCAGCAAGTGCGGCACGCCCCTGGGTTTTGTCTTCAACGAGGGCGAGAATATGGACATCACCGTTGGCAGTCTGGACGATCCCTATGGGATCGAACCGCACTGGCATTTCGCATCGGAGAAGATTCACGAAGCCTGGATCGACACGTCCGGGTTGAAACGGATGCCGCTGAGCGAACATGCGGCGCTTAGCCAACGATGGATCGACGCAACCGGAGCAGTGCCCGAATGAATACCGAATATTTCGAAAGTTTCGACGGCACGCGGCTTGCCGTGCATCGTCATGGAGAGGGCAGGCCCTTCGTCCTGCTGCATGGCCTGTTTTCCAGCGCGCAGATGAACTGGATCAAATGGGATCACCACGAAGCGATCGCGGAAAAGGGGTATGAGGTCATCATGCTAGATTTCCGGGTGCACGGTGACAGCGACGCACCGCAGGATCCGGACAAATATCCCACCAATGTTCTGGTGCGCGATGTAGCGGCGCTGGTCGATCATCTGGCGCTGGAGGATTACGACCTCGGCGGATTTTCGCTGGGCGCCCGCACGTCGCTCCACGCAACGGCACATGGCGTCTTGCAGCCCAGGCATCTGGTTGTGGGCGGAATGGGCACGGCGGGACTTGGCGAATGGCATCGGCGCGCGGCAAAGTTTCGCCGGGTCATCGAGAAGTTCGATGAAATCCCGCGCGGCGATCCCGATTATTTTTCCATGCAGTTCCTGAAATCGCAAGGGGTCGACCGGGTGGCCGCGCGGCTGCTGCTCGACACCATGCCCGATCTCGATCTGGCGCTGCTCGCCAATATCACCATGCCCACGCTGGTGGTGTGCGGTGACGAGGACCGCGACAACGGTTCGGCCGAAGAGCTTGCCGGGCTGCTTCCCAACGCCGAATATGTCGAAGTACCGGGCACCCACATGGGCAGCGTAACCAAGGCCGAGCTGGGCGAAGCGATCGCGGGATGGCTGGCCAAGACCGCTTGATTAAGCGTGGCGGCAGGTGCAATCCGGTAGCCGATGTAACTTGTATCTCCCCATGAGGATCGACACGATGAAATTGCTTTGTACCTCGCTCGCGGCCCTGGCCATCGCTTCGGCCGCTCCTGCTGCGGCCCAGAATGCTGCACCCGCGGCTGCAACTGCCGATGCCGCCTACCCGATGACGCCGCAGGGCGCGGCCGACTGGGTGGCCATGGTCGAGAACGAGATGGGCGATTTCGGTGTCGAATACGCGCGGGTGTCGTGGGTGAATTCCACCTATATCACCCCCGACACCGATGCGCTGGCCGCGAAATACGGCGCGCAGGCGACCGAAATGTCGGTCCGCTATGCCAATGAAGCGGCGAAATACGCGCAGATACAGGGCCTCGACGCCGACGTGGCGCGCAAGCTCGACATCCTGCGCAACGGCATCGTGATGCCGGCCCCTGTCCGCGACGGTGCTGCGACCGAACTCAACGAGATCGCCACCAGCCTCAACAGCCAGTACGGCAAGGGCAAGGGCACGCTGGACGGGCAGGAAATCAGCGGCAGCGATATCGAAGCCGAAATGGGCAACCTCGAGCGTACGCCCGAAGAATATGCCGAAATGTGGACCAGCTGGCACGACAATGTCGGCGCGCCGATGCGCGACGATTACCTGCGCATGACGGCGATCGCCAACGAAGGCGCCAAGGAACTGGGCTTTGCCGATCTGGGCGCGATGTGGCGTTCCAACTACGACATGGACCCCGACCAGTTCGCCGCCGAAACCGAGCGCATGTGGCAGGAAGTGAAGCCGCTCTACATGGCGCTGCACACCTATGTCCGCAGCAAGCTCAACGAGAAATACGGCGACGCTGTGCAGCCCGCGACTGGTCCGATCCGCGCCGATCTGCTCGGCAATATGTGGGCGCAGGAATGGGGCAATATCTACCCGCTGGTCGCCCCGGCAGGTGCGGGCGATATCGGGTACGATCTGACCGAACTGATCGAGCAGAAGGGTCTGGACGAAATCCAGATGGTCCGCACTGGCGAACAGTTCTTCTCCTCGCTCGGCTTTGCGCCGCTGCCGGGCACGTTCTGGGAACGCAGCCAGTTCGTAAAGCCCCGCGACCGCGAAGTGGTGTGCCATGCCAGCGCCTGGGACGTCGACAATGTGGACGATCTGCGCATCAAGATGTGCATCAAGAAGAACGCCGACGATTTCGTGACCATCCATCACGAGCTCGGCCACAACTATTACCAGCGCGCCTATAACAAGCAGGATTATCTGTACCTCAACGGCGCCAACGACGGCTTCCACGAAGCCATCGGCGACATGGTCGCGCTGTCGATCACGCCCGAATATCTGGTGCAGATCGATATGCTCCAGCCGAACCAGGTGCCGGGCACGGACAAGGACATCGGCCTGCTGCTGCGGCAGGCGATGGACAAGGTTGCCTTCCTGCCGTTCGGCCTGATGGTCGACCGGTATCGCTGGGGCCTGTTCGACGGATCGATCCCCGCCGGCGAACTCAACAAAGGCTGGAACGACCTGCGGCTCGAATACCAGGGTATCGTCCCGCCGGTCGAACGCGACGAGACGAAATTCGATGCGGGCGCGAAATATCACGTGCCGGGCAATGTGCCTTACACCCGCTATTTCCTCGCGCGGATCCTGCAGTTCCAGTTCTTCAAGGCTGCCTGCGATCAGGCCGGATGGGATGGGCCGCTGCATCGCTGCTCGTTCTACGGCAACGAGGAAGTGGGCAAGAACCTCAACGCCATGCTCGAAATGGGTGCCAGCAAGCCGTGGCCCGATGCGCTCGAAGCCTTCACTGGCGAGCGTCAGATGAGCGGCGAAGCGATGGTCGAATACTTCGCTCCGCTCAAGGCGTGGCTGGACGAACAGAACGCAGGCAAGACCGAAGGGTGGTAAGCCGCTTTGCCCTATTGCTGACCCTCCCGCTCGCGGTCGCCTGTGCGCCCGTGGCGGGAGGCGGCGATGCCCTATCGTCGCCAGCTCCCGATGCCGAAGGCGCGCTGTTCGTTGCCGGCAAGTTCGGCAACACGCTGTCCAAAGTCGATCTGGCAAGCGGCGAGGCGGTGAAGACCGTCGACAGCTGCGCCAATCCGCACGAGCTGGCAACCTCGCCCGACGAGAAGCATGTCGCACTGGCCTGTTACGGCGGGCAGACGGTGGATATCTTCAGCACCACTGACCTCTCGCGCGTGGCGAGTATCGATCTGGGCGAAAATGCGCGCCCCCACGGGATCGTGTGGCACGCCAATGGCGATCTTTATGCAACGGCAGAAGGCCGCAAATCGGTATTCTGGATCCGCGATCCACTGGGCGAAGCGGAAACATTCGAATTCGGTTCGGGTCAGGAGGGCACGCACATGCTCGCCGTCGCGCCCGATGGATTGCACGCGTGGACCACAAATCTGGGCTCCCGGACGGTCAGCCTCATCGATCTGAAGACTCGCCGTGCACCGCAATCGGTCGAGGTGGGCGAGGAACCGGAAGGGATCTGGCTGTCCGACGACGGCGATACGCTGTGGGTCTCGGCTCGCGGGTCAAACGCCGCGTTCAAACTCGATCCGCGAACGCTGGAAGTGCGCCAGCGAATCGAAACCGGCAATTTCCCCTTGCGGATCACCGTGCGACCGCAGGGTGATTACGCGGTGACGTCCAACCTGTCCGATGGCGGATTGAGCGTTATCGACACAGCCACCGGAAAGGTCGTGCGCAATATAAAGGTGTCGGGGCCCGATCAGGCGGAGGCGAAGACCCAGGTGACGATCCTGTTCTCACCGAACGGCGAGCGCATCTATGTGGCTGAGACCATGGCCAACACCATAGCCGAAGCCGATTTTGCCAGCGGACGCGTGCTTCGCCGCCTACCGGGAACAGGCGGGGGCGATGGGCTGGCGATCATCGAATGAGCATGAAGCGCAAGGAACTGCCGATCGTCGGTTGGCGGGAACTGATTCATTTGCCTGAGCTGGGGCTGCACAGTGTTCCAGCGAAGATCGATACGGGAGCGCGTACGTCCTCTCTCCATGGCACCGTGCTTGAGGAGTTCGAGCGTGATGGCGAGAAATACGTGCGTTTCGCGGTCGATTTCTCGCGGCAGCATGTGCGCCAGGTATGTGAAGCCGTGCATGTCGACATTCGCGGAATCACCAGTTCGAATGGTGAGACCCAGAGCCGCTACGTGATCAAGACACCGCTCAAGATCGGGGATGTGGAATTCCGCGCCGAGATCAGTCTGGCCGACCGTAGCGATATGCGGTTTCCCATGCTGATCGGGCGTTCGTCTCTGCGTCGTCGGTTTGTCGTGGACAGCGGCTATTCCTGGCTGCAGACGCCGGAAATGAAGGTCAAGAAAGGCCACAAACCATGAAAATCGCCATGCTGGCGCGCAACCCGAACCTCTATTCGCACCAGCGACTTAAAGAGGCAGCGGAAGAGCGTGGGCACTATTTCGACATTCTGAATACGACGCGCTGCACTGTCCATATCGCAAGCCACCGGCCCGAGGTGTATTACAACGGCGAGCCCTGTGTCGGTTATGATGCGGTCATTCCGCGCATCGGCGCATCGATCACCAATTATGGCCTAGCCATATTGCGGCAGTTCGAAATGCGTGGATGCTGGCCCTTGAACGAAAGCGTCGCCATCGGCCGCAGCCGCGACAAGCTCCGCAGCATGCAGATACTCGCCAAGCACGGCCTGGGTCTGCCGCTGACTGCCTATGCGAACGATCCCAAGCAGGCGGAAGAAATCATCAAGGCGGTCAAAGGACCGCCCGTCGTGATCAAGCTGCTGGAAGGGACGCAGGGCATCGGCGTGGTGCTTGCCGAAACCATGAGCAGTGCAAAGTCGGTTATCGAAGCGTTTCGCGGAGCCAATGTGAACATCCTCGTGCAGGAATTCATCAAGGAAGCGGGCGGCACGGATATCCGCGCGCTGGTCGTTGGCGGCAAGGTCGTCGCCGCAATGAAGCGGACCGGTGCCCCTGACGATTTCCGATCGAATCTGCATCGCGGCGGCAGTGCGCAGCTGATCAAGATCACCCCCGAAGAACGCAGCACTGCGGTGCGTGCAGCCAAGCGCATGGGACTGAACGTTTGCGGCGTGGATATGCTGCGATCCAATCATGGCCCGGTGATCATGGAAGTGAACAGTTCGCCGGGGCTGGAAGGCATCGAGAATGCGACCGGCAAGGATATTGCCGGCATGATCATCGATTTCGTTGCGAAAAGTGCCCGGGACGGCAAGACCATGACCAAAGGGAAGGGGTAGGACGCGGGGCGCTGCAACCTACAACACGTTAGAAAAACACATTGATGCCCAGGGAGGCCCTAGTCGATGCGTAGAGCACTTTTCATATCCTTGGCTTTGCTAGGGGCGAGCACAGCAGCGGCGCAGACGTCGCCGACCGAGGTTCTTGCACCGAACCAGACGCTGCTCGAAGTGCAGTCCACGGGTCAGAGTTATGTCGCGCCCGATCAGGCGACCCTGACAGGAGGCGTCGTAACCTTTGCCACCACGTCGCGCGAGGCTGCGGACAGCAACGCCCGGGCCATGGCACAAGTCGTTGCGGCTTTGAAAAAGGCTGGCGTGGCCCCCCGCGACATCCAGACACAGAGCGTAAGCCTTGATCCGCAGTCCAACTACGATCGGCAAGGCGCAGAGCCACCACGCATCACTGGCTATCAGGCGCGCAATGCCGTGACGGTACGGGTGCGCGATGTGACAAAGGCGTCCGAATTGCTGACAGTCCTGTTCGAGGCGGGCGCGAACGATGTAAACGGCCCATTCTTCTCGATTGAAGACGACAGCGCAGCCGTCGCCAAAGCGCGGGCCGATGCGGTTTCAAAGGCCAAAGCCGAGGCCGATGCTTATGCAACTGCCTTCGGAATGCGCGTTGTGAAGGTCCTGAGGATTAGCGAGCGGCAACGTTCTGCATCTTACGAATCCATCGTCGTGACCGGTTCGCGAATTCGGCCGGCTGGCGCTCCGCCTCCACCACCGCCGCCGATGTCGTCACCGGCGGTAGAAGTCGGGGAAATGGAGCAGAAGGTTACGATCTGGGTGGATTTCGCGCTCGGTCTGAAGTGAGGTTCCCGCTCCTGACGAGACTGGCACCGCCTATTCGGCAGCCATCTTGAGCAGGGCGATTTCTTCGCGCAGTCGCTGCAACTCCATTTCGTACAACCTGGTGCAATCGATACGTTCCGGGCGCTGACCCAACGGAATCGTTACGCGGGCATAGACCAGGGCGCGTGCATCGCGCTCGTTGGAAAAGGGGCGGTACTGCAGGAACGGGTCGACCGTTTCTGGCGTCGCCGCGCTACCGCTGACCCCGACATCGACATAGCCACCGGACGAATTGATCGACTGGCGACATCGTGTCCCGCCAGCAGTTTCGATCGAATCTTCGCCTCCAGACCCCTGAGGGGGCGCCGGCAGATAGACGCCTTGCGCCTGAGCAAATGCCTCGGTGCTAGCGAACAGTGCCAACACGGCGAGCGCTGAGTTTCGAACAAACTCTCGCATGGACCACGACCTCCTTGTTTTCGATCCGTTCGGCGCAGACGCGCACATCGACCTGTTCGCCAGGTACAAGGTCGCGCACGACTACGAGTACCTTGCGATTGGATTCGGGTGCCATCAGCGCGACTTCGGGGAATATCCTGACCCGGCCTTCCAGGGCCGGGGTTTCTTCATCGACGAATGTCCGGAATCGAAAGGGCTGCTTGTACGGGTTCGTCAGCGTGAGATAGAACCCCTTGGCCTCGGTAGCGGTCACGCCGCTCTTTTCCAGCGGCCCAAGGCCCACGGCCAAGGCGGCTGTCGACGTGACCAGCAGCAGCGGTGCGATAACTCTCAGCCCGAACATGTCAGCACCGTGCCGATCGTATACGTACCGACATTGAAACCGGTCGGTTTCGACGCCTGCGCGTTGACGGTGTAGGTTCCGAGCAGGCCCGACTGGTTATATGTCGTCTGGCTGCTGGTGTATGGTTGATTGGCCCCGCCGGGCGATACGTACCGGATTTGGGGCGTCACGCCGGTAACATCTGCCGAAGACGTTATGGTCGGCGCCGTAAAGGTCAGGCGCGGTGCGCCGCCTAGCGCGGTAACGGTAGCAGTCGCCGGGAGCCCGCCCGTGTTTTCCGATGACAGCAACGTGTAGTCGCCATTGGGCGCCAAGGCTCCGTCCGTAACCACGATTATGCACGAAACGAGCAGCGTCGCCCGAAAATTGATCGGTTCCGCCTGAATGGACGCTGGAAAGGTCAGTGCACCTGCGACCGAAACAGCCGAAGCGAGAAGATATTTGAGCATTACCATCTCCCAATTGACGAGATGGCTTTTTAGTAAACGGACAGAGTAACCGACCCCTACCCGGCGCGTTAGGTACGATACCGGGGGTGGCAGGCCGAGCGATGCGGGTGTGAAGTGCTGCGCCGATCCCGATGCAGATGAAGTTAAGCCGCCTTGATAGTAGCGACGAAGCGACCGGCCGATGCTTCGAGCGAGCGGATGTTTGTCATGAGCTCACCGGTTGTGCGACGCGCGTCGCTGAACAGGTGCTCCGTCTGGACAGCACTTTCGGCGAGAAGGGCGCTCAGCCGCGCCATCTGGTCGGTGCCGTTGGCGGTTTCTTCTGCGTTGGTCTCGATCATGGCTGCAGCGCCGCGCTGTCCATCGACATCCCTTCGGATCGCTGCCGCGGACCGTGCAAGCTCCTCGATCGCTTCGCTCAGTTCACCGAAACTGGTTTCCGCTTCGCCTGTCCCGTCCCGCACACCGGACAGCAGATTGTCGATTTGCTGCGTTGCCTTGGCGGCCTGTCTGGCCAAGTCTTTGACCTCCTGCGCCACGACGGCAAAGCCCCTTCCGGCTTCACCTGCAGACGCGGCCTCTATCGCTGCATTCAAGGCAAGCAGATTGGTCTTCTCTGCAACGCTGGCGATCGATTTGGTCGCTTCGCCGATTGTCTGCGAATGCTTCGACAGTGAAGTGACTGCCTCGCCGCCAGAATTGGTTCGGACGCCAGCTTCGCTCGCAAGTTGATCCTGCTGTCCTGCAGTTACGGCAATGCTGCTGATCGAACGGGACAGTTCCGCAACGCCTCTGGCCACCGATTCTACGGCGGTCGAGACCTGCGACGCGGAGGCGGCAACGTCGCTGGCCTGCCGGCCTGTGTCGCGGACGGTTGCATCGAGCGAAGTCATGGCCCTGTCGAGGGTAAGGGCGCTTTGCGAGACAGAGGCGGCGACCATGGCAACCGATCCCTCGAAATCTTCGGCGATGCGGAGCAGTTCGACCCGGCGCCGTTCGGCCTGTTCGTTTTCGATCATTCCACGCTTCGATCGTTCTGCATCAGCTTGCTGGAGTGCTTCATTTGCCAGGACATTGGCATTTTCACTCGCCATGAGAGCATCGGCCAGATGCGACAGGATCGCGTGGAGGCGAATAGCGATGAAACACAAGGCCGCCGCCTGAAGAACAACGGCCAAGGCGTGAACCAGCACACGTTCAATGCCGCCGCCGCCGGAAAAGACCCATTCCGGCGATACGAGGGCAAGCAGCAGGTGATGGAGCGCAATGGCCACAGCGGCCAGAACGATCGGGCGTGCGTCGCAAAGGACGGTCAGCAGGGCCAACCCGACGAAGAAGTACATATGCATGTCGATCTGCCAGGCGGCGCCGCGCATTGCATAAAGAAGCAATGCAGGTTGCAGAGCGGCCATGAGCGCGACTGCGAGGCGTGCGGCAAGATCTGATCGGCGCTGCAGGGCGTGTAGCGACGGCACGATGTTGAGCAGCGCGCTGACCATGCATGCGTGAAGAGCCTGCTGCCCCATGGAGAGGGTGAGCAGGCCGATGGCGAAAGTCGTGCCCCATCCGGCGGCAGCAATCCATTTGATACCCTGCTGCCTGAGGGTATCGACTTCGTTTCGTATCATTTTGCTGTTCCGATGCAGCCGCCATCCGCGACGGCCAGGGCAATGATGCCGTGATTGAAAAGCAGATCGGCATAAGCCGGACGGGTTCCCGTGACGATATAGCCATTGGCCAGCGCGGTTTTCGAAAGGAGCTTTCGCCCTTCGGAGGTGGCGAGCATAGGAAGGTTTCGCTTGGCCGACACCGTCAACGGATAGAATGCCATCGTGCCCTTTGCAGGTGGCGCGAGCAGAAGCGCACCGACCGCCAGCACGCCGGCGCCGATCTGCAACGTATCAAGCAGGTGCCGGCGAGTCGCCGCCGACAGTTCGATAGTGGTCATTACTGCCCATATGGCAGAAAAGGATTATTGGACCGTTAACCCTCTAAAGCACCACAATCATGCCATTTAGCGGAATGGCGGTTCGTTGAAGGCGCGAAGCTTGCGGCTGTGGAGGCGGGGGCCTTCATCGCGCAGCAGTTTGCAGGCCGTCACACCGATCTGGAGGTGGGCAGCAATGGCTTCTTCGTAAAAGGCATTGGCCTGTCCCGGCAGCTTGATTTCGCCGTGGAGGGGCTTGTCCGATACGCACAGCAGTGTGCCGTAGGGGACCCGGAAGCGATAGCCCTGGCCGGCAATCGTTGCGCTTTCCATATCGACACCGACCGCGCGGCTGAGGCTCATGCGGTGGGCAGAGCTGGTATAGCGCAGTTCCCAGTTGCGATCGTCGGTGGTCACCACGGTGCCGGTGCGCATGCGCTTTTTAAGATCCGCGCCATGTTCGCCCGAGACCATTTCCGCCGCTCCGGCCAGCGCCTGCTGCACTTCGGCAATGGCGGGCAGGGGGATTTCCGGCGGAAGGACAGGGTCGAGGACGTGATCGTCGCGCAGATAGGCGTGAGCGAGAACGTAGTCGCCGATCTTCTGGCTGGGGCGAAGGCCGCCGCAATGGCCGATCATCAACCAAGCTTCCGGCCGCAGCACGGCCAGGTGGTCGCAGATCGTCTTCGCATTGGAAGGACCTACGCCGATATTGACCAGCGTGATGCCTTCCTTGTTCGGGCCGACGAGGTGATAGGCCGGCATCTGGTGCCGCCGCCATGCCGTATCGGACAATTGCGCGCGGGCATTGTCGGTCTTTTCCGTCAGCATGAGGCCGCCGGCGCCCGCCAAGGCCGTGTAGCCGTTGGCGCCGAGCTGCGATCCGGCCCAGTCCACGAATTCATCGACATAGCGATGGTAGTTGGTGAACAGGATGAAACGCTGGAAGTGTTCCGTGCTGGTGCCCGTATAGTGCGCAAGACGTGCCAGGCTGAAGTCGGTCCGCAAGCCGTCGAAAAGGGAGAGGGGGATGGCTTCGTCCGGCTCGCCGAGGATTATACCGTCGGCCAGCTCGTCCCCGATGTCGGCCAGTTCGGTCGAGGGGAAATGACGGGCGATAAGGTTTGGATCGACGCCGACGAGTTCCGCACCGGCTTCGCCATCGAGGACGTAGGGGAAGGGGATTTCCTGGCGTGACGAGCCGACTTCCAGTTCGACTTCGTAATTCTCGTCGATGAGTTCGAGCTGTTCGCGAAGGTAATCACGGAAAAGCGCCGGGCGGGTGACCGTGGTGGTGTAGAGCCCGGGCGCGTTGAGGCGGCCGAAGGCGCGGTTGCGGTCTTCTGGCTGATCGCCGCCGCGGAAACGCAGGCGCAGTTCGGGATAGGAATAGCTGCCGTCGCTGCGGCGTTCCGGCGCGGGCAATTCGCGTTCACGGCCGAAGGCGATGACGTCTGCGCGCAGCCGCTCGACTGCCGCGTCATAGATGCTCTCGAGCCTGTCGAGCGTCTGTTCGATGGATTCCATGGGCGTTTCTCCTGCCTCTTGTGTTTATGAAGTCCCTCCCTGCCATAAGCAGGGCTTTGTTACAAAAAGGGCGCGGGGACCGAAGCCGCCGCGCCCTAATTGTACTTTATTCGAAGCGAGGATCAGCCTTCGGCTGTCTCTTCGCCTTCGTCCGCTCCGTCTTCGAGCATGTCGGCGGGAATTTCGCCCGGCTCGAGGTTGGAGTCGATGCGGTTGGCTTCGGCCTGTTCTTCGATCTCGCGCTGTTCGTCTTCGAACATCTGCGCCATCACGTCGACACCCTGGCTCTGCAGCTCGGCTTCGTCGTCCGAACGGGCGACATTGGCCTTGATGTTAACCGACACCTCGGGGTGGAGGTCGATGCGGACTTCATGCATGCCGATCGCCTTGATCGGATCACCCATGATGACCTGCTTCTTGTCGATGTCGTGGCCCTTGTCGGCGAGCGCGGCAGCGATGTCGCGAACGTTGACCGAACCGTAGAGCTGGCCGGTGTTCGACGCAGCGCGGATCAGTACGATTTCGACGCCATCGACCTTTTCGCCAGCCTTTTCGGCTTCGGTACGACGTTCCGCGTTTTCCTTTTCCAGGCGATCGCGGTTCGCTTCGAAGACCTTCTTGTTGGCTTCGTTGGCGCGCAGTGCCTTTTTCTGCGGGAGCAGGAAGTTGCGGGCATAGCCGTCCTTCACAGTGACGACGTCACCGATCGAGCCGAGCTTTTCGATCCTCTGAAGGAGAATGATATCCATGGATTTTCTCCTTACTTCACGATGTACGGCAGCAGGCCGATGTGGCGAGCGCGCTTGATGGCCTTGGCCAGTTCACGCTGCTTCTTCGCGCTGACGGCGGTGATGCGGCTGGGGACGATCTTGCCACGTTCGGACATGAAGCCCTGCAGCAGACGTGTGTCCTTGTAGTCGATCTTGGGGGCGTTCTTGCCCGAGAACGGGCAGGACTTGCGGCGGCGGAAAAACGGACGGGCCATCAGTTACGCTCCTCGCGGTCGCGGCGCTTCTTGGCATCGCGCTCGTTCTTGCGCATCATCACGCTGGGGCCATCTTCATGCTCGTCGACACGGATGGTCATGTAACGGATGACGTCTTCATTGATGCGGGTCTGGCGTTCGAGCTCTTCCACGACGGCGCCGGGGCCTTCGATGTTGAGCATTACGAAATGCGCCTTGCGGTTGCGGTCGATCTTGTAGGCGAGGTTCTTGAGGCCCCAGGTTTCCGTCTTGGTAACCTTGCCTTCGTTATTCTCGACAATCTCGGTCGCGGTGGCGGCGAGCTGGTCCACCTGAGCCTGGCTCAGGTCCTGTCGCGCCAGGAAAACATGCTCGTAGAGAGCCATGCCCTTGTCCTTTCACATATGGCCGATCGCTGGCTGATCCGCGGGATTGCGGGGCCCCTCCGGCTTTCTTCGAATCCCCCGGTACACCCAAGGGATGCGCGCACATAACGGGATTGGCGCAGAATGCAAGCGAGGGTCGAACAGGTTTACGCCGACCGAGGGTGAATTCAAAACTCGCGCATTCGTCATTCCCTTTGTCAAACAACGATTTAGTCCTGAATTGGCAGCCGGGAATGTCACCTTCCATGTCGCGACCACGTTACCGCCGGTTGGGGTAGGCGACGAAGCGCCGCCATGAACCCGCCCAGCGGCGAGGGCATGCTGCATGCCATTTCATCACGATGTAGGACAGCGCGAAATCGCCAGTTGCTTCGTTTGCGTAAGGCAGGCAAGCGTGGTGCGGATTTCAAATAAACAAGGACGCGCAATGCCCGGCGGTTTGGTAGCCCTTCTGGACGACGTATCGATCATTGCGCGCACCGCGGCGGCTTCGGTAGACGATATTGCCGCGGCTGCTGGCCGGGCAGGTTCCAAGACGGCAGGCGTGGTCATCGACGACGCCGCCGTTACGCCGAGCTATGTGACCGGCCTGTCGCCAGCGCGCGAGCTGCCGATCATCTGGAACATCACCAAGGGCAGTTTGAAAAACAAGCTGCTGATCCTGCTGCCCGGCGCCGTCCTGCTGAGCGAGTTCCTGCCGCAGGCGATCGTTTTCATCCTGATGCTAGGCGGTGCCTATCTTTCGTATGAAGGTGCGGAGAAGGTGGCCGAGAAGCTGGGCGGCAAGAAGCATGGCCAGACGGTGGCAGACGATATCAAGGACCCGGTCGCGTTCGAGAAGCAGCGGGTTTCCAGCGCGATCCGAACCGATCTGATCCTGTCCGCGGAAATCATGGCCATCACGCTGAACGAAGTGGCGGCAGAAGATCTGCTGACCCGCGCCGGGGTTCTGGCCATCGTCGGCATCGCGGTGACGGTAGGCGTCTACGGCGTGGTCGGCCTGATCGTGAAGATGGACGATATCGGACTGCATTTCGCCAAGAAGGACGGCGCGGCAGCGCAGAGCTTCGGACGCGGGCTGGTGGCGTTCATGCCGCATCTGCTGGTGGCGTTGAGCTTCATCGGCACCATTGCCATGCTGTGGGTCGGCGGCGGGATCATCCTGCACGGCCTGGCGGACATCGGTATTGCAGGGCCGGAACACTGGATCGAAGGTATCGAGCACGGCGTATCCGCCGTAGCCGGAGCAGCCGGCGGCGTTCTGGGCTGGCTGACCTTTGCCGGGCTGTCCGCGCTGGTCGGACTTGCGCTGGGGTTCGTCCTCTTATTCCTGCTGCACAAGGTCTTCGGCATGGGACATGGCGATGGCGGCGAGGCTGCCGCGCACTGATCGCCAGCCGTCACGGAAGGCGTGAGAAGAGGTCCCTTGCAAAACTGCTGAGCGTATCGTCGCGCGCACCCATGATGACGATACGATCGGCAGGGCGGGCCATTTCGGCCAGCCGATCGCCCACCGCATCGCGCGACGGGATATATTCGGCGTTTCCGCCTGCCTGTTCGATCAAGCCGACAATCCGTTCGCTGCCTTCGCTGCGGTCGACCGTGCCGCCGAAATAGACCGGATCGCACAGAATAACCGTGTCGCCTTCGTCCAGTTCGTTGGCGAAGGTTTCCGCCAGTTCGTCGCCCATCTGCCTGAGCGGACCGTAGCCATGAGGCTGGAAGAAGGCGAGTACGCGGCCCGGATGCGCTTTCAAGGTGCGCAGCGTAGCGGCACATTTTTCGGGATTGTGGCCGAAGTCGTCGATCACCGTAATGGCCGAGGGGCTGGTGCCGACAATGTCGAAGCGGCGCGCGAGGCCAGCAAAGGCGGCCAGAGCCTCGACCGCCTTGCCGACCGGGATACCTGCCGCTGCAGCGCCGGCTATCGCCGCGAGCGCGTTCGAAAGATTGTGACGACCGGGCAGGTGGAGCGTGAGGGGATGCTGGCTGCCATCGTGCCGATCCACGATCAATGCCGCCTGCCGCATGGGGCCTTCCGCAATCGAGCCCGGGACCACGCCGATCTGCGCCTTGTCCTGATCGATGCCGAAAGTGACAACTTCCTTCGCATGCGGGAGGAGCGCGAGCGCCTCTTCATCATCGGCGTTGATCACCGAGATGCGGCTACGCGAGAGATAGTCCCCGAAAAGCTGGCGCAGTTCTTCCATGCTCTTGTGATCGAGGCTGACATTGAGCAGTACGCCAACCGCAGGGCGATAGAGCGCGATCGATCCGTCGCTTTCGTCGACTTCGCTGACATAGAGGCTCTGGCCGCCGATCACGGCACTGGCAAAGGGGCGTTCGGGCGACACGAAGTTCTTCATCACTGCGCCGTTCATGATGGTCGGTTCGCGCCCGCAGGCGTGCAGTATCCACCCGAGCATGCCGGTGACCGTCGATTTGCCGCTGGTACCCGCGACGGCAAGACCCGCGCCGCTGGTATTGAAGAGGATCGAATTCAGTTCCGCGCGGGTAAGGCGCAGGCACCCGAGTTCGTTCGCGCGGCTGACTTCGGGAACGCTATCTTCGATGGCGGCGCTGGCGACAAGGATCTGTTCGGCCGAAACCATTCCGCTGCCGTCCTGCGGGTGCAGGGTGAAGCCCTGATTTTCCAGCGCGGCGAATTTTTCCGGTGTGCGGCCCTGATCGTAGCTGCGATCGGATCCTTCGACGGTGCAGCCGCGCCCTTTCAGGATCTGCGCAAGCGGCAGCATTCCCGAGCCGCCGATGCCGCAGAAGAAGAAGGGGCGGGCAAACAATTCATCTGGAGTGGGCATATCGCTCATGCCGGTGCAGCTATTGAGTTGTGTCGCCCGACACAAGCGCGCTAGCACGCGGACATGGTCAAAATTGCGATCTGCGCCCCCGGAAAACGGTTGAAGCGCGACAGGGCCGAGGCGGTCCAGGCCTTGGTGGCGGGCCGCGAGGACGTGGAACTGATGTTCCACGAACAGTGCTTTCTGGAAGAGGGGCATTTTGCCGGCAGCGACGCGGTGCGCCTTGCCGCCTTGCTGGACTGTGCCAACGATCCCGCATTCGATGCGGTCTGGTTTGCCATGGGTGGATATGGTTCGAACAGGATCGCGGCGGAGGCGGCGAGGCAAATGAACGACCATGCGCGGGGCAAGCGGTTCATCGGCTATTCGGACACGGGTTTCCTGCTCGGCGCGCTGTATAGCCACGGGATCGGTCAGGTGGCGCATGGCCCGCTGGCGGGCGACATAAGGCGCGCCGGAGGCGAGGCGGCGGTGGAACGTGCGCTCGATTGGCTGGCAGGCGGGGTGAGCGGCCTGGAACCGAGCCTGGACGAGCGGCCTGCGGTCGCTTTCAACCTGACCACGCTGGCGATGATGGTGGGGACCGAACTGATGCCCGACCTGGCCGGGCATGTCGTCATGATCGAAGAAGTGGCAGAGCATCTTTATGCCGTGGACCGGCTGTTCTTCCACATCAGCCAGCACCTGCAGGGCATTGCGGGACTACGGCTCGGCCGGATCAGCGACGTGCCGGAAAACGACCGTCCTTTCGGCAGCGACGAGATCGCCATTGCGCAGGATTGGTGCGCGCGCAGCGGGATTCCCTATCTCGGCCGCGCCGATATCGGCCATGATGCTTCCAACAAGATTGTCCCCTTCGGACTTGAGGCGCGCGGCCCACGGGCCTAGGCGCGCCCGCAAGGAGAAATTCATGACTGCATTCATCTTTCCCGGACAGGGTAGCCAGAAGGTCGGCATGGGCGCCGACCTTGCCGAAGCCAGCGCGCATGCCCGCGAGGTTTTTCAGGAAGTCGACGAGGCGCTGAAGCAGAATCTTTCCGGCCTGATGAAGGACGGACCCGAAAGCGAGTTGACGATGACCGCCAATGCGCAGCCCGCCATCATGGCCAATTCGATCGCCACGGTGCGCGTTCTGGAAAAGGAATTCGGCGTCGCGCTGGCGGACAAGGCCGAATGTGTGGCCGGACATTCCCTGGGCGAATACAGCGCGCTGTGTGCTGCCGGGGCATTTTCGCTGACGGATACGGCCAAGCTGCTGCGCTTGCGCGGTATCGCGATGCAGGATGCCGTTCCCATCGGACTGGGCGCGATGGCCGCACTGCTGGGAGCCGATATCGATAAGGCCACCGCGCTGGCCGAAGCCGCGGCTGAGGGTCAGGTGTGCGAAGTGGCGAACGATAACGATCCCACGCAGGTCGTCATCTCCGGCCATGCCGAAGCGATCGACCGCGCCATCGAAATGGCCAAGGATCATGGCATCAAGCGCGGCATCAAGCTGCCCGTTTCGGCGCCGTTCCATTGTTCACTCATGGGCCCTGCGGCCCTGCGCATGAAGCGCGCGCTGGGCGATACGCCGCCCGAAGCCTTTACCGTGCCGCTCTACGCCAATGTTACCGCCGCGCGCGTTTCCGACCCGGCGGAGGAACAGGCTCTGCTGGTTGAACAGATCACCGGCCGCGTGCGGTGGCGTGAAAGCGTGATCGCCATGCGCGAAGCGGGTATCGAGTGGTTCGTCGAACTGGGTGGCAAGGTGCTTGGCCCGATGATCGGCCGGATCGACAAGGACGCGGCGACCGTATCGCTCGTCACCATGGAAGACCTCGAGAATTTCGCGAAGGAGAACGCGTGATGTTCAGCCTCGAAGGAAAAACCGCCCTCGTGACGGGCGCCAGCGGCGGCATCGGCTCGTCGATTGCCTACGCCCTGGCTAAGCAGGGTGCACGGCTGGCACTGTCGGGCTCGAATTCGGACAAGCTGCGCGCCTTTCGCGAACAGCTGAACAGCGAATTCGGTCACGATCATGTCGAGATCACCTGCGACCTGTCGAACGCGAAGCAGGTGGAGGAACTGATCCCGGCCACCGTCGACACGCTGGGCAGCATGAATATCCTGGTCAACAACGCTGGCATCACGCGCGATAACCTCGCCATGCGGATGAAGGACGAGGAATGGGACGATGTGATCCGCATCAATCTGGAAGCCAGTTTCCGCCTGATGCGCGCCAGCGCGCGGCCGATGATGAAGGCCAAGGGCGGGCGGATCATCTCGATCACCAGCGTGGTCGGCCACACCGGCAATCCGGGCCAGATGAACTATACCGCCGCCAAGGGCGGGCTGACCGCCATGTCCAAGAGCCTGGCGCAGGAACTTGCAAGCCGCAACATCACGGTGAACTGCGTGGCGCCGGGCTTCATCCGCACCGCCATGACCGATGCGCTGAACGACGATCAGAAGGGCGCGATCAATTCACGTATCCCGATGGGCCGCATGGGCGAGGGCGAGGAAATCGCCGCTGCAGTGGCCTATCTGGCGAGCGACGAAGCCGCCTATGTCACCGGCCAGACGCTGCATGTAAACGGCGGAATGGCGATGATGGGATAAGGGAGGCGCTTTGGCGGACGTGGGCGCGGGGGCAATCCGCGCCATGTCCGACAAACCCACCACTTTTCCCCAAGGAAATCGGGACCGGGCCGCTTGCGGCTTGCTCCCTATGACCGCCCCGCTAGGGTAATTATCCGTATTCCGGCGCTGATGGGGGCGATTCCGGCCCTCTGTGTGCCCAAAAGGGACGAAAGTAGGACCATGAAGGCCACCATCGAACGCGCTACGCTGCTGCGTTGCCTCAGCCACGTGCAATCGGTCGTAGAACGCCGTAACACCATCCCCATCCTCTCGAACGTCCTGATCGAGGCGGAAGGCGACAATTCACTGAAGGTCATGGCGACCGACCTCGACCTGCAGGTGGTCGAACATATGGACGCCAGCGTCGAAAGCGCCGGGGCGATCACCGTATCGGCGCACTTGCTGTTCGACATCGCCCGCAAGCTGCCGGACGGTTCGCAGGTCAGCCTGGAAGCCGCGGAAAACCGCATGGCGATCAAGGCCGGGCGCAGCCGCTTTTCGCTGCCGACGCTGCCGCGCGACGACTTCCCGGTGATCGTGGAAGGCGATTTGCCTACCAGTTTCGAACTGCCGGCAAAGACGCTGGCGGAACTGATCGACCGCACGCGGTTCGCCATCTCGACCGAAGAGACCCGTTATTATCTCAACGGCATTTTCTTCCACGTGTCGGACGACAGCGAGCCGGTGCTGAAAGCTGCGGCCACCGATGGTCATCGCCTCGCACGCTTCACGCTGTCGCGTCCGGAAGGCGCAGAAGGCATGCCCGACGTTATCGTGCCGCGCAAAGCCGTGGCCGAACTGCGCAAGCTGCTCGAAGAAAAGATGGACGGCAATGTTCAGATCGACCTGTCGGCCAGCAAGGTGCGTTTCACGCTGGGCGGCGAGGGCGGTGTGGTCCTTACCAGCAAGCTGATCGACGGCACGTTCCCCGATTATTCGCGTGTTATTCCAACGGGTAACGACAAGCTTCTGAAAATCGATCCGAAGAGTTTCCACGAGGGTGTGGACCGCGTCGCGACGATCGCGACCGAGAAGACCCGCGCGGTCAAGATGGGTCTCGACAAGGACAAGGTGACGCTGACCGTCACGAGCCCCGACAACGGTACCGCGACCGAAGAAGTGCCCGCCGAATATGCATCGGACGGGTTCGAAATCGGCTTCAATGCGACCTATCTGAAGGACATTCTCAACCAGATCGATTCGGACACGGTGGAAATCCACCTTGCCGATGCCGGCGCACCGACACTGATCCGCAAGGACGAGAATTCGCCTGCGCTTTATGTGCTGATGCCGATGCGGGTGTAGGTGGCGGCTGGCGCTCCTCCGCCGGTCAGATTTCCACCGCGATCTTGCCGAAATGGGCGCCGCTTTCCTGGTGACGGAAAGCGGCAGCCAGGCGTTCCAGCGGGAAGCTGTCGGAAATCTCCGGACGGATTGCGTTGGCCTCGATCCCGGCGATCATGTCGAGCTGGTGGCGGCGGCTTCCCACGGTCAGGCCCTGCACGCGCAGGTTCTTCGCCATGAGAAGGCCGGTCTGGACCGGCCCGGCAAAGCCTGCGAGGACGCCGATGAGCGCGACATGGCCACCGACGCAGGCCGCAACCATCGATTGCCCCAGCGTTCCGGCACCGCCGACTTCGACAACGCAATCCACGCCATGTCCGCCGGTGAGTTCGTGAGCCTTTGCGCCCCACTCCTCGACCTCGCGATAATTGATCAGATGATCGGCACCCAGATCGCGTAGGCGTTCGAGCTTCTCTCCGCTCGAACTGGTGGCGATCACCGTCGCCCCTGCAGCCTTGGCGAACTGAAGGGCGAATACCGAGACTCCACCGCTCCCCTGAACAAGGACCGTATCGCCCGGCTTGACCGAATTATCGACGAACAGGGCGCGCCATGCCGTTAGACCGGCGCAGGTCAGCGTGGCGGCTTCGGCATGGCTGTAACCCTTGGGAACGCGGGTGAACGATGAAGCGGGCGCGGTGACCGCTTCGCGCGCATACCCGTCGATCCCGTCACCGGGAACACGGGTGAAGCCCGTTTTCGGGGGCGCACCGTCCAGCCAATCGGGAAAGAAGGTGCTGACCACCGGATCCCCCACGGAAAACTCGGTTACGCCATCGCCCACGGCCGTAACCACGCCCGCGCCATCGGACATGGGAATGCGCCCTTGCTGCGACGGGATCATCCCGGTGACGACTGCATAGTCGTGGTAATTGAGTGAACTCGCCTTCAAGGCGACGGTTATTTCGCCGGCCGCCGGTTCGGGCGGGCCGTCCACGTCGCAAAAGACAAGGGCATCGAGGGTGGAAGGTGTCGCGCCTGTGCGAATGGCCTTCATTCCGCTGCCTCCAGCAGCTCCACACGTTGCGGACCGCGAATGAGGCCGCCGGGCGTTTCGCCCGTCCATTCGCCATCGCGAAAGGTAGCCTTTCCGTTCTTGATCGTGGCAATGTAGCCTTCAGCCTTTTGCAACAGACGCTTGCCTCCGGCAGGCAGGTCGAAAGCGAGCCAGGGTTTGCCCAGCCGGATACGATCCATGTCGATAATGTTGAGATCGGCGAGATATCCTGGCGCGAGGACGCCGCGATCTTCGAGACCATAGAGGCGGGCCGTGTCGTTGCACTGTCGCTTGATCGCGTTTTCGAGACCAATCGTACCGCGAGACCGGTCACGCACCCAATGCTGAAGCATAAAGGTGGGGGAGGCTGCATCGCAGATCGTTCCGCAATGGGCGCCGCCATCCGACAGCGAATTGACGGTATCGTCCGATTGCTGGAGATCCATCAGGAAATCGAGATTTCCGTCGGCATAATTCAGGATGGGGAGATAGATGAATCCCTTGCCATCATCGCGGCAAAGCAAGTCGTAGGCATATTCGTCGCCCGAGACTCCGGCAGCCTTTGCGCGTTCGAGGATACTTTCGGCGATGGTTGGTTCGTAGTTGAAATCCGGATCCATTTCGAACTGCATGTTCCAGCCACCGCAGACGACCATTACGAGACCGATGATGTCCTGATTGACGTCGGAAAAGTCATGCTGTTCGCCGAGCATACGAGCCTTGAATGCCGGATCGAGGAGTTTTGCCTTCTGTTCTTCCCACGGCAGATTTTCGATTTCCTTCCAGCTTGGCTTGAGGCGGAAAGGGTGGACGGTGCCCTGCCAGGCCATGACGATGCCGTTACCCCGCAGTGCGATCTGCGCGACGATATTGGCGCCATTGTCGTTTTCCGCCCGCATGCTCGCGATCTGTTCGTCGAGCGGCAATTCCTTGGCGATGGACTGAAGCGCGGCGAACGTAACGGGCAGGCCGGTTTCGCGGCTCATCTTTCCCATCCAGTCGAATTCATCCCAATCGCGCTTCATGTCGGAAGCCATTTCGAACACGCCGTGGCCCGCGCGACCCATGGCGCGGCCGATTTCGATCAGCTCTTCCGCTGTCGCGGTGGTGCCCGGCACGACTTCGCCATCGATATCGCGGTGAAGCACGGTGCGGGACGTTGAAAAGCCCAGAGCGCCGGCACGAACGCCTTCTTCGACGATGCGGCCCATTTCGGCAATTTCGATATCGGTCGGAACGGCGCCCGGACGCTCGCGGTCGCCAAGCACATAGGCGCGCACCGAGCCGTGCGGGACATGGGTGCCGACATCGATCGCACGGGGCAGCTTTTCGAGCGCGTCGAGATATTCCGGGAAGGTTTCCCAATTCCATTCCATGCCTTCGGCAAGGGCAGTGCCGGGAATATCCTCCACCCCTTCCATGAGGCCGATGAGCCATTCGTGCTTGTCCGGCTTGGCCGGCGCGAAGCCAACGCCGCAATTGCCCATGACGACCGTAGTCACGCCGTGCCAGCTGGAAGGAGCCATCTCCTGATCCCAGGTAGCCTGTCCATCGTAGTGGGTGTGAATATCGACAAAGCCGGGAGTGACGAGATGCCCACCAGCGTCGATTTCTTCCACGGCGTCACCGCTGACCGTGCCGACCTGGACGATCAGCCCATCCTTGACGGCGATGTCGCCGTGGAACCGGTCCTGTCCGGTACCATCGACGATGGTCCCGTTGCGAATGATCAGATCGTATGCGGGCATAGATATGTGCTCCTCTCTCCGGTGAAAGAAGGTTCCACATTGCAACCGACCTGTCCAGTGATGATTAGGCAGCGCGTTCCGGCATTCGGACGGTCAACAGGGTGGCGAAACCGATGATGAAGAGAATGTTGATCGAAACCATCCCGATCCGCTGATCGCCCGACCAAAGGGTAAACTGTTCCACCAGCAGCGGCCCCATCCATACGGTAATCGTCCCGGCAATGGCGTAGAGGCCGAAGAATTCGCCACTGCGGCCCGGCGGGGCAAGCGTCACCAGCATCGTGCGGCCAGACGAAATGCTGGCCGTAACAGTGATGGCGACCACGCTGATCAGCGAAAGGTAGACGATGTCCGAAAGTGTCTGGAACACCGGGCCGTCCCAGACCTGACTGTTTTCGATCAGGCCGAGAAACAGGCTTTCGCGGGTTATGCTGAGCTGCGTTAGCCCGGCGAGGACCATCAACATGATTTCGACCAGGAGGGCGCGCTTGACGCCGACCTTTGACTCCAGCCATCCGCCGATGAGACCGCCGGCAAAGGCGCAGGCGCTGGCAAAAATGGCGTAGCACAGCATTTCCAGGAAATTCCAGCCGAGGAAGAGTGCCACATAGACCGCGCCAAGCGCCAGCAGGGCAGCCATTCCATCGGCATAGAACATGCGTGCTACGAGGAATTTCATCAGTTCGCGGTAGTGGGTCGCTGCACGAAGAGTGCGCCAGACGCTTAGCGCGCCGTCCCGGAAAGCCCTGGCCCAGCTCGCGCCCGGAACGCCGGGATCGCGTGCATTGAGAAAAAACGGGATGGAGAACACGGCAAGCCAGACGGCACATATCGGCCCGGTAAGCCGCGCATGCTCGAACTTCGAAAGATCGACGCCGAACTGGGGAATGGCAAACGGCCAGCCGATCGCGGCGGGCAGAACGAAAAGCAGCGCGATGGCGAGGAAGATTAGCGTTGCAGCAAGATTGCCCAGACCGAGGCCCAGACCCGAGATCATCGCCAGCCGCCTGGGTTCGCCCGCAACGCTGAGCATGGCATTATGTGTGACCTCGGAATAGGTGTAGCTGACATAGGCGACGACCAGCAGCACCATGATCGCGCCTACGCTCAGCCCCTGGCCGCCCGGCATCGCGAACCAGAGCATGGCCGAACAGACGACGATCGATCCGAGGAAGATTGCCAGAATGGGCTTCAGTCGCCCCCCGCGGTCCAGCGCGGCACCCAGAAACGGCGCGGTGAGCGCAGCGATCAATCCGGCCCATTTCGTTACCGAGGCAATCGTTGCCTGGCCCTGCGCATTGGCCGCTGCGAGCGCCTGATCGTCCGGCAGACCGGCCAGCGTACCACTGGCGAGGAGATCCGCCCCAATGATGTCCCGCGCGAAATAGGGTGCGAAAATGTAGATGACGATGAGGATGTAATAGGGATTGCGGGCCCATTCGAAGATCGCCCAGGAAAATCCGGTCCGGCCGAGCGCACCGCCTTCACCGCTGGTCTGGCGTATCGGCTGATTGGCGAGCGGATTTGCGGCAAGCGCGGGATCGGTGGCCATCGTCAATTCCTTATGATCCCGGCCGTCCCGCTGTTCAGGCGGCTCTGGCCAGTTCCGCGTCTGTGGTCGGAGCGTCGAGAAATGCTCTCAGCTTGGCAATGCACTGGTCGGCATGCGTCAGCAGGAAAAGATGGCCGCCGCCCGCTATGACTTCCAAATGCGCATTGGGGATCGCAGAGGCGAGGATGCGCCCATTGACGAGTGGGACGATCTGATCATCGTCGCCCATCATCACCAGCGTTTCCTTCTTCATCAGGGGCAGGGCGGGAAGGCTCGTCCACCCCAGCATGGCGATAAGCTGGTAGAAATATCCCCGCGGTGATGGCGGCTTGAGGCGGCCGATGTGACTGGTCTTCTGGTTTGCCCCGCCGTCGGGATCGATACCGCCGTAGAGCGTCTGGAAATGCTCGTTCATATACTTGGGATCGATGTAGCGGCGCGGATTGGCCATCTTGGTCAACGCGGCGGGATTGCCCGGCACCATGAGCATCCCCGCCGTCGTGGCGGCCAGTACCAGTCTGTGGGTTCGCTTGGGATATTGAAGCGCGAAGTGCTGAGCCATGGCACCCCCCCACGAAACACCCATCACATCGACTTCGGCGATCCCGAGCTGATCCAGAACCTGCCTGGCCGTCCAGCTCATCGTGAAAGGATTATACGGCAGCGCGGGATCGGGGCTTTCGCCCGTTCCCGGCATGTCGAACATCACGAAGGCGCGTTCGGTCAGCTTTTCGGCCAGCGGGGCGACAGCTTCGATATTCGCGCCGATACCATTGAAGAACAGGATCGGGGGATGATCAAGGTCGTCGTCCAGCCGCCAGGTCGCCACGCGGAGGGTCCGCCCACCAGCCTCCATCATTTCGATAGTGGCGGTCATGGGTTCGTTCTTCGATGCGGTCACTCAATGATCCTTCAAGACTGCCTGTCAGCAGGATTCCAAGACGTACTGGCCGGGCGCCGGGTCCAGCGGGGCATATTGCTTGGTCCCGAGCTTGGCAGGGGCTTTCTTCTTCTTGCCGGAACGCGTCTGAACCCAGTCTATCCAGTAAGGCCACCAGCTACCGGCGACTTCTTCGGTTCCCTTCAGCCATTGATCGGCCGTGGCGGGGAGCTTCTTTTCGCCATCGCCCTGAATGTAATATTTCGCTTTCGGATTTCCCGGAGGGTTTAAAATGGCCTGCATGTGGCCGGAATGGCTGAGAACGTAGGTCACGTCCTTCGACCCGAACAGCTGGGTCGACCGGTATGTCGCCTTCCACGGTGTGATATGATCGGTGACGCCGCCGAGGATGAAAAGATCGCTCGTGACCTTCGACAGATCGATCTTGTGATCGACCATCTCGACCTCGCCCTTTTTCGTGAAGGCCAGTGTTTCGAACACCGTCAGGAAATCGCCCATCAACGCGCCCGAAAGATTGGTCGCATCGGCATTCCAGAACAGCACATCGAAAGCGGGCGGGTCCTGTCCGAGCAGGTAATTGTTGATGACGTAGTTCCAGATCAGATCGTTCGGGCGCAGCCAGGCGAAGCCGCGGGCGAGGTCGTCCCCCTTGATGACGCCCTTCTTCGCAGCGCGGTGTTTGGCGAGGGCAAGACCGTTCTCGCTGACCAGCGAACCGGCCTCGATATCGTTCTGCTTGGGGTGGAGCACACAGACCATCAGTGTGAGCGCGCCGAGCAGTTCGTCCTTGTCGGACGCCATCTTGCTGGCCAGCATGGTAGCGGTCTGACCGCCGGAGCATCCGGCAGAAACGTTGACCTTCTTGCTGCCGGTGATCTTGGCAACCGCTTCCAGCGCCTCGCGACAGGAATTGACGTAATCGGCCATGTCCCAATGGCCTTGATCCTTCGTCGGGTTTTTCCAGCTTATGACGAAGGTCTGGATGCCGTTGTCGAGCTGGTATTTCACCACCGATTTTTCCGGCGACAGATCGTTGATGTACATCTTGTTGATCTGCGGCGGGATGGTGAGCTGGGGGATCTCGTAAACCTCGTCCGTCGTCGGGGTGTACTGGATCAACTCCATCATCTCCGTGCGCAGGACTACGGAGCCCTTGGACGTGGCGACGTTTTCACCAAGCTTGAAGGGTTTCTTGTCGACCTGGCTGACCATGCCCTTGTTGTAGACCATGTCGTCATAGGCGTTCTTGAGCCCCTTGATCAGCGACAGGCCGCCGCTGGTGATGGCCATTTTCTGGGCGGAAGGATTGCCGATCAGCGTATTGGTCGGGGCAAGACTGTCGATGATGATATTCGAAACGAAGCGCGCACGATCCCGCTCCAGCTCGTCCAGCTCAAGATCTTCGAGCCAGTGCGACGCGCCCTTCTGCACGGCGAGGTAGTATTGCATTCCGGCGCGCATGAATGGGTTGTATTGCCAGGCAGGGTCCTGGAAGCGCTTGTCCTTCGGATTGGGGGCGAGATCGCTCTTGCCGGTCATGATCTTGATCATGTCCTCGCCCATCGTCCGGCTGTGCTTCATCAGACGCTGCGGGTCCGAAACCGTTTCGCGTAACATGACCGCGACCGCACCGAAAATGTCTTCGCGTGTCAGGCCGACAAGGGGCCCGAGCGCGCTGGTCGACTGGGCAGCTTCATCTTCGAGCTTCGCCATGGTTTTCGGTTCTCTCCACTTTTGACTGCCGCTCTGTGTCGGCATTTCGGCAATTCATGCGGGCCGGCCACGGTTTTGGCAAGCGGGCTTCACAATCCGCGCGCAGCAATCATGCTTTCGATGTCGACGAATTTCTCCCGCGGCGACCCGTCGCGCGCGGCGGCGATCTCCGCTTCCTCGATCTTTTGCCAGTCGCGGAATGTGACGATATCGAGCCGGCGCTCTGCCGCCAGATCGTCGAATCCCTCGCGCCCCCGTTTGCGGTGTCCCGATCCGATATCTTCATCGACGATATCGATGACGGAATAGCCATCGGGGCGGTTCGTGCCGATTGTCCCGCTAGGCCCCCGCTTGGCCCAGCCGACGCAATATAGGCCGGGCAGGATGCGGCCCTGATCGTTGGCGAAGCGGCCTGCACGTTCGTCGAACGGGACGCCTTCGATGGGCGACGTCTCGTAACCGATGCAGGTTATGACGATATCTGCCGGTATGCGGTAGGTTTCGCCGGTGCCGATCGCACGGCCAGCCTCGACCACCGTCCGTTCGACCACCACGCCTGTCGCTCTGCCGTCCATCAAATCGATCGCCTTGGGGCTGGCGAAAAAATCGAACTCGATCGCGATGGGTTTCTCGCCATGAATATTTGGTGGAATGGCGGCAAATTCGCGCAGCAAAGTTACCGATTTGCGCATTCCCGGCTCAAGCACGGCATCGTCATCGAGCGGCGGCAGGTCGGCGGTTTCGACCTGTGGACTCGCCCGCTCCAGCTGCAGGAGTTCCCCCAGTTCCTTCGGGGTCATCATGATCTGGTGCGGCCCCCGACGGCCAAGGATGGTCACGCTTTCGAGCCTGCTGTTCCTCAAGGCATCAAGCGCGTGGGTGACGATGTCCGAACCGGCGAATTCGTCTTCGGTCTTGGACAATATTCGCGCTACGTCGAGCGCAACATTGCCCATGCCTACGACAACCGCATGGCGGCCAGAAAGATCGGGGTTCAGATTAGCGAATTCGGGATGGCCATTGTACCACCCGACAAATGCCGCACTGCCGATGACGTTCTCGGCATCGGACCCGTCAATGCGCAACAGGCGATCTTTCGGCGCGCCGGTGGCAAGAATAACCGCATCGTACAATGATTGCAGTTCTTCTATCGAGACATCGCGTCCGATCGCGATATTGCCGACGAAACGCACGGTGTCGCCGATAGCGGTTTTTTCGTAACGTCGCGAAACGCCCTTGATCGACTGATGATCGGGCGCGACACCAGTGCGGATCAGCCCGAAGGGAACGGGTAACGTGTCGAAGACATCTATACGGGCTTCATCGCCCCATTTCTTAACGGCCGCTTCCGCAGTGTAGTACCCGGCCGGACCCGAACCCACGATTGCGATGTGCCGCATGTCCTTCTCCCGCAAGACAGTGAGTTAGATGCACGTCTGCCGTGCGCATGGCAAGTTCGTCGAAGCCGTCCGACTGCTTGGCAGCGGGATTATGCCTTTGGAAAGAAATTGCCGGTAAATGCAGTAGTTACCCGGAGCTTTCGGGCCGCTTTCCGGGTTTTTCAGTTAGAGGTAAGCTTTAGATGGGTGGGTTCTTCTCGCGGGCGACGCGGGCCAAAACAATGGAGGACGAGGCGCTGGAGGATGCGCCGCTTTGCCCCATTGCCGCATCCGATGCGGCGCGCCGGGTTGAACTTCTCGACAGTTTCGAAGCCGCCGGGCTCGGCTGGTTCTGGGCGACGGACGCTCAGGGCCGCCTGATCTATCTTTCCCAGAATGCCGCTCTCAAGCTTGGCTGGAACGACGGCGAGGCCATCGGAAAACCCCTCGGTGATCTCTTCATGACCGAGCAGGATGACGATCCAAACCGGACCGAGCGGCCGCTCGCTTTCCTGCTCAGTGCACGAAATTCGATCAGCCAGTTGAACGTCAGGCTCGCGGTGGCTGGCCAGGAAGTGTGGTGGGAAATCGCCGGCAAGCCGCAGTTCGATGAAGCGCAGCGCTTCACCGGGTACCGCGGGAGTGCGAAAGACATCACACGCAGCCGTGAAAGCCAACGCGATGCCGAACGGCTCGCGCAGTATGATTCGCTGACAGGGCTGTCCAATCGTCACCGCATGACCAAGCGGCTGTCGGCAACGCTGGCGGCCTACCGGAATTCCAAACGCTCCTGCGCACTTTTGATGCTCGATCTCGATCGATTCAAACAGGTCAACGATACGCTTGGCCATCCAGCCGGCGACGAATTGCTGAAGCAGGTAGCAGCGAGACTTGGTCGTATTGTCGGCGACAAGGGCGAAATCGGTCGACTGGGCGGTGACGAATTCCAGATCATGCTTCCCGACATCGATGACCGGGGTGCACTGGGTGAATTGGGCCAAAGGCTCATCCAGATGATCTCGCAGCCTTATTCGATCAATGGCGCGCGCGCGATCATCGGTACATCTGTCGGCATTGCGATTGCACCGTATGATGGGCTCGACACTGAGGAACTGGTCAAGGCCACCGATCTCGCGCTCTACGCCGCCAAGGGAGGCGGGCGAGGCCAGTATCGTTTCTATTCGAGCGATCTGCAGGATGGCGCCAAGCATCGTCGGCAGGTCGAGGAAGACCTTCGCGACGCAATTACTAATAGCGAACTGTCGATGCACTATCAGCCACTGATCTGCGCAAAGACACACACCGTGCAGGCCTGCGAGGCTCTCATGCGGTGGGATCATCCCGAACGGGGCAGCATATCGCCCGGCGTCTTCATCCCGGTGGCCGAGGAAATCGGGATCATCAAGGAGATGGGCGACTGGGCGCTCAGGGAAGTGTGTCGGCAGGCCAAGGAGTGGCCGGTCGATTTACGTGTCGCAGTCAATGTCTCCGCGATCCAGTTTTCGCATGACGACTTTGCGCATGTGGTGAAAAATGCACTGCACTATAGCGGGCTTTCACCCGACAGGCTCGAACTTGAAATCACCGAAAGCGTTTTTCTCGGCGATGCTGACCGATCGCAACGCATGTTCGCAGAACTGAAGGATCTGGGCGTTCGCCTGGCTCTGGACGATTTCGGAACCGGCTACAGCTCGCTGAGCTATCTGCGCACGGCCCCTTTCGACAAGATCAAGATCGACCAGAGCTTCGTCCGGGGTGCAACGGAAGATGGTAACAACAACGCCGCTATTCTCAGTGCCATCACGGGCCTTGCAGCAGCGCTGAAGATGGACACGGTCGCAGAAGGCGTCGAAGCGGAAGACGAACTGGCGCTAGTCACTGAACGCGGCGCGACGCTGATCCAGGGGCATATTTTTTCGCGTGCGATCTCGCACGAGGAACTCCTCGAGCGCCTCGAACAGGGCAAGCTCAAGTACGAACCGCGTGGCCCCGCCAAATATCGCGCGGACCGCAAGCGCGTTTTCCGCCGGATTGGTCTGATCCACGAAGATAGCCGTTACAGGGTCGTGATGCGCAACCTGTCGAAGACCGGCGCGATGATCGAAGGTCTGCTGGATGTCCCGCAAGGAACCGATATCGTTCTGGATCTCGGCGGTGGTCAGCTGGCTGTAGCGACTGTCCGTCGTTCGAAGGGGTCGATGCAGGGCGTCGAGTTCGAAACGCAGCTTATCAGCGACGGCGCCGATGGCCTTTGCACCCGTCATCGTGTGTCGCCCTATCAGATCGAGGCCGCCGGGCGCCCCCTGGCCGCTCTCACCCAGGATGCCTACTCGATGATGGTTGCGGAGCAGCTTGGCTCAGGTCGAAAAAAGTTCGTCGAGGTTGAAGTTGGCAATCCGAAGCCCGGAAGCGGAATCTGATCGCCTCGGATGTTTCGTTAGGTTAAAAATAACCATTACTATCTAGGCCGGTCATACCGAGGCAAATTGTTGCATGAGGCGGCACGACGATGGGGGCCATGCCCTTTTCCGATTTCTTGAGAGGAAGAAAAGCTGAGGCTGAGGCCCCGGCCGAAGATGTATCACGCTCCTTATCGGCTACCTTCGCCCGTTCCGAAAAGCTGGACGTGGTCGAAGAAATCGAGCGCAGCGGTGCATTGGGCTTCTGGGCGACCGACGCCCATGGCCGGATCGTTTACCTTAGCCCGGCAATTCTCGAAGGTCTGGGTATAGATTTTGCACGCGCTTCCGGCGAACCTCTTCAGCAATTGCTGGTGCCCGTCGACGGCGATGGCGACGGTCGATCTCTGGGGCTGAGGCTCAATACCCGCAAGAGTTTTGCCAATCTGACCGTTCAGGCAGGTGATGCACAGAACGACATCGTCCTCCGGCTCTCGGGCAGGCCCCTGCACGACGATGATACGAACTTTATCGGATTTCGCGGCAGCGCAGTCGACGTTACACTTGATTTCCGAAGCGAAGAAGAAGCCAACCGTCTGGCCAAATTCGATTCCCTGACCGGTCTGGCAAACCGCCACCGGATGGAACAGCGGATTGATTCCACGCTGCATGCCTTCAAGAGCGCTCAGCGCAGTGCAGC
This sequence comes from Qipengyuania sp. L-5Y, assembly GCF_056859455.1. Classification (NCBI taxonomy): domain Bacteria; kingdom Pseudomonadati; phylum Pseudomonadota; class Alphaproteobacteria; order Sphingomonadales; family Erythrobacteraceae; genus Qipengyuania; species Qipengyuania sp. L-5Y. Next base: position 160,624 of record NZ_JBSXOM010000032.1, on the reverse strand, counting down.
CCTGATGATGCTAGACCTCGACAAGTTCAAACAGGTCAACGACACGCTCGGCCATGCTGCTGGCGACCAGTTGCTGCAGCAGGTGGCAGAGCGTCTCACTAGCGTCATCGGCGGACGGGGGGAAATCGGCCGCCTTGGTGGCGACGAATTCCAGATACTCGTTCCCGATATGGACGACCGCGGAGAGCTTGGCGAAGTTGCCAAGAAGATCATCCAGATCCTTTCGCAGCCCTATTCGGTCGAGGAAGGTCGAGCGATCATCGGGTGTTCGGTAGGTATCGCGGTCGCACCTTATGACGGTATCGAACGCGATGAACTGTCCCGTGCTGCCGACCTGGCTCTTTATGCTTCAAAGAACGGGGGGCGCGGCCAGTTCCGTTTTTACGCAGCCGATCTCGAGCATGAGGCGAACCTGCGCAAACGGATGGAAGACGATCTGGCCGATGCCATCGAAAGCGGCCACTTCACCCTCGAATATCAGCCGGTCGTTTCGCTTGAAGACAATCGCGTGCTCTCTCTCGAAGCCCAGTACTGCTGGGTGGACGAGGAGCGCGGCCGCGTGCCAGCGGAGACCTTTCTGCCGGTCGCCGAAGGCAGCCGCCTGATTGTCCCGATCGGGGAATGGGCCATTCGACGTGCGTGCGAAGACGCGCTTTCCTGGCCGGATAGTCTGCGGGTGTCACTCCATATCAGCCCCGTCCAGTTCGAGGCCAACGGTTTTGTCCAGTGTATCGAGCAGGTGCTGGCGGACACGGATCTCGATCCCACGCGGCTCGAATTGCGCTTTCCGGAGAAGGTGCTCCTCGGAGATGCGTCGAAACTGGATAAGGCGCTCGGGAGTCTGTTCAAGCTCGGAGTGCGGCTCACCGTCGACCAGTTCGGTTCGGGGCTCTCCTCGCTCGCTTATCTGCGGCGGGCGCCGCTGAGCGCGTTACGTATCGGTGCGCAATTCTTCGAACCGATCATGGGCAACGATCTCGGCGATATGGATCTCGTCCGGGCAGTAATCGCGCTGTCCGACGCCATGGGAATGGAGACGACGGCCTCCGGCGTTCACGCGCTCGATCTCATGAACGAATTGAAGCGGCTCGGCATCGATCAGGTCAGCGGCTTTGTCTATTCCGACGCGCTTTCGAACGATCAGGTATGTCAGGAGCTGGCAAAAGGGGAATGGACCCTTGCGCCCACGGATAGCGGTACCCAGCGCGCTTCCCGCCGGACGGTCTTCCGCAAGATCGGCGTGATCCACGAGGATCATTATTACGACGTCACCCTGCGCAATCTTTCGCGCTCCGGCGCGATGATCCAGGGGCTCGAGGACGTGCCGGTCGGGACCATGTTCGTGCTCGACTTCGGGCAGGGCCAGCTGGCTGTGTGTACCGTTCGCCGGACGATGGACGATACGCAGGGCCTCGAATTCGAACAGGAACTGGTCGATGACGGGGCAGGCGGGTTGTGTACGCGGCACCGCGTGAGCCCTTACGAACTCGCGACGGCTGGTGTGCCGCTGGCCGCGCTTTCGCCGGGCAAATATGCCATGGCTCCGGATAGCGGGGGAGGGGCCGGCTTCGCGCAATTCAACCTTTCGGCCAGCGCTCCGAGACAGACCGGTCGCAAGGAAGCGGTACAGGTGTAGCTTTGTCTGCTGACAGGGCGGCGCGGCGCGGCTAATGGGGCGGCGCAATGACCGACCTTTCCAAGATCCGCAATTTCTCCATCATAGCCCACATCGACCATGGCAAGTCGACGTTGGCTGATCGGTTGATCCAGTTTACCGGGGGGCTGACCGACCGGGAGATGTCCGAGCAAGTCCTTGATAACATGGACATCGAGAAGGAGCGGGGCATCACGATCAAGGCGCAGACCGTGCGCCTCAACTATACCGCGCGCGATGGCGAGACCTATGAGCTTAACCTCATGGACACGCCCGGCCACGTCGACTTCGCCTATGAGGTCAGCCGCAGCCTGGCCGCGTGCGAGGGCGCGCTGCTGGTGGTGGACGCGGCGCAAGGGGTGGAAGCGCAGACGCTGGCCAATGTCTACCAGTCCATCGAGCACGACCACGAAATCGTCCCCGTCATCAACAAGATCGACCTGCCCGCCGCCGAACCGCAGCGCGTGGCCGAGGAGATCGAGGAAATCGTCGGCATCGAGGCCACCGGCCCGTGGGAGGAAGGCGGCGCCGTCCTCACCAGCGCCAAGTCGGGCATCGGCATCGAGGAAACGCTGGAAGCGCTGGTCAAGCGCATCCCGCCGCCCACGGGCGACCGCGACGCACCGCTGAAAGCCATGCTGGTCGACAGCTGGTACGACCCCTACCTCGGCGTCGTCATCCTGGTGCGCGTGATGGACGGGGTCATCAAGAAGGGCCAGCAGGTCAGGTTCATGCAGGGCGGCACCCAGCACCTGATCGACCGCGTCGGCTGTTTCACCCCCAAGCGCACCGACCTGCCGGAGCTCGGCCCGGGCGAAATCGGCTTCATCACCGCGCAGATCAAGGAGGTGGAGCAGGCCCGCGTCGGCGACACCATCACCACGGTGAAGAACGGGGCACCCGAGGCGCTGAAAGGCTACAAGGAAGTCCAGCCCGTGGTCTTCTGCGGCCTGTTCCCGGTCGACGCCGCCGATTTCGAGAAGCTGCGCGAAAGCATCGGCAAGCTGCGGCTGAACGATGCAAGCTTCAGCTACGAAATGGAAAGCAGCGCCGCGCTGGGCTTCGGCTTCCGCGCGGGCTTCCTCGGCCTGCTGCACCTGGAAATCATCCAGGAACGCCTCAGCCGCGAATACGACCTCGACCTCATCACCACGGCCCCATCGGTCGTGTACCGGGTCCACCTCGGCCATTCGAAGAACGAGGACGCTAAGACCATCGAGATCCACAATCCCGCCGACTGGCCGGACGTCAACCGGATCGAGACGGTGGAAGAACCGTGGATCAAGGCGGTGATCTACGCGCCCGACGAATATCTCGGCGCGATCCTGAAGCTTTGCCAGGACCGCCGCGGCATCCAGACGAACCTGACCTATGTCGGCGGCCGCGCGCAGGTGAGCTACGAATTGCCGCTGAACGAAGTGGTGTTCGATTTCTACGACCGGCTGAAATCGATCAGCCGCGGCTATGCCAGCTTCGACTATGAACAGATCGGCAGCCGCGAGGGCGACCTCGTCAAGATGAACATCCTCGTCAACAACGAACCGGTCGATGCGCTGTCGCTGATCGTCCACCGCAGCGTTGCGGAAGAACGCGGCCGCGGCATGTGCGAGCGGCTGAAGGACCTGATCCCGCGTCACCTGTTCAAGATCCCGATCCAGGCCGCCATCGGCGGGAAGGTCATCGCCCGCGAAACCATCGCCGCGCTGCGCAAGGACGTGACCGCCAAATGTTACGGCGGCGACATCACGCGCAAGAAGAAGCTGCTGGAGAAGCAGAAGAAGGGGAAAGCCAGAATGAGGGAATACGGAAACGTCTCGATCCCTCAGGAAGCCTTCATCGCAGCGCTACGTATGGGAGAAGAGTGAGCCTCTCATTTTCGAGGATGCGGGAGCGCCCGAAGGGCGGCCTGCCCGGCGAAGGCCGGGGGTTATGCGAGCATTCCGCAGGACGCGTTCATCGCCACGCTGCGGATGGCTGAGAAATGACCCCCATTCTCAAACACGCCCGCGTGCGGTAAGGCGAGCTGTCCCCGCACAAGGCGGGGCGTAGTGCGAGCCTTCCGCGGAAGGCTTTCATTGCCGCGCTGCGGACGGGCGAGGCGTAATCGCCGCACCCCGCGCAGCCCGATTTTTCCAGCCGGCAACCTGCCGGCCAACCAGAAACGACACGAACCCTAATGCCTTCATTCAAGCAACCCACTTTCCAGGAACGCGCAGCCATGGCCGACAAGGCCCGCGAAAAGGCGCTGAAGAAAATGGCCGCCAAGCCGCCGGTCGACCCTGAGGTCGAAGCCAAGCGCCGCGAGGCCCGCCTGGCGCGTGAAGCCGCCGCCGCCGAAAAGAGCGCCGCGCGCCGCGAAGCGATCGCCAAGGCCAAGGCCGAAAAGATCGCCGCCGCCGAGGCAGCCGCCGAAGCCGCCGCCATTCCGGAGCCGACCGAGGCGGAACTGAAAGCAAAGCGCGACGCAAAATATGCCGCCCGCAAGGCGCGCAAGAAGCGGTAAGGTGAGGGCGGCCTGCGGGAGCGGGCCGCTATTTGCCCCTAGCGGACCCTTGTCGGGCCATCCGCGTCGGCGGAATTGAACCGCACATGCGTGAGATAGACATCGCCGATCGCGGCCCGGCATGCCAGATTGAATTCGGCATCGACACCGGACTGATTTCCCAAGACAGCGGGGCCATTGGCGAACAATGTGTCCTTGCCGTTGAGGTTGAACATCATCGGTACAAGCGAGAAGCCGTTCAATTTCAGGTTTGCGAGAAACGCCTTCAGGTCTGCGTCGCTCACTCCTTCAATTACGAAATTGTAGGTCGCCCGAACGGAAAATTCCGGCCCCTCGCCAACGACCGGCGCGCGTTTGCCGGGGCAAGCCTGCGTTAATTCGACCGGGTTGGTTTCAGGCTCCCATCGGGCGCATCCCGCCAACATCGCGGCAAGTGAAATGGTGGTAAAAATAGCCACCTTGCGCATGGTGTATTGCTCCCCTTTTCTATGGGGAGCACCGTTTCAATGAAGGCTTAATTTTTCGCGAAAGAGGCATCGGCAAAGTCAGGCTGAAAAAACGGCTCGCAAGGAGAAAGAGCAGTCAGGGCAGGCTGCAAAAGTACCGCGACATGAGATACGCCTCGAAGGCTTTATTGCGACGCGTCGCCCTCAAGAAGTCTAGATTATTTCAATCAAAGGCTTTTCTAATTCTGATTCTTGCTTTGTTCCAGCTGTCCTTATATAATCGGAGCGATGGAGCATGACACATGCTGGAGAAGCAGTCCGATTGTGATATCCGCCCTGCCGGCAAACGCCGGGACGGGAAGCCGCGCTTTTGGTGCCATGCACATCAAGCGTCAGGGACCGGGAAGTACGGAATAAGGCTCGAACGGTGTGAGGCTGCTTATCGCTCTTTGGATTCCAAAAATGTCTTAGAGCTAAATCCAAAAGATTACGCCGGGGGAGTGGCGCTTTGGGGCGCGGTGAAAGCGGCCTATAATTCTACTGGTCTGTCGGAAGAGGAAGGTATTCACGTTCATGCTCGGCACGCTCTGGGTGATTCGCACAAGGGGATCGACGAAACCGTTGACGCGGTAGAGCTCGAAGTTCCCGTCAACTTATACGAGAAGCGCAAGATATATGTAAGCAGTGAAACAGCTGTTTCCGCATACATTTCGCGAGCAATTGGCCACGATTTAGTGTCGCTGTTCTGCACTTATTGTGGTGAGCCTCATCTCGACTCTGAGTGGTATGCCGTGAAACCACATAAGAGGCATCTTTGTCATGCTTGCGGTGAGATATTCATCGCAAATAGAAAGACTATTTCGAACCCGCTAAGGGGGCTGAGGCAAACCTTTGAGGACAGTGATGCAAGTCGCTCGATTGTGCGTGCGCGGCGAAAATTAGATGCCCATGTAAAAGATTACCCCGGTGGTATCCAAATGTGGGCTTCTAATCCGGCACTTTTCTGGACTGCGCCCAAACCGGAGGAAGAGGGAATCCATTTTCATGGTTATGCTGCAGACAAAGTAACGCGCATAGAAGATGATACTTTTGACGTCGTCACTTTAGACGGGGTTGAGATTGATGAGTCACAGCTGCGGTATTTTATGGCACAAAGCGCGTTGGCCCACTTACGCAACCGCATTGTAAACATGGTCTGCGTTTGTGGCGAAGCCTATTTTGACGAAGGCATGAATGCTTTTATTCCACATTCCAGCCATCAATGTAAATCTTGTGGGACTGAATTGTTCTCGCCAACGAGGATGAAAAAGGTTGTCAGCAACCCCTTTCTAAATACGATTGAAAAACTCGACAAAAACAGGGAATAAAATGAAGGGTTACATTTACATAACCGGAACTGGAGCCGACCCGGCTGGTCTTGATAACATAAGCGATCCGATGTTTGGCGAGGTTCCGTCGTTAGGTGCTTGCATGAGCAATCTACGAGAGTTTGTGGACATCGGTGACTATCTGTTTGTCGTATCGGGCAAGACGAAAGATCTGGCGCAGTATGTTTTCGGTGGCATGAAAGTTGCGGAGAAGATCGACCATTTGGCGGCATATGGTCGTTTTCCACAAAACCGTCTGCGCATGAGAGATGACGGAATTGTGGTTGGGAATATCATCGTTGATGCTGACGGTCGGAAACACCCGCTCGACCATCATGCGGACAAAGGCTTCGAGCGACGCCTGAAGAACTTCATTGTTGGTGCCGATCCGTTAGCCATCCAATCGCCAAAGGAGGTCGAGTTGGCCAGGCAGCAGACTTTGAGCAAGCTAGCTGATATCGTTGGTAAGCAAGGGAACCGGCCAATTGATATTCTCGGGCGACAAAGGAAGCTTAACGAGAGTCAAGTTAAACACATGGTCAACTGGCTCCGGGGTATAAAGCAAGACGCTGCAAAATGAGCCAAGTTCTAGCCGAGCGTTTGCGAGAATTGCGAATTTCTCAAAATTCTCTGGCATCTAAGACTTCTTTAGGTCGACAGCGCGCAAGCGAAATACTTGGAGGCTCGGAAGCGACGGTCGCGGAACTGCGACAAATATGCGCCGGGCTAAGATTGCCGGTTCAAATTTTTACTCAGTCTTCCGTGGGCGAGCAAAGCCTTAAACTTGCTCCCTTGTTCCGAAGTGCGCGAGCGTCATCTGGCGAATACGATATAACCGTGGAGCGAATAGCGCTGTTCGTAAAGGCCAGTTTAGAACTCCTGCCTGCGCGATCATCGCTGCCGTCTTGGCTAGACGTCTTTCGCGAAGATCAACGCACTTATTCAGCAGCCGATCGTTTGTCGAAAGCCGCTAGAATCTTGCTCGATCCTGACAATGTTGACGGTCCACTGCCTGATTTGGGCCTGAAGCTCAATCAACTCGATGGATTAGTGGTCTCGCCGATCGAACATACTCGTTATGAAGGTGTTTCCCTTATTGCTGGGAATTACTGCTTTATTTTTGTTTCGCCACGTTTTTCTGGCCGAATGCTATTTAGCCTTGGTCATGAATTTGGGCACATTGTCACTGATCATGTCGAGGGCGATTTTGCGAGGTTTGAAAAGTCTAGAGACATTGGTTCTTTCGGCAAATCGCGTAAATCAGAGGCTTTCGTAGATACATTTTCTTCTTGCTTGTTATTGCCTGATACTGGGATCGGAAAGTTTTTATCTTTTCTTACTGATCAGGGGCTCATGGAGGGGGGTAAGATCACGGATCGAGAAATCCTTTATCTTGCCCGGTTCTTTGGTGTTAGTTTTGATGTGGCAGGTCTTAGGCTAGAGAACCTCGGCCTAATACCTGAGGGATTGACCTTTTCGCTTGGTCACTATCTTCGAGAAGAATTTAGCTCACCTGAAAAACGGGCCGATTCATTGAATATTAGCCCTAGACAAAGCGTTTCAGTCCCACGCATTCCGCCGCTGCTTTCGGATGCGATTGTTCACGCTCTAAATGAGGGCGAAATTTCTATAGGTTGGGTATCTAATAGTTTCGGTTATTCGATCGGGGAGATATATGCGCAACAGGCGCGAGTGTCGTGAATGTCATTATGGACGCCTGTTCAATAATCAACCTCCATAACGGTGGTGTATTGAGGGATATCTGCCGTATTGAAGGCTTACATATTCAGGTGGGGCCCATAGTGGGTGGAGAATGTTCAGAGGATTGCGCCTTAGCTATTGCTAACCTTCATACAGACGGTGACCTCGAATATCTTGAAGATAATGATCTCCAAATTGATGAGTTCTTGAAATTTGTCGATGAGACGAAATTGGGCGATGGAGAGTCTGAATGCATCCTTCTCGCGAACCTCAACGATCATTCTTCAATTTGTTGCGACGATCGACGCGGTCGGATCATGGGCGCCGAATTACTGGGTGAAAATAGAGTTTTCGGTTCGTTAAAACTCCTCAAGATTGCTGTCCAAAACGACATAATTCAGCCAATTGAAGCTTTTGAAGCATTTGAGCTCATGCGTGCTGCAGGTGGCTTTCTTCCCACGATAAGCCTCGCATATTTCCAAGAATAGGCTGACTTGGACACGCAAGGAATATTCGGATCAGCCTGTCCGTGATTTCCCGAGTGACAGCTAGCGCGGAGCTTCGGCATGTTCGGTCGACTAATTCTCATTTCGTTGTCGTATCCCTACGTATCCGGAAGCTACTTTGGTTCGCTTGTACCCAAATCCCGCCAGTGGTCCTCGTCCTCGTTCCACTGTTCCAGTTCGTCCTCGACCTCGATCAGGTCTTCCAGCTCTCCCGCCGCCTTCCAGTCGCTGCTGGTCAGCTGGGTAAAGGGGGTGTCGATGGCGTGATCGGGCGGGCCGTCTTCCTCGTCGCGCTTGCGGCGGGCGATCTCGGCGAGCTGGGTCTGCATGGCTTCGATCTCTGCCAGGCTCATGTCCACCGGATCGAAATGTTCGACCATGGCGGCGTTCATGTCGTCCTTCTCCGCGCGGGAAAGGGCGGGGAGGGTGTAGCTTACGCCGAGGCGGACGGGTTTCGGGTTCGGAAGCGGGGCGGTGCTGCTTGAGGAGGTTTTTGTCTGTCCTATCGCTACGCTACCTGAGGACGTGCCCGTCCCCCCGTGCAGCCTTGCGGCGTCGCTATCGAAGTAACTGGCGGCGAGGCGTTTGCCGCGTTCGTCGCGCGCGTTCATCCGGAGGCAGAACATCAACAGGCGATCGTTGCGGATGCGGCGGAAGCCTTTCAGCTTGCCGGCGACGAAGACGGGGCTGAGCTGGCCGTCGATCGCGCGTTCATAGGCAATGTCCTTGAGCCGCTGCACACCGAGATCGAGCGCGGCCTCCCACGCGCGGCGGAAGCTTTCGGAGCCCGGGCGGCGGCGCAGGTAATAGGCGCCTTCGGGGCTCATGTTGACGTAGCGCGCGGCGCGGCTGACGCTGCCGGTATCCGCAAGCGCGCCGATGAAGGCTTTCTGGCGCGCCGGGGTCCAGCCATCGTGGCGGTATTTGACGGGAACGCTGTCGAAGGCGGGGAGGTCTTCGGCGGCGACGGGGATGCGGGTTTCGGTGGGGTCCTTGCGGCGGGTCATGCGGGCTCTCCTGGCAGATGGCGTGCGGGCATGGGCCAGGCGGACAGCTGTAGGAAAGGGAAATAGGATCGGCGCGCGGGCCGCTCCTACACGCGCTGGCGGGCGCAGGCGGGCCGGGGCGCGGTAAGGTTCGCTTAACCGAGCGACATAGGCTTTTCTTAACCGGAACAGGATAGGGGTCGGGCGGGGCGATGCATCATGCGTCGACATACCCCGCTTTGCGAAAGTGTGATGCGATGGCATTCCTGTGTCGTTTACTGGCCCGGCTGCTGCACGACCACAAAGGCAACGTGCTGGCGATAGTCGGAGCGGGCCTGGTCCCGCTGACCATCATGATCGGTAGCGGGGTAGACCTCAGCCGCGCCTATATGGCGAAGAGCAAGATGCAGAGCGCCTGCGACGCCGCCTCGCTGGCCGCGCGGCGGGTGATGAAGAACGATTCCCTCAACGATACGGTGCGCAATACGGGGCAGGAGTTCTTTACGTTCAACTTTCCGCAGGGCCAGTACGGGGCGCAGGCCTTCACCCCGGTGATCACCAAGCCGGAAGCAGGCGTGATCCGGGTGAACGCCTCGACCGCGATCCCGACCGCGATCATGCGCCTGTTCGGCTTCGAAACGCTGCCGGTGGCGGTAAGCTGCGATGCCTCGCTCAACTTCGTGAACACGGATATCGTGCTGGTGCTGGACGTGACGGGGTCGATGAACGATCCGGTCGATGGCACGCGCAAGATCGAGGCGCTGCAGGATGCGGTGATGGCGCTCTACGACGAGCTCGCCCCGATCCAGACGCAGTTGACCGCCCAGGGGCTACGGCTGCGGTACGGTGTCGTGCCTTATTCGAGCACGGTGAATGTTGGGCGGTTGGTCTATGCGCAGAACCCCAACTACATGCGCAAGAACACGACGGTGCCGTCACGCGTGGCAAGGTTCGATGACTACGCGCCGAAGCCGCCGACACTGAGTGGCGGGCAATGGGAATACTACAGCGGTTCCACCAGCAACGATCAGTGTCAGAATTATGTGAATGCCGATGATGTTCCGGGTGGTGGCCCTCCTCCGACCGCGACGACTGCAGTCAAATATCAGGGAACGTCATCGAGCGATGCCTACGTCCAGTCCGAGAACTGGGGCTACACCGGAGCATCCGACCGCTCGGGCAGCAATCAAAGTTGTCGTCGGTGGCGGGTTCTCGAAACGACAACCTATGACACCAGCAAGAGGCAGTTCAGCAGCTGGACCTACCAACAGACAGAGTATGACGTCACTGACTATCTCAAGACAAACGGCAAGCTGACCTTCGCAACCGATGGTACCGGCAGAACGAGCACGCCCGGCCCGTTCAATCTCAAGGACCTTGCCGCCGCGGTGACCGGTGGAAGCGTTGCCGACATGACCTGGAACGGATGCATCGAGGAACGCGACACGGTGACCAGCATCGATGGCGGCACCAGCATGACGATCCCCTCGGGCGCAAACGATCTCAATATCGATCTGATACCCAACAGCGATGCGACGCGCTGGCGACCGATGGTGCCCAACCTTATCTACACCCGCAATGCCGGCACAACGTCAGGCACATCGACATCGATCGGAACCACTTCGGGCTCGATCATGAACAATTCCTACAGTAGTGGTTACTGGGCCTGCCCTTCGGAAGCGCGCCGTCTTGCGGTGTGGTCCCGTTCGGCTCTGGATACCTACGTCAAGGGGCTGGAAACCGTAGGCGGCACCTATCACGACATCGGCATGATCTGGGGCGCCCGCCTTATCTCCACTGGTGGGATCTTCGGCGATAGCTGCGATGTCTACAACGGCATGCCGTGCAACCGCCACGTCATTTTCATGACAGACGGCGACCAAACTGCCTACTGCAATGTGTACGGCTCTTATGGCGTCGAGCGCAACGATATGCGGGTGAAAGGCGCAACCAACTGCACGTCCGACGATCAGGGCAATTCCGTCACTGCCCAGTTACGCGCTCGTCACGAGCAGCGCTTTCGCATGGCGTGCAACGCGGCAAAGAATATGAACACCTCGGTTTGGGTCATCGGGTTCGACACGGCGCTCAATTCCAATCTCACCGGCTGCGCGAGCAGCCCGGGGCAGGCGGACACGGCCGCCAACCGCACGGCTCTGATCGCCAAGTTCCGAGAGATCGGCAACCAGATCGGCGCACTGAGGCTAACGCAATGATCGGTCTGTTCAAACGCCTCCGCAAGGAGGAGCAGGGTGCGGCGATCATCGAGTTTGCCTTCGTCCTGACCCCGCTGATGCTCTTCCTCCTGGGAGGTCTGGATCTCGGCTATCAGGCCTATCTTCGCTCAGTGGTGCAGGGTGCGCTCAACGATGTATCGCGAACGGGCTCGCTCGAGGCGCCGGGTTTTGCCTGCAGCGGCGATAGCGTCGAGGCGAAGATCGGTTGCGCGATCAGGACCCGCTCCGACGTGGTGGCGCGCAATGCCACCTATCAGATCAACATGCGCAGCTTCTATGATTTTTCCAGCATCGGGCGAAGCGAGAAACTCGTGACCGATTATAATTCCAACGGGCAGTACGATCCGGGCGATTGCTTCATCGACCTCAACGAGAATGGTGCTTTCGATGCGAGCGCGGGGCGCAATAATATCGGCGGCGCGGACGATGTCGTGTTCTATGAAGTGAACCTGTCCATGCCCCGCCTGTTTCCGATCCATCGATTTCTGGACGTATCGCCGAACTATTCCATCAACGCGACCAGTGCGATCCGGAACCAGCCCTACGCTGTTCAGAAGAAACCACCAACGGTGTGTGTGTGATGATGCGTGAAGCAATCTTGCCACGGCGCTTTCTGCGCCGGCTGCGTTTGTCGGAAAGCGGTTTGGCCCTTACCGAATTCGCCTTCTCCCTCCCGATTTTCATTACCCTGCTCTTCGGTGGGCTGGAAATAATCAATTTGGTGATGGCGCACATGCGGATCAATCAGATTGCGATCACGGTGGCGGACAACGCCGGACGTGCACGATCGGGAATCGACGAGGCAGATATTTACGAAGTATTTGCCGGGGCTACGCAGGCAGGTACGGGCTTGGATTTCGCCAGAAACGGCCGGGTAGTCCTATCTTCCTTGCAACCCAATGGCAAAACCGGCGGCAACGCCGGCCAGATGATAAATTGGCAACGATGCTTCGGGTCGCTCGCGGTCGCTCCACGTTACGGTTTGCAGAACAAGGGACGAAATGATTCTTCCCTCGCTGCAGGAATGGGCCCTGCCACAACGCGGATCAGGGCTGCCGAGGGCACAGCGGTAATGTTTGCCGAGGTATCCTATCATTACACGCCCAAGATCCTGCCAAGCATCGTCAGCAGCGGGTTGGATTTGCGATACGAAAGCGCGTTCAACGTGCGTGAGCGGACCAATCAGGACATAACCAATACGCAGCGGCTCGCGACCAATTCCTGCTGACCTAAATCAATCGGTTATTCGCAAAGGCAATTTGCAATGGACAAGAAATTTGCCTTGATGCTGGCTGGCGGTATCCTGCTGACTGTCGCATTGACGATGGCCGAGGGCGGGCCCGTGGATCGTATGATTGATACGAAAGGCCAGGACGCGCACCGGCTGGCCCAAATTCGCAGCGCGCAGCAGCAAATCGGACAATCTGTGGATGTGCCGAACGAGAACGGCGCCCAATGGTTCGCAGGTAGCCCGCCAGTCAGACCGGCGCCGATAGAAGTCTATCGGCCGGAAACCGTCCATGTAGAAATACCGCCGGACGTCATCGATCCGGCCGTGGTGGCGGCCAGCCCGATACGGTGATCGGGCGGCCTTCACCGCACCCCGAACGTCCCGGGCATCAGGGACGGGTCTGGCCGTCGCCGTGAACGAGGTACTTGAAGCTGCACAGCTGCTCGAGGCCAACGGGACCGCGGGCATGCATCTTGCCGGTCGCGATGCCGATTTCCGCGCCCATGCCGAATTCGCCGCCATCGGCAAATTGGGTGGACGCGTTGTGCATCACGATGGCGCTATCGATCGATGTCATAAACTGACGTGCTGCGTCAGCATCTTCGGTGATGATGGCATCGGTGTGATGGCTGGAGTGTTCTTCCACCCAGGCAATGCCTTCGTCCAGTCCGTCGACGATCTTCACCGATGCGATGGGGTCGAGATATTCGGTGCTCCAGTCTTCCTCGGTCGCCGGCTTGAGGCGTTCATCGATTGCGACGGCGTCGGCATCGCCGCGTAATTCGCAATCGCCAGCCATCGCATCGGCGAATTTGGGAATGAACGCTTCCGCCACGGACCGGTCGACCACGACGCTTTCCGTCGCGCCGCATACGCCTGTGCGGCGAAGCTTCGCATTGCGGATGACCTTGACCGCCTTGTCGACGTCGGCTGCCGAATGCACATAACTGTGGCAGTTTCCGTCGAGGTGGAGGAGGGTAGGAACGCTGGCCTGATCTCTGACCAGTTCGACGAGTCCACGCCCGCCGCGCGGAATTACCAAGTCGACGAATTCGTCGGCTTTCAGAAGCGCGGCGACGGCATTGCGGTCGGTCGTGCCAACGGTTTGGACGGCGTCTTCGGGCAGACCGGCTGCCTTGAGCCCGGCGCGCATGCATTCGACGATCACGCGTGTGGAGTTGCGGCTTTCGCTGCCGCCGCGCAGGATGACTGCATTGCCAGACTTGAGGCAGAGCGCGCTGGCATCGGCCCCAACATTGGGGCGGCTTTCGTAAATCATGCCGATCACACCGATCGGCACGGCGACACGTTCGATGGACAAGCCGTTGGGTCGTTCGAACGTCGCAAGCTCGCGACCGACGGGGTCGGGCAGTTCGGCGATTTCTTCCAGCGCACCGGCCATGCCGTCGATCCGGTCGTCGGTCAGACGCAGCCGGTCGATGAAACTGTCGGGCTTTTTGCCTTCGACACTCTTCACGTCTTCCGCATTGGCTTCGAGCAGTTCGCTCTTGCGGTTTCGAAGGGCCTTTGCCGCTTCGCGCAGAGCATTGTTCTTTGCGTCTGTAGTGGCCGACAGGAGGCCGCGAGCGGCCTTGCGAGCGCGCTGGCCAAGTTCGTGAATGTGGATTTGCGGATCAAGTGCTTGGTCGGTCATAGTTTCTCTCTTGTCTTGTATTCGGAACGGGAGGCGCTGAGGGTCAGCGCAACTCTACCGCCCGGTCGTAAGCTGCCTGCAACGTATCATGGAGGCGGGTGGAAAGGCCACCATCGCCATTGAGCGCATCAAGGCCGGCGGCAGTCGTTCCGGCCTTGCTGGTGACGGAATTGCGCAGTTCTTCCAGGCTTGGGGCGCCGGGTTCGCTGGCCATTGCGATCGCGCCGCCAATGGTGCCGAGAACCATTTCGCGCGCTTCGTCTTCGGTAAAGCCCTGTTTCATGGCGGCTTCCGCATAGGCGCGGGCAATTTCGAACACATAGCCCGGGCCCGAGCCTGCAACAGCGGTCACCCGGTCCAGCTTGTCTTCGCTATCGACCGTCACGGTCGACCCGGCTCGGCTCATGAAATCCTGCGCATGGTCAAGGTGGTCATCGCTTGCGTGCGGGCCGGGGCAAATTCCACTGACCCCGCGACCGATTGCAGCGGGCAGGTTGGGCATCGTGCGAATGACGGGTGCATCGCCCATGAGCTTTGACAGGCGTGCGGCTGAATAGCCTGCAGCAATCGATAACACGTAACCGCCGGCGGCCAGGTTGCTCACGTAATCTGCCAGAATGTCGTCAATCAACTGCGGCTTTACAGCGGCAATGATGCAATCGAACTGGTCATCCGCGATTTCCGAACGATCGGTGACAAGCGCGACACCGTCGGGAACGTCGCTGCCGGCGGGGTCCACCACCGTGATGGCTTCGGGGCCGTTGACCCATTGGGACAGTAAAGCGGAACCCATTTTCCCGCAGCCGACAATGCAAACTGTTTTTGTAATGTCTAAATTCCGTTTCCGAGCGTCACGGCTCTATTTAAATGTGTCTTATACTTTGTGTTCTTGTCGAATTATTTGACCGTTAGGCGGCTAAACTGGAGAATACCTATTTATCAACGACGTATGGATATTTTCAAAAATCCGGTTGTGCGCCGCACCATTACGATCTATATTCTTTTCAGAAAATTTCAAGGCTGCGCAATATTTGGGAACATGACTAAAAAACCTACCATTGTCGTCAAAATCGGTTCGGCCCTTCTTGCCAACCAGGAACTCCTCACGCCGCGTTATGGTTTCCTCCAGCGCCTGCTGGAAGATATCGCACAATTGCGGGCGCAGGGTAGCAACGTCATTCTCTGCTCCTCCGGTTCGGTGGCGTTGGGTCTGCGTATTATCGGTGAAACGCCCGAAAGCGCCGGTGTTTCCGACAAACAGGCGGCTGCCGCCTGTGGAATGCCCTTGCTGCTCAACGCCTATAAGCAGGTGGGGCACGAATTCGGTTTCGATATCGCACAGGTCCTGTTGACGCTGGGCGATTTCGAGGACCACCGCCGCTTCCTCAACACGCGCAACACCGTGCATCGCCTGCTTGAATCCGATGTCGTTCCGATCGTGAACGAGAACGATTCGATCACCACGGAAGAAATTCGCGTGGGCGACAACGACCGGCTGGCAGCGAAGGTCGCGCAGATGGTCGGGGCTGACGATTTCGTCATCCTGACCGGTGTCGATGGTCTGTATGACCGAAATCCCGACGATCCCGAAGCGCAGTTCGTGCCCGAGGTCGAGGACGTGGGCATGTATATGGACGCGACCAAGGGCAAGAGCACGCTTGGCACCGGCGGCATGGAAACGAAACTGCTAGCCGCCAATATGGCGCAGGAGGCAGGCGTCACCACCTGGATCGCGCAGGGCGAGGTGGACCATCCGGTTTCCGAAGTGCTCAATGGATCGCGCCGGTCGACCAAGATCCTGCCGCATCCCAACCCGTTGTCC
Organism: Qipengyuania sp. L-5Y; assembly: GCF_056859455.1. NCBI lineage: Bacteria > Pseudomonadati > Pseudomonadota > Alphaproteobacteria > Sphingomonadales > Erythrobacteraceae > Qipengyuania > Qipengyuania sp. L-5Y. The sequence goes on along the minus strand of NZ_JBSXOM010000032.1, from coordinate 144,517 downwards.
GGCTGGGACAGCTGGATCGCCAACCGGTTGCAAATGGCGGGTAGCATCGTGATTTCGGATGCGATCGCCGCGGCGTTGAGTGGGGATCGGCCGATTCGCCGGCAGGATGTCATCTCGATGACCGGCGATTTCACGCGCGGCGATGTGCTGCATATCTACGACAGCAAGGGTATCGAGCGTGCACGCGGATTGAGCGATTTCACGTCGGAAGAATTGCGCGTGCTGACCAACAATCCCGACACTCAGGCCGAACAGCTTCTGGGCTATCGCACCAAGGGCGAAGTCATCCGGAGTGCCAATCTGGTGATGCTGGAGCATCGCCACCTGCTGTGGGACGCGCCGGAAGAAATCGCGCGCCGGGATTGGGACCAGCCTGCCGTTGGATGACGATAGTGGCTGCTGCCGGGGGACAGGGCTGCTAACTTCACTTGGCGTTCATGGGGGCGGTGGCTATAGGCTGCTACCCATGACGAACCAGACCCGTTCCACGACGAAGCTCATTCTCGGCACCGCGCTTGCAGGCGCGTCTCTGATGACCGCGGCCTGCGCCGGCCGCAGCAGCGGCCCAGCCGATACTTCCTATGTCGCTCGCGACGTGGAATCGCTGTATGGCGAGGCAAAGCGGCGGCTCGACAGTGGCCAGGCGACTCTTGCGGCGGCCCTGTTCGACGAGGTGGAACGCCAGCATCCCTATTCGCCATGGGCCCGCCGGGCACAGCTGATGAGCTCGTTCAGCTATTATGTCGCCAAGGATTACAACAAGGCGATCCAGTCGGCGCAGCGTTTCCTCCAGATCCATCCGGGTAACAAGGATGCGCCGTATGCCTTCTATCTGATCGCGCTGAGCTATTACGAACAGATCAGCGATGTGCAGCGCGATCAGAAAGTGACCGAACAGGCGCTGACGGCGCTGCAGGAAATCGATCGTCGGTTCCCCAATTCCGATTATGCGTCCGATGCACGTCTCAAGATCGACCTCGTGCGCGACCATCTGGCGGGCAAGGAAATGGAAATCGGCCGCCATTACGAACGGGCTGGCCGCTGGATTGCCGCACAGATCCGCTTCCAGAACGTGGTCGACAATTACCAGACCACGAGCCACGCGCCCGAAGCGCTGTACCGGCTTACGGAAACCAGCCTCGCGCTTGGTATTCCGGACGAAGCGGTGAAGTATGCGGCGGTGCTGGGTGCCAATTACCCCGGCACGGAATGGTACGACAAGGCGTATGATCTGGTGCAGGATCACGCAGCAGGCGTTACGCCAAGCTGAGCCATTCAGCCGAGCCGGGCTTGCGGTTTGGGGCTCTTCGGTTCCTAACTCGGGTTCGCTTCGATCTTGTGGGACCGCACGCGGTTGCGGCCATCATTCTTCGCTCGATAAAGCGAGCGATCGGCTGGCCGTACAAGCCGTTCCAACCGGCAGGATCGCTCACCAGTGGCAAACAGGGCAAAAGGCTCATGCGCCATTTGCATCGGTCAGGCATCGAAAGGGTGTCGATTGGCGTGCGTGCCCTGCTGACTCGGCCCGCGGCAGCCGCTAGGAGGTGCCTGCATGCTGACCCGGCTATCCATACGCAACATCGTCCTGATCGAAGCGCTCGATCTCGCCTTCGGTCGGGGGCTGGGCGTGCTGACGGGCGAAACCGGGGCAGGGAAATCGATCCTGCTTGACGCGCTTGGTCTGGTGCTGGGAAATCGCGCGGATAGCGGGTTGGTTCGGGGCGGAGAGGACAAGGCCAGCGTTTCGGCCAGTTTCGAATTCAACAGCCTGCCGGGCGGTCTGGTGCAATTGCTGGACGATGCCGACATCGAACTTGAGGAAGGTGAGCCGCTGATCGTGCGTCGCCAGATCAAGGCGGATGGGAAGAGCAAAGCCTTCGTCAACGATCAGTCGGCCAGTGTCGGAATGCTGAGGGAAATGGCCGGGTATCTCGTCGAACTGCACGGGCAGCACGACGATCGCGGCCTCGTGAACCCGCGCGGTCACAGGGCTCTGCTTGACCGTTTCGCGGGTGGTGATGCCGGGCGTGTGGCAGCGGCATGGTCGAAGTGGCGCACCACGGAAGACGCACTGGCCGAGGCGCGCGAGGCGGTCGATACCGCGAAGGCCGATCAGGACCTCCTGCTGGCTCATCTCGCCGAACTGACGGCGCTCGAACCGCAGGCTGGCGAAGAAGCGCGGCTGGCCGAAACGCGCGCAGACATGCAGAAAGGCGAGAAGCTGTCGGGCGATCTCGACGAATTGCGGCACATCTGGGAGGGGTCGGATTCACCCCTCGCGGCTTTGCGTGTAGCCGCGCGGCGGCTCGACCGCATAGCTCCCGAACACCCGCTGCTTACAGAGGCGCTCGGTGCGCTGGACCGTGCGGTGATCGAAGCGGGTGAAGCAGAAGACAAGCTCTCCGCCGCCGCGGAAGCACTGGTTCACGATCCCGCTGCCCTTGATGCGGCGGAAACCCGCTTGTTCGAATTGCGTGCAATCGCACGAAAACATCGCTGCGAGGTGGATGAGCTACCCGCCAAGATGCGGGAGATGCGCAGCCGGTTGGAAAACATCGAAGGCGGCGAAGCGCAGCTGGATGCGCTGGAGGCTGCAGCAAAGGACGCGGGCCAGCGTTATCGCGCCGAGGCCGAGGCGCTGCATGCTACACGGGTTGCTGCAGCACTGCGGCTCGACGAGGCCGTGGCGCGCGAACTCGCTCCGCTCAAGCTCGATGCGGCGCGTTTCAAGACGGCGGTTACCGAGTTGCCAGAGGAGAGATGGGGGGCTGCGGGAATGGATTCCGTCCAATTCCTGATTGCTACCAATCCGGGAGCTGATTTCGCGCCGCTCAACAAGATTGCCAGCGGCGGCGAATTGTCGCGCTTCATACTGGCGTTGAAGGTCGCGCTGGCGGAGCAGGGCGGCGCGGCCACGGTAATTTTCGACGAGATCGACCGCGGCGTAGGCGGCGCGGTTGCGAGTGCGATCGGCGAGCGACTGGCGCGCCTTTCAGCCGATGGGCAGCTGCTTGCCGTGACGCACAGCCCGCAAGTCGCGGCGCGGGGGCGTACGCACTACATGATCGCAAAAAGCTCAAATGGCACAGTGACAAAGACCGGTGTCGCCCTGTTGGACGAAGCCGGACGCAAGGAAGAGATCGCACGGATGCTAAGCGGCGCAGAAGTAACCCCCGAGGCGCGGGCGCAAGCCGACCGTCTGCTGGAAAGGGTCTGAAATGCCGCCACTGCTGGCCTGCCTTTTTCAAGATGAGTATGTTTTCTGATGACGCCAGACCTCACCGAGGCCGATGCCGCAAACGAGTTGATGCGGCTGGCCAAGCAGATTGCGCATCATGATCGCCTCTACCATGCCGAGGACGCGCCTGAGATAACCGATCAGGAATACGATGCGCTGGTGCGGCGCAATGCCGAACTGGAGGCAGTATTTCCGCAGTTGGTGCGGGAGGATTCTCCGAGCCGAAAGGTCGGCCATGCCATCGCTTCCTCGCCGCTTTCCAAAGTAAAACATGAGGTTCGCATGATGAGCCTCGATAATGCCTTCAGTGCTGAAGAGGTTGAAGACTGGGTCGCGCGCGTTCGTCGATTCCTGTCGCTTGCGGACGACGCGCCGCTGGCGTTCACGGCGGAGGACAAGATCGACGGTCTGTCATGCTCGCTCCGTTATGAGAAAGGCGTTCTGGTTCGCGCGGCCACCCGCGGCGACGGTCAGGTGGGGGAAGATGTGACTCCCAATGTGGCCTTCATTCCAGACATTCCCCAATCGATTGCCGGCGAAGTACCCGACGTCTTCGAGGTGCGGGGCGAAGTCTACATGGCGAAGGCCGATTTCCTTGCCCTCAATGCGGTGCAGGAAGAAGCAGGCGGCAAGCTTTTCGCCAACCCGCGGAATGCTGCGGCCGGCTCGCTACGGCAAAAGGATGCTACCGTGACGGCAAAGCGCCCGCTGAAGTTCTGGGCGCATGGATGGGGCGCAGCGTCCGCTGTGCCGGGAGCGACGCAACAGCAAGTGGTCGACGCGTTACGCGAATGGGGTTTCCCGGTATCTGCGCTGTTTCGTCGCGTGGAGGATACGCAAGGACTACTGGGCAGTTATGAGGCCATCGGCGAAGCGCGACCTGAACTTCCGTATGAAATCGATGGCGTCGTCTACAAGGTGGACCGGCTAGATTACCAGCAGCGGCTTGGCTTTGTTGCGAAAGCCCCGCGCTGGGCGCTGGCGCATAAGTTTCCTGCCGAACGGGCGGAGACCACGCTGGAAAACATCGATATCCAGGTCGGACGCACGGGCAAGCTGACACCGGTCGGGCGTCTTGCACCGGTATTGGTTGGCGGCGTGACGGTTACCAATGTCACGCTTCACAATCGCGACGAGATCGAGCGCCTGGGCGTCCGTCCCGGCGACCGCGTGGTCGTGCAGCGTGCAGGAGACGTTATTCCACAGCTTGTGGATAATCTGACCCGGGACGAAAAGCGCACACCGTTCAAATTTCCCAACCGCTGCCCCGAGTGTGGCAGCGAGGCGGTGGCGGAAGAAGGTGAAGTCGACGTGCGCTGCACCGGCGGCCTTATCTGTCCTGCGCAACGTACGGAAAGATTGAAACACTTTGTCAGTCGTGGGGCGCTCGACATCGACGGGCTGGGCGAAAAGACGATCGATCAGTTCTTTGCACTTGGCTGGCTGGAAAGCCCGGCCGACATCTTCCGGCTGAAGGACCGCCGCGCCGATATTCTAGCGCTCGAAGGCTGGAAGGAGCGGTCTGTGGACAACCTGTTGGCTTCTGTGGAAGCCCGCAGGGAGCCAGATGCCGCGCGCCTGTTGTTTGGACTGGGAATTCGCCACGTCGGGTCGGTGACCGCGCGCGATCTGATGAAGAACTTTCACGAATTGCCCGCGCTGCGCAGTACGGCGGAGAAGGCTCATGCGGGTGATGAGGATGCGCTGGCTTCGCTCGTCTCCATCGATGGTATCGGGAGTGCGGTTGTCGAGGCGCTCGGCGACTTCTTCCATGAAGATCATAACAAGGCGGTGTGGGACGATATGCTCTCGCAAGTAACGCCGCCTCGCTATGTCGTCGAAACCCGGGATAGTCCGGTCAACGGCAAGACGGTTGTCTTTACCGGGAAACTGGAAACCATGAGCCGGGATGAGGCAAAGGCACAGGCCGAACGTCTCGGAGCCAAGGCCAGCGGATCGGTCAGTGCAAAGACCGACCTGCTCGTGGCTGGCCCGGGCGCGGGAAGTAAGCTCAAAAAGGCCGCTGACCTTGGTATCGAAGTGATCGACGAGGCGGCGTGGGCCGACATCGTCAAGGCGGCCGAGTAGGTGCTGGCAGCTATCCAGCCGCGGGTGCTCTGCATAGCCGGACTGCTGCGCAAACGTGGTGAGAAAATCGCGGTCGCCGATGGCGCAACAGGCGGGTTGATCGCTGCGTCGATACTCACCGTTCCGGGGGCGCTCGATTTCTTCGTCGGGGGCGGGGTGGTGTATTCCTTTCGCGCGCGCGACGTGCTCTTCGATCTTCCGCGTGATGCCTATGACGGAATGCGCGGGGCGAGCGAGGACTATGCGCTGCTTCAGGCGCGCGCCATTCGGGACAATTTCAGAGCGGAGTGGGGCTTGGCCGAAAGCGGTTCGGTCGGCGGATCGAACCACCCGAGCGGCGCGCCGGCCGGGAGGAGCTGTTCCGCAGTGGCGGGGCCGGATGGTTTCGAGTTCGCGCGGGTAACCGAAACCGGAAGGGACGACAGGATCGCCAACATGGAAGCTTTTGCCACGGAGGCACTGATAACGCTGGAGGAAGCGTTAAATCGCTGATTCAGGAACAAGCTGTCAGCACTGCGTTGAACCGGGGTGAGCGCATCTTTCCGGTTTATCATCTTCGCCGTTCCCGTCATGCTACTGGCGCTGATCCTGGTGTGGACACCGCGTAGCCATCCGGAAGTCGATGGCGATCCGCTGGTCGAACAGGCGGCAGACGAGGTCCAACCGGCCCCGATGACACCTGAACAGCGCGAGCTGGACCGAGAAATCAGCCGTATCGGTGGTACATTTCCCGGCCATGTAGGCATTGCCGTGCGCGACATTGCTGCACGCAGGACGCTTCATTTCAACGGCCTTCAGCTTTTCCCTCAGCAGAGCGTGAGCAAACTCTGGGTCACGCTAACTGCTCTCGGCGAGGTCGATGCAGGGGAGCTCGAATTGACCGAGAAGGTCGAAATCCGTGACCCGGACCTGACCGTCTTCCACCAGCCGATCCGCGACATCGTTCGCCGGCGAGGTAGTTTTACGACCGATTATGCCGATCTGATCGAACGGGCCATCACCCATAGTGACAATACGGCCAACGACCGCACCCTGCGCCGCGTCGGCGGGCCGGATGTGGTGCAGAAGTTCCTCGACGATCATGGACTGTCCAGCATCCGTTTCGGTACCGACGAACGGACGAAGCAGAGCGGCATTGCTGGGCTGACGTGGACGCAAGCCTATTCGAAGGGAGCTGCTTTCTTCGATGCGCGCGACCAAGTGCCGGACCAGAGGCGCAGCAATGCGTTCGAGGCCTATCTTGCCGATCCGATCGATGGTGCCCCGCCGGTTGCCATCGTGGAGGCGCTGGCCCGCCTGCACGAGGGAAAACTACTTTCCGGCCCGTCTACCGCACTGCTTCTGGCCACGATGTCGCGCACGAAGAGCGGCCCTCAACGCCTCAAGGCCGGTGCACCGCAAGACTGGATCGTCCGCCACAAGACCGGGACGGGTCAAGTCTATGACGGGGAGCAGTCCGGATATAACGACATCGGGCTGTTCACATCGCCTGACGGGCGGACCTATGCCATTGCTGTTATGATCGCCCGCACGCGGGTGTCCATTCCGGAACGCATGGCGATGATGCAGGAGGTCGTGCGCGCGGTGGGGAACTACGATACGACAATCGCCATGGATCGAGATGTGGACAAGCGCATGTCAGAAGAAGACGGGACTGCCTGAACCGATTGCTACCGCGAACCGGCCTGCAACGGTTCGGGTATCCATTTCATGACGCCACCTTCGAGCGGCGTCCATAGGCCCACGCGAATACCGGCGGTGGCCAAGGTGTCGCTGGTCCACTGGTTGCAGGTGTTGCCGAGGTGATAGGTACCGGGCGCGTCGTAAAAAACGTCATTCCCGAAATACCCGTGATACAAAGTGCGCTTGTCCGGTGGGACGATCTGGCGTTCGACAGCGGCGACGAGCCGGGCATATTGGCTTGGAGAAATAACAAGCGGACGCAGATCCGCGCCGGGAGCCGGGCGCACATAATGGGCGACATGCAGCAGACTGTCGCCGCTGATGATCGCCCCTATGGCGGTGGACACGGTGATGTCGGCCCAGGTCGGCGTGTTGAGGAATACCTCGCGTTCCCCCCAACTCACCGAGACATGCGTATAGGGGCGCTGGGAATCGTCCACATCGCCGGCTGGAAAATCCGCTCGCCAGTCCTTTTGCGGTGTGACGAGCGGCATGACGATTGCGGTGTGAACACCGTTGGTTTCGATCATGATTTCGATACCGCTATCGGGTTCGGTCCAGCCCGAATTTCGTGGAATGGCGCTGCCGATCCATGCAGCCAGAAGAAACAGCACGAACAGGGTGATGAGCACGGCCAGTGCCCACGCGCCAACTCGCGCAGCGCGCTTCACCGGTGGCGACTTTTGCGCAGCCACAAGATCGACCAGTCACCATTCACCAACCGGCGACCAAGACGAAATCCGAGTTTGCGATAGGCGGTCCGCACGCGTGTTTCCTGCGTTTCGAGCAACCCTGCGAGCAGCAGATTGCCACCTGGAGTGACGGCGGAAGCGAAGGACGGCGCCAGTTCGACGAGCGGTCCGGCAAGGATATTGGCAATGAACAGGTCGTACGGGCCCCGCAGCTTCAACAGCGGGTCGTCCATTCCGTCGGCGATGACCATGATCAGCTCGCCTGCGCGGTCGCCTTCGACAATGCCGTTCATCGCCATGTTGTCGCGCACGACGCCCGCGCAGACCGGATCGATATCCGATGCGGTGGCGGTTCCGCCTGGCCAGAGATACATGGCAGCGAAGGCCAGCAGTCCTGTGCCGGTACCGATATCGGCATGGTTGCGGGCGACCACGCCTTCGCGCTTCATCAGGTCGAGCATGGCGAGGCAGCCCGCGGTGGTCTGGTGCTGCCCGGTGCCGAAGGCCTGGCTGGCAGGAATGGCGAAATCCACCATCCCCGCATCGGCGGGATGATCAGGCGTGCGGACGTGGAAGCGGCCCGCGCGGATCGGCTCGACGCCTTTCTGGCTTTCGGTCACCCAGTCGGCTTCGGGCACCTTCTCGACCGTCAGGGTTGGTGCATCGCTATCGAACAAGGCGGCGACGCGTCTGAGCTCAGCCTTCTTCGGCTTATGTTCCAGATAGACCTCGACCGTCCATTCTTCAGGGCGATCATCTGCCACTTCCATGCCGGTGACGATCCATTCAGGCGGCCAGTCGATCGCATCTTCATGCGCGACCAATGCCGCCCTGGCGACATCCTTGGAAACTTCCGCAACGATCTTCCAGCTATCAGCCACCCGCACGTTCCTTGCTGAGGCGCTTGTCCAGTGCGGAAGTGAGAGCGGCAGCATAACGCTGACATTGACCCGGCGCTCCGAGCGTGCCGTCGCGTAATTTCTCGATCAGGCTGCTGGCCGAGGGATGGGGCGTCAGCAATTCGTCGCAAGGCAATTGAGACACTTTGGAAATACTCGTGCGGAAAGCGGCAATGGTCTGCGGGTGGTCGCTGAAGCGGTAACTATCCGCCGATACGGGTGAAAGGCTATCGACATAGGCTATGCGACGACAGGCGGGCGGCTCGTCATCGGAAACGCAGGCGGTCCAGGTGTAACTCATGGCTCCGGGTGTGTGGCCCGGGGTGGCGTGGGCGGTAATGGCAATGTCGCCCAGCGTGAGGGTCTCTCCATCCTGGATGATGCGGGCGACTTTCACAGGCGCCATAGCCGGATGATCGGCATCCGCCTGTGGGTCCTCATCCGAAACCATCCCGCTTTCGAGAACCGGACCTGCGAGGGGCGAGGCGATAATCTGCGCACCGGTCGCCTTGGCGAGAATTGCATGCCCACCGACATGATCAAAATGTTCGTGGCTGGCGAGGATGTACCGAACATCTTCAGGATCCACGCCGATCCGGCGCAGATTTGCGATGATCAGTTCGCCACCTGCCTCGGTACCGCTATCAATGAGAACATGGCCTTGAGGGCTCGCAACAAGGATTGCGGCAATCCCGCAAGTGCCGACGTACCAGCTATCGCCGAGAATTCGGAAGGGCGGGGCCGCCTTATCCCACTCGTCCCAGTCCTCGCAGCTTTCGGAAAACGAGGCGCCCGAGAGGTTGGCCGCCGCCAGGCTTGGCATCGACACGGCATCGGGCGTGGGGGTCGCAGCACATCCGGCAAGCAGCAGCGCTGGTAGCAATCTAGCGAACATAGCTGGCTCCGTTGGCGTCCAGTGTAGCTCCCGTCATGCTCGCAGGAGCATCAAGCGCGCAAAAGGTTATGATCCGCGCCATTTCTTCGGGTTCGGCTACTCGGCCAAGAGGAATATCGGCAAGAAGGCCGGCACCGCCACGGCTTTCGAGGTAATCGTCCGCCATTGAAGTATCCGTAAATCCGGGTGTGATGGCAAAGCTGAGGATGCCCTGATGTGCATATTGGCGGGCGATGGTCTTGTGCATGGCCAGCATGCCCCCCTTGCTCGCAGCATAATGCCAGTGAGCAGGCGAATCTCCGCGATGGCCCGCTCGGCTGGCGACGTGAACGATGCGGCCGGGAAAGCCGCGTTCCTGCCAGTGTTTGACAGCAAACCGGCTCAACTGCGCCGAAGCGGTCAGGTTGATCCGCATGGTGTCCTCCCATGCGTCGAGCCATTCGATGTCCGAACGATCAAGCGGGTTCGGATCGAAAAGGCCAGCATTGTTGATCAGGACGTCGATTTCGCCGCCAGTCCTGGCGAGCGCGGCCTCCCACAATTCGTGCGGAGCACCCGGCTCGCAGAAATCTGCAGGGACGGTGTCGACAGCCTTGCTCGACGTCGCCTGGCCGATAACCTTCGCGCCGCGTGCTTCGAGCGATGCCTTGGCAGCGGCGCCGATGCCGCGGGAGGAACCTGTAAGGAGGATGGTAGTCATTACGCCGCTGTATCGAAGGGAAAGCCGCATTGCCATCCTTGCGCCACGCGTCAGCTTCGCTAAGGGAAGGCCTTCAAATTATCCAACCGGACGAGAATGATGGCCAACCGCCCGATCGCACCACATCTGCAAATCTGGAAATGGGGACCGCACATGGCGATCTCCATCCTCCATCGCGTAACCGGCGATGGTCTCGCCCTGGTCGGCTTGGCCGTCCTGCTCTGGTGGCTGGGCGCAATGGCAGCCGGACCGGATGCGTACGCGACCTTCCAGACGGTCATGGGCTCGCCATTGGGTATGATCGTGCTGGTGGGCCTTAGCTGGGCTTTCTTTTCCCACATGATGAGCGGCCTTCGCCATTTCGTCATGGACATTGGTGCCGGTTACGAACTCGACACGAACAAGACGTGGTCCATTCTCGCGCCGCTGCTCGGCATTCTTCTCACGGCGGGCTTCTGGGCCCTCATTCTGCTTCGTTAAAGGGTAAGACCCATGGGTAACGGAACCTCCATCGGACGCGTGCGCGGGCTGGGCTCGGCACACGAAGGCGCGCATCACTGGCTGCTGCAGCGCTTCACCGCGATCGGCAATCTGGTCCTCGCACTGTTTCTGGCGGTCAGTCTCGCGCTGCTGCCGAATTACAGCTTCGCCACTGTCACGGGCTGGGCATCGCAGACGCTGCCCGCCACGGCACTGGCGCTGCTTATCATCTCGGTCTTCTGGCACGCACGCATCGGCTTGCAGGTGCTGATCGAAGACTATGTCCACGACGCCGGAACCAAGTTCGGCGTCCTCGCCCTTCTCAACCTTGCAACCATCGGCGGCGGCGCGTTCGGCCTTGTTTCGATAGCACGCCTCGCCCTTGGAGGAGCCGCCTGATGGCTTTCAATCAGACTTTCAGCATCAACGGACGCGAATATCCGATCACCGATCACACGTATGACGTGGTCGTCGTGGGCGCGGGCGGTTCGGGCTTGCGCGCTACCATGGGTGCAGCCGAAAGTGGCCTCAAGACCGCGAACATCACCAAGGTCTTCCCGACGCGTTCGCACACGGTTGCCGCGCAAGGGGGCATCGCCGCCAGCCTGGGCAACAACACGCCCGACCACTGGCAGTGGCACATGTACGATACCGTCAAGGGTTCCGACTGGCTCGGGGATCAGGACGCGATCGAATACATGGTCCGCGAAGCACCGCAGGCGGTTTACGAGCTGGAGCACGCCGGTGTGCCCTTCAGCCGCAACGACGATGGCACGATCTACCAGCGCCCCTTCGGCGGTCACATGCAGAACATGGGCGAAGGCCCTCCGGTGCAGCGCACCTGCGCCGCGGCAGACCGTACCGGTCACGCCATGTTGCACGCGCTGTACCAGCAGAGCCTGAAGTACGACGCGGATTTCTTCATCGAATATTTCGCGCTCGACCTGATCATGAAAGATGGCGTCTGCGTCGGCGTGATCGCCATGTGCCTCGACGACGGGACGATCCATCGTTTCCGTTCGAAAGCCGTGGTTTTGGCAACGGGTGGTTATGGCCGCTGCTATTTTACTGCGACCTCCGCGCACACGTGCACCGGTGACGGTGGCGGCATGGTGCTTCGCGCTGGCTTGCCCTTGCAGGATATGGAATTCGTACAATTCCATCCCACGGGGATTTACGGTGCCGGCGTACTGATCACCGAAGGCGCACGCGGGGAGGGCGGTTATCTGACCAACTCCGAAGGCGAGCGTTTCATGGAACGCTACGCCCCGAGCGCGAAGGATCTGGCCTCGCGCGACGTCGTCAGCCGTTCGATGGCGCTCGAAATGCGTGAAGGCCGCGGTGTGGGTCCGGAAAAGGACCACATTTTCCTCCATCTCGACCATATCGATCCGACCGTCCTGGCCCAGCGCCTGCCTGGCATTACCGAAAGCGGAAAGATCTTCGCCGGTGTCGATCTGACCCGCGAACCGCTGCCGGTTACGCCGACCGTCCATTACAACATGGGCGGCATTCCCTGTAACTTCCACGGCGAAGTAATGGCAGGCGATACCAGCGATCCCGAGAAGATCGTCCCCGGTCTGTTTGCAGTGGGCGAAGCAGCCTGCGTGTCGGTGCACGGCGCCAACCGGCTCGGCTCGAACTCGCTGATCGATCTCGTCGTCTTTGGGCGTGCTACTGGCCATCGCCTGAAGGAACTGATCAAGCCGGGTACCAGCCACGACGAACTGCCGAACGACAGTGCCGATCTCGCCCTGACTCGTCTCGACCATTTCCGTTATGCCGATGGCAGCACCCCGACCGCCAAGCTGCGTTCGGATATGCAGAAGTCGATGACTCGCCACGCGGCCGTTTTCCGCGACAGCAAGCTCCTGGCTGAAGGCGTCGAGGAACTGACGGCGATCAACAAGCGGATGGAAGACGTGAAGGTCTTCGACCGCTCGCTGATCTGGAACAGCGATCTGATCGAAACGCTCGAACTCGACAATCTCATGGCACAGGCGAACGTGACCATGGCGAGTGCGGAGAACCGCAAGGAAAGCCGCGGCGCGCACGCTCACGAAGACTACCCCGATCGCAACGATGCCGAATGGATGAAGCACACCATTGCCTGGTTCGACGGCTGGGGCGGCAACGGCGGCGGCGTGAAGATCGACTACCGTCCGGTCCACGAATATACGCTGACCGATGACGTGAAATATATCGAACCAAAAAAGCGGGTTTATTGATGCGAGCGAGGGTGGTGGCATTCGCCGCGGGTGTCGCGGCGTTCGCCGCCGCCCCCGCTGCCGCGCAACTCCAGCCCGCAGAGCAAGCTATCGTTGCAACCGTCGAGGACGGGTTCGAAAGCGATGTGGCGCTGCTCGAAAAGATAACCTTGATCAATTCGGGTTCGCATAATCATGCGGGGGTGAAGGCGGTTGCCGATGCGCTCATCCCGGAATTCGAAGCGCTTGGCTTCACGACCGAATGGATCGACCAATCGGCCAATGGGCGAGCGGGGCATCTGTTTGCGCGCCATGAGGGTGCGGCTGGCACCACGAAGATGCTGCTTATCGGGCATCTGGATACCGTGTTCGAGCCCGATTCTCCGTTCACCGGCTTCGTTCGCGAGGGTGACACTGCGGTCGGCCCCGGCATTCTGGACGACAAGGGCGGGATCGTCGTAGTCATTGCCGCTCTTCGCGCTATGAAACAGGCCGGCACGCTCGACGATGCCAATGTCGTCGTCGCGCTGACAGGGGACGAGGAAGATGCCGGTGAACCGCTTGAAGCGGCGCGCAAGGATCTGGTCGAAGCGGGAAAATGGTCTGATGTAGCGCTCGGCTTTGAAGGCTTGTCGATCCGCGACGGCAAGGACATGGGCGTCATTGCGCGGCGATCATCCGGTGGCTGGACGCTGACCACCAGCGCGAGAAGCGGCCACAGTTCGGGGATATTCTCGGAGTACGCAGGCTATGGCGCGATTTATGAAATGGCCCGTATTCTCGATACGTTTCGCAGGGAGCTGGCCGAGGAAGATCTGACCTACAATGTAGGCTTTATGGCCGGCGGCACGCCGGCGCATTTATCCGAAGACGGCCTCTCTGCCACCACCAGCGGCAAGACGAACATCATTCCCTCGACCGCGGTAGCCCGCGGCGATCTGCGCGCTTTGACGCAGGAACAGAACGAGCGTGTAGCCGAGAAAATGCGTGCTATCGTTGCCGACCACCTCCCCGGAACCGAGGCGCAGATTGCCATCGAGTTTCGCTATCCCCCGATGGCACCGACCGAAGGTAACCGTGCGTTGCTGGACAAGCTCAATCTGATCAACGCAGATTTGGGTCGCGAAGCGATGCAACCTTATCCCCCTTCGCTTCGCGGGGCCGCCGATATCAGCTTCGTTGCACCCTACACCGATGGGCTCGCGGGAATGGGACCGGCCGGCACCGGAAGCCACGCGGAAGGTGAGACGATCGAACTGCGCTCCATCATTCGGCAGGCACAGCGCACAGCCATTCTGATGAGCCGACTGTCTCAGGAACGTCCCGACGATTAGGCGTGGCAATGCGGTTTCTCGCCACTATCGTTTCTGCGGCGCTGCTGACGGCCTGCGCAACGATCGCAGGCGCGCCGCCCGCGCGGCTTGCGGCGGATCCGTTCTACCGCAAGCACGTGGACGCGGCGGGCATACCTATCCTCTCCTCCGCCCGTGTCCCGGATGCGGCACTTTTCGCGGCACGCGACATGGTCCGCGGCATGCTCGCTCACCGGCCCGATCTCGCGGCATGGCTCGTTTCCAACGATTATCGCATCGCGCTCATTTCCCGCGACGAAGCGCTGCTTGATTTGCCGGAAAATGCGGCCTGGACCAAGCCGGCCCGTGACGACCCGCGCCTGACCCGATGCGAACTGAAGCATTACGATGAACGGATTGGTTCGAAGACCGATCGGGAATATTGGGACGAACGGGCCCGCGGGATCGGGGGCGAACGCATGGTCGGGTCCGAAGAGGACGTCTTGGGCCTGCCGATAAGCCGGTATTGGGGGGAGACGATCTTCGTTCACGAATTTGCCCACAATGTGCTGTTCGCGATCGAGGGTGCAGATCCGGGCCTTTATGAAAGGGTCACGGAAGCCTACGCAAATGCCTTGGCAAACGACCTGTGGTTTGAGGAGTACACCACCACGACGATGCAGGAATATTGGGCGGAAGGAACGCAGTTCTGGTTCAATTCGAACCGTCTCCAGGCCTTCGATGGACGCCGGATACTGAACGCTCGCGATCTGGCCGATTACGATCCGCAGCTCTATGCGGTCCTGGCCGAAGCTTACGGCGACAGCCACGAACTTGAGTCGGACCCATTCTACATGCATCCCGCCCGAGTCCCTCCGGGGCCGCCTCCGCTAAACACCGCTGAGGTGTGCTAGTCGGGCTGGGTGGCTTCTACGCGGCGCATATCCACGATTTCGACAGGCTCTGCCAACAATTGCCCCTTCATCCAGCCCTCTCCCTTTTCTGGGTCGGGCGGCAACTCATGGATCGCCTGCACGACATCCATACCGTCCACGACATAACCGAAGACGGCGAAGCCCAGCTGAAGATTGGGATCGGATGAGGTGGGATCGGCATCGAGACCCGTCTGGTCCTTTATCATGATCGAGAAGTCGCCCGTGGCCGTCCCGGGATCGTAGCGCGCCATCGATAGTGCGCCATTCGTGTGGCTCAGTCCCGTCTGGCTGGTCGGCTCATGTGCGATCGGATCAAGGACTCGATCAGGGTCCATCTGCGTGCCTCCCTGCAACAAGCCGTTGGGGGGCACCCCAATCGAGGTGCATTGCGCGGTAGAAATGCGTGCCGGCGAACCGATCCTCGTCGACATAGCGGAGAAAGTTTGCCGCGGTGACCGGCGCTCGCTCGGTCTCGATCGATACCGTGACATCGCCCATCGTGGTCTCGATCAGGACGAGTTGCGTGGCATACTCACGGCTTTCTACCTCCGGCTCGCTTTGGGCGAAAACCGGAGACGTAACCAGTAGAGCGGCGGCGGCGAGGGCGAATCGACGGATCATGCCGTCAGCATGACATGGTGGCCTGTCAGATCACACCCGCAATAAGGCCGCGCTCCGCGGCTTCCTTGCATCCGATGTACCAATTGTCCGGCGCCTTGTCGCGGACCTCCTCGAACTCGACGTCGGCCCCGTCCACGATCGCGCGGAAACCCTGTTCCTCGATGGCGATCGAATGTTCGATTTCGTTCAACGCTGCTTTGAGCTGCGCAATGCAGCTTTTCAGCGGCCCGTTCAGCTGGATCGTCTTCGCAATCTGGCGCTCGTGCAGAAGGAGCGAGGAATCTTCGGTCATGTAGCGGCATTCTACGGGAAATCCGGCCATGAATGTCGCGCCCGCCGAATAGACAGCGGATTTTCCGAGGAAGTAGATCGTCCGACCCGCATTGCGGAGGAGGCGAACGTCGTCGGCCATCGTTCTCGCGATCTCCGGATTTCCGCCCAAGGTCGTCAGCGCAATCACGAGCAGACCTTCTGTCGGTGCCGCGCTCAGCTGATCGCGGAATTCGGCATACATGGCCTCGTCGACACTACCGACAAGACGCAGTTGCGGCGCGGCAAGAATGGCATTTCGATCGTCGTCGTTCATCGGGTCCGGTTTCCTATTGGTCGAGTATCCTCCCCAGCGCACCGCGGGGAAGGTGGTTCCAGACCGATGATCACACGCAATCGAGTGTTTACATACGTAATCGAAGGCGGTACATACTTTGGGACTACAGTTAGACTAATGGGAGCAGGCAATGTCCAGGCGCAAGGATACCGGTGAGCGGATCAGCGATGCCGAGCACGCCATTATGGAAGTGTTGTGGGACAAGAACCCCGTGTCCGCGACCGACGTCTGCGATGTCATTTGTGATGAACGCGACTGGTCGATCGCTACGGTAAAAACTTTACTTAGTCGCCTGGTTCAGAAAGAGGCTGTCGGCACCGAACCCGACGGACGCAAATTTCTATATCGCCCGCTGATCGAACGCTCCGATTACGTCGGAGGCGAAAGCCGTCGCCTTGTCGATCGACTATTCGGTGGCCGTGCAGCTCCACTGTTTGCGCAACTTGCGGAAAGCGAAGCGCTGACCGATGACGATCTTGCCGAAATCGAGGCGCTCTTGAGGGAGATGCGCAAATGACCGAACTTGTTCGCGATTATTGGGAACTGTTCCTTTTCGATACGCTGTTATGGACCGGTGGTCTCATCGCACTGGCGCTGCTTTTGCGCCGCCCCGTGGCAAAGCACCTTGGCGCGGGCGCGGCCTACGCCCTTTGGTTTCTGCCACTCGCGCGGCTGCTATTTCCACCCGTGACCCTTCCGGCATGGATGCGGCCTGCCTCGTCCGAGAGCGAGGCACTGATAGAGCCTGTCCGGTCGGGGCTGGTTTCTGCACCCGGTGCGGACGTCGGCTTTTCCTACACCGAATTCGTCGCGCCGGCGATGCCGATGCCGGCGAGCTCTCCCATCGATTTCGTGGTTCCGTTGGTGATAGTTTGGCTGGTCGGCGCGGCGATCTTCATGGGCCGTCGCTTCTGGCTCTATGGCGAATTGCGCCGGGAACTGCTCGTGGATGCGCGGCCGGTGGGTGAGTTGGGCAATATCCGCCTCATCGAAACGCCTGCGATTTCAGGTCCCATGGCTTTCGGCGTGCTAGACAAGGTCGTAGCGCTTCCCGACGGCTTCATGGTCAGCCGCGAACGGCAGGTCCGCGATCTCGCTATCACGCATGAAGTGGCCCACCATCGCGGACACGACATACTTGCAAACATGCTGATCCAGCCCCTGTTTGCCATGCACTGGTTCAATCCGCTCGGCTGGATGGGCTGGACGGCCATGCGCCGGGACCAGGAAGCGTTCTGCGACGCCCGCGTAGTCGCCAGTCGCAGCCGTGACGAACGGGCGGCCTACGCGTCGGTCATCGCCGACTATGCCCGCCGCTCCGGGCCTGCCCCGCGACCAGCTCTGGCTGCGCCGATGGCCTGTCCGGTGCTCGGCGACAAATCGATCATTCATCGCCTGCGTAGTCTGCCGATGACGGACCATTCGCGCCGGCGCCGCCTGGTGGCACGCGGCACGGTCGCGGCTGCTCTGGTCGCTTTGCCAATGACTGCCAGCGTCTACTATTCCGAAGCCATTGCTGCGCCCTCCACCAAATCGCAGATTCCCGCTTCTCCGCTTTCGCCAGCTGCACCTTCGGCGCCTCTGCCGCCGCAAGAGGTTGCGGCAGCCGAATCTGGCGATCGCACGGTCCGCATTGAGCGCGTGGATGACAACGGCAATGTGACCGAGCGGCGGACTGTGCGTTACGGCGATAGTGAATGGTCCGAAATGACCGCGGGCGACGATCACCAGGCAGCCATGGCAGAACATGAAGCGCGAATGGCCGAACTGGAAGCAGACCGTGCAGAGCGGAACAGCGAGCTGCAGGAGCGCCTGAGCGAGCAGCGCGAACTTCGGATAGAGGCCGCAGAGCTTGCTCGCGAGCGGGCAGCAGAAGCGCGCGTCAATTCCGAAATGCGGGTCGCAATGGCATCGGCCACCGCGGCAGGCGTGCAGGCTCGCGCAGTAGCTGCGCGTGCCCGTGCTTCGGCGCCGCGCGTCGTGAACCAGTGCCGCGGTTACGATGCGCCGGTTACATCGGTCACCGACGCTCAGGGCCGCACCACCATGTATGTTTGCGAAGAATATGGCGATCGCATCGCACTCAAGGCGCTGAAGGCTGCTCGGCAGGCACTCGCCATCGAGCGCAACCTTTCCGATCGTCAGCGCGCAGAAGCGCTGCGTGAACTCGACGCCGAAATTTCCGAACTTTCGCGCTAGGTCCCCACAGGCGCGTATACGAAGGGCGCGGTCATTGTGCCGCGCCCTTTTTGACTTTCGAAGTGAGGTCAGCCTACGTTCGTGATGCGATCGCAGGCCCGGTCATCACCTTGCAGACCCATGCGCAGCGCGTCGCTGCGTTGCTTGCTGGTGCCGTGGGTGAAATTTTCAGACGAGACCCGTCCGCCCGTCAGCCGATCGTCGCCGATCGCGGCCGCAGCGTTCATGCCTTCTTCGATATCGCCCGGTTCGATCAGATCGCGATTCTTCCCGGCCCATACACCCGCGTAACAATCTGCCTGCAATTCCATCAGCACCTGAAGCTGGTTCGCCCGGCGCGGGTTCTGCTGCTGAAGGCTGCGCATTTGGTCGGAAATGCCCGTTATCGTCTGGATATGGTGGCCGTATTCGTGGGCGAGAACGTAATAGCGGGCAAAATCCCCGCCAGCGCCCAACTGCCGTTCCAGCGTGTCGTAGAAACTCGTATCGATATAGATTGTCTGGTCTGCCGGGCAATAGAACGGGCCGACTGCCGAAGATGCATTTCCGCATCCTTTCGTACGGACGCCGCCGCCGCCGAACAGGTCGAGCGTAGGCTCTTGGAAATCGTATCCTTGATCACGGAAGGTCTGGGACCACGTCGTGTTGAGCGATGTCAGGGCATTGCACGCTTCGGTCGCATACTCGCTGCTGGTGCAGACTTCCTGCTCATTGGTATTGGCCGGCCCAGCCTGCTGCTGGCCTTGCTGCACGCTCTCGACCATTCCTGCAGTCTGCATCGGGTCCAGTCCGAAAACGAAATAGCCCAGCGCCGCGATGATAATAGTGCCGCAACCGATACCGCCCGCCTTGCCGCCGGGCACGCCTCCGCCGCTCGATCGGACATTGATATTGCCGGTATCGAAAGGATTGAGCCGCATCCGTTCCCCCTGTGCTGTCGGCTTTACAGCGCTCACTATGTGCGCGATGGCCTGAATCGATATTCCCTATAACGGCCGGAGGTTCAAATGTTTCTCGATGGTAAGCGCGCACTCGTCACCGGGTCGACCAGCGGCATCGGCCTCGCGATTGCACGGGCGCTCGCAGCCGAAGGCGCAAGCGTCGTACTCAACGGCTTCGGGGACGATAGCGAGATCGCGAAACTGTGCGACGAGCTGGGCGCAACTCACAGCGGGGCCGATCTGACCGATGTATCGCAGATCGAAGCGATGATGGAAGAAGCGGGCGGGGTCGACATCCTCGTGAACAATGCCGGTATGCAGCATGTTGCACCGGTGGAAGATTTCCCGGTCGAAAAGTGGGATACGATCATCGCGCTGAACCTGACCGCCGCGTTCCATACCACGCGCCTCGCAATCCCGGGGATGAAGGCGAAGCGCTGGGGCCGTATCATCAACACGGCGAGCGCCCATTCCAAGGTCGCAAGCCCGTTCAAGAGCGCCTATATTTCAGCCAAGCACGGGCTGGACGGCCTGACCAAGACGGTAGCGCTGGAAGTGGCGGAGCACGGCGTGACGGCCAATTGCATCAGCCCCGGCTATGTTTGGACACCGCTCGTCGAGAACCAGATTCCGGACACGATGAAGGCGCGCGGCATGACACGCGAGCAGGTTATGAACGAGGTGCTCCTCGCCAAACAGCCGACGAAGAAATTCGTTCAACCGGCGGAAATCGGCGCGATGGCTGTGTTTCTGTGCCGTGACGAGGCGCAGAATGTAAACGGCGCCAACTGGAGCGTGGATGGCGGCTGGACGGCGGACTGACAGATCGTGTCTTTGTCACTCACCGCTTTCCTCGCCGCGGCTTTCGCGTGCCTCCTGGTCAGCCTGACTGCAATGGTGCTGGCGCTGCGCGAACCCGGGCTCGCACTGAAGCCGTTGTGGATGGTTCTCGCCTTCGTCGGGGTTGGAGGTGCGGTAACGGTCTGGTCGACGCCAGAGGAAGTGTACTGGTTCTTCGGAATCGCATTGCCGACCGTGTCCTTCTCGACTGGTGACGGAAGCTGGGAACCAGTGTTGATCCGGTTTCTATTCCCTGTCGGAGCTTTGCTGGTGCTGGGGCGCCTGTACTGGCATCGCCGTAGCAGCTCGGCAGGGAGCCACTCGGCCTGAGCCACTAGCGCCCGCAACAAACCGTCGTTACATGGGCCGCCACATTTCCTCCGGCAGGCGATTCTCTACGTGGCACATCTCGACATTCCCCTCGGTCTTACTTTCGACGACGTACTTCTTGTACCGGCGGAGAGTGAGATCCTGCCATCCATGGCCAATACGACCACGTGGCTGACGCGCGAAATCGCATTGAATATCCCCGTCATCTCGTCCGCGATGGACACGGTGACGGAAGCCGACATGGCCATCGCCATGGCGCAATTGGGTGGGATCGGCGTTCTTCACCGCAATCTCGAGGTCGATGAACAGGCCGCCGCTGTTCGCGCTGTAAAGCGGTATGAAAGCGGCATGGTGGTCAATCCCATCACGATCCACCCGGATGCAACGCTGGGGCAGGCTCAGGAAATCATGGCCAAGCATCGCATCAGCGGGATCCCTGTCACGGATCGCAGCGGCAAGCTGGTCGGAATACTGACCAATCGCGACGTTCGTTTCGCGGAAAATCCGCGCCAGCCTGTCAGCGAACTGATGACTACCGAAAACCTCGCTACCGTGCCGCTCGGCACCAGCCAGGAAGAAGCGCGCAAGCTGCTTCACCAACGGCGCATCGAAAAGCTGCTGGTTGTGGACGATAACGGGCGCTGCGTTGGTCTGATCACAGTCAAGGATATCGAGAAGGCCGTGGCCTATCCCGATGCAACCAAGGATGCGACCGGGCGCCTGCGCGTTGCGGCAGCCACCACTGTTGGCGACAAGGGTTTCGAACGCACCGAAGCGCTGATCGATGCCGAAGTGGACGTTGTCGTCATCGACACGGCCCACGGCCATAACCGCGATGTCGCTCGTTCGGTCGAGCGTGTGAAGAAGCTCTCCAACAGCGTTCAGGTCATTGCCGGCAATATTGCCACGGGCGAAGCGGCCAAGGTGCTTGCCGGCGCAGGTGCCGATGCCGTGAAAGTGGGCATCGGCCCCGGCTCCATCTGCACCACGCGCGTCGTGGCCGGTGTTGGCGTACCCCAGCTGACCGCGATCATGGATTGCGTGGAAGAAGCAGAAAAGCTCGGTGTGCCTGCCATTGCCGATGGTGGTCTGCGCACCAGCGGCGATGCAGCGAAAGCGCTTGCCGCAGGTGCTTCGACTATCATGGTCGGATCGATGCTCGCCGGAACCGAAGAGGCCCCGGGCGAAACCTTCATTTATCAGGGGCGCAGCTACAAGAGCTATCGCGGCATGGGCAGCGTCGGTGCGATGGCGCGTGGCAGCGCCGATCGCTATTTTCAGGCGGACGTCAGCCAGCAGAAGTTGGTACCCGAAGGGATCGAAGGCCAGGTGCCCTACAAGGGCCCCGCAAGTGCTGTGATCCACCAGCTCGTCGGCGGAATAAAGGCGGCCATGGGGTATACCGGCAGCGCTTCTATTGAGGACTTGCGCAAGAATGCAAAATTCGTGCGCATTACCAATGCGGGCCTGACCGAGAGCCATGTCCACGACGTGGCGATCACTCGGGAAGCGCCGAACTATCCGACGCGATAGGCCATGACCCCCGCCGCACGGGTTCAGACTTCGATCGAGTTGCTCGACAGCATCATCGAAGCCGCGCGCAGCAAAGGCGCGCCGGCCGATCGCATCCTTGCGGAATGGTTCCGCAACAATCGGTTCGCCGGATCGAAAGATCGCCGTGCCATCCGTGAACTGGTGTTTGCCGCTATCCGCGCCTGTGGCCCGATGCCGGTAAGCGGGCGATCCGCTATGCTGCGCCTCGGCGAGGTGGATGAGAACATTCCGGCTCTATTCGACGGATCGAACTACGGGCCCGCGGCCATTCGCGACGGGGAAAGCGCCGCCGCGGGCGGGGTTGCCCCCGAATGGCTCGAACAGCGTTTGGCTGCATCCGATGTGACAGGTCAGGAAACAGAGGCTCTACTCGAACGCGCGCCTCTCGATCTGAGGGTCAATACGCTCAAGGCCGACCGCGCCACTCTGGAGCTTCCGGAACCTGCCAGTACCACCGCGGCGCCGAACGGGTTGCGGGTGGAACCGGGTACCCAGGTGGAACAATGGTCGGCATTTCGCGATGGTGCGATCGAAGTACAGGATACGGGTTCGCAACTCGCCTGCATGGCAGTCGCGGCGCAGCCGGGCGAAACCGTAATTGATCTTTGCGCTGGCGGCGGCGGCAAAACGCTCGCTCTTGCTGCCGCGATGGATAATCTGGGCCGTCTCATCGCCTCGGATACGGACCGCAATCGCCTGTTTCGCCTTGCCCCGCGCGCCGAGCGGGCCGGGGCGACGAACATTCAGATGATCCTGCTAAATCCGGCGCAGGAACTTGATGCTCTTGCAGATTTCACAGGGCAGGCGGACGCGGTCCTGATCGATGCGCCGTGCTCGGGCACCGGCACCTGGCGGCGCAATCCCGAAGCCCGCTGGCGTCTCGACGAAAAGGAACTGGCCCGCCTTACCGACATCCAGTCCTACCTGCTCGATTTGGCGGTGAAACTCGTCAAGCCTGGCGGTCGGATCGTGTATGTCACTTGCTCCCTCCTGGACGAAGAGGGGGCGGGGCAGTTCGATGCCTTCCTTGGCCGCCACTCCGAACTTCGGGCGAAAGAGCTGCCCCTTCCTCTTGGTCGTCCCCGCGGGAAAGGAATACGCCTCTCTCCGTTTCATGATGGCACCGACGGTTTTTTCATCGCCTGTGCAGAATGAACATGTTAGCCATACCGATTATGGCTGATACGCCGCCCATTGGACGGAATACCCCGCTGGAGACTCTCATGCGTTTCGCACCCGCCGCCGCTGCCCTTTCGCTGGCCCTCGCCGCAACTTCGAGCGTGGGTTGGGCAGATCAACGCGAACCGGCTCAGCGCGCCGCGGTGCTTATCGCGGAAGGGGAAGCAGCTCTCGCGCAGAACGATGTGCAGGGCGCGATCGATGCGTATGAAGCCGCGCTCGCCGTCGATCCCGGTTACACGCCGATCCTCCTCCATCTCGCCGAAGCCGCGCGTGCGGACCAGTTGCAGGGGAAGGCAATCCGTTATTACCGCGAAGCGCTAGACCGTGATCCGCGCAATCTCGCTGCCCTTGCGGGCGAAGGCGAGGCGATGGTTGAAAAGGGCGCGGTCGAAAAGGCCAAGGGCAATCTGGCCAAGCTCCAATCGATGTGCGGCCAGAACTGCGCCGAAACCGAACAGCTTTCCGCCAGCATCGCCGCCGGTCCGCCCAAGCGCGTTCAGACGGCCGAAGTAGTGCTGCCCGAAGACGGGGCGACGCAGCAGAACTGAGCTAGACCAGCTCGCGAAAGGCATCGACCACGGTGCGGTAGACGCGTTTCTTGAACGGAACGATCAGCTCCGGGAGCTGCTCGGGTTCGACCCATTTCCAGTCACAGAATTCGGGCGGATCGTGCGCTTCCAGGTCGATATCTTCGTCCGCGCCGGTGAAGCGGGCGAAATACCAGACCTGTTCCTGCCCGCGATATTTCCCGCCCCACAGCTTGCCGATCAGTTCTTCCGGCAGATCGTAGCGTATCGGTTCATCCATCGCCTTCAGGATCGTAACGTGCTCGGGCCTGGCGCCGGTTTCTTCACCCAGCTCGCGCAAGGCGGCATCCTTCAGGTCTTCGCCCTCATCGACGCCGCCCTGGGGCATTTGCCACCAGTCGCCTTCCTTGTTGTCGATGCGGCGGCCGACGAACACCTTGCCATCGCCATTCACCAGCATCACCCCCACGCAGGGTCGGTACCCGAGTTCGCTCACCTGTAACGCTCCACCATCAATTTCACGGCATCGAGGAAGGCCTCGAGATCGGTCTGGCCGCTCGGTATCGCTTTTCGCAGCGTCGTAAAGCCATGGATCATGCCGGGGAACTCGAGAAAGACCACTTCCGTGCCGAGTTGCACCAGGTGTGCGGCGTATTCCCGGCCGGAATCACGCAGCGGATCGAGCCCCGCGGTACACAGAACCGTCGGCGGTGTATTGGAACAGTCGCCTACCATGGGGGTGTGACGCGGGTCGTTCGCATCGCCTTTGTACTGGTCGGTGAACCACGCCATCGCCGCGCCTGTCAGAAGAAAGCCATCAGCAAACAGCGAGAAGCTCTTATGCTTCGATACGTCGCTTGCCACCGGATATATCGGTGCCTGGACGATCACCGGAACAGCTGCGGGATCGCGCATAAGCTGGTTGGTGGTGACGATCGTCAGGTTGCCGCCCGCGCTGTCGCCGGTAATGATCAGCCCGGTAATTTCGCGCTCCAGCTCGTCCGGCGATGATGCGACCCAGCGTGCTACCGCTTCGCAATCGTCGGGCGCAGCGGGGAAGGCATGTTCGGGTGCAAGGCGATAATCGACCGATACCACCGGCAGGTCGAGATGATGCGAAATCTCGGTGCACAGCGCGTTGTAGACGTCCAGATCGCCGATCACGAAGCCGCCACCGTGGATGAAAATCACGCAAGGGCTGGGGCCTCGTTCGGCCTTCACGTCGTAGAAACGAATGGGAACCGGGCCGGCAGGTCCGGGGCAGGTCAGATCCTTCTGGACCGCCATCGCGCGCGGTTCTGCTTCGGCTACTGCGCTCATGGCGCGCATCTGGGCACGGCCTTCGTCGGCACCGACTTCTTCCACGCCCTTTCCGCCCATCTGTTCGAGCATGTCGAGGAACCCGCGCACATCGTCGCGGACATAATGTTCGGTATCGGCCATCGGTATCTCTCCCACTTGCGTTGCGTTTCGGGACTTAGCCTGTTCACAGCGCTTTTCCATGCGTCTTTTTTGGCCTAGCAGAGAAACTTCATTGCGAGAGGATGGGGTGGGGCCTAGGTGGCGCATCCCAGAAGAAACGGCACCGCAAACTGGCGGTGCAGACAAGGAAGATCCGGATGGCGACAGTCGCCCCGAATGACGCCGACCTGACCCAGGACGGCCTCCCCGCAAACCCCGAAAGCGTTGTCGTGCGCTTCGCCGGCGACTCTGGCGATGGCATGCAGCTGACCGGCGGGCAGTTCACTCTGTCGACTGCGCTGGCCGGCAACGATTTGGCAACCTTTCCCGATTTTCCGGCAGAAATCCGCGCTCCTCAAGGGACGCTGTTCGGGGTTTCGGCATTCCAGATCAATTTCGGCAGCCGCGAAATTAACACTGCGGGCGATGCGCCCGATGTGCTGGTCGCGATGAACCCCGCCGCGCTCAAGGTGAACCTCGCAGCGCTCAAGCCCGGTGGGCTGGTTATTGCCGACACCGGTGCCTTTACCAAGCGCAACCTCGACAAGGCGAAATACGATGCCAATCCGCTGGAGGATGGCAGCCTGGCGAAGTTCGACGTGCTCGCCTTCGACATCAGCGAAAAGACGATCGAGGCGGTCAAGCCCTATGGCCTCGGCAACAAGGATGCGCTGCGGTCAAAGAACATGTGGACGCTCGGCCTTGCGCTGTGGATGTTCGATCGCCCGCGCGAGCCGATCCACGACTGGCTGAGGGGCAAGTTCAAGTCCAAGCCCGATATTGCCGACGCCAATATCGCCGCCCTCGACGCGGGCCATGCCTATGGCGAAACGGCGGAACTGTCCGGCCCGCTTAAACAGCTTCATATCGAACCTGTGCCCAGCGACCCCGGTCTCTACCGGACCGTCACCGGTGCCGAAGCCGTCAGCCTCGGCCTCGTCGCAGGCGCGCAGCTTGCCGAATTGCCGATGTTCTTCGGCGGCTATCCGATCACCCCTGCTTCTGCGATCCTGCATCATCTGGCACGGCTCAAGGAATTCGACGTCACCACCTTCCAGGCGGAAGACGAGATCGCCGCGATCTGCGCCGCCATCGGCGCGAGCTATGCTGGCAGTCTCGGCGTGACCTCTTCGTCAGGTCCCGGCATCGCGCTCAAGGGCGAGGCGATGGGCCTTGCCATCATGACCGAACTGCCGCTGGTCATCGTCAATTCGCAGCGCGGCGGCCCGTCCACCGGCCTGCCGACCAAGACCGAGCAGAGCGATCTCTATCAGGCGGTCTATGGCCGCAATGGCGATGCACCGATGCCGGTGATCGCCGCCAGCAGCCCGGGCGATGCTTTCGAATGCGCGATCGAGGCCTGCCGGATCGCGGTGCAGTACATGACCCCGGTTATGCTGCTGACCGACGGTTACATCGCCAATGCCGCCGAACCGTGGAAGGTGCCTGATCCGGCCGATTTCGCGCCGTTCCCGGTCGAATTCCTCGATCAGCCCAACGACGGCGAGAATTTCCTGCCCTACAAACGGGACGGGAAGGGCGCACGCCCCTGGGTCAAGCCGGGCACACCGGGGCTGATGCATCGCATCGGCGGGATCGAGAAGCACGAACTGACCGGCAATATCGATTATTCGCCGGACAACCACCAGCGCATGACCGATGCGCGCAAGAACAAGATCGACGGGATTGCGAAGGAGCTGGCCCCGCAAGACGTCACTCTCGGCCCGGACGGCGACGATGCCGGCGGCAAACTGGCCGTGGTCGGCTGGGGTTCGACCTTCGGCCCGATCCGCCGCGCGGTCGACAATTGCCGCCGCAAGGGTATGGACGTCAGCCACATCCACGTCCGCCACATCTGGCCGATGCCTTCGAACACCGGCGAACTGCTACGGAAATACGACAACATCCTCGTGCCCGAAATGAACACCGGCCAGTTCAAGACCGTGCTGCGCGACCAGTTCCTTGTCGATGCTACGCCGCTGACCAAGACCAGCGGCCAGCCGTTCCAGATCGCCGAACTGGAAGAAGCGATCAGCAAATATTTCGACGGTATTCCGGATAATGAAGGCGGTCAGGTCCTGGTCAATGACGACCAGTTGCCGAGCCCCGATGGAGGCGCAGAATGAACGCTCCTGTAAAGATCGAAACCACGCTCAAGGACTGGGAAACCGATCAGGAAGTCCGCTGGTGCCCGGGTTGCGGGGACTATGCGATCCTCAAGGCCGTGCAGCGCACATTGCCGCAACTTGGCGCGGATCCGGCGAACACCGTGTTCATTTCCGGCATCGGCTGCTCCAGCCGTTTCCCCTATTACGTCGAGAGCTACGGTTTCCACACCATCCACGGCCGTGCACCCGCTTTCGCGACCGGCGCCAAGCTGGCCAATCCGGATCTCGATATCTGGCTGGTGACCGGTGACGGCGATGGATTGTCGATCGGCGGCAATCACTTGATGCATGTTCTTCGCAGAAACGTGAACATGCAGATCATGCTGTTCAATAACGAAATCTATGGTCTTACCAAGGGTCAGGCTTCGCCGACCAGCCGGGAAGGGACCAAGTCGCCTTCGACCCCCATCGGCAGTTACGATCATCCCGCCCGTCCAGCCGCCTTCGCGCTCGGTGCGGGTGCGCGCTTCGTCGGGCGCGGGTTCGACGTGTCCAAGAACCTTCCCGATGTGCTAAAGGCGGCCCATGCCCATCAGGGCGCTGCCTTTATCGAGATTTTCCAGAACTGCATCGTCTACAACAAGGATGTGTTCAACGACTTCGCTGCACCCAAGGGCGCAGAAGATCAGCAACTCTGGCTCGAAAACGGCCAGCCCATGCTGTTCGCAGGCGGCGCCAAGGGCATCGCCCTGAACCATGACACTCTCAGCCTCGAAGTGGTCGATGTGACTGATGGCGATTGGGAAGCGGCGAAGGTGATCGTGCACGATGTCACCAATCGCTCGATCGCGCATATGCTGGTCGAAATGCCGTTCGGTCCATTCCCGATGGCGCTCGGCGTGCTTTATGACGATCCGCGTCCAACCTTCGAAGCTGCCGCTATGGCCGAAAAGGCTGCGGCGAGCGAAGGCAAGGAAGCCAATCTCGCCAAGCTGCTCGGCAAGGGACAGACCTGGACGGTGAGCGGCACGGCTCAGGACCCGGTCTGAAACCGCTTCGGCAGAATATTGCTTTAATATGAACGATTAGCCTCCTGTCCCGTTGGGAAGGTGAAGACGTCGCGTTTTGCGACGATCTCTAGAACAGGAGGACGTTTTGAAAAATCTCACTATTCTCGCCCTGACCAGTGCTGCCCTGGCCCTTTCCGCCTGTGCGGATAACGACGCCGATGAGACGGCCGTTACCGACACACCCGAAATGGCGACCGAAACGGGCATGATGGCAGATGACGCGATGCCAGTGGGCGGCGAACTGTCCGAAAATCAGCAGACTGCATATGATGCCATGGACCGCCAGGCCGTGAGCGACGAATATGACGCCAATCGCGACGCGGAAATGGCCAGCGCGAGCGAAAGTGACAGCAGTCCTTCTATGGACGCGTCGCAGTCCAGCGATGATGCGAACGTGAACCCGATACCGCCGCGCTCGGAAATGGATTTTGCCTATCTTGACCGTAATTCGGACGG
Source organism: Qipengyuania sp. L-5Y (assembly GCF_056859455.1). Taxonomy (NCBI): domain Bacteria; kingdom Pseudomonadati; phylum Pseudomonadota; class Alphaproteobacteria; order Sphingomonadales; family Erythrobacteraceae; genus Qipengyuania; species Qipengyuania sp. L-5Y. The sequence continues at coordinate 115,512 of NZ_JBSXOM010000032.1, read as the reverse complement.
GAAGCTGTCGGTTGCGGAATATGCGATCTGGGCTGTACCCGCCAACCCTAATACCCCTGTTTCCGACGATCAGACCAAGCCATACATTACGACGGCACAGATCAACGAAGCGGGACAGACATTCTTCTACTTCGATGAAGATGGCGACAGCTACCTCAGCGACGGCGAATTCTCGGCTGCCCGGGACAGTTCGCGCACGCCGGGTTCTTCCAGCATGTAAATATTGAATCGAAGCCGATTTACTGCGGGGCGGCGATATTTCGTCGCCCCGTTTTGTATCTTTCCTACTTGCAGCGTACCAGTTACGCGCTTGGATATGGTTTTCTTTCAATCATGTTCTGGCGAATATGTCCGTCAGGGGAGGGCTCGTGCGTCCAAATTCGGTGGGGGGCATTCCTGCATCAGGACTGTGTCAACTCCGTCAACCTGTGGCGGGAAAATGTCCGCGAATCTTGATCTGAACGCCGATGGATAATCTGACGCACAGCCTGGTCGGGGCATTGCTCGGTCAGGCAGGTCTCAAGAAGAAGACGGGTCTGGCCATGCCCGCACTGATCATCGGCGCGAACCTGCCTGATGTGGATGCGGCCTGTTTTTTCTGGCTCGATGGTGTCGAACATCTCGGCTTTCGCCGTGGTATCACCCACGGTCCGCCCGCCTTGGTACTTCTGCCACTTATCCTCGCCGGATTGCTCTGGGGCTTTGATCGCTGGCAGGCAAAGCGTGGCAGTCGGCCAGCCGCGCGGCGACCGGTGAATTTCACATGGCTTTATCTGCTCAGTCTTATCGGTTGCTTGACGCATCCGGCGTTCGACTGGCTGAACTCATACGGCATTCGCCTGCTCGAACCCTTCAGCCACCGCTGGTTTTACGGCGATACGCTGTTCATCATCGATGTGTGGTTGTGGGCTCTTATGGGCTTCACCCTGTGGTTTTCGCTTCGCCGTGAGAAGCGCTGTGGAAACTGGATGCGGCCCGCCCAATTGGGGATAGTGATCGCACTGGCCTATATCGGCGGCAACTGGGCTACGTCGCGTTCCATGAGCGAACTCGGCAATCTCAACGTCGCTTATGGCAAGCCGATCGCTTCACCGGTCCCGTTCGCATTCTGGCAAAGGGATATCATCTTTCCCGATCCCACTGGCAGATATGAAATCCTGCCGCAATTTTCGGGGCCGTCCGCCAGCCAGAAGGTGGAACGTCTGGGTGATGTATACCTTCCGTCCTGTCAACTGGCGGAACTGGCGAAGACCGACAGCCAGGTCGGTGCATTTCTGTTCTGGTCGCGCGCCCCTTTTATCGAGCAGGGCAGCGACGGCTCTCTGACCTTACGTGATGCAAGGTTCACGGACCCGCGCGCCGCCGGTCGCTTTTCCGTTCCGCTGCCGCAGGAGGTATGCAGCAGCTATTTCAACGAACGGTTTGGGGGCTCGGCTCCCCCAACTCGTGATCCGCCACTGCCCGTACCGGACGATATAGCAGCGCGGCAGCCGTGAACGCCCAGGCAGCACCGCCCATCCATCCAGCAACGACATCGCTCGGATAGTGCACGCCAAGCATCACGCGGCTCCAGGCGATCATGGCAGATATGATCATCGCGGCGCCAACCAGTGTATAGCGCACCGAATGCCGGTTGCTGAGCGACGCGAAGGCCAGCGCCATACCGATATAGATCATGGCCGATCCGAAGCTGTGCCCGCTCGGGAAACTGTTGCCGCCAGCCTCGGTCAGGTGTGGCACGATTTCCGGGCGTGGCCGCCCGATCAGCCATTTCATGACATTGTTGAGCATCCAGCCAAGAAAGACGGTCGCCGCGAACAGGAACGCCTCGCGTCGCAAGCTCAGGAACAGCAATGCCGTCACCGCGCCGATCACTATCAGAGTGCTCAGGAAGATGCCGCCCAGGGAAGTCACGTCGCGGACTGCCTCGTGGATGCGTGGACTGCCGACGGGTTCCAGTGCGGCGCCGGTACGATACAGATGAAGGCCCCACTCATCGAATGCGCCGGTTTGTGCATGTGTGACCAGATAGACCATGAGCGCCCAACCGACCCACAGTATTGCTGCCGCCAACAAGGCTTTGCCACGGTCGATCGTGAAGCCGCGCTCCGGCAGAACAACAGTTTCGGCGGCCAGATGCTCGGAATCGTGAATGATGTCGCTCATGCAGTCAGGAACAAGCGCGCCGTGATCCGGGTTCCGCAGGCATGAGTTCTGTTCAGATTGTGTGGCTTCGGCGCGACTTGCGTCTGGCCGATCAGCCCGCTTTCCACGCCGCCGCCCAGGCCGGTCCGGTCGTCCCGGTCTATGTTCTGGATGACGATCGGGCCGGGGACCATGCCTATGGCGGGGCGAGCAGGGTCTGGCTGCATCACTCGCTCGATAGCTTGGCGCGCAGCTTGGGAGCGCATCGTTCGCGCATCGTGCTGCGCCGGGGTGATGCACCGCAGGTGCTCGCCGCGTTGGCCGACGAAGGGGGCGCGGCCTGCATCCATGCAATGCGCCATTACGAACCCTGGTGGAAAGAGGCAGAGGACGAACTGCGCGATGCGCTAGGAGACGATTGCAAGCTCTGTCTCTACGACGGCAACTATCTTCTTCCCCCTGGTAGTGTGACAACCGGTTCGGGGAGCCCGTACAAGATCTATACGCCCTTTTCGAAGGCGATGCTTGACGTCATGCCGCCGCGCGATCCGTTGCCGGAACCAGGCACGATTCATTCGCCCGATAGCTGGCCGGACAGTGCCGATCTGCAAGACTGGAAGTTGCTGCCCGCAAAGCCAGACTGGGCGGGCGGGATCAGCGATTTCTGGGATTTTGGAGAGGCCGCAGCGCACGATCGGCTCGATTGGTGGGCCGACGAAGTGGCCGACTACGACGAGGGGCGGAACCTGCCTTCACAGGACATTACCTCCCGCCTGTCGCCGCACCTTCACTGGGGCGAGATCAGTCCGGCGCAGGTGTGGCACAAGCTCAAAGATAAGCGCTCCGACGGATGGCGTACATTTGCGAAGGAACTGATCTGGCGCGATTATGCGCAGAACGTGATCGATCAATTCCCCGACTATCCGCGCGAAAGTTACCGCGATTACGACGAGCGGAAATTGTGGCGCAACCCGGACGCGGGGCACCTGATCAATGAGGATCTGGAATGCTGGCAGAAGGGCATGACCGGTTATCCGATCGTCGATGCCGGCATGCGACAGCTTTGGCAGACCGGCTGGATGCACAACCGTGTCCGGATGATCGCGGCAAGCTTTCTGGTGAAACACCTGCTGATCGATTGGCGGTACGGAGAACAATGGTTCTGGGACTGCCTCGTCGATGCGGATTACGGCAACAACGGCGTCAACTGGCAGTGGATTTCCGGTACCGGGGTGGACAGCAATATGTTCGTGCGGATCATGGCGCCGCTCACGCAAAGCGAGAAATTCAACTCTGCAGATTATATCCGCGAGTATGTGCCCGAACTGGCCGACCTGTCCGACGATTGTATTCACGATCCGCCCGATGAAAAGCGCAGAGATTATCCGGCCAAGATGATTGGTCACAAGGAGGCGCGCGAACGGGCACTGGAGGCATATCGCGCGGCCAAGTGATGCTTGAGCGGGACGGCCGGACGCGCCATAGGACCGGCGATGGACATGCCGACAACCCAGCGCGGCCGCGAGCTGCTCTCCGGATCCCAGCGTTTTGCGCGCAAGCCCGGTTGGCTTGCCAGGATCACCGCGCCGGGTTTCGGCAAGATCCTGGACCGGATAGACGCCGCGCTGATTTCCGGTGCAATTTACGGTGTTTTGCCGGATGGAACTAGTCGCGTACTCGGCGGCCGTGCTCCAGGCTTCGAATGCGAAGTCCAGCTGCGCAGCTGGAACGCTCTCGTTCGTCTCGCCAGCAACGGCTCGGTCGGCTGGTACCAAGCTTGGGAAGCGGGTGAATGGTGGAGCCCGGATCCGGTTCCGCTCTTCGCGCTTTTCATGCAGCATGCAGGGCGTCTGGGCGATACGGCGCGCGCCAAGGGCCCTTTTCGCCATGCGCTTAAGCTGGCCCATCTGATCAATCGAAACACCCATGAAGGCGCGCAGAAAAACATCAGTGCGCATTACGATCTGGGGAACGACTTCTACCAGGCATGGCTCGACGCGACGATGAGTTACTCATCCGCTCTAGAGTTGCGCGACGACGGGCTTGAACCGGCGCAGCGGCGTAAATGGGATGCACTGGCGTCGCGCATCAACGACGCTCCGAAAGTGCTTGAGATAGGGTGTGGATGGGGTGCGCTCGCCGCGCATCTTGCCTCTCGAGGCGCTTCTGTCAACGCGATCAGTTTGTCCGATGAGCAACTGACATGGGCGCGCGACCATCACGACGTCGCAGTGGATTTCCGCAAGCAGGACTATCGCGATACCGCCGGGCAATATGACGCCATCGTCAGCGTCGAAATGGTCGAAGCGCTTGGGCGTGAATACTGGCCCACATTCATGGATTGCGTGGCGCGGAATCTGAAACCGCGTGGCCGGGCGGCCATCCAGTACATTTCGATGCGCGACGACCTGTTCGAAGATTATGCGAAAAGCGCGGACTTCATTCAGGCCTATATATTCCCCGGCGGGCTTCTCATCAGAACCAGCGAGTTCCGGCAACTTGCCGAACAGCGAGGCTTGTCGTGGCGGGATCAGAAAGACTTCGGTCTGGACTACGCCGACACGCTGAAGGCGTGGCGTCACAACTTCGATGCCGCGCAGGCAGAAGGGCGGTTGCCGCAGGGGTTTGACGATGGGTTCTGCGATCTGTGGCGGTATTATCTGCAATATTGCGAAGGTGGTTTTCGCGGTGGCGGGATCGACGTGCACCAGGTCACGCTAGTCAAACAGGGAGAAGACAAATGAAACGGCTCTTGATCTCGACTGCCGCATTGGCGCTGGCCGGCTGCGTTTCGACTAATACCGATACGCTTGGCTCGGCAGCACAAACGCCAACAGTTACGCAGTCGACGCCCGAGGATATGGCGAGCCTGGATCCAAGCGATTCCATACTGTTCTGGAGCGACGACCGCCGATCCGAAGCCTTTCGCGACATGGAGGCGCACTTCCCCGGTCTCGAAGTTGCTCCGGCATCTGTCCCACGCCCTTTGCCACGTTCGACACAGACCTTGCCGGACACGCTTCAGAGTTCGATCCGAACCTATATGACGAGCAGTCACGCTGCCGGGTTTATGGTGCTGAAAGATGGAAAGATCGTGTTCGAAGATTACGGTCTTGGTTTCGGTCCAAGCGGGCGCTGGACCAGCTTTTCGGTGGCAAAGAGCTTCACATCGACTCTGCTTGGGGCGGCGATCAAGGATGGCTTTATCGAAAGCATCGATACTCCCGTTACCCAGATCATTCCGGCCCTCGCTGGCACGGCGTATGAAGGCGTAACCGTCGGCCAGATCGCGACGATGACGTCGGGGGTGGCGTGGAACGAGGACTACAGCGACCCCGATAGCGATGTTGCAAAGATGCTCGGCATCACGCCCGTAGCTGGCGAATCGCAGGCTGTTACCTACGCCCGCACACTCCAGCGCGAAGCGCCTGCGGGCGAGAAATGGGTCTACAAGACCCTCGAAACCAACCTTCTTGGGCTGATCGTGGAAGAGGCGACTGGCAAGTCCCTCGCGGCCTATGCAGCGGAAAAGATCGTTGAGCCGGCCGGTTTCGAAGGTGGCCTATTCTGGATGCAGGATCTGACCGGCGGAAATATCGGCGGTTGTTGCCTTTCGTTGCGGCTCGCCGATTATGCGCGAATGGGCCAGTTTGCACTCGAGGGAGGCAAAGGAGTGGTGCCCGAAGGCTGGTTTGTCACCGCCGGATCGCCGCTGGTCAACTTTGGTCCCCAAGCTCCAGGTTTCGGCTACGGATATCAGTGGTGGACTTATCCAGGCGGCAATTACGGCGCACAGGGTATTTTTGGTCAGGCCATTACGATCGTACCAAAAGAGAAGCTGGTCGTTGCGGTTGTGAGCAACTGGGAGACCGCGACCAGCAGAACCGACCGAGAAGGATTTCGGGAGCTGGTTGGAAAAATCACCGAAGCACTTGAGGAATAGATCGGCGAAGAATGATGACGGTGGCCTCGGGGCGCGCCGTCATCGCTCGCCATTCGGATAGATCCCTGTCCGATCATCGGATGGGGCGCCCAACGTGCTCCTCCCTATACTCGCAGCGGAATGTCAGTAGGAGCGGTAAGCTCCGTCGCCGCTATACCGGGCAAGAATGGACTCATGGACAATCGGGCTCAGCAGCTCGCTGAAAGCGCAGCCGACCATGCAGCTCTCCCACCAGACAACCTGCGCCTGCAGCGATTCCAGACCGGGAAGGGTAAGCCAGCAAAGCTGCCCTTCGTGCATGCGATTGAGTGCTGCCGCCGAAAACCCCGAAATCGAGAGGTCGTGCACAACGGTCTGAAACGCCCGCCCGCCGCTAGCACGCAACTGGCCCGGGATGGTGAGCTTCGTACGCGGAGCACAGCGATCTTCCTGCGCTACGAAGGAGTAGCGGTCGTGTGTATGGTGGATCATGGCTTTCGCCCTTCCGCGGTAAATTCGAAATCGAAACGTCTCGCGTATACGCGACGCGCACTATCGAATATCGCGTTTCAGGGTTGCAAATTCGTTAGGACGGCTGGTTAATTCAGCCTTCGACGCGCTCTCGGTGGAAGTCCTCGAAATCGTTAACGAGTAACTCGACCAAGCGCTTTGCAACCTCTTCGGGCGCCTTTACCGTTTTCGGATCCTCACCCGGATAAGCCTTCGCGCGCATTTCCGTACGGGTCGCGCCAGGATCGAGCATGGCCACGCGTACCTTCGAAATCTTCTCGACCTCCTGCGCATAGCTTTCGAGCAGATTGTCGAACGCGGCCTTGGTGGATGCGTAGGCGGACCAGTACGCGCGCGGGGATGCACCGACGCTGCTTGTCAGGCCTATAACCCGCCCTGCGTCGGCGCGCTTCAACAGCGGATCGAAATTGGCGAGTAGTGCTTGGGAGGCAAGGAAGTTCACTGTCAGCGCCTGGCTCAACTGCTTCCCATCGATTTGCGTAACCGGTGTCAGGGTTGGCAGATAAGCTGCTGACAGAACAAGATAGTCGAGCCTATCCCACCGACTGCCGATCGCCGAGGCAAGGCGCGCGATTCCGTCGCTTTCAGCCAGATCGACCGGCGCGATTGTCGAAGCGCCACCGGCTTCGTGAATTGAGTCTTCCACCTTTTCCAAAGCGCGGACATCGCGTCCCGTAAGGACCACATGCGCCCCGGCTGAAGCGAGTGCAGTGGCAGTCGCAGCGCCGATGCCTTTGCTGGCCCCCGTTACCAGCGCGAGGCGGTTTTCCATCGGTTTGGTCATCAGGCGACCTGCTCCGCCGCGAACGCAAGTTGCTGCTGTCGATCCTCGCGCCGCGACAGATCGGTCAACGAGGTCGGATAATCGCCCGTGAAACAAGCATCGCAGAATTGCGGGCAGGCGGAATTACGCGGCTTTTCACCCACCGCACGGTAAAGCCCGTCGATCGACACGAAGGCCAGGCTATCGGCCTTGATAAATTCGCGCATGGGTTCGACATCCATGCGGGCTGCCAGCAACTTGCTGCGTTCAGGCGTATCGACACCATAGAAGCAGCTGTGTGCAGTCGGCGGGCTGGCCACGCGGAAGTGAACTTCCGTAGCTCCGGCATCGCGCATCATCTCCACGATCTGCAGGCTGGTGGTGCCACGAACGATGCTGTCGTCGATGAGCACGATCCGCTTGCCTTCTACAAGAGCCCGGTTGGCATTGTGCTTGCGTTTGACCCCGGCATGGCGGGCGCCGTCGCTAGGCTGGATGAAGGTGCGTCCAACGTAGTGCGAACGGATGATGCCAAGCTCGAAAGGAATTCCAGATTCCTGCGCATAACCGATGGCTGCCGGAACGCCGCTGTCGGGCACGGGAATGACGAGATCAGCTTCGATCGGCTTTTCCCGAGCCAGCTCTGCGCCGATGGCCTTGCGCGCTTCGTAGATGCTGCGCCCGTCGAACACTGAGTCCGGACGGCTGAAGTAGACATGCTCGAAAATGCAGGGCCGTGGGGCGTAATTGCCAAAGGGATGCAGCGAATCGACGTTGCCATCGAAACCCACCTTGATCACTTCGCCCGGCTCGACCTGGCGGACGAATTGCGCACCGACGACGTCGAAGGCGACTGTTTCGGAAGCGAAGACGGTCGCATCGCCCATCCGGCCCATCTGCAAAGGACGGATGCCGAGCGGGTCGCGACAGGCGATCATTCCTTCCGGAGTCATAACGATAAGCGCGTAAGCGCCTTCAAGCAGACGCAGGGCATCGATCAGCCGGTCCATCGTCGTCGGATAACGACTGGTTGCCACGAGATGGATGATCACTTCGGTATCGCTGGTCGATTGGAAAATCGACCCACGCCGGACGAGATCTTCGCGGAGCATGCCCGCATTGGAAATATTGCCGTTATGCGCCACAGCGAAACCGCCGCTCGCAAGATCGGCATACAGCGGCTGAATGTTGCGCAGGCCGGAGCCACCGGTCGTCGAATACCGCACATGCCCTGCGGCCATCGTACCGGGCAATTCGGCGATTGCTTCCTGAGAGGAGAAATTCTCCGCCACGTGGCCGAGGCCGCGGCGCGTGTAGAATTCGGCGCCGTCGAAGCTTGTTATGCCAGCAGCTTCCTGACCACGGTGCTGAAGTGCATGCAGGCCGAGCGCGGTAGCGGCAGCGGCATCGGTCGCATTGATGGCACCAAAGACGCCACACTCTTCGCGCAGCTTGTCGCCATCCTCGTCGAGAAACGGGTGGGTAATATTCATCGGAAGGCCTGTCTGCCGCGGCTGATCGGGATGCGCGCTCCAATGGCGATGTTACGCGTCGATTACAAGGGCAGTGCGACGGTTGACCTGTCCCGCCGCATGATTTCATTGCGCGGAAAGGTTCGTCTGCCTACAGGCCTGTTACCTGCAGGCAAAGACAAGGGACGTCTTGATCCTCTCTCCTTTCGAATGGACCATCGCCAAACGCTACTTGCTTCCGGGCAAGGGCGAGGCATTTATTGCGCTTGTCGCGAGCATCTCCATCGGCGTCGTGATGCTGTCTGTTGCCATGCTGGTCGTGGTGATGAGCGTCATGAACGGCTTTCGCGCAGAACTGCTGGACAAGATCGTAGGCCTCAATGGCCATGCCATCGTTCAGGCCTACGGCGGGCGCATGGACGATTGGGAAAACATCCTTCAGGAAGTGCGGCAGACACCCGGCGTGGTTCGCGCCTCGCCTCTTATCGAACAGCCCCTCTTGACCAGTTTCAACGGAAGGGTTGAGGCGATTCTGGTGCGGGGCAACACCCCGCAGGACATCCGCAATCTGTCGTCCAAGGTCGTGAGCGGCAATATCGATGAGCTTGCGCCTGGAGCCCGGAAGGTCGCCATCGGCATTCGCCTCGCGGAAAATATCGGTGCGCGCGTCGGCGACACCATTACCGTTATCAATCCGCAAGGACGTTCCACTCCATTTGGCACACTGCCCAGACAGGTTGGTTACGAAGTCGCGGCAATCTTCGAAGTCGGCGTTTACGACTATGATGGGGCGTTTGTAGTCATGCCGATGCAGGACGCGCAAACGCTCCTGCTACTCGGCGATACCGTTCAGATGATCGAGGTCACCGTCAACGATGCCGACAAGGTCGGCGAAATCCTTGCCCCTGTACAGCGTTCGCTCCAGGGACGTGCGGTGGTATCGGACTGGAAGACCATAAACGCGACGCTGTTCGAGGCCTTGCAGGTGGAGCGAGCCGCAATGGCGTTCGCCTTGAGTTTCATGGTCTTGGTTGCGGCATTCAACATTCTTTCCAGCCTCGTCATGCTGGTTCGCGCAAAGACCCGGGACATCGCTATCATGCGCACCATGGGCGCGACCAGGCAGAGCCTGATGAAGATTTTCGTGACAACCGGCTTCACGATCGGTGCCATCGGGACATTGGCCGGACTTGCATTCGGTTTCCTGATACTCGCCGGACGCAAGCAGATCGTCGAGGTCATCGGCGCGCTGACCGGGCAGAACCTCTGGGACCCGCAGTATCGTTTTCTGACGACAATCCCTTCCAAGATAGACGGTATGGAGGTCGGCATGATCGTGTTGCTCGCGCTTCTGCTCAGCTTCCTTGCTACCCTTTACCCTGCATGGAAGGCCGCAAGTACCGATCCGGTACAGGTGCTCCGTTATGAATAGGCGCGGTGTGGAACCAGTTGTCGAACTGAAAGGCCTGACACGCAGCTTCCAGCAGGGCGGCGTAAAGATCGACGTTCTGTGCGGGGTCGATTTGGCAATTATGCCCGGCGAGATAGTAGCCCTTCTCGGCCCTTCGGGTTCGGGTAAGTCGACCCTGTTGCAGGCTGTTGGCTTGCTCGAAGGCGGCTTTGGCGGCGAGATCGTGATCGGCGGTCAATCTGCCGAGAAATCAGATTCGCGCGCGCGCACCGTGCTTCGCCGCGAACATCTGGGGTTCGTCTATCAGTTCCACCATTTGCTGCCCGATTTCGATGCGCGCGAAAATGTGATCTTGCCGCAGCTGGTTGCGGGCACCCCGCGCGCCGAAGCAGAAGCGCGCTCGGAACAATTGTTGATTGCGCTTGGACTGGGCCATCGGCTCGACCATCGCCCCAGCCAGCTTTCGGGCGGGGAGCAGCAGCGCGTGGCCGTAGCCAGAGGTCTTGCGAACAAGCCGGATCTGGTGCTGGCTGATGAGCCAACCGGCAATCTGGATGAAAAGACGTCGGACAAGGTTTTGGCTGAATTTCTGTCGCTCGTTCGCGGCGAAGGCAGCGCGGCCCTGATCGCGACGCATAACGAACGCCTGGCCCGGAAGATGGACCGCGTGGTTCGATTGCACGAAGGGTTGCTCGAATAGAGGACCCACATCGCTCTTTGCTCGTTGATCGGGAAAGGAGATTTTGATGACCGACCATCCCAGTACATTCAAGGGCGAGGATACCCACCGCGAGGGCGTGCAGTGGGACGACCGCGCAGAGATTCATTCCGCTGAAGACGGCCAGGGTATTCTGGACGGCGGCAAGGGACTTCGCGGAGGCACTCTGGCCCAGATGGTCGCGCAAGTGATGGCCTATCCACCCGCTGAGCGGGGCCGCTTCGTCATTCAAAAGGCCGGAGACCATCGGCTCGATTTGGCTGAGATAGAGGCGCTCGCCGCGCGGGACGACTTCCCGGGTTGATGCTTTACCCCGGCCTTACCATGAGCTCAGATTCGAGGGACTGACCTGCCATGACAACCATCGCGGACTTCACCGTCGTAAATAACAAGGGCGAACAGATCGATCTGAAGCAAAAGCTGGGTAAGATCATTTTGGTCGTGAACACCGCGAGTAAGTGCGGGTTCACACCACAGTACGAGGGGCTCGAAGAACTATTTCAGCAGTACCGGGAGCAGGGTTTCGAAGTGCTCGCCTTTCCGTGCAACCAGTTTGGTGCACAGGAACCGGGCAACGCAAGTGAGATTGCAGAATTCTGTAAAATGAACTTCGGGCTGACCTTTCCCCTAATGGAGAAAGTCGACGTGAATGGCGACGACGCGAGCCCCTTGTTCGACTGGATGAAGGCCGAAAAACCCGGTCTCATGGGGTCGAAGGCGATCAAATGGAATTTTACCAAGTTCCTGATCGACAGAAAGGGCAATGTGGTGAAACGATATGCCCCGACCGACGCACCCAAGTCGATTTCGAAGGATATCGAGAAGCTCCTCTGATCTTCCGAAGAGCTGTGGAGAAGTGAGGCCGGAAGTGACTGGTGAATCGCGCGTGCAATACGCATATTGCAGTGCATGTCGTTCAAGCCCTTCGTCCCTTTCCGCATCCTCTCCGCCTACACCATGCTGGAAGGTGCGATCGACCCGAAGGCGATGGCCAAATTGGCCAAAGAACGCGGCTTTCCCGCAATCGCCATTGCCGATCGCAACGGCCTTTACGGCTCAGTCATGTTCGCGAACGCCTGCAAGGCGGAAGGCATCCAGCCGATCATCGGGACCCTTCTTGGTGTTGCGCGGGATGGCGAAGGGAAGCAGGTCGACTACCTGCCGCTCTACGCGCAGGACGAGCAGGGCTACGACAATCTCTGTCATCTCGTCAGCCGCGCCCATCTGGAACGTCCGCTCGAGTTCGAACCCCATGTCCGCCTGAACGATCTTGATGGCCGCACCGGTGGACTCATTGCATTCAGCGGGGCAAGCGAGGGCGCGCTGACGAAGCTTCTGGCCGAGGGACAGCAGAGCCACGCAGAGATCCTGCTGCAAAAACTTCAGGAGTTGTTTCCCGGACGGCTTTACATCGAGTTGGCTCGCCGTGGTAACGAGGTGGAACAGCGGGCAGAGGCCGCGCTGGTCGAGTTGGCCTACGACCGTGACCTCCCTCTCGTCGCCACAAACCCTGCAAATTTTGCAGAGCCGCACATGCATAAGGCGCATGATGCCATGCTGTGCATTGCCGGATCCACGCATATCGACGCCGACGAGCGAGCGAAGTCGAACCCGGAAAGCTATGTAAAAACCTACCACATGATGGACGAGGCTTTCGACGATCTGCCGGAGGCTGTTCAGAACACGCTCGTCGTGGCGCAACGCTGTGCCTATGCCCCGCCATACCGCAAGCCGATCCTGCCCAGCCTTGCAGGTGACCTCGAAGGCGAGGCGCGCATGTTGGCGGAAGATGCCCACAGGGGGCTAGAAGCGCGTCTCGAACCGTATGGCGAGATGTCCGAAGACCAGCGAGGGATTTATTTTGATCGCCTGAAATTCGAAGTCGATATCATCAATCAGATGGGCTTTCCGGGCTACTTCCTGATCGTTGCCGACTTCATAAAATGGGCCAAGGACCACGATATTCCTGTGGGCCCGGGACGTGGTTCGGGTGCGGGTAGCCTCGTCGCATGGGCTTTGACCATCACGGATCTCGATCCAATCCAGCTCGGTCTGCTGTTTGAACGTTTTCTCAACCCCGAACGCGTTTCGATGCCCGACTTCGATATCGACTTCTGCGAAACGCGGCGGGGCGAGGTGATCCGTTATGTCCAGCAGAAATACGGCCACGATCACGTCGCTCAGATCATCACTTTCGGTAAACTGAAGGCGCGCGCCGTTCTGCGCGATACCGGCCGCATCCTGCAGATGAGCTATGGGCACGTGGATCGCCTCTGCAAGATGGTGCCGAACCATCCGACCGACCCTTGGACGCTGCCCAGGGCGCTGAACGGGGCCGCCGATTTCAAACGGGAATACGACAACGACAATGAGGTGAAGCGCCTCGTCGATCTCGCGATGCAGCTCGAGGGCTTTCCTCGTAACAGTTCGACCCATGCCGCAGGCGTGGTGATCGGTGATCGACCGCTTGCCCAGCTTGTGCCGCTTTATCGCGACCCGCGGTCGGACATGCCGGTTACGCAATACGACATGAAAAATGTCGAAAGCTCCGGCCTCGTCAAATTCGACTTTCTCGGTCTCAAGACGCTGTCGGTTCTCAAGAAGGCCACCGACCTGCTCAAACGGCGTGACATCGAGATCGATCTTTCGCTTCTGCCGCTCGATGACGCCAAGGTCTACGAGCTCATGAAGAGCGGCAATACGGTGGGGGTTTTCCAGCTTGAATCGGAAGGCATGCGCCGTACGCTGACGGCGGTAAAGCCGACCAATTTCGGCGACATCATCGCGCTTGTTTCGCTTTATCGTCCGGGCCCGATGGATAACATTCCGCTGTTCGGCAAGCGCAAGGCCGGTCAGGTGGAAATCGAATATCCGCATGCCAAGCTGGAAGGCATTCTGGCCGAAACCTACGGGATCTTCGTTTACCAGGAACAGGTTATGCAGGCCGCGCAGATCCTTGCAGGTTACTCCTTGGGCGACGCCGACCTTCTGCGCCGCGCAATGGGTAAGAAGGTCCAGGCAGAAATGGATGCGCAGCGCGAACGCTTCGTTGATGGCTGCAAGAGAGTATCCGGTATCGACAAGGGCGAGGCCAACGCGCTGTTCGACCTGATCGACAAGTTCGCGGGCTATGGTTTCAACAAGTCTCACGCCGCAGCTTACGCATTGCTTGCCTATCAGACGGCTTGGCTGAAGGCGCACTATCCTGAAGAATTCTACGCCGCCTCGATGTGCTTCGACATGCATCAATCCGAAAAGCTGGCGATCTTCGTCGACGATGCTCGGCGTAGCGGCATCAAGGTGTTGCCGCCGTCGCTGAACTATTCGGAAGCGGAGTATTCGGTCGAGCAAACCGATGACGGTTATGCAGTGCGTTATGCATTGGCTGGCATACGCAACGTCGGCGAGCGAGCTATGGAAGCGATCGTCGACGAGCGCGAGGCTGCAGGGCGTTTCAAAAGCCTCAAAGATTTGTTCGAGCGTCTGCCCAAGGGCTCCATGAATTCTCGCCAGCTGGAGGCGTTGATCAGTGCCGGGGCACTCGACGAATTCGAACCGAACCGCGCCAAGCTGTTCGCCAATGCCGACATGCTTATGGCCGTGGCCGATGCCGCAGAGCGCGAGCGGTCGAGCGGACAGGGTGGATTGTTCGGAGGCGAGGCCGCGCCGGTCGAAGATACATTGCGCCTCAAGGAAGTCGAGGAGTGGTCGCTCAGTGAAGCGCGTCACCGTGAGAAAGAGAACATGGGGTTTTCGTTCAAGGAACATGCCACGGCGGTTTATCGGGAAATTTCCAGCGCGCAGGGCGCCCGCTCGCACGCATCTCTGATCGCAGGGGGCGTTCCCGGTGGCGGACGGATGACCGCCGTGATGGCGGTGCAGGTCGAAGGAGCCAGCAAAGGCACTACCAAGCGTGGCAAGCCGTTTATACGCGCGGACTTTTCCGATAGCTCGGGCCAGTTCAGCGCCGCCTGCTTCGAAGAAGGTCTGGTCGACAGATTCCTCGAATGGGCGGACAAGCAAACCTGCGTGAAGCTCGACGTGGAGCTCGACAGTCCGAGCCCCGATGAGCCGCCTCGCATAACCGTGCGGCATGCCGTCCCGCTCGATGCCGTTCGGGGCAGCATGGCAATGTTGCTGACGCTCGAGGTAGAAAGCGTCGACGCGCTGAACCAGTTGGCAATCGAACTCGGTGAAGACGGCGCAGGGGGCGATGAAGTAATGGCCACGCTGCTCACCGGCGATGTGGCGCCGCCCGTCATGCGCCTGGGACGGGCATTTTCTATCGATGGGGACCTCGCCGAACGCTTGGCAAGTGTGCCCGGCCTTGCCAAGGTGCAACTGACCGCGCGACGAGGAAAGGCAAACTTGCGCCTCGTTGCCTGACGGTCGAACCGACGGGTGAGAGGAGAGTTTATGGCGTTTGGTGCGATGCAGGACTGGAACATGCGAATTTCGCATGTGATCGATCATGCGGCTCGGGAAGCATCCGGTCGCGAAATCGTGACCCACTGGGCCGATGGCACCGAAACGCGGACGGACTGGGCGGGCATCCATCTGGACGCGCGGAAGATGGCTCAGGCGCTGTTGGCGCTTGGCCTGACAAAGGGCGATCGGGTGGCAAGCCTCGCGATGAACCATTCCCGCCATCTGGTGAGCTGGTTCGGCGTGGCGGGCATGGGCGGGGTGCTCCACACCTGCAATCCACGTCTGTTCGAAGACCAGCTCGAATACATCGTCAATCACGCCGAAGACAAAGTCATGATCTATGACGCGGCGTTCCAGCCGATCATCGACAAGATGCGCGACAAATGGCCGACGGTCGAACATTACATCTGCTTCGACAGCGGCGAGCATACGACCAGTTTCGAAGACTGGATTGGCGAGCAGGACGGCGAGTTCGAATGGGTCGAGGGGGACGAACGCGATCCCTGCATGATCTGTTACACCAGCGGCACGACCGGCAATCCCAAGGGTGTGCAGTACGAACATCGTTCCACCCTGCTGCACGCGATGGCCGGGCTGCAGACCAGCGCATTCAATTTCAGCGGTTCTTCCGTCATGCTGCCGGTGGTCCCGATGTTTCACGCCGCCAGCTGGGGCCTGCCCTATTCGGGGGCGATGGCGGGGATCAAGTTCGTCTTCTCCGCCGTGAACGACCCCGCGGTGCTGTGCGACCTGATGGATCGTGAGGGGGTGACCGACAGCGCAGGTGTGCCGACCGTCTGGCTGGCGACATTCCAGTATTGCGATGCGGAGGGCAAGGATCTGCCCAAGCTCAAATCGGCGACGATCGGCGGTTCCGCTGCGCCGAGGTTCATGATCGAACGGCTGATGAAGAACGGTACGCGCGTGCAGCACGCATGGGGAATGACCGAGACTTCGCCCATCGGGACGGTCGGCGGTCCAACGGCGAACTGGGACGAACTGACCTTTGAAGAGAAGGTGGAAAAGACGATGAAGCAGGGGCGGCCGATCTTCGGCGTCGAACTGCGTACGGTCGATCTGGACGACCGGTCGACGGTCCTTCCGCGCGATGGCGAGGCAAGCGGTGCGCTTCAGATACGCGGGCCGTGGATCATCAAACGCTATTTCAAGGCGGAAGAGGACGCGACCGATGCGGACGGCTGGTTCGACACTGGCGATGTGGCGATCCTGCATCCTGATGGGACGATGCAGATTACCGACCGCACAAAGGACGTCATCAAGTCCGGCGGCGAATGGATCAGCTCGGTGGAACTCGAAAATGCAGCGGTGGGCCATCCGGCCGTGGCGGAAGCGGCGGCTATCGGCATGCCCCATCCCAAGTGGGACGAGCGACCCGTTCTGTTCGTGGTCAGGAAATCCGGGACGGAGTGCAGTGCCGAGGACGTGACCGCATTCCTTACGGACAAGGTCGCCAAATGGTGGCTGCCCGACGCGGTCGAATTCGTCGACGACATCCCGCACACCGCCACCGGCAAGATCAGCAAGAAAGACCTGCGCGAACGCTTCAGCGACTATACGCTGGGCTGAGGAGGACGCACCATGACACAAAGCTATATCGACCCAAGCAAGACCAATTTCGAAGCATTCAAGGATCTGCCGCGCGATCAGCCGATCCATATGCTGAACCTGCTGCAGTACCGGGACCAGGCGGAATATCCCGAGGGCCATGACAATGCCGGCAAGGACTGGAGCGGACGCCGGGCCTACAAGGAGTATGGCAAGACCAGCGGCCCGATTTTCCGCCGGGTCGGCGGCGAAATCGTCTGGCGCGGGGCATTCGAGGCGGTGCTGACCGGGCCGGGAGCGATGCATTGGCACGATGGCTTTATCGCGCAATATCCCAGTGCGGCCGCGTTCTTCGAGATGATCACGGATCCCGAGTATCAGAAGGCCGTGGTCAATCGCACTGCCGCACTGGCCGACAGCAGGCTGGTTCGCTTCAAGCCGGGAGCGATGGGCGAGGGGTTCTAGCCTCTAAGTCTGCGAAAATTTTCACAGTAGCCGCAACTGACCGCCGACGGCCGGCGGGCGGAACCGGGTGCAGTCCAGTTCGAATTTCGATTTGCCCACGCCTGCGCGCTTGCAGGCGAGGCGGAACCTTGCGCGGAAGAGATCGGCCCAGACACCGGTGGGTTTCATGCGGGTGAAGAAGTCGGGATCGTTGTCCCGCGCCTGCCCGTCCTTGGCACGGATCGAGCGGACGATGTTCATGACCTTGTCGCCGCGTTCCGGAAAATGGACCGAGAGCCATTCCCGGAAGAGGGGCGCGACTTCGTGCGGGAGGCGCAGGGGTATCCAGCCGACGCTGCCGATCCCGAGCTGGCCCGCGCGCTGAACGATGTCTTCCATGAATTCATCGGTGATCGCCGGGATCACGGGAGCTATCGAACAATGGACGGGTATGCCCGCTTCGGCGAGTTTGGCGAGGGCGGCCAGACGCTTCGCCGGGGCAGCCGCACGGGGTTCCAGTTTGGCCGATAGCCTGGGGTCGAGGCTGGTCACCGATATTGCGACCGCAACCAGCCTCTGTTCGGCCATAGCACGAAGCAGATCCAGATCGTCGCAAACACGATCCGATTTGGTTGTTATCGTCACGGGGTGACGCGCATCGAGACAGACTTCGAGCACCTCGCGCGTGATGCGATAATCCCGCTCGATCGGCTGGTAGGGATCGGTATTCGTCCCCATGGCGATGGGCCGCGGCCGATATTTCGCCTTGGCCAGAGTGGCCCGCAGGATTTCGGCGGCATTGGGCTTGGCGAACAGCTTCGTTTCGAAGTCCAGACCGGGAGACAGATCGTGATAGGCATGCGTCGGCCTGGCAAAACAATAGACGCAGCCATGTTCACAACCCCGGTAAGCGTTCACGGACCGATCGAACGCAATATCGGGCGATTGATTGAAGCTGAGTATCGTGCGGGGGCGTTCTTCGGTCACCTGAGTACGCAGCTTGACCGGCGGCCCGTCCAGCGTTTCCATATGATCGCGCCAGTCGCCATCCACCTCGCGCGTGGCGAGGCCGAAGCGTGTCGGCACATCGGCGCCCTGTGCGCCGCGTCCGGGAATCGCTGGTTCGAGACGACGTTCCATGAGGCAGAACATACAGCGAACAAAAAAGCTTTGCCAGTCTGTTTTCGCAAGCCTTGGCAGCTATCGCCGCGCATCTGTCCGCGGCGCTCCGAAGGGTGAGCGGGGGTGCGGTGCGGCCCGGTGCGATGAGCTGCGCACAAGCATTCGCGAGACGGCGCAGGTTGACACAGTTGACAGGGTCCTGGGCCGTCCCGAGGCCAGCGGTTCGCTAGCGGGTCGATCGACCGTCTGGCATGCCAGCGTCATCAGCTGCGCAAGCGCGGAAGGATCAACGCGTGGCGGCCGGACCCTGATGGGCAGTCCGGGAGCGGTCGGCGATGCGGGCCATCCACACAAGGCATCGACAGTGTCGAAGGTGTCGGCAAGGCGGCGATCCCATTCGTGCCCCGCGTCTTCCCGGGCCTGTGCAGCCACTTCGTCGCATTCGTCATCGAGACCACCCAGGAATTCGGCGCTGCTTTCGCTGACGGTCCAGCCGCTGTCGTCGTCGTCCTGAACGTCGTCCTCCGCCGCGCCGTAGAACACCTCGAGCTCTTTCTCGCGATGATTGCGGCGAGCTTCTTCGCCTGCCGCGGCGACAGCATCCTTGCGCACGGGCGGCAGGGCCAGTTTGCCGGTGGCAACACAGTTCAGCAATTCGTCGAAGCGACCGGCATCGGCGCAGGCGGCATTGTCACCGACCATCGCATCGAGGCGTGCCAGATGTGCCAGCAAAAGCCGCGCATCGTAGCGCCGGCGCGTGCCGACGAGCTCCCCGCGATAATAGATCTGTTCTTCCACCCCTTCGATGGCGCGTTCTGCCAGAGCCTGGACCCCGTTTTCCCGCGCCAAGACGAGCGCAGCGGCCCAGCCACGAGCGAAGAACGGATCGCGGCGACGCAGGCGATAGGCCGCTTCGGCGGACAGATCGACCGCGCGGCAGGCGGCGCGGGCATTCCCGTGAGCCGCCAGCCGGTCGAGAAAGCGCGCCTTCAGTTCGGGTGTCCAGCCACGCGCCGGGACATGGGCAAAGGGTTCGGTAATGTCGGTCATGATCCGCGTCTCCTGTCGGGAATGGAAGCGAATCAGGTCTGTTATGCAGGCGGAGCCGAGTAGGAAAATGAATTCTAGCAGAGGTTCGGCTTGCCGATCGGTGGCGGCATCATGGGCGGCCGGGTCGCCTCCGGCTCCTTGCAATAAAGGCGAAGGCTATCTTTCCCGGAGGCGGGGCATCAGTTCGACGAAGTTGCAGGGACGGTGGCGACTGTCGAGCTGGTGCGCAAGGATGCGGTCCCAGCCGTCTTTCACTGCGCCGTTCGAGCCGGGCAGGGCGAAGATATAGGTGCCGCGGGCGAGCACGGCGCAGGCGCGGCTCTGGACGGTGCTGGTGCCGATGGTTTCGTAACTGATCCAGCGGAATAGTTCGCCGAAACCGGGAATGTCCTTGCTCTTGACCTTGTCGAGCGCTTCCGGCGTGACGTCGCGGCCGGTGAGGCCGGTGCCGCCGGTGGTGATGATGCAATCGATCTGTTCGTCGTCGATCCAGCGATGAAGGTGCGCGGCGAGCTGGTTCACATCGTCGCGGCTGATATCGCGATCGGCGAGTTCGTGGCCAGCATCTGCGATGCGTTGGGCAAGAATATCGCCCGAAGTGTCATCGGCCGAGGTGCGCGTGTCGGATACGGTCAGCAGCGCGATACGCACTGGCTTGAAGGTGCGGCTTTCGTCGATTGGCATAAGCGTGTTCCTTACCTGGCCCGCGGAAACATGGGCCAGTCGTTTTCGGCCAGATCGACCCTGCTTGGCGCATCGGCATCCGCCTGGCGCAGATACATCCAGTAATTGCGCATCACGATGGCGACGTAGCCGCGCGTTTCCCAATAGGGGATGCTTTCCATGTAGAGCAGCGGATCGCCCTGATCGCGGATTTCACTTTCCCAGCGCGAAACGGGCGTGGGCCCGGCATTGTACGCCGCCATCACCTTGGGCAGCTTGCCCTGCGTAAAATTGGACGAATTGAGGGATTCCAGCGTGCGCTGGCCGAAGGCGAGATTGACGGCCGGGTCCTTCAGATCCGCGCCCGAACTCATGTTGATCGATGCGGCATATTCCCGCTGCGTGATCGGCATGATCTGCATCAACCCGATGGCACCTGCCGGGCTGACCACGGTTTCGCGGAAGTTCGATTCCTGCAAGGCATGGGCGAAGGCGAGGGCAGGGTCCACGCGCCATCCACCCACCGGTGCGCGGAAGGTGACCGGATAGCGCAGGCTGGGATGTGCCCCTTCGCCGCGCGGGGCATTATAGGCCATGAAGGTCTGCGCCCCCGTGAGGCCCAGCGCACGCGATAGCCGCGACAATGCGCCGTAATCCTTCGGGTCGCCCGTGCGGACCAGCCAGACGAGATCGTCCGCCGCCGCATCGCGCCGCCCGACTTCCGCCAGCATGACGGCCTGCCGGACCGCGTCTTCCTGGCGCAGATGTTCCCAATCGGCCTGTGTCAGGTCGGGCAAGGCGTGGGTCCGCGGAAGGTCGCGCCCCATCTGTTCGTGGGCCAGCATGCCGTAGAGGGTTTCCGGGAAACGCGCGGCGCCGCGCAATTGTTCGGCAGCCTTTTCAGGGAAGCGGCAGCGGATGAAAGACCGGCTGGCCCAGTAATGCGCCGCTGCGGTCAGTTCGGGATTGGCGGAGCCGGACGCGCTGCGCTGGAAGGCTTCTGCGGCCTTGTCGCAATCGCCCAGCCGCCATGCGGCGAGCCCGGCGACCCAATCGCCTTCCGCGACCCAGGCACCACTGCCGCCATCGCGGGTCGTATCCGCCATGGCCCAGGCCTGCGCGTCCTGATTTTCGATGTAGTAGCTGAAAGCGACGCGGTAGCGCCATTCCGCCCGCGCATCGCGCGACAGCGTGGCATCCACGCCGTCCAGCAGCAGGCGGGCACCATTCGGATCGTCATTGGTGATGCGTTCGAGGATCGCGGCCTTTACGCTTTCAGGCATCGTACCGTCGTTGACCGAACTGGGCCGGATACGCTTGGTCGACCCGGGCTGGCGGACGAGATCGCGGGCCGGGCGCAGATAGGGCGGGTTCACGAGCCCGCGCGTCTGGCCAAGGCGGACGATGGATTCCGCTTGCGGCAGCGCGGAATAGCGCGACAGCCAGCTTTCGATGCGCGGCAGTTCGATGCGCGGACTTTGCGGATGGAGGTAATAGGTCGCCAGTGCCGCGCCGTGGAGCGGGCCGTCATCGCGACTGGCCAGCATGACCTCGACCCTGTCCCAGTTCTGGCTGTCGATCGCTTCGAACAGCGAGCCGTAATAGGCGCGGTCGTCCTGCGAGAGGAGCTGCGGGAGGGAAGCCGCGTGCGAACGGGTGAAATATTCCACGCTGCCCTGCGCAAGGGCCGGGGCCGCGTGGAGGGAGGTGGTGGCGGCCAAAGCGGCGGCGGCGAAAATGCGAAGCGTCATCAAGTCCAGTCCAGCCATCGGTTCCAGAAAGTTTCCCGCCGGGCGGCCGAGCGGGCAAGGTTGCGCAGGTCAGGGGCGGCGAGCAGGGGGTAGGTCTTGCCGTCACAGTCCAGCGAGAGGGGGTCGCGCGCATCTTCGGGCGTCTTGCCGAACAGCGCGAGTTGCGCGCGTCCGAACAGGATCACGCGCTGCGGGGCGGCGAGCGCGATATGGGCCCTGACGATTTCGCCCAGACCGGCACCTGCAAGCTGACCCCAATCGGGCAGGGCCATTGGGGCCGGAAGGGCGCTGGCGATGTAGGCTTCGTGCTGGCCCATGCCCATTGCCGCGAGCATGGCATCGACGAATTTGGCGGCGCCGCCCGTCAGCAGTCCTTCGGCATCGTCATCGAAGGGCTGGGGCAAAAGCAGCATCAGCTTCGCGCCTGCAACGCCCCGCGGGGGAACGCGCCGATCGAGCGCGCCATCCGCCAGCGAAGCTTCCGACATCCACCATGCGCGAAATTTTTCGAGCGTATCGGGAAGGGCGGAGCGATCGATCTGCATGGCCGCACCTTCGCCCTGTTCGAGCGCGCGTTGCAGCGGGGTCTTGCGCTGTACCGGCGGCGGTGCGGGCGGAGGAGGAGCCGTTACGGCATCGTCGGCCTCCGGCTCGATCAGCCAGCCACTCGGCTCGTCCAGAAAATCGGCATCGACGCCAGCCTCGCGCCACCAGTCGAGCGCGCCTTCCAGGCTTTCGAGCGCCGTGACATCGCGCGAATTCGGGGGGTCGGCATGCATCATTACTTGGGCGCGGGTCTTGACCTCTAAAGCGCCACCAATCAAGGCATTCGCAACAGTAAAGCGACGAAAAGAGAGAGACATGAGCGAACGCGAATCCATGCCCTGCGATGTCGTGATCATCGGCGGAGGCCCGGCAGGCCTCGCCGCGGCGATCCGGCTGAAGCAAGTGAACGCGGAACTCGAAGTCGTGGTGCTCGAAAAGGGCAGCGAAATCGGCGCGCATATCCTGTCGGGCGCGGTGGTCGATCCGCGTGCGCTGGACGAACTGCTGCCCGAATGGCGCGACCAGGGCTGCCCGATGGCGGAAACCCTCGTGACGGAGAACCACCACTGGGTGCTGTCCGAAAGCGGAAAATCCGACCTTCCCGAGATGTTGCTGCCGCCTTTCATGAGCAATCACGGCAATTATACCGGATCGCTGGGCAATATGTGTCGCTGGCTGGCCGAGCAGGCCGAAGGTCTGGGCGTGATGGTCTTCCCCGGCTTTCCCGCCGCAGAAGTGCTGTTCGACGACAAGGGTGCAGTGACCGGTATCGTCACGCAGGACATGGGCATCGCCGAGGATGGCAGCCACAAGGCCGATTACCAGCCGGGCATGGAAATCCATGCGAAATACACCCTCTTCGCCGAAGGGGCGCGTGGCAATCTGACCAAGCAGATGAAGGCGAAATTCGACCTCGAGGCCGATTGCGAACCGCAGGTCTACGGTCTCGGCGTCAAGGAATTGTGGGACATCGATCCGGCCAAGCACGAGCCCGGCCGCGTGATCCATACGCAAGGCTGGCCACTGAGCGAAACCGGCACCTGGGGCGGGGGCTTCCTCTATCACCAGGCCCACGGTCAGGTGGCGCTCGGCTTCGTGACCGCGCTCGATTACGCCAATCCCTATGTGTCGCCCTATCAGGAATTCCAGCGCTGGAAGCACCATCCGGACATCGCCGCGATCCTCGAAGGTGGCAAGCGCGTGTCCTATGGCGGGCGCGTGATCAACGAAGGCGGCTGGCAATCCGTGCCCAAGCTGGCCTTCCCCGGCGGCGCGCTGATCGGCTGTTCGGCCGGTTTCGTGAACGTCCCGCGCATCAAGGGCAGCCACACCGCGATGAAGAGCGGGATGCTGGCCGCGGAGAGCATCGCTGCGGCGATCGCCGCCGGTAGCGAGCATACCGAGCTGATGGATTACGATGCCGCCGTGCGCGACAGCTGGATCGCAGACGAGCTCAAGAAGGTGAAGAACGCGCAGCCCGCCGTCGCCAAGTGGGGCGAGGATCTGGGTACGGTCATCGCGGGCATCGACATGTGGATGCGCACGCTGAAGATCGGACTGCCGATCACGATGAAGCATCATCGCGATTACGAGATGCTGGAGCGGGCCGACAACTTCAAGCCGATCGCCTATCCCAAGCCCGACGGCGTACTGAGTTTCGACCGGCTTACCAATGTCAGCTTCAGCTACACCAACCACGCCGAAGACCAGCCTTGCCACCTTAAGGTCGCGGACATGGAACTGCAGCGCGAGAGCGAGCTGGAAGTCTTTGCGGGCCCATCCGCCCGGTACTGCCCGGCGGGCGTGTACGAGTGGATACTGGAGGAAGGCGCGGAGCCCAAGTTCCAGATCAATTCGCAGAACTGCATCCACTGCAAGACCTGCGACATCAAGGATCCGAACCAGAACATTACCTGGGTCACGCCCGAAGGCGGCGGCGGGCCGAACTACCCGAATATGTAATCGTCAGCGTTGCTTTCTCCATCATTGCGAGGGGGAAAGCGACGCGGCAATCCAGGCGCCAACGCCAGGGATTGTTTGGCTTCGCTCGCAATGACGGGGAATTGTGGCGTGGCCCATGTCGAAACCGCATATGCCAAGATCAACCTGGCGCTGCATGTTCGCAGGCGGCGGGACGATGGCTATCATGAGCTCGAGACGCTGTTTGCCTTCGTCGATGCGGGGGACGTGCTGACAGCCACCAGCGCGGCGCAGGATGCCGTGACGGTCATGGGCGAGTTCGCGGGCGGTCTCGACAACCCGTTCGACAATCTGGTGGCAAAGGCGCTGGGCAAGGTGCCGCGCGCCGACGGGCTCAGAATCACGCTGGAGAAAAACCTCCCTGTTGCGGCGGGGCTCGGTGGGGGCTCGGCGGATGCCGGCGCCGTTTTTCGCATCGTGAAAGAACTTCATGGATTGCCGGACGACTGGCACGAGCGCGCAACTGCACTGGGCGCGGATGTACCCGCTTGTGTCGAAAGTCGTACCTGTATCGGGCGCGGCACCGGCACCGAACTCGAAGCGGCAGATGACACTCTGGCGGGTACACCCGTCTTGCTAGTCAATCCGCGCGTCCCGCTCTCGACAGGGCCGGTGTTCAAGCATTGGGACGAGAAGGATCGCGGCGCCTTGCCCGATGGCGATGCCCGCACGATCACTCTCGACGGGCGAAACGATCTCGAAGCACCCGCCCTTTCGCTGTGCCCGCAGATCGGCGGGGTGCTTGCCGCCTTGCGCGGAACTTCGCCCTTTCTCGCCCGTATGTCCGGTTCGGGCGCGACCTGTTTCGCGCTGTTCGATGACAAGGCAGCGCGGGACGAGGCGGCGGATCGCATGGCCGCCGACCATCCCGGCTGGTGGCAGATGCGAGGAAAGCTCAGATGATCGACGGTCGGCCCTATCGCCAGGTGAATGTGGACGACATTCGACCCGGCGGATTGCTGGTAGTGGCCGATCACGCATCGAACCATGTTCCAGCAGGCATCGAACTGGGGATCGATCCCAGGCTGATGAACGATCATATTGCGATCGATATCGGGGTGGAAGGCGTTGCGGATCGTCTTGCCCGCCGCCACGATCTACCTGTGCACATCGCCACCGTGAGCCGTCTCGTTTGCGATTTTCACCGCAAGGAGAACGAACCGGCCGTTGTTCCAACGACCAGCGACGGGCACCTGATCCCCGGTAATATCGGCGCAGATGTGGAGATGCGGCTCGCACGTTATCATCGACCATATCACAACGCTTTGGCGGCGCTGATCGAACGCGCCCGGCCGCGTATGCTGGTTGCAGTTCACAGCTTCACGCCCAGCCTGGCGACCAGTGATGAAGAGCGACCCTGGGAAGTCGCCCTGCTGTACAATCAGGATGAGAGAGCGGCGCAACATGCCATTCGGCTGTTTCGCGAACAGGGTCTGACAGTGGGCGACAACCAGCCCTATTCGGGCAAGCAGCTCAACGCCACGATGGATCGCCATGCCGAGGCCAATGGCATTCCCTACTGCACGGTCGAGATACGACAGGATCAGATCGATACGGCCGCAGGGCAGGCGCGCTGGGCGGTAATGCTGGCAGACATCATGGGTCGCGTCTCGCTGGAGGTGTAAAGCCGAGCTTGGCCGGACCACGGGCATTCTTCCGTTAGCGTAGGCTTTGCTGTCTGCTAGGCTTCGCCTGGAAGCCAAGAGAGACCTGCCATGCCCGCCTATCGTTCCCGCACCACCACCCACGGCCGCAACATGGCCGGCGCGCGCGGATTGTGGCGCGCGACGGGTATGAAAGATGGCGATTTCGGCAAACCGATCATCGCGGTGGTCAACAGCTTTACCCAGTTCGTGCCGGGGCACGTGCATCTCAAGGATCTGGGGCAGCTGGTCGCACGCGAAATCGAGGCCGCGGGCGGCGTGGCCAAGGAATTCAACACCATCGCGGTCGATGACGGGATCGCCATGGGGCACGACGGCATGCTCTATTCGTTGCCGAGCCGCGACCTGATTGCCGACAGCGCCGAATACATGGTCAACGCCCACTGCGCCGATGCGATGGTGTGCATTTCGAACTGCGACAAGATCACGCCGGGCATGCTGATGGCCGCGATGCGCCTGAACATTCCCGCCGTGTTCGTGAGCGGCGGTCCGATGGAGGCAGGCAAGGTTGTGGTGAAAGGCAAGGAGGTCGCCCTCGACCTTGTGGATGCCATGGTCGCCGCGGCGGACGAAGCCTATTCGGACGAGGAAGTGACGGCCATAGAGCAGAACGCATGCCCGACCTGCGGAAGTTGCAGCGGCATGTTCACGGCCAATTCGATGAATTGCCTGACCGAGGCACTCGGTCTCTCGCTTCCCGGCAATGGTTCGCAGCTCGCCACGCATGCCGACCGCAAAGGCCTGTTCGAACGGGCAGGGCGGCTGGTGGTAACGCTGGCGAAGCGATATTACGAGGAGGATGACGAGAGCGTCCTGCCACGTTCCATCGCCAGCTTCGAAGCGTTCGAGAACGCGATGAGCCTCGATATCGCAATGGGTGGCTCGACGAATACCGTGCTGCACCTGCTTGCCGCCGCGCATGAGGCGGGGGTCGATTTCACCATGAAGGACATCGACAGGTTGAGCCGCCAGGTTCCCTGCCTGTCGAAGGTCGCACCGGCGAAAAGCGATGTCCATATGGAGGACGTCCACCGGGCAGGCGGCATCATGGCGATCCTCGGCGAGCTGGAAAAGGCAGGCCTGCTTCACACCGCGTTGCCGACCGTACACAGCCCGACCATGGCCGATGCGCTGGATGACTGGGACATTGGCCGCACGCAGAACAACAAGGTCCGCGAATTTTTCGCGGCGGCGCCGGGCGGGGTGCCGACGCAGACCGCTTTCAGCCAGTCGCGCAGGTGGGAAGAGCTCGATACGGACCGCGAAAACGGGGTTATCCGGAGCGCTGAACACGCGTTCAGCAAGGATGGCGGGCTGGCCGTGCTCTATGGCAATATCGCGCGCGATGGCTGCATCGTTAAGACCGCGGGGGTCGATGAGAGCATTCTGAACTTCTCGGGCCCAGCCAAGGTTTACGAGAGCCAGGACGACGCGGTGACGGCGATCCTGACGGGGCAGGTCGTCGAGGGCGATGTCGTCGTCATCCGCTACGAAGGGCCGCGGGGCGGACCCGGCATGCAGGAAATGCTTTATCCCACGAGCTATCTGAAATCGAAGGGGCTGGGCGCAGCCTGTGCCCTGCTGACCGACGGCAGGTTTTCGGGAGGAACGTCAGGCCTGTCGATCGGCCACGTGTCGCCCGAAGCCGCGGAAGGCGGCGCGATCGCTTTGGTCGAGGAGGGGGACAGGATCGAAATTTCCATACCCGATCGCACGATCAATCTAGCCGTGTCCGATGAAGTTCTGGCGGAGCGGCGCGCCGTCATGGAGAAGAAGGGCTGGCTTCCTGCCCAACCGCGAGAACGGCGGGTCTCGCCAGCGCTCGAAGCCTATGCCGCGATGACGACCTCTGCGGCGCGCGGGGCAATCCGGGATGTGGGCCAGTTGAAAACGCGCTGAGACTTGCCCCCGAGCGCCGTGCGTGGCAGCGGCTACGCATGACTTTTCCGCAACGATCCCTCTGGGTTCTTCTGGTTGCATCGCTCGGTCTTGGAGCGTGCGAGGTTTCGCCCGAGATTGCGAGCGAAGGTGGATCAACGATTTCCTGCGCGCTGGGTGGGGCAACCGATTTCACCGGCGAATGCCGTCTCGTCGAAGTAAGCGATGGCAGTGCGAACTACCTCATCATGCGGCACCCGGATGGCGGTTTCCGCAGGCTCGCACGCGCTGAAACGGTGTCCGGCCTGGCCGAGTTCGACGGCGCACAGAAGGCGGAAAGCTGGCGCGAAGGGGACGCGGTCGTGCTCGCGATCGGAGAGGATCGCTATCGCTGGGGCCAGCCCGTACGTGACTGAGCCTGTGCTCACCGTCGCCGAGATGCGCGACGCGGAGAAAGCCGCAATGGATCGCGGGACCAGCGAGTGGGAGCTGATGCAGCGTGCCGGGACCAACGCAGCGCAATGGGTCATCCGCATGGCTGCAGGACGACCGGTCACGGTGCTTTGCGGACCCGGGAACAATGGCGGTGACGGTTATGTGATCGCGGACGTGTTGAGCCGGGCGGGGTACGAAGTGGACGTGATTGCGCCCGTGGAGCCAAAAAGCGAGACCGCTCGCAAGGCGCGGTCGGCCTTTCAGGGCAAGGTCACTCTTCATGGCGCTCTGCGCACAGGCGTGGTGGTCGATTGTCTGTTCGGGTACGGCCTGGATAGAAAGGTCGAGGAGCCGTTCTCGAGAATACTGGAGAAAATGGCAGCATCACCCTGTTATAAAATAGCTATCGATGTCCCGAGTGCAGTTCAGAGTGACGCTGCGCGTGTGCTTGGCCCGCTTCCTCGGTATGACCTGACGCTGGCTCTTGGCGCGTGGAAGCAGGCCCATTTTCTCATGCCGGCTATGGCAGCGATGGGCGAAAAGCGACTGGTTACCATCGGGCTGGAGTTCGAAGATGTTTCATCGACGGTTTCCGCTGCGCCGACAATAACTTCGCCCAAGCCCGATGCCCATAAATACAATCGCGGGCTGCTGGCCATCGTGGCAGGGGCAATGCCCGGCGCGCCACTGCTTGCCGCGGAGGCAGCCATGCGCGCGGGGGCGGGCTATGTGAAGCTGTTCAGCGATCATTCTCATCCCGATGCGCCGGCCGAACTCGTGATCGAGCAGGGCAGCCTCGCCGATGTGCTTTCCGACGGGCGGATTTCGGCTTTGCTGATCGGACCGGGACTAGGCCGCGACGACGCGGCTCGTGAAAGGCTGGCCAAGGTTCTGGAAAGCGGAAAACCGGCAGTGCTGGATGCGGATGCGCTGCATCTTCTCGATCCGGAACTTCTGGCGATGGCCCACGCCAAGACCTTGTGCGTGACGCCTCACGAAGGAGAGCTGGCAAAACTCTGCGAGACGTTTGGCGTCACGGCGGAAAGCAAACTCGATCGGGCTCGCGCATTGGCGGATGTCACCGGCCTCACCGTGCTGGCAAAGGGGCCCGACACCGTTCTTGTGCATGACGGCATGACGTCATTTTTCCCTAGAGGCTCGAGCTGGTTATCCGTGGCAGGGTCCGGCGATGTACTGGCGGGGATCCTGGGTTCGCGGCTCGCAACCCATGGTGATCCGCGGCGTGCAGCCGACGAGAGCATATGGCTGCATCACGAAGCGGCGCGCCTTGCATCCCCGGCATTTTCTGCAGGGGAACTTGCTCACGCGGTAAAACCGGCCATGGCGTCCTTCCTGTGAGTGAAACCGAAGAAATCATCCGCATTGCTGCGCGCGGCGATGGCGTCACCGCGTCGGGGAGGCACATCTCCGGCGGCGTTCCGGGCGACACCGTGGGCGAAGATGGCACACTGACGACAGGCCCGCATCACGCCGACCCGCCGTGCCGACATTTCCCGGTCTGCGGTGGGTGCCAGTTGCAGCATGTCGATGAAGAGGCGCTACGGCAGTTCGTGACAGACCGCGTCGTCGGTGCTGCCAAGGCACAGGATCTCGCGGTTGGAGAAGTACTCGCGACGCAGCTATCGCCGCCACGGTCGCGCCGACGCGCCACCTTGCATGCGCTGAAGACCGCGCAGGGCGCCGCGCTGGGTTTCCGCGAAAGCGGATCGCACCGAATTGTGAACATGCAGGAATGCCATATCCTCGTGCCCGAGCTTTTCGCCCTGGTCGAGCCACTGAGAAAACTGATCGGTCGTTATGGCGGCCGGCAAGCGGTCGATGTGGAATTGACGCTGGTCGATCAGGGCGTCGATTGTACGCTGAAGGGTATCGAGGCCGATGGGCTGGCTGCGACTGAAGCTCTGCTGGACTTTGCGCGTGAGAATTCCCTGGCTCGCCTTTCTGTGGATCGTGGGTTTGGTCCGGAGACAAGCTGGGAACCCGAGCCGCTTACCGTTGGGCTGGGCGGCATTGCGGTGCCCTTTCCTCACGGTAGCTTCCTCCAGCCCACAGTCGATGGTGAGCGTGCGCTGGTCGCCGATGCGTTGGACTTTCTCGATGGCGCAACGACCGTGGCCGATCTTTTTTCAGGCCTCGGCACGTTCGCCTTTGCTTTGGCGGGGCCGCGGAAGGTGCTGGCAGTGGAGGCTGCGCGCGATGCGCATCTCGCCTGCAAGGCGGCTGCGAATGGGCGGCAGATACCGGTGCACACGCTTCATCGTGACTTGTTTCGCAATCCGCTGCAGGCAGAAGAGGCGAGCCGGTTCGGGGCATTGGTTCTCGATCCACCCCGGGCGGGCGCGCGGGAGCAGGTGGTTCAGATTGCGGCGAGCGAGGCCACGCGCGTGGCATACATCAGTTGCAACCCTGTCAGTTGGTCGCGCGATTCCAGAGTCCTTGTAGATGCGGGTTTCCGGCTCGAGAAACTGCGGCCAGTCGGGCAATTCCGCTGGTCGACGCATGTCGAACTGACCAGTTACTTCACGCGCTAGCGGCGCAGAACCTCGAGGATTTGCGCGCGCAGCCACTCGCTTGCCTGCGGCGTCGAATAGGCATGGTCGGCACCTGCGCAGCGCCTAATGCGTGCGTCCGCAGCGTCCCATCGTTCATCGAACAACTGGGCCGTCCTGTCGGTCTCGGCCAGGAGGATACGAACGGGTCCCGTGAAGCCCGCTATGCCCGAGCGCATCTGATTGGCAAGCGAAGAAGGCGCGGATTGTTTCTTCGAAGCCTGGCGCAATCCGCGCGCGAGTTTCTTCAGATCGACCTGGCCAGACGCCAGGCGCAGCAGTTCCTTGGGGTTTTTCAGCTTTTCGACATAGCGCGAACGCACTGCAGCAGGCGGCGGTATGTTGTCGCCGTCGTTCTCGATCGTCCACGGATTGCTGAGCACGAGGGCGTCGCATTCGGCGCCGGCATTTAGCATGAGTGCGCTTGCCGCGTCGCAATTCCCGAAACCGACGACGCGTTCGACCTGCGGTGCCAGTGCACGAAATGCAAGAAGAGCGGCTTCTATGTCTTTGCGTGAATTGCGAAATCCGCGGTTTTGACCTTCGCTGTCCCCAATCCCTCGCCTGTCGAAGCGAAACACCGGAAAACCCGCACGGGCGATGGCGGCAGCAAGGCGAGCTTGAGAATTGAATGCCCCTGCACGAACTTCATTGCCGCCGCTGACGAGGAGCAGCCCGGTCGTTCCGGGCGCACTGTCGAGTGTCGCGCCGCAGCGCGCGTCCTGGCACTCGAAAGAGAACGCGAGCCGTTTCATTTGCTAGGGTCGGTTGCGACGATGGAGGCAAGCGCTGTGGCCTGTGCGAGATCGAAATCGTTTTCGGCGCGCAGCCAGAGCGGCGTTCCGCCCACATCCGCTTGTTCGACGACTGAATAGCCCGGCGGAGCAGCGAAATCTTCGGTTTCGAGCTCTGCAAACAATTCAGGGCCGAGCGGCCACCCGCCAAGCGTGATTCCGCGCTCCCGGCCGGTTTTCCGGAGGTCTTCCGTGATTTCTTCCCGTCCGGCTTCCCGCGCGCTCAGGATGCGTGCCCGGAGCATGTTGCGCAGGATCTGCTGAGGTTTCGGCGGGGCATAGAGCCAGCCTTTACCGTCCTCCGGCACCAGCCAGCATCCAGACCGCACGGCGAGAATAGCGGTCGTGGAGAAAGTCTCCACCGCAGCGGCGATGCCGACCCGCCAATGGGCGAGCGACTGGTTGTCGAAGTCCGCCAGACTCTCGTTCCATCCCGGCAGGTCAGGTAGAAAGCAGTCTACACCGCGCGAATGGAGTTTCCGCATTGATTCAACGATTTGGTGGCGAAATCTGTTCGCTTCTTCGAACAGGGCAGGGATAATCAATATCCGTTTTTCGCGCGCTTCGTCGAAACCAAGCACCATTTCCTCACCCACGCCGCCATCGGGCAATGGGCAAGGCCAGACTGAATACATGGCGGAGGTCAGCCCTCGATCACCTTCGCTTCGGCGAAGGCAAGGAGGCCGCCGAAGTTTTCCAGCATCTCTCCGTCGACATCGTCATCCTCGATTACAATGTCGAGCCGGTCTTCCATTTCGGTCAGCAATCCGGCCACAGCCATAGAATCGAGCTCTGGCAGATGACCGAACAGGCCCGTGTCTCCAGTAAAGCTGTCTACCTGATCCTGATCGAGCCCGAGAACATCGCGCAGGATCGCGCGGAGCGTCTGGTCGATATCGCTGCGGCTCGGCCCGGTAGGCTCGGCTTGTGCGGTTTCGGCAATCATTGCTTCGGCGTTCCCTGTCGTTGGCCTTCCACTCGAGGCGAAGGCCTTAGCTGGGGCGATTGTGCGGTGCAAGGTGGCGTACAAACGCCTTGGCGATGGCAGGCCAGGCTCGCGGCTGGCGCCAGTCGAGGCAGGTGAGCCTGAAACGGGGTCGCACCTGTTCCATCCAGTCGCGTTTGTAGGCATCGCTGCCCGTCCCGAAATCGACCAGTTCGACCCCGTCGGTATCGATGACATATTCGAATAGAGCGGCACTGAGCGTCGTGCCGGCCGATAAAGGTGTCGCGGCTTCAATGTGCGCGAGCTTGTGAATATAGGCAGTGCCGTTTTCGACCGTCCAGAACTGCGCGGCGACAGGGACGCCGTCCGCGCGCGCAATGCCCAGCCGGATGCGACCGGCTGCGCCTTCAGCCGCTGCGAAAGCTTCGAGAATATCGGCCCGCTCTTCTTCCGGTTTCCAGCTTTCCGAATAGATCGCCTTATAAGCGGCCCAGGCCGTTTGGTCGAACTGTGTGAGGATATCGACGTCGACCTTCTTCGCCTTGCGTTTGAGCGTGGTGCGCATTTTGCCAGGGCGTCCGGCCCAATATTCGGCAAATGTTCGCCCAGCTACGGGCAGGACGTGATTTTCATCGCATTGATCATGCAGCACAAACCAACCCGCCTCCCGGAAAGTTTGCTCCATCTGTTCGGCCGTTCCGTCCTCATCGGGAAGAGGGGAGAGTATGACACGATGCGTTCGCGACCGTAGATCGCGTGCTAATTCGCGAATTAATTCTTGCGACTTTCCAATAGGTCGCCACGTAAAGCTGAACCAATTCGTTAACGAAGAAAGACCATTTGCGTGCCGTTGGAGCGGAACCACTACTCGGTCGTCGCTCCGTTCCGCCATCGCGAACAGCGGGTGTTCAAGCAGGGCGTACCATTCGAGCCTGTCGAAAGGGCTGCTGGCCGACAGATCAAGCCCTTGCAGTTTGGTAACCGTGTCGTGATAGCTGACTGCGATGTCCAACGGCTTTCCCTCGGAGCGTTAATGCCTGATCCCACGCCCCATCCGCTCGATCAACTGGCCGAGCGCGGGAGTGCACAGGCACCTGCGCTGGTGCTGCGTGATCGCACTCTTACCTTTGAGGAGTTGAGGAAACGTGTCTCGCTTCTGGCCGGATGGCTGGCAAGTCGTGCGGCCAAGGGCGATAGAGTGGCAAGCTGGGCAGCAAAAGGCGAGCTGACTTGTCTGCTGCCATTGGCGGCGGCGCGGGCGGGGCTGGTGCATGTGCCAATCAACCCACTGCTCAAACGGGCCCAGGTTGCGCATATTCTGGCCGATAGCGGCTCGACCATGTTGATGGGCACGAAGGCGCGTCTGACGTCTCTGGAAGATGAAGATCTACCGCCGGGCTGCGAGGCCCTTGATGAAAGCGAAATATGCGGGTTGGCAGAGGCTGAAGGTGCCGAGTTGCCCCCGTCGCGCCACGATCCCGACGAATTGGCTGCGATCCTTTACACAAGCGGTTCCACCGGCAAGCCCAAAGGCGTGATGCTGAGCCACGCGAATATGTGGCTGGGTGCCGTCAGTGTGGCGAACTATCTCGACCTTGCAGCGGATGACGTCGTGCTGGCAGTCCTTCCGTTGAGCTTCGATTATGGCCAGAACCAGTTGCTTTCGACATGGTATGCCGGAGCTTGCGCCGTTCCGCTCGACTATCTCTTCCCCCGAGATGTGGCCAAGGCCTGCGCAAAATATGGTGTCACGACGCTTGCCGCTGTCCCACCACTGTGGGTCCAGCTAACCGAGATCGAATGGCCTGCCGAGGCAATCGCCGGGATCCGGAGGCTCACCAATACCGGTGGGGCCCTGACGCGCGAATTGGTACGTGAGCTACGCGCACTCTTCCCGGAGGCACGCCTGTTTCCAATGTATGGCCTGACCGAGGCTTTTCGCTCGACCTATCTCGATCCAGAACTGGTGGACACGCACCCAACTTCGATGGGCAAGGCGATACCCTTCGCGGAAATCCTTGTGGTCGATGACGAAGGCAAAATCTGCGCGGCTAACGAGGAAGGCGAGCTGGTGCACTGCGGGCCACTGGTGGCGCAAGGATATTGGCAAGATGCGGCGCGGACTGCGGAACGCTTCAAACCCGCGCCCGCTGGCTCCAGATATGGCGGAACAGCCGTATGGTCTGGCGATCGTGTCCGGCGGGATGAGGACGGATTTCTTTATTTCGTCGGGCGGCGTGACGCCATGATCAAGAGTTCGGGCAATCGCATCAGTCCGCAAGAGCTGGAAAGTGCTGCGCTGGCGACCGGATTGGTCGCAGAAGCCGTGGCTCTGGGAGTCAGGGACGAGCGGCTCGGGCATGCCATCCATCTGATCGTCAGGCCGACGCCGACTGCGCTCGACGGCGAGGAAGCGCTCGTGAAAGAGCTTAAAAAGGAACTGCCCAACTTCATGCAACCGCATGTCATTCACTGGCGCGACGTGATGCCGGTAAACCCCAACGGAAAGATCGACCGGACAGCCTTGGCTGCGGAAATCGGCGCATGAAGCCGCTGGGCCCCATTCCGCCTGGTTTCCAGGCGATCGACGGTGAACTGGCCATTGGCGGAAAGCCGGTGAGCCATTGGACCGGGCAGGCCGGCAGAACCCCGCTGTTTGTGTATTCGCAGACACGGATAGAGCAGCGGTTCGCCGAACTTCGCGAAGCGATGCCAGATCGATTGAAGATAAATTATGCCATAAAAGCAAATAGCTTTGCGCCATTGCTTTCACTCGTGTCGAACCTGTCCGATGGACTGGATATCGCCTCCGGCGGTGAACTGGAAATGGTTCGGGCGACGGGTTTCGATCTCTCTCGCGTGAGTTTCGCCGGTCCCGGCAAGCGCGATGTCGAACTGGAAGCCGCTATTACGGCCGGCGTGACATTAAATCTGGAAAGCGAGGCGGAAGCCGGTCGCGCAATTGCCATCGCCGAACGCCTGGGCTTGACCCCATCGCTGGCGGTTCGGGTGAACCCCGATTTCGAACTTAAAGGTTCGGGCATGAAGATGGGGGGCGGGGCGAAACCGTTCGGCATCGATGCGGAGCGGGTTCCAGCCCTCATCGGAAAGATTGTGGACGCGGGGTGCAATTTTCGCGGACTGCATATCTTCACCGGAAGTCAGGCCCTTTCCGCCGAAGCGGTAATAGACATGCAGGCCAAAGTCCTCGATTGCGCGGATCGCCTTGCGCGGGAAGCAGACGTTTCATTGCCCAAGCTGAACATGGGTGGCGGTTTCGGCATTCCATATTTTCCAGGTGACGAACCGCTCGACGTCCACGCTGTGGGGCAGGCGCTCGAGGCGCAGTTTGCCGCATTGCCCGACACTCTGGCGGATGCTGAACTTTTTATTGAACTCGGTCGCTATCTTGTTGGCGAAGCAGGAGTTTATCTCACACGCATTGTCGACCGCAAGGTGAGTTACGGCGAAACCTATCTCGTGACCGATGGGGGCCTTCATCACCAGCTGGCAGCCTCCGGCAATTTCGGCACTGTGGTACGACGAAACTATCCGGTGGCAATCGCGAGCCGGTTCGACGTGCAGCCGGAGGAAGAAGCCAATGTCGTGGGGTGTCTGTGCACCCCGCTGGACCGTCTGGCGGACAAGGCGCACCTGCCACGGGCCGAGGTAGGAGATCTGATCGCGGTGTTCTGCGCGGGCGCTTACGGTGCCAGTGCATCACCCAGTGCCTTTTTGGGACAGGGTCCTGCAATAGAGATGCTGGTCTGATCAAAACCGACTAATGCAAAATCGCCGTGAAATCTGCGGTTTCGACGGCCTATGGCTAACAGTCTGTTCACCTATTTCGGGCATTAGCTGTTCCATAACGGGGAGTATCGGGCGCGCAACTCGTTCGATGCTTTCCAGGACGATGCCAGGGAAATGATTAATGCGCTTAACCCGAATTGCTTCGCTTACAGCCGGATGCGTTGCCGCTACGCTTGTTCTGGGCGGCTGCGCGAGCGGGCCTGAAACCGAGCTTCCTCCGGCAACCTTCGTCGCCATGCAGGAAGGTCCGGGCGAGGAATATGTGATCGGTCCTCTCGATGAGTTGACCATTCACGTCTGGCGCAATCCGGAACTGGGTGCAGAAAAAATTCAGGTGCGCCCCGACGGCCGAATTACCATACCGCTTGTGAAAGACATGCCGGCAGTGGGCAAGACGCCGTCCATGCTGGAGGAGGATATCCGCCTGCAGCTGAGCCAGTACATCGAAGATCCGCTGGTGTCGGTCATCGTCAATGAATTCGCCGGTACATTCAGCCAGCAGATCCGCATCGTGGGCGCGACGGAGAAACCGGCTTCGCTGCCGTACCGGGCCAACATGACCGTGCTCGACGCGATGATCGCGGTGGGCGGCCTTTCGGAATTCGCTGCCGGCAATCGTGCGAAACTGATCCGCTTCGACAAGCAGGTTGGAAACCAGCGCGAATATGCGCTGCGCCTGACCGATCTTTTGAAGCGCGGCGACAGCAAGGCCAATGTTCTCCTGCAGCCGGGTGATGTGATCATCATTCCCGAAAGCACCTTCTAGGGATCAGCCGGGGCATGCAGGAAGTCTTCGACGAGATCCGCAGCGCGCTGCATACGGTTTGGAACCGCCGCTGGGTCGCGCTCGGCGTGGCCTGGGTCATTTGCGTCCTTGGCTGGCTGGCGATCGCATTCATCCCCAACAGCTATGAAAGCAGGGCGCGGATCTACGTCGAACTGGAAGATGTCCTGTCCGAACAGCTCGACATATCCGGCGATGGCAAGCAGGCCATTACCAAGGTTCGCCAGACCCTGGTAAGCGGGGTCAATCTGGAACGGGTGATCCGCACCACGAAGCTGGGCGAGAAAGTGGTGACGGATGCGGAGATGCAGGCCGCGGTCAAGAGCCTGACGGAAAGCATCGTCGTCAAAAGCGAGCAGGACAATCTGTTCGAAATTACCGCCACCATTGGCAAATCGAACCTGAGCGATGCTGAAAACGCCGCGCTCGCCAAGGACGTGGTTCAAAGCCTCATCGACATTTTTCGGGAATCGAACGTAGCCGGCAATCGCGGTGAAGTTGCGAGCACGATCGCATTCCTCGACGAGCAGTTGAACGATCGCAAGGCCGAACTGGAATCGGCGGAGCAGCGCCGTCTGACGTTCGAGGCGCAGAACCCCGATCTGGTGGGCGGCACGGCAACGGTCGCGGGGCGTCTGCAGGGCATGCGCACCGAAATGCGAGGGGTGGATGCCGATATCGCTGCGGCGCAAAGCGCGCTTGCCGCCATCAACGGGCAGCTTGCCAGCACGCCGCGCAGCATCATGACTGCCGATAGTGGCGGTGCCCGTAACGCGCTGGCTCAGGCGCAGTCGCAGCTTGCCGCCATGCGCGCGCGCGGCCTCACGGACAGTCATCCCGATATCCAGTCGCAAAAGCGTCAGGTGGAAGCGCTGCGTGAACAGGCCGCAAACGAACCTGCCGGAACCGGCGGTTCGCCCAACCCGGCCTACACGTCGCTTCAGTCCATTCGCGCGGAACGGCAAGCCAATGTCCAGGCGCTGGAGGCACGCAAGGCGGCCTTGCAATCGGACATCTCGGCGCTGATCGCAGCACAGGCGGATGAGCCAGCCGTTGCCGCCGAGGCCAACCGCATCAGCCGCGATTATCAGGTACTCAAAGACAAGTACGATGAGCTGTTGAGAAACCGTGAGGAAATGCGCCTGCGTGGTCAGGTTGAAACCGAGCGTAGTGCGTTCAAGTTCGAAGTCATCGACCAGCCAACAGCTCCGCGCAGACCAGCGGCACCCAACCGCCCGCTGCTCTTGTTCGTGGTCCTGATCCTCGGCATCGGAGCCGGTTCGGCCGTCGCCTTCGTCATGGGGCAGCTCACGTCGAGCTTCACCACATCCGACAAATTGCAGCGCACGCTGGACCTGCCGGTCATCGGGACCATTTCCCGATCGATGACCGACGCCGCACGGCGACACGAAAGATTGCGGTTGAAACAGTTTCTGGCGGGCGCCGGTGGGCTGGGGGCAGTCTGCTTCCTGCTGCTGGCAGTCGAGATGATCCAGGTCGGATCGGTGGCCTGAGGGGATCGTGTCAGTGAACAAGCCAACGAATATCGTACCGCCCAAGGAAGACGCGGGTAAGGAGAAAAGCGCATCGCTGTTCGAACGCGCCAGCGGTGCATTCGGTCTGGATGCTCTCGTTCCGGCAGCCGTGCCTAGCGAGCTTGACGGGGAGCAAGCGAAGAAGTTTGCACCAAAGCGCAAGCCAGAGCCGGCCTCAAAGCCTGTTGCAGAGACGCCCAAGCGGCGCGCATCCGACTGGATCGGCGAGCCGGCGCAGTCGGTGGATGTTGCTGCGCCGACGGTGGTAGCGCCTGTAGAGCCGGAAACTCCGGCCATAACGTTCACCGGTCGCAAACACGAAGTGGTGCGGTCGCTGCTGCGGGAGAACGGCCTGATCGATCCCGACGGCGGCGCATCGACGCTGCTCGAAGAATTTCGCATCGTTAAGCGTCAGGTTCTGTCGGCTGCGAAGGCGGAGGGAAGTCCTCAGGCGCGCCGGGTGCTGGTGTGTTCGCCGCATCCTAACGAGGGGAAGACCTTTTGTGCGCTCAACCTCGCCATCGCTCTGGCGGGCGAGCGCGATCTGGAAGTGCTGCTGGTCGACGCCGATTTCGGCAAACCGTCGATCATGGGCAAGCTGGGCCTGGACGCCGGCAAGGGCTTCATGGACGTTCTTGCCAATCCGGCGGCTCACATCGAAGATTTCGTCGTCGGCACCGATATTCCTGGGCTCTGGGTGTTGCCTGCCGGCCAGCGCACAGGCCGCGATAGCGAATATCTTGCCAGCGAACGCACCTGGTCCGTCCTCAACAGGCTGACACGCGGCGCCCCGAACAGGATCATCGTGTTTGACAGCCCGCCTACATTGGCAGCTACACCTGCTGCCGAGCTTGCCAAGCACGTCGGCCAGGCGCTGCTTGTCGCGCGCGCGGACATGAGCAGCCGCGCTGCGCTGGAGGATGCCATCGATCTCCTGTCGGCATGTCCAGACATCAAGCTGGTGCTCAATGATGCGACATTCAGCCCGAGCGGACGAAAGTTCGGAAGTTACTATGGATATGGGGAATAACTCCATGTCTTGTAACGAAAAGGTGTTCTGGTTTGCGCGTGGTCTGCTGCTCCTTGGGATGATGATTGCGGCGCCGTTGCAGGCGCAGACTTACTCGGGCGAGGATACGACCGCGAGCGAGAGCGAAGCCCCCTCGAATGGCCGCGGGCGCATGTCCATCGATCCGTACATCGAATTCAACAATATCGCCGCTTGGCAGATTTCGCCCGTGAGCGACGTGGTGACCTATACGCAGCTTGCTGCCGGCGTTGATGCAACGATTAACGGCCGCAACAACGGCGGCAGCGTTTCATTGCGTTACGAGCGCAATTTCGCCCATCAGTCCGACGGTGCGGATTCGGATACTATCACGGGTCTGGCCCGGGGTTACGCCTCGATCATTCCGCGGGTGCTGACCGTCGAGGCAGGTGCGCTGGCAAGCAGCACGCGCGTCGATGCGCAGGGGCGCTCGGTGTTCAACCCGATCGTGGACGACAATCTGTCGACCCAGACCTATTCGGTTTATGCCGGGCCCAACCTTCAGACAC
This sequence comes from Qipengyuania sp. L-5Y, assembly GCF_056859455.1. Lineage (NCBI taxonomy): Bacteria > Pseudomonadati > Pseudomonadota > Alphaproteobacteria > Sphingomonadales > Erythrobacteraceae > Qipengyuania > Qipengyuania sp. L-5Y. The sequence continues at coordinate 75,027 of NZ_JBSXOM010000032.1, read as the reverse complement.
GCGCCGGCGATGTCGATATCAACGCGAATTACCGCATTGGCTATACCCGCGTGGATGGTCCGGATTTCGTGACAGCAGGCGGAACGCCCGCGGACCTCTTCGACGACAGCATCACCCACAGTGCAACGGTGAGAGCCGGAACGCGCCCATACCGTCCTTTTCCGGTCGGCGTCGGCGTAGGTGCCGGCTTCTATCAGGAGGACGTTTCCAACCTCGATCAGCGGGTGCGCGACGCTTATGTACGCGGCGATGTGACCGTTCCAATCACGCCGACGCTGGCCTTCGTGGCAGGGGTCGGCGTCGAGGATGTAGAGGTGTCGAGCCGGGATGCCCTGCGTGATGCGGATGGCAATCCTGTGATCGACACAAACGGACGCTTCGTCACTGATCCCGCAGCCCCGCGTGTCATCGCTTACGATGCAAGCGGGCTGATCTGGGATGTCGGCGTCGTCTGGAGCCCCAGCAGCAGGACCCAACTCGAGGCGCATTTCGGGCATCGGTACGACAGTGAAACATTCTACGGCAGCTTTAGCTGGCAGCCGAACCGCCGCAGCAATCTGCAGATTGCCGTATATGACGGTATTCAGGGCTTCGGTGGACGTCTCAACAACGCGATCGCAGCCTTACCTACCGATTTCAGTGTGATCCGCGATCCGATCACGGGCGAGTTGACCGGGTGCGTTAACACGGTCGACGGTAACGGCTGCATTGACGGTCTGTTCGGATCGCTGAGATCATCGGTCTTTCGCGGACGCGGTGTAGTCGCAAGTTACAGCAGGCAAATCGGCCGGATGACCGCCGGCATCGGGGCCGGATACGACCGCCGCAGGTTTATCGGTGCGCCGGGAACCGTGCTCGAGCTTGCGGATGGGGTAGTCGACGAAAGCTATTACGTGACTGCAGGCGTGTCCGGGCCGGTGGGCTCGCGGGCTTCCTTCGCCATCAACACCTTCGCCAGCTGGTTCGATAGCGGTGCGTTGGGAACGGATAGCGTGCGCGCCATCGGCGCCTCGGGAAGCTATACCGAAGAGATATATCGCAACCTTTCGGCACGTGCCGCCGTCGCCATCTCGATGCTCGACAGCGATCTTGCACCCGATAACTTCACAACTGCATCGGCCCTTCTCGGCCTGCGTTACGATTTCTGATAGGACAGCGCGCCATGTACGAAGAGTTCTACGGTTTCAGCGAGCGCCCCTTCCAGCTCACGCCCGATCCGGCTTTCTATTTCGAGAGCCTCACGCACAAGAAAGCGCTGAGCTATCTCGGCTACGGCCTCAATCAGGGTGAGGGTTTCGTCGTCATCACCGGAGAGGTGGGTTCGGGCAAGTCCACGCTTGTCGCGCATCTGAAGCAGAAGCTCGATGCCGAACGGATGACCGTTGGCGAAGTCGTGACAAGCGCCCTGGACGATGACGAGATGATCCACGTTGCAGCGCGAAGTTTCGGTCTTGACATCGCCGGCGGTGACAAGGCGGCGGCGCTGGCGGCGATCGAATTATTCCTTCACGAAGAAGCACGCAATGGCCGCCGCGTACTGCTGATCGTTGACGAGGCCCAGAACCTCTCGATTGGCGCCCTCGAAGAGCTGCGCATGCTGTCGAATTTTCAGCTGGGCTCACACCCGTTGCTTCAGACTTTGCTGCTTGGGCAGCCAGAGTTCAAACAGCTTCTGGCCCAGTCGGATGAACTGGAGCAGTTACGCCAGCGGGTCATCGCCTCACATCATCTCGAGCCGATGCAGCCCGGCGAAATCGAACCTTATGTGATGCATCGCCTTCAGCATGTAGACTGGACGGGTTCTCCGGAATTCGATGGCAGCATCTGGGTAAGGCTGCACAAGACGACGGGTGGGATACCGCGCAAGGTAAACCAGGTCATGACGCGCCTCCTTCTGCTAGGAGCCGTCGAAGAGAAATCCGTGCTGGACACCGACATGCTCGACGCAGTCGTCGAAGAGATGACTGGTGATGCCGCTGCGGCTGCCGAAGATGCAGCTGCGAAACCGCGTCCTGACCGGGATCTCCCCGCCGCAGACGCGATCGCCAAGGTAAAGGACGAAGCGCGGCGTCCGGCCGCCGATGCACAGGGTGATGCGGACACCCGCAACAAGGGCTTGCTCGACCACCAGATCGAAGCGATTGAAGCGGCCTTCGCGCACCGTGACAAGCACATGATGGCACTGCGCCGCGAAGTGGAGAAATTGGGACAGAGCAAATCGTCGGGCGAAGTGCCGGACGATCTCGGCCAGCGTCTCGTCGCCATCGAGGCCAGGCTCGACGAGCAGGAGCGGTCCTTGCGCCATGTCCTCACCATGATGATCGACTATTTCGAAACGCAGGGTTCGCGCGCAGCGGCCTGAGATGGCGAGGAGCGAGCGTTGAGCGACAATATGATCGTCAACGGCCTCTCGGTCGACGTGGAAGACTGGTTTCAGGTCGGCGCGTTCGAAAACACCATCTCGCGTGCAGATTGGGATGGGCTGGAATTGCGTGTGGGGGACAACGTCGCACGCATTCTCGATCTGTTCGACGAAGCCGAGGTGAAAGCGACCTTCTTCACCTTGGGCTGGGTGGCAGAGCGCAACCGTGCAGCGATGCAGTCGATCGTCAACCGGGGCCACGAACTGGCGAGCCACGGTTACGATCACACACGGGTTTTTACCCTCACGCGCAACCAGTTTTCTGCCGACATCGCCAAGGCGCGCGCTATTCTGGAAGATGCCAGCGGAAAAGCTGTTACGGGGTATCGTGCGCCCAGCTTTTCTATCGATGCGCGCAATCCATGGGCGCATCAGGTCCTTGCAGAGCATGGCTATGCCTATTCGTCATCGGTCGCTCCGGTAGTCCACGATCACTATGGTTGGCGCGAAGCGCCGCGTTTCGCATTCGACCCGGTGCCGGGCAGTGATCTCGTCGAAATTCCGGTCACAACTGCGCTGTTGGGTAAACGCCGCCTTGCAGCAGGCGGCGGCGGCTTCTTTCGCGTGCTCCCCTATAGCTTCACCCGCTGGGCGATCAGGCAGGTCAATTCCGATCACCGACCCGCGGTATTCTATTTCCATCCATGGGAGGTCGATCCCGACCAACCGCGGGTGTCCAACGCTTCGGTGCGATCGCGATTGAGACATTACACCAATCTATCCAGAATGGCTGGCAAGTTGTCCGACCTGCTCGGCGATTTTGCCTGGGGTAGAATGGACGAACTCGCGGCAAAGGAAAGATCACGCAGCGTGAAGTGGGCCGCATGAACGCGCCGATCAGTCACACCGCGACTATTCGGCAGGCGGACTTGAGCGACAAGGCCGACGTGGCACGGATCGAACGCTTTGTAGCGGAACGCGGCGGCAGCATCTTTCACCGTCCGGCATGGCTGCAAGCGGTCGAGCGGGGCACGGGCAATTCAGCGGTGGGGCTGATGCTGGAGCGCGGCGGCGGCGTCGTAGGCTGGTTGCCGCTAACCGAGATTCATTCGGCGATCTTCGGGCGCGCCTTGGTATCGAGCGGTTTCGGTGTAGGAGGCGGGGTATTAGCCGCGCGTACCGAAGACGCCGAGAAATTGTGCCGGGCGGCGCAGGAAATGGCCCAGCGTCGTTCCGCCACAACAGTTGAATTGCGCAGCGGAACCGCTCCACCCGATTGGCTGGTTATCGATGGCAAGCATGCAAACTTCGCTGCGGATCTGGCGGAAGACGATGATGCGCAATTGCTCGCCATTCCCCGGAAAGCACGCGCTGAAGTTCGCAAGGGGCTGGCAAATGACCTTTCGGTGAGCATCGGACGTGACGAGCAGGAGCGATCCGCCCATTACGCCGTTTACGCCGAGAGCGTGCGCAATCTCGGGACGCCGGTATTCCCGCGCAGTCTTTTCGATGCTGTTCTGGATATCTTCGGAGATGATGCGGACATTCTGACGGTTCGCCAGCAAGGCGTTCCAGTGGCAAGCGTGCTGTCTCTCTATCATGACGAAACGGTCATGCCGTTCTGGGGCGGTGGAACCTGGGCAGCGCGCCACCTGCGCGCCAATGAGCGGATGTATTACGAACTGATGTGTCACGCCCGCAGGAGGGGATGCGTTCGTTTCGATTTCGGGCGCTCGAAAGTCGGAAGCGGGCCGTTCGCGTTCAAGAAGAACTGGGGGTTCGAACCGCAGCCCTTGACCTATTTCACCTGGTCGGCACCGGGCACAGCAGCGCGAAATGTCGATCCGACTGATGAGGGCTATTCCGCCAAGATCGCTCTTTGGAAGCGGTTGCCTTTGCCGATCGCGAACCGGCTGGGTCCCTGGATCGCGCGTGGGCTGGGCTGACATGGGAGAGATCCTGTTCCTTGCGCACCGCGCCCCCTTTCCGCCGGATCGCGGCGACAAGATCCGCTCGCATCACTTGCTCAAGGGGTTGGCGAAGCTGGGGCCGGTGCATGTGGGCACCTTTGGCGAAACATCGCATGATATGGCGCAGAAGAGCGCGCTTGCGTTGGTTGCCAAAACACATGCGCTGATCGAACGCACCAAGCCACTGCCGCAGGCGGGTATTGAGGCGGTGTTGAAGGGGAAGCCGGTAAGCCTCACCGCCTTCGATCACGCTGCCATGCGCCGCTACGTTGCCAAGACTTTGGGCAACCACCGGATCGACACGATTTTCGTCTTTTCGAGCCAGATGGGGCAGTACATTCCGGACGACTTCGCGGGTAGGGTCGTGATCGATCTGTGCGATGTGGATAGCGCCAAGTTCGAAGCCTATGCCGACGCCGGCCAGCGCAGGTGGATCAATCGCCGCGAGGGGCGGCTGCTTGCTACAGAAGAGATGCGGTTGGCGAACCGCGCGGATACCACCTTGCTGATCAGCGATAGCGAGGCCGCCCTTTTCCGGTCACGCCTAGATGGGTCGGAAGCGATCAATGTTCGGGCGCTGGGCAATGGGATCGATGCCGAATTCTTCGATCCGGCACATGTGCCGGTGCAGCCTGACCTGAAAGAGGGGGAGGGGCCCCAACTGCTGTTTACGGGTCAGATGGACTATCCCCCCAATGTGGCTGGGGCGGAATGGATGATAGAGAATGTCATGCCCGAACTGCGCAAAATGCATGATCGGGCACGTTTTCATATCGTCGGACGTGCACCTGTAGCGAGTCTCAGGAGCCGGCATGGCGAAAACGGCGTGCGCGTATGGGGTGAGGTGCCGGACGTTCGGCCTTTCCTGAAATCTGCCGATCTTGTCGTGGCGCCGCTGCTGATAGCACGCGGGGTGCAGAACAAGGTTCTGGAGGCCATGGCCATGGCGAAGGCGGTTGTGCTGACACCGGGGGCGGCCACCGGAATAGAAGCACAGGACGATGTTCACTTTGCGGTGGCACGGCCCGAAGCGCCTGAAATGCTGCGGCGGATGGCGACACTGCTGGCGGATGAAGGAAAGCGCGCCGAGATGGGCAGGGCCGCCCGCGATTTTGTGTTGGCGAACATGAGCTGGGACAGCGTCGACATTGAACTTGAGCGTTTGCTCGTGAGCGGCGACACTGGACGCGATGCAGCCTGACCTTGCCATTACCGGACAATCGATTGCGGGCCGCGGCCGCAGCGCGGCGCTGCTTGCGTTGGGCTGGGTGGGGCTGTTCGCAGCTACGCTGAGGGAATGGTCGGCGATGGCCCATCAATGGTGGAACATCGACACCTACAGCCATATCCTCCTGATCCTGCCCATACTGGCATGGCTCGTCTGGATACGCCGGGATGAAGTGGCACGGGTCGAGGCCCGGGGCTGGTGGCCGGGCTTTCTTTGGTGCCTGCTTGGTCTTGCCATCTGCTTCGTCGGTAGGTCGGCTGACATCAATCTGATCGCGCAACTGGGCGTGATCGTGGCATTCCAGGGTGCGACCTTCGGGATAGTCGGCCTCAGAGTTGGGCTCATCCTTGCCTTTCCTCTGGCCTACATGTTCTTCCTCGTTCCTTTCGGAGACGAGATCATTCCGCCTTTGCAGTATGTCACCGCAGAAATGGCGACCGCACTCACACTGTTCAGCGGTGTCGAAACGGTGGCAGATGGCATCCATATCGACACGCCTGCCGGACTGTTTATCGTGGCGGAGGAATGCTCCGGGGTGAAGTTCCTCGTTGCCATGGTCGCGCTTGGGGTGCTGGTTGCATACAGCTGCTTTGCGAGCTGGAAACGCCGCATCCTGTTCCTACTGGCCTGCGTGATCGTGCCGATCGTGGCCAACGGCATTCGGGCATGGGCAACGATTTTCATTGCTCAGTATGTCGGCGCGGAAGCCGCCGGCAGTTTCGACCATATCGTCTACGGCTGGTTCTTCTTCGGTATTGTCATCGCCCTGGTTCTGGGAGTGGCGTGGCGCTGGTTCGAGCGCGAGCCGGAAGAGGCAGGCTGGAGCGCGCAGCAGGTTTCGGCCCTACCAATGTTGCAACGGCTGGAGAGGAACGGTGCCAGTCCCGCGCTTGTCCTTGGCGCGACACTTACTGCCGCTTTGGTCTTTGCCGTAATGCCGCGGCTCGGCTAGGCCCGCTCGCATATGTGCGGGATCGCCGGGATTTTCCATTACGAGACGGTAAAGCCGGTCGATCCCAAGCGGGTCGAACGGATGACCGACGCGTTGGCGCACCGCGGTCCCGACGGTAGCGGCGTCTGGACTGCACCGGGCGTCGGACTTGGTCACAGACGCCTGTCGATCATCGATCTCGACGGATCTCCACAGCCCATGCGTTCGGCGGACGGGCGCGCCGTGATCGCGTTCAACGGCGAGATATATAATTATCGCGAACTGCGCCGCGAACTGGAGCGCGGCGGAGCACATTTCCGGACCGATGGCGATACCGAGACCATTCTTGCCGCCTGGCAGAAATGGGGCGTGGATTGCCTGTCCCGGCTCGATGGGATGTTCGCATTTGCGCTCTACGACATCGACCGGCGGCAGCTCTTCCTCGCCCGCGACCGTTTCGGGGTGAAGCCGCTTTATCTGGCGCAACTGGAGGGCGGCGCGCTCGCCTTCGCCAGCGAAATGAAGGGCCTTCTGGCCAATCCGCTGATGCGCCGAGTGATCGATCCACTGGCGATCGAAGACTATATGACTTGGGGCTATGTGCCCGATCATCGCGCCATCCTGAAAGGGGTTGAGAAGCTTCCGGCAGGACATTTCCTGCTACTGGATCATGGCCGCGAGCCTGGCCCGCCCAAGCAATGGTGGGACATGGATTTTACCAGGCGTGAGAACGGGCGAACCGAAGACCTCTCCGCGCAGCTTCTCCACCTGATGCGCGAAGGCGTGACGAGCAGAATGGTTTCCGACGTCCCTCTGGGCGCGTTTCTGTCCGGAGGCGTCGACAGCTCATCCGTCGTCGCTTTGATGAGCGAGAGCAGCGCCGCGCCCGTCACCAGCTGTTCGATCGGGTTCGATGTCGAAAGTGTCGATGAGACGGCTTACGCGCGACAGGTCGCCAAACTGTTCGCCACCGACCACCACGAAAGGATCGTATCCTCCGACCAGTTCGGCGATATCGACCGGATCGCCGCGATCTTCGACGAGCCATTCGCGGATGCGAGCGCGCTGCCGACCTTACGGGTATGCGAATTGGCGCGCGAACATGTGACAGTGGCATTGTCGGGCGATGGTGCCGATGAAGCGTTCGCCGGATATCGACGTCAGGCATTCCATGCACGCGAAGAGCAGGTGCGATCTGTTCTACCGAGCGGGCTGCGCGAGCCGGTGTTCGGAACGCTCGGACGTCTGTGGCCGAAAGCGGACTGGGCACCGCGCCCGCTGCGCGCGAAAACTACCCTGCTGTCTCTCGGGGGCAGCGGTGAAGCTGGCTATGCACGGGCCTTGGCGATCCTTTCGCCCGAGCAGCGCGAATTACTTTATGATGCGGCGTTCCTGCGCGAACGTGGCGATTATCGGGCGGAGCAACCGCTGGAAGAGCTGATGCGAGATGCGCCTGCGCGAAGCGGTCTCGACCGGGCGCAATATGCCGATCTCAAGTTCTGGCTGCCCGGAGACATCCTGACCAAGACCGACCGGACGAGTATGGCAGTAGGACTGGAGGCGCGCGAGCCACTGCTGGATCATCGCCTGATCGAATTCGGTGCGCGTCTGCCGCACCGCGAGCGTCTACGCGGTACGAGCGGCAAATGGCTCATGAAGCGCACGATGGAGCGCTACCTGCCCGACGACATATTGTATCGGCAGAAGCAGGGTTTCGTCACGCCACTGGCGGAATGGTTTCGTGGACCGCTGGCAAGCGAGGCGAGGGCGATTGCATCCAGCGAACTGCTCACGGGCAACGGACTGTTCGCCCGCAAAGCGCTTGCACGGCTTGCGGACGAACATATTTCGGGGCGGTCCGATCATGGCCGCGTCCTATGGCAATTGCTGATGCTAGAGCGGTCACTCCGTCATCTCAAGCCGAGCGCTTAGCGCGCGTCGACCAGCACGATTTCGGCGTCTTCGAGCGCTTCGACAAGGATCTCCGTCTCGCCGGTCACAGCGATGCCATCACGTGGTTGAGCCTCGATCCCGTTGACCTTTACCCGTCCCGTGGGGGCGACGAGATACTGGTGGCGTTCGCCCGACGTGGTCCATGTGGCGGTCTGTCCAGCAGCGAGTGTCGTTGCGGCAACCTTGGCGTCGGTACGAATGGGGAGGGCATCGTCGGCTTCGGGCGTGCCGCTCGCAAGAACGGCAAACCCGCCTTCGCGCGTCGCTTTCGGAAATTCGCGCTGACCCCAGCCCGGCTTTTCGCCCGTACGATCAGGGATGATCCAGATCTGAAACAGCGTGGTGTCTTCCCCTTCCAGATTATATTCGGCATGGGTGATACCAGTGCCTGCGCTCATCACCTGAACATCGCCGGCGGCGGTGCGGCCTTCGTTACCCAGGCTGTCACGATGAGTGATCGCTCCGGTGCGCACGAAAGTGACAATCTCCATGTCGCGGTGCGGATGCGGGGGGAACCCGGATTGACCCTGGATCGTGTCATCGTTCCAGACCCGGATGTTGCCCCACCCCATACGGTCGGGATCATGATAATTGGCAAAGCTGAAATGATGACGCGCATCGAGCCAGCCGTGATTGGCGTGCCCAAGGGAAGCGAAAGGACGAATATCGATCATGGTCAAAGTCTCACATCGGCGGGGTGTTAACGCCGGTATGCGCCTGATGTGGGACCGACGAGAGAGCCGTCAAGAAACACCGCTGTAACTGCCCCGGCAGGCTTAGGCGACACCGTGACCGCGAGCCATGTAGTCGCTGCTCTGCATTTCCTTCAGGCGACTTACGGTCCGTTCGAATTCGAACGCACCGTCGCCGGCGGTATATAGGTTTTCCGGTTCGGCGGCCGCCGTGGCAAACAGCTTCACATTGTTTTCGTAGAGCGCATCGACCAGCTTGGTAAACCGGATGGCCTCGTTGCGGTTGTCGGGCGACATGGCGGGAATTCCGACAACGATCACGGTATGGTAGGCATGTGCGATGGCGAGATAGTCTGCCGCCCCGCGATTTTCGCCGCATAATCGCTTGAAGCTGAAAACACCCACGCCCTTGAGGCTTTTGGGGACGTGCAAGGTCCGCCCGCCACCGAGATCGAGATCGGCGCTGGGCACGTTGGCGGCATCTTCCGGCTTGTAATCGGTCAGGCGGAAGAAGGCTTCGCGCACCTGCGCAGTGGCGTCATCCCCGAGCGGGGAATGCCAGGTTGCGATGTCCCCCAGCCGGTCCATTCGGTAGTCGGTGGGCCCGTTGAGCGAAACGACATGGAGATCTGCCTCTATCAGGTCGATGAAGGGCAGGAAGAGGGAGCGGTTCAGACCGTCCTTGTAAAGATCGCGGGGAGGCCGGTTGCTGGTGGTAACGATCGTAACACCCTGATCGCGGATAAGAGCCGTGAAGAGGCGCGCCATGATCGCGGCATCGGCCGTATTGTTGACGACCATTTCGTCGAATGCGAGGCAGCGTACATCCTGCGCGATATCACGAGCGACCTTGCCAGTCGGATCGCCCGGATCGGATTCACGGCGCTCGCGAATGCGGCGATCGACCTCCAGCATGAATTCGTGGAAATGCACGCGTCGCTTTTCATCGATGCCCAGAGTTTCGACGAAGAGGTCCATGAGCATGGATTTGCCGCGACCGACGCCGCCCCACATGTAGACGCCCTGCGGGTTAGCCTTTCTGGCGCGGAACAATTGCGAAAGCAGACCGCCTGAACTTTCCGCCTCCAGATCCTTCTGCAGCCGGTCCAGCCGTTCGGCAGCGCGGCGCTGGTCGGGATCGGAACGCAATTCGCCAGCGGCGACCAGCCGCTCGTAGCGGGTGAGCATACCGATCATGAGGCAGGGCGACGCTTCATCTTCTTTACGATACCGGAGAAGCTGGCAACGGTATGTTCTTCCTGTTCCACGATACCGCGCACGAATACCATGCTGCCGGTCTCCCGAACGATTTCGCACACCGCATTGAGCGGGCGATCGGGTTTCCCGCCGCCGACGAACTGGGTGGAAAGTTCCACTGTCACCGATGGACCGGCATTGCCGGATCCGATCGTGTGCATGGTGGTAAACAGGCTGATGTCGATCAGCGACAGCGTCACCGCACCATGAACGATGCCCTGCAGGTTTTCATGGCGCCGTTCAGGAAACATGCGCAGGCGGGCTTTCCCGTCATCGTCCACACGGGCGATGAGCTTGCCCATCACCGCGCCGTTGAACAGCGTCCGATCTTTCAGGTTCCAATGCCGCCAGCCGGGATTTTCCGGATCTGGACCGTGTTCGAAAACGTCGTCGGGTAGTGCCAAGGGATCAGATCGCGCGTTCGGCGATCATCTTCTTGGTTTCGGCAATCGCCTTCGCTGGGCTTAGCCCCTTGGGGCAGACGTTCGCGCAGTTCATGATCGTGTGGCAACGATACAGGCGGAACGGGTCTTCGAGCTGGTCCAGACGTTCGCCGGTCATCTCGTCGCGGCTGTCCGCCAGCCAGCGATAGGCCTGCAGAAGGATTGCAGGGCCGAGGAATTTGTCGGAATTCCACCAGTAGCTCGGGCATGCGGTCGAGCAGCAGGCGCACAGGATGCATTCGTAGAGCCCGTCCAGCTTTTCACGCTGTTCCGGCGTCTGCAGACGTTCCTTGCCCGATGGGGTCGTCGATACCGTCTGCAGCCAAGGGCGGATGCTGGCATACTGGGCATAGAAATGCGTGAAGTCGGGAACGAGATCCTTGATCACGTCCATGCTGGGAAGCGGCGTGATCCGCACTTCACCTTTCAGATCTTCGATAGCGGTAGTGCAGGCGAGACCGTTCTTCCCGTTCATGTTCATTGAACACGATCCGCAGATCCCTTCGCGGCAGGACCGGCGGAAGGTCAGCGTCGGATCGATTTCGTTCTTGATCTTGAACAGAGCGTCGAGGACCATCGGACCGCAATCGTCCAGATCGATCTCGAACGTGTCGTAACGCGGGTTTTCGCCGCTGTCGGGATCGTATCGATAAATCTTGAACTTGCGGATGCGGGCGCCGCCCTCGGCCTTGTGGTCGCGGCTCTTGCCGGTGATCTTCGAATTCTTGGGAAGGGTGAAGGTCGCCATGTGCAGTATCGGTCCTGTTGCTTGGTGAAACCCATTAGCGCTTGTGGCGCGCGGTGCAAGGGCGTGCGCATGCACAATTCGACGAGCTGGCCCGGCAATTGCCGTACAGAGACGCCGGGAACCGCTTGGCCGGGCAATGGTCTGAACAGATATCATGGCGACAGAAAAGACAGTGCGCCGGGCCGCGATCTTTGGCGCGAGTGGTGGCATCGGAAACGCGCTTGCCACGGCTCTGGCAGATCGCGGCACGGAGGCCTGGGCGGGCAGTCGCTCGGGCAGGGCGGTCGACGGTCGGTTTCGGGGGTTCCGTTTCGATCTGACTGATGAGAACTCGATTGCTGCTGTGGCGGAGCAAATGGCCGAAAATCCGCCCGACATGGTACTGGTCGTAACCGGTGTTCTGACACTTGCCGACGGGACCGGGCCCGAGCGATCGTTCCGCAAGCTCCGCGCAGAGGCCATGGAAGAAGCGTTTCGCATCAATACGATCGGACCTGCGCTTATCGCCAAGCATATGCTGCCGCTGCTGCCGCGCGATGGGCGCGCGTTCTTTGGCGCGTTGTCGGCCAGGGTCGCATCCATTTCCGACAATGTACTGGGTGGCTGGCACAGCTACCGCGCCAGCAAGGCGGCGCTCAACATGCTCATCAAGAATTTCGCGATCGAGATGAAACGAACGCACAAGGGTGCGGTCGTGGTCGGCCTGCATCCCGGAACTGTCGATACGGATCTTTCCAAGCCGTTCCAGTCCAACTTGCCGGATGGTCAGGTGGTCCCTCCTGCGCAAGCGGCGGCCAACCTGTTAGCTGTGATCGATAGTCTCGAACCGGGCGATAGCGGGAAGCTGTTCGACTGGCAGGGAGCGGAAATTCCTGCCTGAGGGCAGGGTGAATTTTACGGTGTAAGCAGGCGATCGCACCGTTTCCTCGTCAGCCTGCCAACCCTTTACGGACAGGAAGAAACGACTTGTCGCCGTCAAGAAACAGCGTAGCCTTCGATTTGTCGCGCAACCGGAGGATATTGCGCTGTGGGGATGAAAGCCTGGTACGATGACCACGTGATGCCGCGAGTGATCACGGCTGCATGCGGGCAAGAAGGGATCGAGAAGCGGCGGCGCCAGATCGTGCCACTCGCCCGAGGCCGGGTTTTCGAGATCGGCTGTGGTGGCGGGCTCAATCAGGCACTTTACGACGCCGACGCGGTCACATCGTTCTCGGGCATAGACCCCCATGCAAAACTTTTAGACGGCGCTCGTAACCGCGCCCGCGCGAAGGGTTGGAGCGTCGATATTCGCCAAGGTGTAGGGGAGGACATCCCTTTTCCGGACGGATCTTTCGATACGGTAGTCTGCACCTACACACTGTGTTCGGTCGATGATCCCACGAGTGTGCTATCCGAATTGCGACGGATTCTAGCTCAAAATGGAAGGCTTCTGTTCCTGGAACATGGGCGTGCGCCTGATGCGGCGGTCGCTCGCTGGCAGGAGCGGATCGAACCGGTTTGGAAACCATTGGCGGGCGGCTGTCACCTGACCCGCCCAATCGGCTCTGCCCTGCGAGCGGCAGGCTTTGCCGTGGAACCCCTCGGCCAGGCCTATCTTAAGAAAGCACCCAAGGTGATGGGGTGGATGGAATGGGGTGTAGCGCGCAAGGCATAAGGATCGACGAGCCATCGGCCCGCCGATCCTTCTAATAACCTAGTCGTCTCCGAAAGTCCGCTGCCACCAGCCGCGCTTCGGCGCGGGGGCCTCTTTCGGCTGTTCAGGGGCTGCGTCCGGCGCTGCCGGCAGATCGGCTTCAGGCTGTGCTTGCGAAGCTTCGCTCGCAGGGTCAGCCTCGGCCTTGGCAGCCGTCTTCTTGGCGGGAGCCTTCCGGCGTGTCCGCTTCGGTTTTTCTTCCTCGATAGACGCTTCAGACTGCTCGGGCGCAGCTTCGACAGCAGGTGCTTCGGCGTCGGCCTTTTTCTTGCGCGGTGCGCGCTTCTTCGGCTTGGGCTTTTCGGCCTCTTCCGGTTCCGCTGCCGCTTCGGGCTCGACCTTCTTCTTGCGCGGCGCGCGCTTTTTCGGCTTCGGTTTTTCTTCGGCTTCCGTATCGGCAGCAGCCTCGGCCGTTTCCGGTGAGTCTTCGGGGCCAGCGACAACAGCCATGTCTTCTACGACCACTTCGGAAACTTCACCGAGTTCATCGGTGTCTTCCGAAGTCATATCGTCCGACTTCTTTCCGCGACCACGTCCGCCACGGCGACGGCCACTGCGGCGACGGCGCTTCTTCGGCTTGTCGTCGCCGTCTTCATCATCGCTTTCGTCGCGCGTCTCGTCTGAAGCTTCGTCGCCATCGTCATCATCGTCGCCGTCTTCGTCGTCGCGCTGACGGTTCTTGTTGCGGCCACGGCCCCCGCGCCGGCGGCGGCGCTTCTTGCGGGGACGATCATCATCGTTCTCGTCCTCGTCGGTTTCCTCATCCTGCTCGGGCAGGTCTTCTTCTTCGTCGTCTTCCTGAACAATCGGTTCGAAGCGCGGGGCATCTTTCGGCTTCGGCCCGTGGCTCGACACGGTCATCTTCGCGCCTTCTTCCTCACCCTCGGGCACGACTTCGACCGTTACGCCATAGCGCTGTTCGATCTCCATGAGATCGGCGCGCTTTTCGTTCAGGAGATAGATCGCCGCTTCGGTGCTGGCGGCGAGGCGAATGATCGATCCCTTGCCCTTGGCCGCTTCGTCTTCGATCAGGCGAAGGGCGGACAGACCTGCGGAAGATGCAGTGCGGACGAGGCCGGTCCCATCGCAATGCGGACAATCACGGGTGGTCGCTTCGAGCACGCCGGTGCGTAGACGCTGGCGGCTCATTTCCATCAGGCCGAAGCTGGAGATACGACCGACCTGGATACGGGCACGGTCGTTCTTGAGCGCTTCTTTCATCGCCTTTTCGACCTTGCGGGTGTTCGAATGATGCTCCTGATCGATGAAATCGATGACCACCAGACCAGCCATGTCGCGCAGACGCAGCTGGCGAGCGATTTCGCGCGCTGCCTCGAGATTGGTGTGAAGTGCCGTCTGCTCGATATTGTGCTCTTTGGTCGAGCGTCCGGAGTTGATGTCGATCGACACCAGCGCTTCGGTCGGATTGATTACGAGATATCCGCCCGACTTAAGTTGTACGACCGGATCGTACATGGCCTTCAGTTCGTCTTCCGCACCGTAGCGCTGGAACAGAGGCACCGGATCAGAATACTGTTTAACCCGCCGTGCGTGGCTGGGCATCAGCAGCTTCATGAATTCCTTGGCCGATTTGTAACCGGGTTCACCTTCGACCACGACTTCTTCGATTTCGCGATTGTAGATGTCGCGTATTGCGCGCTTGATAAGGTCGCTGTCCGAATGGATCAGTGCCGGCGCGCTGGAGGACAAGGTGCGTTCGCGAATTTCATCCCAAAGGCGGGCGAGGTAGTCGAAGTCGCGCTTGATTTCCGTTTTGGTGCGGCTGAGCCCAGCCGTTCGGACGATAAGGCCCATCGATTTGGGCAAGCTCAGATCGGAGACGACCTGCTTGAGCCGCTTGCGGTCAGATGCCGACGAGATCTTGCGGGAGATACCGCCACCATGACTGCTGTTCGGCATGAGGACCGTGTAACGCCCGGCCAGGCTGAGATATGTCGTTAATGCAGCACCCTTGTTGCCGCGTTCTTCCTTGACGACCTGGACAAGCAGAACCTGGCGGCGCTGGATGACATCCTGGATCTTGTAGCGACGGCGCAGCGCCATGCGCTTGGCGCGGGCTTCGTCGACTTCCTTGGCACGGCTCCGGCCACCTTTGCCCTGTCGCCGTCCACGGCCGCGGCGGTTGCGGTCACGACCTCGCGATCGACCGTCTTCGTCGGAATCCTCATCGGACGAATCGTCATCGTCATCGTCGCCATTTTCCATGTGGCCTTCTTCGATCGTAGCGACATCGTCCTTGTCGGACGTATCGACTTCTTCGAGGCCATCTTCGGCAAGGTCTTCGGCGAGCGCTTCGGAGCTTTCATCATCCGCGTCGTACTCGTCGCCCGGCATTTCGCCGCGTTGCTCTTCCTCATCGCGCAGTCGTTGCTCTTCTTCTGCAGCTTCGGCTTCCGCAGCGAGCAGGGCTTCGCGGTCTTCCTTGGGTATCTGGTAATAATCGGGATGGATTTCGCTGAAAGCCAGGAAACCGTGACGGTTGCCGCCAAAATCGACGAACGCTGCCTGAAGCGACGGTTCGACCCGGGTTACTTTAGCTAGATAGATGTTTCCTTTGATCTGCTTGTGATCGGCAGATTCGAAATCGAATTCCTCAATCCGGTTGCCTTTGAGCACCGCCACCCGGGTTTCTTCCTGGTGGCGCGCATCGATTAGCATGCGCGTTGCCATTGATATGTCTCCAGCCGCGACGGGACAGGTGTGATCCTGAATCTGCGCGGCGTATTATGTTGGAAAGTCCGCGGCCCGATCCGGGCTTCGCGGTGTTTGTGAACCGGCCAGGTCCAGCAACTGCATGGGGCCGGGTATTTGTGAGTGCCGAGCATGCCTTGCGCATCTGCAGCGCTGTCCGGCCCGAAATAGCGGCAAAGGCAATCGCCTGCGCTGCTGTTATCGGGGAGAAACGGGCCATGTCCGGCATCAACCTGTATTAATTTGGGCCTTCACGGCGGAAGCCGTTGTGGCCTGAAAAAGAACGGCTTTTTTCGGTGACCCTCTTCGTCGCGCAATATTCGCGCCGATCGGAGGCACCTCGTAACCGATGAACTATCGCTAGCACCGTGGGTTTCGCACGGCAACCATATTGCGTCATTGGATAACAAGGCGGTAACCGTGCCCGTAATGACGATGCGCGCGCAAATCCTTTTGCTGACGTTGCTGCCGCTCGCAGTGCTGGCTGTACTCGCCATGACAGCCGTGCGTATTCCCGTTCCTGAGATAGGCCGGGGCTACGTCGTTCATATCGAACTTCCCGTTGCGGATACGCCAGGATCGCTCCCAGACGTGGAGGGGGCGAACAGCGCACCGCTGGTTGTGATAGATGCCGGCCACGGAGGACATGATCCCGGGGCGGCGGGTCAAGGCTATCGAGAAAAGACTATTGTGCTCGATCTGGCGAGGGCACTGCGCGATGAGCTCGAGAAAGGGGGTGGGGTGCGCGTCGCACTGACGCGAGACGAGGATCGCTATCTTGTTCACGCCGAGCGGGTCGATATCGCTCGCAAGCTCGGTGCCGATCTGTTCATATCGATCCATGCCGATAGTGCCGGAGACGCTGCCGATGTAACTGGGGCCAGCATCTATACGCTGTCTAACCAGGCTTCCAGCCAGGCGGCTGCTCGTTTCGCTGAACGGGAGAATGCATCCGACCGATTGAACGGTGTCGATGTCGGCGGTGAGAGCGACGCTGTAAGCACCATACTGGTCGAATTATCGCAACGCAGGACGCAGGAAAAGTCGGACGAGCTGGCTCGGCTGATCCTTCGCGAGGCTGACGGGGTCATCGATTTTCATCCGCAGGCGCGCCGATCAGCAGCACTGAAGGTTTTACGCGCGCCAGACGTGCCATCGATCCTTTTCGAAAGCGGCTTCATAACTAACGAAGAGGATGCGCAGCGTCTCGCTTCTCCCGAAGGTAGATCACGGTTCGCCGAAGTCATGGCGCGGGCTATCCGCATTTATTTCGCGCGACAGCAAGAAAGCTGACCGGCCAACACTCTTCGTTCTGGCGAATTACAGAATTGGCGTGCTAGAGGCCGATCCCATACCATGTCCGAGCAGTCAGCCCTTCAATATTATCGCTATCGTATCATGCGCGATCCCAAGCGCCTGATCGATTGGTTCAATGACAATTGGGCGCATAGCCGCAGGCTGCGCTTCGCATGTTACCTTGGCGGGTTCGCCATCGTCATGCTCCTGCTGGCATGGGCGACGCTCGGTCGCAATCTTCCCGACGCCGAATCGCTTCTGGAGTATGAAACGCCGCTGCCCACAGTAGTGCGCGGCATCGATGGCGAAATCGTCAACACTTATGCCCGCGAACGGCGCGTCCAGCTCCAGTATGTGGATTTTCCGGAGAAACTGATCGACGCGTTCCTTTCTGCCGAGGACAAGACCTTTTTCAGCCACGGCGGGGTAGACATTACCGGAACGGCGAACGCGGTAATCGATTATGCCACGAAGTTTGGTTCCGGCCAGCGCGCGGTGGGTGGCTCGACCATTACCCAGCAGGTCGCCAAAAACCTGCTGCTTGGCGACGAATATTCGGTTACCCGCAAGCTCAAGGAAATGGTCCTCGCCACACGCATCGAAAGCGTGCTGACCAAGCAGGAAATCCTCGAACTGTATTTGAACGAGATCCCGCTTGGGCGACGCAGCTTCGGTGTGCAGGCTGCCGCTCGCGCTTACTTCGACAAGGATGTCGGTGATCTCGATTTGAACGAGATGGCGTTTCTGGCCATCCTGCCCAAGGCACCCGAGCGTTACGGCCGCGCCCGCTATCACGACCTTGCTATCACCCGCCGCAACTTCGTGCTCGACCAGATGGTCGCCAACAATTTCGTCACGGCCCAAGAAGCCGCTGCGGCCAAACGTCAGGATCTGGGCCTCGTCCAGCAGCGCAGCGAGCGTTCTGCCGATGCCGGCTATTTTCTCGAAGAAGTCCGCCGCCAACTGATCGATAAGTTCGGCGAGACGGCAGACGATGGCCGCAACAGCGTTTATGCTGGTGGGCTGTGGGTGCGCACTTCGCTGGATACCGAGCTTCAGCTTGCGGCACGCGACGCGCTGCGCAAGCAGCTGATCAGCTATCATGGCAATCGCGGCTTTACGAAGCCTATCGCGACACTCAATCCCGACAATGGCGATCTGACGTCGCAGTTGGCTTCATCGAACATTTCGATCAATTACGAGGACTGGCGTGTGGGCGTGGTGACTGCCCCCGGGCGGATTGGCTTTTCCGATGGCGAAGAGTTCGCCTTGTCGGGCGGGCCTTCTTCGCTGGCCGTCGGCGATGTTGTTGCTGCGGTCAAATCCGGTAGCGGTTATGCGATCCGCGGCGTGCCCGAAGTATCGGGCGCATTTCTGGCAGAAGCCCCACAAACCGGACGCATTCTTGCCATGCAGGGCGGCTTCGATAGCCGACTTGGCAGCTTTAATCGCGCGACCCAGGCGCTTCGACAGCCCGGTTCGACCATCAAACCGTTCGTCTATGCATCCGCGCTCGATCACGGCATGACGCCGGCCACGCAGGTCCCGGACCAGACCTTCTGCGTGTGGCAGGGCGCCAATCTTGGCGATAAATGCTTCCGCAACTTCGGTGGCGGGGGCGGCGGTGTCCACACTTTGAGGTGGGGTCTCGAACAGAGCCGCAACCTCATGACGGTCCATATCGCGGACGACACCGGCATGGACAATGTGATCAAGACGATCGACCGCATGGGGATCGGCAAATACGAACCGTATTATTCCTTCGCCCTGGGTGCCGGCGATACGACCGTTGCGCGGATGGTGAATGCCTATGCCGCACTGGCCAATTGGGGACGCCAGAATGATGGTTCTGTCATCGACTACGTCCAGGATCGCGACGGCAAGGTAATCTATCGGACCGATCGTCGGAATTGCACCGGCTGCAACATGGCTGAATGGGATGGACAGCCGATGCCGCGTTTCGAAGTTTCAGGCCGGCAGGTGCTCGATCCGCGAACCGCATTCCAGATGGTCCACATGCTGCAGGGCGTCGTAACCCGCGGGACAGCCGTGCGTCTGCGCAGCCTCGACCTGCCGCTCTTCGGAAAGACCGGCACTACCAACGGACCTACCAACGCATGGTTTGTCGGGGGCTCGCCCGACATTATCGCAGGTATGTACGTCGGTTTCGATCAGCCCCGCAATCTTGGGGGTTGGGTACAGGGCGGCAATACGGCTGCGACAATCATGAAGCGCTTTATCGAGGCGACGAAGGATCGTTGGCAGGCCGAGGATTTCGTTGCACCGCCGGGCGTCCGCATGGTCAAGATCGATCGTCGCAGCGGCAAGCGCGTGTTCGAAGGAACGCCTTCGGACGAGCCGACAGCGTCAATCATCTGGGAAGCTTTCAAGCCCGATACGGAGCCACCGCGGGCAACACGGTCGGACGAAATTGCAGCCAAGCGTAATGAGATTCTCGAGCTCATTCGTCTGGCGAGGCAGGGTGCGCAGCGTGCACAGGCCAACCAGGATGGCGTCCGTGCCGACGACTTCGTCGAGGAGCAGGGCGGAATATATTGATCGCGGCTTGGCAGGGGCGCTTCGAAGGTCCATTATAGGTGTCATGAAGATACTGCGCACAGTCATCGTTGCGGCCGCCCTCGGCCTTTCCGCTTCGCCCGCTCTCGCTGCTCTGGATAAGGGCGCGGAGGCACCGCGGTTTACCGCACAGGGCGCGATGGCAGGCAAGCCGATCCGGGTCGATCTCGCCACCTCGCTCAAGAAGGGGCCGGTCGTCCTCTACTTCTTCCCGGCAGCTTTCACATCGGGCTGCAATCTGGAGGCCCAGGCTTTCGCCGAGGCAATGGATGACTTCCGCAAGGCGGGGGCCACCGTGATCGGCATGACCGGTGGCAATACCAATCAGTTGCGCGAATTCTCCGCCAAGCATTGCGCAGGCCAGTTTCCCGTTGCTACCGCGTCTAAGGACCTGATCGAGCGCTATGACGTTTCGCTGGGCCTTGGCGCAGACAAAGCCGGATGGAGCGACCGAACGACTTATGTCATCGATCGCGATGGCAAGGTGGCTTTTTCCTATTCGAACCTGAAGCCACAGGAACATGTGGCACGCAGCCTCGCGGCGGTGCGTTCGCTCGCGCGCAAGTAGGCCGCCTGCAGCATCTTCCCCGCGCCGCGCGTCTGCGCTAGGCGGCGCGCCCGCACATCTTTTGCCAGGAGAGTTCCATGCGTGCCGAAGGGCAGGCCCATATCGAAAGGATCGAAGCCGCTTTGGCGCTGGTCCGCCAGTCGCTCGACTGGGAGCGGGCGTTACGCCGTCTCGACGAGCTCGATGCGCGCGTTCAGGACCCCAATCTGTGGGACGATCCCAAGCAGGCGCAGGCTGTCACACAAGAGCAGAAGCGCCTCGAAACGGCGATCAATACTGTCCGCGAGATCGAGGCCGAGATGGCGGATGCCATGGAGTTCGTCGAAATGGGCGAAGCCGAAGGCGATGCCGAAGTGGAGCGCGAAGGGCTCGATACTCTGGCGAGTCTGGGCGAACGTGCCGATCGCGACAAGGTGCAGGCTTTGCTTTCAGGCGAGGCTGACGGGAACGATACCTATCTCCAGATCAACGCTGGCGCGGGCGGTACCGAAAGCCAGGATTGGGCGGATATGCTCCTGCGCATGTATGCGCGCTGGGCCGAACGTCGTGGTTTCAAGGTGGAAACGGTGGAATATGCGGCCGGCGAACAGGCCGGGATCAAGAGTGCGACTCTGCTAATCAAGGGCGAGAACGCCTATGGTTATGCCAAGACCGAGAGCGGTGTTCACCGCCTCGTTCGCATAAGCCCATACGACAGCTCCGCGCGGCGCCACACCAGCTTCAGTTCGGTATGGGTATATCCCGTGATCGACGACGACATCGACATCGAGATCAATCCATCGGATCTGAAGATCGATACCTATCGCGCGTCCGGAGCGGGCGGACAGCACGTTAACACGACCGACTCAGCTGTACGAATCACGCACCAGCCCACCGGCATCGTCGTCGCGAGCCAGAACGATCGCAGCCAGCACAAAAACCGTGCGACCGCCATGAACATGCTGAAAGCGCGCCTTTTCGAACGTGAGATGGCAGAGCGCGAGGCCGCGGCTTCGGGGGAATATCAGGAGAAGAGCGAGATCGGGTGGGGGCATCAGATCCGGTCCTATGTTCTCCAGCCGTATCAAATGGTGAAAGATCTGCGCACCGGTGTGCAGTCTCCGACGCCGGATGACGTATTGGATGGTGCGCTTGATCAGTTCATTTCGGCTGCGTTGGCGCAGCGAGTGACTGGCGAGACGGTCGATGTGGAGGATGAGGATTGAAACCCGTTGCGGTCTTGATCCTTCCGCTTGCCATGCTTGGCGCGTGCAAGGGGCAGGTTCTCGTCGATGACGACGAGCCGCGCTTTCCTGAGCCAGACAGGGCTGTGTCCGACTTGGGTTCGAACCAGTTTTCGACTGAAGACCAGCGAGACAGTCGCGGCGAAGCGAAGACGGTGATGGATCTCGCCGAAATAGAAGACGGAATGACGGTGGCCGATATTGGCGCTGGAAACGGCTATTACACCGTCCGACTTGCGGAACGGGTTGGCGCGGATGGGCGGGTGTTGGCGCAGGATATCGATCGCGATGCTCTCAACCATTTGGGCCGGCGGATCGAACGGCAAAGGCTTGAAAACGTATCGATCCGGCAGGGCGAACTGGCTGATCCCAAGCTGCCGGAAAACAGTTTCGACCGCATCTTCATGGTGCATATGTATCATGAGATCGCACAACCTTACGAATTCCTGTGGCGCATGTGGCCTGCCTTAAGAAAAGGTGGGCAGGTGATCGTGGTCGACATCGATCGTGCGACGGACAAGCACGGGATCGATCCCTTGCTGTTAAGCTGCGAGTTCAAAGCCGCAGGGTATGAACTCGTCACCTTCAAGGATTCGCCTGAACTGGCCGGGTACTATGCACAGTTCAAGGCAGCCGCTACGAGGCCGGAACCCGGAGAGATACAGCCATGCCGCGGCGAACGTGCTGCGCTGGGCAACGAGGCGCAGGGCGCCCGCAAAGAAAAGAAAGCGTAATCCAATGAGTTTCAAGGGTCTGGAGCCGATAAGCTATGGCGGCAAGGAAGTCTGGCCACTGGTCGAAGGTGGCAAGGGCGTTTCCGCAACCAACCATCTGAGCTCCGGCGCATGGGCAGCCGCTGACGGCATTGGAACTGTCAGCGCAGTCAATGCTGACAGCTACGACGACGATGGCAATCCAATCCCCCAAGTTTACCCGCAGGCGACGCGTAAGGAGCGGTTCGAGCAACTGGTTCGTTATGCCATAGACGGCGCGACCGAACAGGTGAAGCGCGCCCATGAAATTTCCGGTGGCAAGGGCGCCATCAATATCAACGTGCTGTGGGAAATGGGCGGTGCGCAGCAGGTTCTGGAAGGTGTGCTCGAAAACTGCCCGGGATTGGTCACCGGCGTCACTTGCGGCGCAGGTATGCCGTATAAACTTGCGGAAATCGCGGCGCGTTACAACGTGCACTATCTGCCCATCGTTTCCTCGGCCCGTGCCTTTCGGGCATTGTGGAAGCGCAGCTACTCCAAGGTTCCCGATCTCATGGCAGCCGTGGTCTATGAAGATCCCTGGTTGGCTGGCGGACATAACGGCCTGTCCAACGCCGAAGATCCGACCAAGCCTGAAGATCCATACCCTCGTGTCGCTGCGCTGCGCGAGACCATGCGCAAGGAAGGCGTGTCGGAAGATACCGCCATCGTCATGGCCGGCGGCGTGTGGTTCCTGCGCGAATGGAACGACTGGATCGACAATCCCGAAATCGGCAAGATCATGTTCCAGTTCGGAACTCGTCCGTTGCTGACGCATGAGAGCCCGATCCCGCAGATATGGAAGGACATGCTTCGCACGGTGGAACCGGGTGATGTGCTGCTGCACAAATTCAGCCCGACAGGCTTTTATTCCAGTGCGGTAAAGACCCCCTTCCTCTACGACCTGATGCATCGGTCGGATCGGCAAATTCCGATTTTCAAGCGCGATGAGGAAGATGGCACCGTTCCACTGTCGGATCACGGTAAAGCCAAGTATTTTTGGGTTCATCCGGGCGACCAGCGCAAGGCGCTTTCGTGGATGCATGAAGGATTTTCCGAGCCGCTCAAAACTCCCGACGATACAGTGGTCTTCGTGACTCCCGAAAGCGCTGAGCAAATTCGCGAGGACCAGCAAGCCTGTATGGGCTGTCTGTCGCACTGCCAGTTCAGCAGCTGGAAAGATCACGATAATCACACGACCGGCCGGCTCGCCGATCCGCGAAGCTTCTGTATTCAAAAGACCCTCCAGGATATCGCCCATGGGGGCGATCCGGACGAGAATCTCGCCTTTGCGGGGCATGCTGCCTATCGCTTCAAACTAGACCCGTTCTATTCCAATAATTTCACGCCGACCGTGAAGGAACTGGTCGACCGTATCCTGACAGGTGACTGATTTGGAAGTCGGCGTCGCCAACCTCGCCGACGCCGATGTTCGCGATCTAATCGCTCTGCATCAGCGGCAAATGTATAATGCATCGCCGCCAGGAACGTCGTTCGCCCTTGATCTCAGCGGCCTCGAACGACCCGATGTGACGGTCTTCGATGCAAGGCAGAACGGCGAGTTGCTTGGCATTGGAGCGCTCATGCAGCTTTCGTCGGCAATGGGCGAGATCAAGTCCATGCGTACAAAGGAACTGGCACTTCGCCGCGGTGTGGGGCAGGCATTGCTGGACGCGATCACGTTTGCCGCCCGAGACAGGTCTTTGAAACTCTTGGTGCTGGAAACCGGAACGGGACCTGTCTTCGAACCGGCGAACCGCCTCTACCTGCGAAATGGCTTCGCTCGGCGAAGCGCCTTCGGCAATTATGTCGAAACGGAATTCAACGTCTTCTACGAAAAACGTCTCTGACTGGTCAGGCCAGCCCGGTCAGAACCTGATCGGGCGGTCGGTGGCCATCCGCCCACATACGAATGTTGGCGATGACCTTCATGCCGCTTTCTTCGCGCCCTTCGAGGGTGGCACTTCCAATATGGGGAAGGGTCATCACATTCGGATGACGGATCAGGCGGGCATCGACATGCGGCTCGTCCGGATAGACATCGAGACCTGCTCCCGCAAGTTTCCCGGCCTCTAAAGCCGCGATGAGCGCTTCCTGATCGACGAGGTCGCCGCGCGCCGTATTGATTAGGCTTGCCCCATCTTTCATCAGGCCGATCCTTTGTGCGTCGATCATGTGATGCGTATCCGGACCTGCTGGACAGTGCAGCGTCAGGATGTCGGCCTCCGACATCAGTCCATCGAGGCTGTCCACCCAACGGGCGCTGAACATACGCTCAACCGCTTCGGGCAGCCGTTTGCGATTGTGGTAAGCGATTTCCAATCCGAAAGCGCGGGCACGATGCGCGACAGCCTGGCCTATGCGGCCCATACCGACGATGCCCAGAACCTTTCCGGCGAGCTTTGCGCCAAGCAGCGCCGTCGGCGTCCAGCCGGACCATTCACCACTCCTGATGAGCTCGACACCTTCGCGGATACGGCGCGGCACGCCAATGATCCCTGCCATGGTAAGATCAGCAGTATCGTCAGTGAATACGCCTGGCGTATTGGTGACGAGAATATGGTGCTCCGCTGCGGCTTCAAGGTCGATATGCTCCGTTCCTGCGCCAAAATTGGCGATCAGACCGAGGTCCTTTCCGGCGGAGGCTATCATATCGGTGTCGATCCGGTCCGTCACGGTTGGGACCAGCACATCGCAATCGTTCATAGCTGCGGTCAGATCATCACGTGTCAGCGGGTTGTCGTCCGCATTGAGCACGACATCGAACAGGTCGACCATGCGATCTTCCACGCTTGGCATGAGATGCCGCGTGACGAATACCCGGGGCTTACGTTCGAGACGTTTGGAGTGCGTAGAGTTCGTGCGTGCCATCGAATTGCATCGCTAGGACGGCGCCGGGTCGATGGTCAAGGATTTGGGCGGGGAAGCTGTTGCCAATCGCGTTGACTGTTCGCCAAATTTCTTCAATTCGTGGCTGCATGGTCATGCGACTTTTTCTTCCCTTTCTTGTTCTTCTCGGTTTGGCCAGCACAGTGCAGGCTCAGGACCGCGATGTGCCCTATTGGGCCACCATAAGGGCTAGCGAGCTTAACATGCGAGTAGGGCCGAGCGCGGACTATCGTATTGATTGGGTCTACCATCGTCCGGGCCTGCCAGTGAAGGTTGTGAGGCTGATGGAGGGCTGGCGTCTGATCGAAGATCCGGACGGCGCGCGGGGCTGGGTCGTCGCCCGCCTGTTGAGTCCAGATCGGGGCGCCATCGTGATAGGAGACGCGTCGACCGAATTGCGCGACGGTGCGTCTTCAGGGTCGGACATCAAATGGCGCGTTGAACCTGGCGTCGTGGGCGTACTTGGCGATTGCGACGATGGCTGGTGTGAATTTTCCATCGGGGAACGGCGGGGATACATTCTTGCGTCCCGCCTCTGGGGGGCGGGGCCTCCGTAACCCTCAGCTCGCTACGGGACGAACGGTGTAGCTATCGCTGCCATCCGCACCCGTTGTGGTGAACGTTCCATCTTCGGAGAGGGACGAATTGATCCAGCAGCGTTCTTGCTTGTCTTCTCCCGCACCGGACGGATCGAAGCACGCTCTTCCGCGGTCGTCGCGCCATCTGCCTGTTACGATTGTATCCCCATCCGGATTGCGTGTCGAATAGGTACCATCCTGTTCTATCACCATCTGGAAGTAGAGACTGCCATCGCTGCTCTCGATCGAGTATACTCCGGGTGCCAAGACATAAGCATCTGGCGAGGGAGCTTTTTCATCGTTTTCGGTGGTGTCGTGTGCGTAGGGGGCTTCTGGTTCCTGACCGCAAGCCGTCACGAGCAGGCCCGCCAGCGTCAGGGTAAAGGCCGTCGAAAAGCGCGATGGCAAACGCCCTGTTCTGTCGGCCATCTAGGTGGCCGGAGTATTTGTGGGTGTAGCGCCGCCATCGACCTTGCGCACCGTAGTCGTGTTGCCATCCTCATCCTGCATTGCAAAGCTGCCGTCTTCCCCGGGGGCTGCGCCGGTGTAGCATTCTTCGCTTTCGTTCCCTTCCGGATCGAAGCACATCGCACCGTCATCACCGGTTCGCCATCTGCCGCCACCGGTTCGATCACCGTCCGGCGTAGTCTCGACGTATGTCCCGTCCGAGTTGATGGTTTGCAGCGCTACACTGCCATCGGCTAATTTGATTTCGTAGGTGCCGGTTACGTCACCCGTAGCAGTCCCGCTAGCGGTTGCAGCCGCGGTGTTGGTGGATTCCGGCGTTTTTTCCTCTTTCGAACCGCATGCGGCGAGCGCAGCGCAAGCGGCGAAGACCATAAGCTTTTTCATCGGCTCTCCCCTTTCGCGGGCACAACGCGCGCGAAAGGGGGAGGGTCCCGAAAATCAGACGAGTTCGACCGCCACTGCCGTCGCTTCACCGCCACCGATGCAGAGAGATGCGATTCCGCGCTTCTTCCCCTGTTCCTTGAGTGCGTTGAGAAGGGTGACGATAATCCGCGTGCCGCTCGCCCCGATAGGGTGTCCAAGCGCCGTGCCGCCGCCATTCACGTTGATCTTGTCGTGAGGGATGCCAATGTCACGCATGGCAAACATTGCAACGCAGGCAAAGGCTTCGTTAACTTCCCACAACTCAACTTCGTCAGCCGACCAGCCGGCATTTTCGAGAACCTTGTTTATAGCGCCAACCGGAGCAACCGTGAATTCGGATGGTGCCTGGGCATGGGCTGCCATGGCAACAATCCGGGCGACGGGGGTCTGTCCATTTTTCTCTGCAACACTTTCACGCGTCAGCACAACGGCGGCGGCACCGTCCGAAATCGAGGACGAAGTCGCAGCCGTAATCGTCCCATCCTTGGCGAAAGCCGGGCGGAGGGTAGGGATCTTGTCGGGCTTGCCCTTTCCGGGCTGCTCGTCGTGTTCGACAGTTACTTCGCCGGCGCGGGTGGAGAAGGTGACCGGCACAACTTCTCCAGCGAATGCGCCGTTTTCGATGGCCGCGTTCGCACGTCGGAGCGATTCAATCGAATATGCGTCCATTTCTTCGCGGGTGAGCTGGTAATCGTTTGCGGTGTCCTGCGCGAAAGTGCCCATTGCACGGCCTTCTTCGTACGCATCTTCCAGGCCGTCGAGGAACATGTGATCGTAAGCCGTGTCATGTCCGAGGCGCGCACCGCTACGGTGCTTCTTCAGCAGATACGGCGCATTGGTCATGCTTTCCATGCCACCGGCCACGACATAATCGATGGTGCCGCTCGCCAGCGCTTCTGCGCCCATGATAACAGTCTGCATGCCACTGCCGCAGACCTTGTTGACTGTGGTTGCCTGGACAGACGTCGGGAGGCCGGCCTTGATGGACGCTTGCCGAGCGGGGGCCTGACCGAGACCTGCCGGAAGAACGCAGCCCATGTAGGTGCGATCAAACTTATCGGCGGAAACACCCGAACGCTCGACCGCTGCTTTAACCGCTGTCGCGCCGAGATCGGTTGCCGAAACATCCGCGAGCGCGCCCTGCATTCCCCCCATTGGGGTCCGGGCATAAGACAGAATGACGACGGGATCGGATGCGCTGAACTGGGGCATGCTTGTGCTGGTCCTTGTGTTCTGGAATATCTCGCTGACGAGATAGGATGTGCGTCGCTGCGACGCAACATGGACCGAGGGAGTTTAGGATGGTTGAAGATCGCAGAGCGGCAATGGAAGCCGTGCTCAGGAAGCAGCGCTCCGCCCACCATCAAATGCGTCCCGAGCCCATGAACCTGCGCAGGGATCGCATCAAACGCACTATAACCTTGTTGAAAAAGCACGGCGATGATCTGTGCAAGGTGATGGCTGCCGATTTCGGAAACCGTTCGCCGCTTCAGTCGATGATTACCGACATTGCGGGAACTGCGAATTTCGGAAAATATTGCCTCAAGAACATGGACAAGTGGGCGCGGGCAGAAAAGCGCCACGTCCAGTTTCCCTTGGGCCTGCTCGGGGCAAAGGCAGAGGTTCGTTACGAGCCCAAGGGCGTCGTCGGGATATTGTCGCCTTGGAATTTCCCGGTGAATCTCAGCTTCGGCCCCCTGATGCAGGTATTTGCTGCCGGCAATCGCGCGATGATCAAGCCGAGCGAGTTTACTGAAAAGACCAGTTTGCTTACCAAGGAACTTATCGCGGAATATTTCACGCCAGACGAATGTGCTGTCTTCACCGGCGGGCCGGAGGTTGCCGCTGCTTTCAGTGAACTTGCGTTCGATCACCTGGTTTTTACCGGATCGACCGCGACGGGGCGCAAGGTCATGGAGGCGGCGTCTAAAAATCTCGTACCCGTTACGCTCGAGTTAGGCGGCAAATCCCCTGTATTCATGGGCGAAAGCGCCGATTTTGCAAAGGCTGGGGAACGCGTGGCCCTGGGCAAGATGATGAATGCAGGCCAGATATGTCTTGCTCCGGACTATCTATACGTGCCCGAAAGCAAGATAGATGAGGCAATCCACGGTGTATGGGAGGGGACTGCCGCCATGTACCCCTCACTGCTCGACAACGAGGATTATTCCAGCATCGTTACAGACAGGCATTTTGATCGCCTGCAGGCGATCGTAGCAGATGCGCGCGACAAGGGGGCGGAGGTGATCGAGGTCAATCCCGCTAACGAGGATTTCTCCAACACCAATGCGCGCAAGATGCCGCTGACGATCCTGAAGAATGTCAGCGAAGACATGAAGGCGATGCAGGAAGAAATCTTCGGACCGGTTCTGCCGGTGAAGACCTATGCCGATATCGATGAGGCTATTGACTACGTGAACCGGCACGACCGTCCGCTGGGGCTGTACTATTTCGGACAGGACAGCAGCGAGCGCGAGAAGGTGCTGAGCAAAACCATCAGTGGTGGCGTGACCGTGAATGATGTTCTGTTCCACGTTTCGATGGATGATCTACCGTTCGGTGGAGTGGGGCCGTCTGGAATGGGCAGCTATCACGGGGTCGAGGGATTTCGCGAGTTCAGCCATGCTCGCAGCATCTATACACAGCCAAAAATCGACGTTGCCAAACTGGGCGGCTTCAAGCCGCCATACGGAGCGGCCACAGAAAAAGCCGTCAAAACCATGATGAAATAGCGGGCCGGGTGTGGAGCGCGGCGCATGTTGCGGATTTATTGCGAATAGTTCGCATTTCTCCACCCTTGCACCATCTGGGTGAGGGGCCTAGAGGCGGGCGCGAAAACAAGCTCCCCGTGCCTAGGAATCATTCGTGGTCGACCTCGAACAATACCTGCCCATCCTGATTTTCCTGTTCATCGCCGTTGGTCTTTCGGCATTGTTCGTGTTCCTCCCGATGGGTGTTTCGCGGCTAACTGGGGCTCACAAGCCCAATGCCGAGAAAAACAGCGAATATGAATGCGGATTTCCCGCATTCGAGGATTCGCGCAGCCAGTTCGATGTTAAATTCTATCTCGTTGCGATCAGCTTCCTGCTGTTCGACCTCGAAGCGTCCTTTCTCTTCCCGTGGGCAGTCAGTCTGCAGTTCACAGGGTGGGAAGGCTGGATCGGTATGATGATCTTTCTCGGCATCCTCGCCGTAGGCCTCGCCTACGAGTGGAAGATGGGCGCCCTGGATTGGGAATAACGCCATGAACAATTCAACCATTATCACTCCGCCCAACGCTGTTCCTGCCGCCCAGGGTGGCGAGGTTCGTCAGCCCGAAGCGGACTATTTCAATGCGCTTCAGACCGAGGTGAACGACAAGGGATTCCTCGTCACCAGCACCGAAGATCTGTTCCAGTGGGCGCGCACCGGTTCGCTATGGTGGATGACGTTCGGCCTTGCCTGCTGTGCGGTCGAGATGATTCATGTGAACATGCCGCGATATGACATGGAGCGTTTTGGTGTCGCCCCGCGTGCCTCACCCCGCCAGTCGGACGTGATGATCGTTGCCGGTACGCTGTGCAACAAGATGGCGCCTGCCCTTCGCAAGGTCTACGACCAGATGTCGGAGCCCAAATACGTCATCTCGATGGGAAGCTGCGCCAATGGGGGTGGCTACTACCACTACAGCTATTCCGTCGTGCGTGGGTGCGACCGGATCGTACCGGTCGACATTTACGTCCCGGGGTGCCCACCGACCGCAGAGGCGCTTTTGTACGGTGTCATGCAGTTGCAGCGGAAGATTCGCCGCTCGGGAACGATCGAAAGGTAAGGCCGAATGGCAACGTTACATTCCGCGCCCCGCTTTACCATGATCGACGGGCTGAAGAGTGCGCTCAGCGAGGCGTTGGGCGATCATCTGCTCGGCGCCCATGAAGAGCATGGTGAGTTGTTGCTCACCGTAAAGCGTGACAGCGTTGAGGACGTGCTTCGCATGCTGCGCGATGAGCACAAATATCAGCAGTTGATGGAGATCGCAGGTGTTGATTACCCGAGCCGTGCCGAACGGTTCGAAGTGGTCTACATGCTGCTTTCCTTGACGACGAATAGCCGGATCATGGTGAAGTGTTCGGCTTCGGAAGATACTCCGGTTCCTACTGTCACGACGCTGTGGCCGAATGCGGGATGGTTGGAGCGCGAAGTATTCGACATGTACGGGGTGCTTTTCGCTGGCAACTCGGACCTTCGCCGCATCCTCACCGATTATGGGTTCGAAGGCCATCCCTTCCGCAAGGACTTCCCTCTTACGGGCTATCATGAACTGCGCTACTCGGAAGATGAAAAGCGCGTTGTCTATGAGCCTGTCGAACTCGCACAGGATCTTCGACAGTTCGATTTCATGAGTCCATGGGAAGGAGCGGATTACGTGCTTCCTGGCGATGAGAAGGCAGATACGTCCCCGGTAGATGAGCCCAAGACGACCGAGAAGCCATCCGATACCGGTGCTGGGGCCAAGACTGACAAGCAGGCGTCTGAAAAGGTCACTGCGGGAGCACCCGCCGAGAAAGATGGTGGTGAAGAGGCTCCCGCGCCGGAGGCTACCGAGGATCAACCCGCGCGCCCAAAACGCAAGGACAAAACAAGCGATACTGCCGAAGCGACCGAGCCAAAAAAGAAGCGTGCCCCGGCGAAGCGTAAGCCTGCTGCGGCCAAGAAGGATCCGAAGTGATGAGTAGGCTTCTTTTTGTTGCACTACCATTGGCTCTTGCGGCCTGTTCTTCAGAACCTTCCCAGCAGGAGGGCGCCGATGATTTTGCCAATCGTATCGGGCAGAATGAATCGGCGGCAGTTGACGGGATGGCCAATCCGGACAAGCCCAATACCGCCAATGCACAACCGCCCCAGGGTGCCGATCTTACTCAGCTTCAGAAGCTGGGCGATATCGGCGGTGTCAATCTTGGCACACGCGAAGGCGGTTGCACCTTGATGATTGGCAAGGATGAGATGATCATAGCAGGCGGCGTCAACGACCGTGCGATACCTGGCAAAGCCGTTGTCAGGATCGGCGATAGCCTGACGACTGTCGACGCATCGGTCGGTGGTCTTGACGCGGTCAAGAGTGGCACGACCTTTGAAGGTGAAGGTTTTACCGTTACTGTTTCCCCGGCAGAGGGCGATCAGCAGCGCCGCCCTGCCAATGTCCTCGTACGGGATGCAGCCGGCAAATCACAAAGCTACAGCGGCAATTGGATCTGCGGATGAGCCACGCCATGCATTTAGAAGAGTCGCCGACTACCGGCGACGAGGTGATCACCAACTACACGATCAATTTCGGACCGCAGCACCCTGCGGCGCACGGAGTTCTTCGTATGGTGATGGAACTCGACGGTGAGATCATCGAGAGGGTCGATCCGCATGTCGGCCTGCTGCATCGCGGCACCGAGAAGCTGATCGAGCACAAGACGTATCTGCAGGCGCTGCCCTATTTTGATCGGCTCGATTATTGCAGCCCGCTCGCGCAGGAATACAGCTACGTTCTTGCGATTGAGAAGCTGCTCAACGTCCAGGTGCCGGAGCGCGCTCAATATCTGCGCGTACTGTTCGCCGAATTGACCCGCATCTGCAATCACATGCTCAACATCGGTGCGCACGTCATGGACGTCGGCGCCATGACGCCCAACCTTTGGGTTTTCGAACTGCGCGAAGACTGTCTGAATTTTTTTGAGCGGGCTTCTGGAGCGCGTATGCACAGCGCGTGGTTCCGCCCAGGCGGCGTCCATCAGGATGTACCCGAGAAACTGCTCGTCGATATCGGCAACTGGATCGACACGCGGCTGCCCGAACTGTTCGGTGATGCCATGAGCCTCGTCCTCGACAATCGCATTTTCAAGCAGCGGAACGTCGATATCGCGGTGGTGAGCAAGGACGATGCGGTGGCTTGGGGCTTCTCCGGCCCGATGATCCGTGCAGCAGGCATTCCATGGGATCTGCGTAAGAGTCAGCCATACGATGTGTACGACCGTATGGAGTTCGACATTCCCGTTGGCACCAATTCGGATTGTTACGACCGCTTCGTGGTCCGCGTGAAGGAAGTGTACGAAAGCGCCAAGATCATGAAGCAGTGCCTGGCACAAATGCCGGGCGGCCCGATCTGCTCTGACGATCGCAAGGTTTCGCCGCCCAAGCGCGCGGAAATGAAGCAGTCGATGGAAGCGCTGATCCACCACTTCAAGCTGTATACAGAGGGCTTCCACGTGCCGGCCGGTGAGGTTTACGTTGCAACCGAAAGCCCCAAGGGTGAATTTGGCGTCTATCTCGTCAGCGATGGCTCGAACAAACCTTACCGCTGTAAGATACGTCCGACGGCTTTCAGCCACCTCCAGGCAATGGATTTTATGAGCAAAGGTCACATGCTGCCCGACGCCACTGCCATTCTCGGCGCCATCGACGTCGTCTTTGGGGAGTGTGATCGCTAATGGCCGACCGGAACCCCGCACCCGACACTCCCGAACTGCGTGAGCGCTGGGGTGCTTTCGAGTTTACCGAAAGCTACCGTGAGCGAGCGGATAAAGCGATTGCACGCTATCCCGAGGGGCGCCAGCGCTCGGCGGTGATGCCACTGCTCGACCTTGCCCAGCGGCAGGTCGGAGAAGAGACCAACACGCAGGGCTGGCTGCCACTGCCGGTGATCGAATATGTCGCCGACTATCTCGACATGCCGGTCATCCGCGTACTCGAAGTCGCCAGCTTCTATTTCATGTATAATATGAAGCCCGTGGGTAAGTACCACGTGCAGGTATGCGGAACGACACCGTGTATGCTGCGCGGCTCCGACGGCTTGTTCGAAACCTGTAAGAAGCGTGGCATGAGCAAGGGTCACGTCTCTGACGATGGCTTGTGGACCCTCACCGAGGTCGAATGCATGGGCAATTGCGCTACCGCGCCCATGGTCCAGATAAACGACGACAATTACGAGGATCTCACGCCCGAACGGCTCGACGCCATTCTTGATGAACTGGCCGCGGGCAAGCAGCCCAAGACCGGCACCCAAATCGAAGGCAAGCGCACTAGCGAACCTGAAGGTGGTCCCACCACATTGAAGGACATGGTCGGCGCAAACCGCGATTACCGGGGGGAATGGTAATGGAAGTCGTCACCATCCTCGTTGCATTGGTACTCGCGTGGATCGCGTGGAAGGTTCTCGTCGGTATCGTTAAATTTGGCGCACTCGCGATTATTGCAGTCGCCGCAATCTATCTCCTCTCGCAAGGGGGCGCATTCTGATGCTTGCCGATAAGGACCGCATCTTCACCAATTTGTATGGCTTTCAGGACTGGGGCCTGAAAGCGGCGCAGCAGCGTGGCGACTGGGATGACACCAAGTCGCTGATCGCGCGCGGGCATGACGATATCATCGAGGAAATGAAGGCTTCCGGTCTTCGTGGTCGTGGTGGTGCTGGCTTCCCGACCGGCCTCAAATGGTCTTTCATGCCAAAAGAGAGCAAAGACGGACGTCCTAGCTTTCTCGTCATCAACGCCGACGAATCCGAACCCGGATCCTGCAAGGACCGCGAGATAATCCGCCACGATCCGCACAAGCTGATCGAGGGCGCGCTAGTCGCTGGTTATGCCATGCGGGCAAGGGCGGCATATATTTACATCCGCGGCGAATATATCCGCGAAGCGGAAACCCTGCAGGCTGCGATCGACGAAGCGTACGATGCTGGTCTGATCGGGAAAAACGCGAGCAAGTCGGGTTACGATTTCGACGTGTTCCTGCACCGCGGCGCAGGCGCCTACATCTGTGGCGAAGAAACCGCGATGATCGAGAGCTTGGAAGGCAAGAAGGGCCAACCGCGCCTCAAGCCGCCGTTCCCTGCAGGTGCGGGCCTTTATGGCTGTCCGACGACAGTCAACAATGTCGAATCCATTGCGGTCGTGCCGACCATTCTGCGTCGAGGAGCGAGCTGGTTCAGCTCTTTCGGTCGCGAGAACAATAAGGGCACCAAACTGTTCCAGATCAGCGGGCATGTAAACAAGCCCTGCGTGGTCGAAGAAGCGCTAAGCATCCCGTTCAGTGAATTGATCGAAAAGCATTGTGGCGGCATCATTGGTGGCAAGGACAATTTGCTCGCTGTGATTCCGGGTGGATCATCAGTTCCGCTCGTTCCGGCCGATCAGATCTGGGACGCGCCGATGGATTTCGACGGGCTCAAGGATCTGGGGTCGGGGCTTGGTACGGCCGGCATCATCGTGATGGACAAGTCGACCGATATCGTCCGCGCGATTTCCCGGATCAGCTATTTCTACAAGCACGAAAGCTGCGGTCAGTGTACACCTTGCCGTGAAGGCACGGGATGGATGTGGCGCATGATGGAGCGTCTGCGCACAGGCGATGCTGCGATCGAGGAAATCGACATGCTGCAGCAAGTCACCAAGCAGGTTGAAGGTCACACCATTTGTGCATTGGGCGATGCGGCAGCGTGGCCGATCCAAGGGTTGATCCGCCACTTCCGCCCCGAGCTTGAACGCCGGATCGAAGAACACAACGCCAAGTTTGCCGAGGCAGCTGAATAATGCCCAAAGTCACCGTAGACGGACAGGAAATTGACGCTCCTGACGGCGCGACCGTCCTGCAGGCCTGCGAGCTTGCCGGGAAGGAAATTCCGCGCTTCTGCTATCACGAACGGCTGAGTATCGCTGGAAACTGCCGCATGTGTCTGGTCGAGGTAAAGCCTGGACCGCCGAAGCCGCAGGCAAGCTGCGCGTTGCCGGCAACCGAGGGTCAGGAGATCCGCACCGATACGCCGATGGTGAAGACCGCGCGCGAAGGCGTGATGGAATTCCTGCTGATCAATCACCCGCTCGATTGCCCGATTTGCGATCAGGGCGGCGAGTGCGACCTTCAGGATCAGTCGGTTGCTTATGGCCGTGGTGGTTCGCGCTATGAAGAAAACAAGCGCGCGGTAACCGAGAAGTACATGGGGCCACTGATCAAGACGGTCATGACCCGCTGCATTCACTGTACCCGCTGCGTGCGCTTCAGCGAGGAGATCGCGGGGGTTGACGAGATCGGCGCAGTCGGTCGCGGCGAGGACATGCAGATCACCACCTATCTCGAGCAGGCAGCTGAGCATGAGCTGTCGGCCAATGTGATCGATCTGTGTCCTGTCGGTGCACTCACGTCGCGCCCTTACGCGTTCGAAGCGCGCCCGTGGGAGCTCAAGAAGACCCTGAGCATCGATGTGTCCGATGCGATCGGTGCCAACATTCGGCTCGACAGTCGTGGTCGGGAAGTCATGCGCGCGCTCCCGCGCATCAACGATGACGTGAACGAAGAATGGATTTCCGACAAGGCACGTTATCAGGTCGATGGCCTGTCGAGGCGTCGCCTCGACAAAGTTTTCATGCGCACGAAGGGTGGACTCAAGCCCGCGACCTGGGACGAGGCCTTCAAAGCGATCGCCAAGGCCACACCCGGCAAGGACATTGCCGCTATTGCGGGCGACATGGTCGATTGCGAAACGATGTTCGCAGCCAAGTCTCTGTTGAAAGCCAGTGGTTCGTCCCTGCTCGAAGGTCGCCAGACGGGAATGGATTACGACGTTTCCAACCTCGCCGCAGTGAATTTCAATTCGACGCTGGCTGGTATTGAGACTGCAGACGCCATCCTGATCGTGGGGAGCCATATTCGCTGGGAAGCACCCTTGGTGAATGTGCGCATTCGCAAGGCAGTGAAGCGCGGCGCCAAGGTTTTCGTCATCGGGGCGTTCTGGGACACGACGTATCCGGCGGTATTCCTCGGCGACGAGTTGTCGTCGCTGGGTGAGCTGCCCGAAGCAGTGGGTGAAATTTTCAGTTCGGCCGAACGGCCCGCCATCATTATGGGGGGAGCGGCTCTGGCCCACGGCGCGTTGGGCGCTGGTCTTGCTTTTGCTGAGCAGTTCAATCTCGTCCGCGAGGGCTGGAACGGCTTCAACGTTCTGCATTTCAGTGCTGCGCGGATGGGCGGGCTGATGCTCGGCTTTGCGCAGAAAGGCGGGATGAAGGACGTCGTTGCGGCCAAGCCCAAGGTAGTCATCAGCCTCGGCGCAGACGAAATGGACTTCGAACCCTTCGCCGATGCGCTGAAAGTCTATGTCGGCCATCATGGCGACAAGGGCGCGCATGCGGCTGATATCATCCTGCCTGGCGCGAGTTACGCCGAGAAGGATGGAACCTACGTCAATACGGAAGGTCGCGTGCAGTTCGCCGAGAAGGCCGTGTTCGCACCAGGTGATGCTCGCGAGGACTGGACGATTCTCCGCGCCCTTGCCGACGCTCTGGGCGTTTCGGTCGGGTTCGACAGTTTTGCCGAGCTTCAGGCCGCAATGATCGCCGAAGTTCCCGCGCTTGGTGAAGAAGGCCTTGCCGATTTCGGTGCTATGCCCAAGGCATCCGCCAAGGCTAGGGCGGAAGGCACCATCTCGGCCTATCCGATCAAGGACTTCTACCTGACCAATGCGATTGCGCGGGCAAGCGCAGTAATGCAGCAATGTTCGGCTGAACTGCTTGGCGGCGGTGAACTGGCGGAGGCAGCGGAATAATGGCATTCCCGATCATCCCACTCGCCATCATCGGTGCCAGCAGCCTTGCCGTCTGGCGCGGCTTCCGCAGCGATAACAGCAACAAATCCAGCGCCGCCAATGGCTGGCGCAACGAAGCCTATTCCACGCGCGAGAAAGCAGGGAAGGGCAGGAAGCACAAATGACCGAATTCTTCCAATCCCTCGGTATGAACTACGAATGGGCGTGGTTCGTTGCCACCATTGCCGGCATCCTGTTGATTGCTCTGCCGCTGATGCTGTCGGTGGCGATGATCATCTATGTCGACCGCAAAGTCTGGGCGGCGATCAACCTGCGCCGCGGGCCGAACGTGGTTGGCCCCTTCGGCCTGTTGCAAAGTTTTGCCGATGGTCTGAAGGTCTTCCTGCAGGAAACCATTATTCCGAGCGCGGCGAACAAGGGCATATTCCTGCTCGCGCCTATCCTTACCTTCACAGTGGCGCTTGCTGCATGGGCCGTTGTTCCTTTCAGTGCCACCGCAGTACTCGCGGATATCAATATCGGATTGCTATACATTCTGGCGATCAGTTCCCTGTCAGTTTACGGCGTGGTGATGAGCGGATGGGCCAGTAACTCCAAATATCCGTTCTTTTCCGCCATGCGCGCTGCGGCTCAGATGATTTCGTACGAAGTCTCGATCGGGTTTATCCTGGTTTGTGTGGTGCTGTTCGCAGGTACATTCAATTTGAATGATATCGTCCGCTCTCAGCAAGGGTTTGGCCTCGGCATCGTCAATGCCTATGTCATTCATCCGCTGCTGTTCCCGATGTGGGTAATGTTCTTCATTAGCTCGCTCGCCGAGACGCAGCGCGTTCCTTTCGATCTTACCGAAGCCGAAAGCGAACTCGTTGCCGGTTATCAGACCGAATATTCCTCGATGAGCTTCGCGCTCTTCTGGTTGGGGGAATATGCCAACATCCTGCTGATGTGCATTCTAAATGCCCTGCTGTTCTGGGGTGGCTGGCTGCCGCCGATCGACTGGGCGCCGCTGTATTACGTACCCGGCATTGTCTGGCTTCTGCTCAAGACTTTCTTCTTCTTCTTCATGTTCAGTTGGGTCATGGCGACGGTTCCGCGCTATCGTTACGACCAGCTGATGCGCCTGGGCTGGAAGGTGTTTCTTCCTATCAGCCTCGGTTTTGTTGTTGTCATTTCGGGCTATCTAATGGCCACGGGACATTTCGGATGAGTATCGCGCAAACCATCAAAGCATTTACCTTGTGGGAGTTCGTGAAGGCGCATGCCCTCACGCTGAAGTACTTCTTCAAGCCCAAGGTGACGATCAACTATCCGTTCGAGAAGAACCCGATCAGTCCGCGGTTCCGCGGTGAGCACGCGCTGCGTCGCTATCCCAATGGTGAAGAGCGCTGCATCGCCTGCAAACTGTGCGAAGCTGTCTGCCCCGCGCAGGCAATAACCATCGAGAGTGAACCGCGTGAGGACGGCAGCCGTCGCACCACGCGCTACGACATTGACATGACCAAGTGCATCTATTGCGGTTTCTGTCAGGAAGCGTGCCCGGTCGATGCAGTCGTCGAAGGGCCGAACTTCGAATACGCCACCGAAACGCGTGAAGAACTGCTTTATGACAAGGCGAAACTGCTGGCGAACGGGGACAAGTGGGAGCGGGCCATCGCCGCGAACCTTGAAGCCGATGCGCCGTACCGTTAGGGGCCCGCGCCAAGGGATATGACATCGTGATCCAGACGCTCGCCTTTTATCTTTTCGCTGCGCTCGTCATCGCCAGCGCCGTCATGGTCATCATGGCGCGCAACCCGGTGCACTCGGTGCTTTGGCTGATCCTCGCGTTCTTCAACGCGGCCGGCCTGATGGTTCTGGTCGGTGCGGAGTTCATCGCCGCACTCCTGGTCATCGTTTATGTCGGCGCGGTAGCCGTGCTGTTCCTCTTCGTGGTGATGATGCTCGACATCGATTTCGCCGAACTGCGCGCTGGGTTCGTAAAGAACTTCCCGCTCGGCATCATCATTGCGCTTATCCTGGCGGCGGAGCTGATTTTCGGCATCGGCGCCTACCAGGCCGGACGGATCGAACTCGGCGTTGCGAGTGGTGCGACGTCGCCGATCCTCGATGCGTCGAACACCGCCAGCATCGGTGCAGTCCTGTTCAGCGACTATCTCTTCCTGTTTGAAGCGGCCGGGCTTGTGCTGCTAATCGCCATGATCGGCGCGATCGTATTGACGCACCGCAAGCGCCCCGGTGGGCGCGGACAGCAGAACATCACCAAGCAGGTTCGTCGTAATCCGAACGAGGCAACCGTCATGAAGCAGCCCACCGTGGGCGAGGGGGTCGAGCTGTGATCGGTATCGAGCATTATATCGTGGTGAGTGCGATGCTCTTCGTACTCGGTGTGCTTGGCATCTTCCTCAATCGGAAGAACATCATCGTCATCCTGATGGCGATCGAGCTCATCCTGCTCAGCGTTAACATTCAACTCGTTGCCTTCAGCGCGTTTCTTGGCGATCTGGTCGGACAGGTATTTGCGATGTTCGTCTTGACCGTCGCAGCGGCCGAAGCCGCAATCGGGCTCGCCATTCTCGTGATCTATTTCCGTGGCCGCGGCACCATCGCGGTAGACGATGTCGACCGGCTCAAGGGGTAAGCCACGGTGCATTCGATACTCATCATTGTTTTTCTGCCGCTAATTGCGGCGATCGTTGCAGGGTTCACCAACAAGTCTGCTCCGAGCGTGTTCGCAAAAGCGATCACGACTGGCGCGCTCTTCATCGGTGCTGCGCTGAGCTGGCCCATTTTCCTGGGCTTCGTGGGTGGTACGTATGAGCCTACTGTCGTGCCGGTGCTCAAATGGGTTCAGTCCGGCACGTTGACGTTCGACTGGGCACTTCGGGTCGACACGCTGACCGCGATCATGCTGGTGGTGATCAACACTGTATCGGCTCTCGTCCACCTATATAGCTGGGGCTATATGGACGAAGACCCGGACCAGCCGCGGTTCTTCGCCTATCTCTCGCTGTTTACTTTCGCCATGCTGATGTTGGTGACGGCAGACAATCTGGTTCAGATGTTCTTCGGTTGGGAAGGCGTTGGCCTCGCGTCCTATCTGCTGATCGGGTTCTGGTTCCGGAAGCCGAGCGCTGGTGCGGCTGCTATCAAGGCTTTCGTCGTCAACCGCGTGGGCGACCTTGGCTTCATGCTCGGAATCT
This sequence comes from Qipengyuania sp. L-5Y, assembly GCF_056859455.1. Taxonomy (NCBI): domain Bacteria; kingdom Pseudomonadati; phylum Pseudomonadota; class Alphaproteobacteria; order Sphingomonadales; family Erythrobacteraceae; genus Qipengyuania; species Qipengyuania sp. L-5Y. The sequence goes on along the minus strand of NZ_JBSXOM010000032.1, from coordinate 34,497 downwards.
TCGGCACTTACCTGGTGTTCGACACCGTATCGATCAGTGAAATCCTTGCCGCTGCGCCGGGCATGAGCGGAGCGACTATCGGCTTCCTGGGATACACCGTTCAAACAATGGACGTTCTGTGCATCCTCCTTTTCATTGGCGCGATGGGCAAGTCTGCGCAGCTTGGCCTGCACACCTGGCTTCCCGACGCGATGGAGGGCCCAACGCCTGTATCCGCTTTGATCCACGCCGCCACCATGGTGACGGCAGGCGTATTCATGGTTTGTCGTCTGTCCCCGATGTTCGAAGCGGCTCCAGTGGCACTCGGTATGGTCACCTTTGTCGGTGCGGCTACTTGCATTTTCGCAGCGACAGTCGGTACGACGCAGTGGGACATCAAGCGGGTGATCGCGTACTCGACCTGTTCGCAACTCGGCTACATGTTCTTCGCTGCGGGCGTCGGCGCTTATGGCGCGGCGATGTTCCACCTGTTCACACACGCTTTTTTCAAGGCGCTGCTGTTCTTGGGCGCCGGTTCCGTCATCCACGCGATGCACCACGAGCAGGATATGCGCTATTACGGCGCGCTTCGTAAGCACATCCCGCTCACATTCTGGGCGATGATGGCAGGTACGCTCGCGATCACCGGTGTTGGCATCTACCATCTCGGCGCAGGCTTTGCCGGTTTCTGGTCGAAGGATGCCATCCTCGAGGTCGCCTACGGGCGCGGCACCGAGCTCGGTAACTTCGCTTTCTGGATGGGTACGTTCGCAGCTCTGCTGACCAGTTTCTACAGCTGGCGGCTCATGTTCCTGACGTTCTGGGGCAAGCCGCGCTGGGCGGAAAGTGAGCATATTCAGCACGCCGTCCACCATGGCCATGATGCATCGGACGAACACAATCCTGCATCCCAGGAAGACGCCGGGCATGATGCACATCATCCAGTGCCGTCCAAAGATTACGAAGCAGGCACGGCCGGCTATCATCCGCACGAAAGCCCGCTGACGATGCTTATCCCGCTCGTCATCCTTTCGGTGGGAGCAGTGCTGGCCGGACAGGTTTTCGCACCGACATTCCTCGACGATGCAGCGTTCTGGGGTAGCTCGATCTTCTATAACGAACCGCTGATCCATGCGATGCATGGTGTGCCGTATCTCGTAAAGTATGCCGCCTTTATCGTGATGCTACTTGGACTGCTTGTCGCGTGGTATGCCTATATCAAGGATACGTCGGTGCCGGCGAAAGCTGCCGAACAGCTCGGCCCGGTTTACCGTTTCCTCTACAACAAGTGGTATTTCGACGAGCTATATCACTACCTTTTCGTTGTGCCGGCCTTCTGGCTTGGCCGCCAGTTCTGGAAGCTCGGCGATGTCGGCACGATCGACCGGTTCGGCCCGAACGGCGTTGCCTGGGTGGTCGAGAAGGGCGCCGTTGGTGCCAAAAGGTTCCAGACCGGTTATCTTTATAGTTATGCGCTAGTGATGCTCCTCGGACTTGTCGCGGCGATCACCTGGGTGCTGTTCTGATGGAGTTTCCCATCCTCTCTCTGATGCTCGCGGTTCCGCTCGTCGGCGCCATTGCTTGCCTGTTCCTCGGTGCGCAGAGTGCGCGCATGGTGGCGCTTGTCGCCACGCTCGCGAATCTCGCGCTGGGCGTCGTGCTGTGGCTCAACTACGACATCGGCGGCGCGCAGTGGCAGTTCGTCGAACGGGCCGAGATATTCGCCGGGTTCAGCTACGCTTTGGGCATCGACGGTATCGCACTGATGCTGATCATGCTGAGTGTGTTTCTCATGCCGATCTGCATCCTGGCGAGCTGGGATTCGATCACCAAGCGCGTGGGCGAATACATGAGCGCCTTCCTGCTGATGGAAGTCCTGATGATCGGCGTCTTTGCCGCTCAGGACATGTTCCTGTTCTACATCTTTTTCGAAGCAGGCCTCATTCCGATGTATCTTATCATCGGCGTCTGGGGCGGCGATAACCGTATCTACGCGTCGTACAAATTCTTCCTCTATACGCTTCTCGGGTCGGTGCTGATGCTGATCGCGATGATGTGGATGGTGAATGAGGCAGGCACGACCGACATTCCCACATTACTGAACTACGATTTCGATCCACAAGCGCAAACCTGGCTCTGGCTTGCCTTTTTCGCCAGTTTCGCCGTGAAAATGCCGATGTGGCCGGTGCACACGTGGTTGCCTGACGCACACGTCCAGGCACCGACCGCCGGTTCCGTGATTCTGGCGGGCGTTTTGCTGAAGCTCGGTGGATACGGGTTTATCCGGTTCAGTCTGCCGATGTTCCCGGAAGCCAGCGCTCAGTTTACCTGGCTGGTTTTCATCCTGTCGATGATTGCCGTGATTTACACTTCGCTCGTCGCTCTCGTGCAGAACGACATGAAGAAGCTGATCGCCTATTCCTCGGTCGCCCATATGGCGATCGTTACGGCCGGTCTGTTCGCCTTCAATGCGCAGGGGCTTGAAGGTGCGATGATGGTCATGCTCGGCCACGGTCTCGTATCGGGCGCGCTCTTCCTGTGCGTGGGTGTAATCTACGATCGGCTGCATACTCGCGAGATTGCACGGTATGGCGGGCTTGCCATCAACATGCCTAAATATGCGCTGTTCTTCATGCTGTTCACGATGGCATCCGTCGGACTGCCGGGCACAAGCAACTTCGTTGGCGAGTTCCTTGCACTGGCAGGCCTTTACAAGGTTTCGACACTGGTGACGCTCGTTTGCACCACCGGCATCATTCTCGGTGCTGCTTACATGCTCTATCTTTACCGCCGCGTGGCTTTTGGCGAACAAGTCAACGAAGATGCCGCGCGGATGCCCGACCTCAATGCCCGCGAATGGGCCATGTTAGCCCCAATCGCGGCCGCCGTGCTGTGGATGGGCGTTTACCCCGAAAGCTTTCTTGCCCCCATGCGTCAGGACATTGCCGCTCTAGAAGCGCGTATCGCGCGCGCCGCACCCCACTTCGACGCCGACAATGTGATCGGCACCCCACGTGAGCATAACGCGAACTACGTCGCTGCTGCGCATGGCGAAGAGGGGGCGCACTGATGTCTTACGCGACGTCTTTTTACCTCACGGGCGCGGAAATCGGCCTGTCGCTCGCGGCACTCGCTTTGCTGCTGGTTGCGGCATGGACTGGAACGAAATCGGCCAGGATCGTCACTATCCTCAGTGTTGCGGCACTGGTCGGTGCTGCGATCTTCAGTATGGGTTTGTTTGATCGGGCCGCAGGTGAAGTCGCTGGCCGCGCCTATGGCGATCTCTATCGCGCTGACGCTTTCGGCAGCTTTGCAAAGATCCTGATTTATTTAGCCGCTGCGGCCATTCTTGTAATTACACCGCGTTTCTTCACACAACGGGCGAGCTACCGGGCCGAATATCCGGTGCTGATGCTGTTCAATGCTGTCGGCATGGGCATGATGGTGTCCGCCACCGATTTGATGACCCTGTATATCGGTCTCGAGATGTCTAGCCTGTCGAGCTACGTTCTCGCCAGCTTCCTCAAGGAAGACAGCCGATCCAGTGAAGCCGGTCTGAAGTATTTCGTTCTCGGCGCCTTGGCATCCGGCATCATTCTTTACGGTGTGAGCCTGGTCTATGGCTTCACCGGATCGACGAATTACGAAGGTATCCGCGCCGCATTCGATGCAGGTTTTTCGACCGGCGCATTGTTCGGTGTGGTTTTCGTGCTCGCCGGCCTGGCCTTCAAGGTTAGCGCCGTGCCGTTCCACATGTGGACGCCGGACGTCTACGAAGGCGCACCCACGCCAGTCACGGCTTTCTTCGCTACCGCGCCAAAAGTAGCTGCCATGGCAATGCTTTTGCGCATGGCCATGGATCCGTTTGGCGGCGAAGTGGACAGTTGGCGTCAGATCGTCATTTTCGCAGCACTCGCTTCGATCGTGGTCGGTGCCCTGGGCGCAATTGGCCAGCAGAACCTCAAGCGCCTGCTTGCCTATTCATCGATCAATAACGTTGGCTTCATTCTCATCGGTCTTGCGGCTGCGACCCCCGCAGGCGTGGCTGCATCGCTTACGTATTTGGCTATCTACGTTGCGATGGTTCTCGGAAGCTTCACCGCGCTGTTGATGCTGCGCGATCCCGCCGGCAACAATCTCGAGACGTTTACCGACATATCCGGTCTTTCGACCAAGCGACCGGCTCTGGCTTGGGCCTTGCTCGCGCTGATGTTCAGCCTTGCCGGTATACCGCCCCTGTTCGGCTTCTGGGGCAAATTTGTCGTCTTCCAGGCCGCGGTACAGGCTGATCTTGTCGCTCTGGCTGCAATCGGCATAGCCGCGAGCGTGATCGGCGCTTTCTATTATTTGAAGTTCATCAAGGTCATGTTCTTCGATGAGCCACTGCGCGAGATTGAAACGGAGAGTCCAGTGTCGCATTGGGCAGTGCTTGCGATCTGTGTCGCAATCATCTCGCCGCTCGGTTACCTCCTTACCTTGCCGCTTGGTGACTGGACGGCGCAGGCTGCAGCCTCTTTCGTCGCGGCGATGTGATCCGCTTCGTCACCGAAACCGGTTCTACCAATACGGACCTTGCTAGCGAACTGCGTGCGGGCATGGCAGTGCCCGAAGGCGAGTGGTTGGTAGCCGACCGACAGGTGTCGGGCCGCGGGCGTCAGGGGCGCGCCTGGTTCGATGGTTACGGCAACTTCATGGGCTCGACCGTGGTACACCTGTCACCCCGTGATCCCAATCCGGCAACGCTTGCCCTTGTCGCTGGCGTGGCCGCATATGAAGCTGTTTCGGGCGTTCTTGCCGATCCGAGCTTATTGAAGCTCAAGTGGCCAAACGACCTTCTTCTACGGAATGCAAAGCTCGCCGGCATCCTCCTCGAGCGGGAAGGGAATGCCGTGATCGTCGGTATGGGGGTCAATCTCGTCGCCGCTCCGGATTTGCCCGATCGCAAAACGATTGCGTTGACAAACTTCGGGCCGCCTCCGGACCGTGAAATCTTCGCACGTTCATTATCCTATGCGTTCGATCAGGAGCTTGATCGTTGGCGGACCTACGGGCTCGAACCTCTCATTCGGCGCTGGGAGAGTGTTGCACACCCAAGAGGAGCATCGCTCACGGTTAATGTACCGGGCGAGCAGCGTATCGAAGGGGCATTCGACGGTCTCACAGCAGAAGGCACCCTGCTACTGCGCTTGGAGGATGGCTCGACGCGTGCCATTCACGCAGGTGACGTAATGCTCGCGAATGAAGGGAACTGAGCGATGTTGCTCGCTGCCGATGTCGGAAATACGAATGTTGTTTTCGCGCTGATCGAAGGGCGAGAGATAAAGTCGCGCTGGCGTATAGCAACCGACCCGCGCCGAACGGGTGACGAGTATGCTGTGTGGTTGCTCCAGCTCGCCGAATTTCAGGGCTTCGACAAGAGCGACATTACACAGGTCATCATCGGTTCGGTCGTCCCCCGCGCGATCCACAATCTCACTGTCCTATCCGAGAAGTATCTCGGCATAACGCCGCTTATTGCTGGGCAGGACGGGGCGCAATGGGGCTTCGAGCTGGACATCGAACAACCCAGTTCGCTGGGCGCCGATCGGGCGCTAAATACGCTGGCTGCTCATGCGAAATACGACGGTGACCTGATCCTCGTCGATTTCGGTACTGCGACGACGTTTGATGTCATCGATTTCAACGGTGCTTACAAGGGTGGCATCATTGCACCCGGCATCAATCTTTCGCTCGATGCCTTGGTCGGCAACACGGCTAAGCTTCCACGCATTGCGATAGAAAAACCCGCCAATGACAGCGTTATCGGGCGCAATACCGAAAGCCAGATGCTTATCGGTGTCTTCTGGGGCTATGTCGCCTTGATCGAAGGGCTGATTGCCCGAATGAAGAAAGAAATCGGTCGTCCTGCAAGAGTAGTTGCAACAGGCGGACTAGCCATTCTGTTCGACGAGCATACCGACTTGTTCGATGCAGTCGATGCCGACCTTACGTTGGAAGGTTTGGCCATATTAGCGGAGCGAGCGGCTTGAAGAAGGATTTCACCCCCGAAGACGAACTGCTTTTCCTCGCACTTGGCGGGTCGGGCGAAATCGGAATGAACGTCAATCTCTATGGTTGCCAGGGCCGATGGTTGATGGTCGATCTGGGCATGACCTTCTCGGGAGATCAATACCCCGGTGTGGATCTGGTCTTTGCAGATCTGGAATTCATCGAGGATCGTGCCGACAAGCTTGATGCGATCGTCCTGACTCATGCACACGAAGATCATATCGGCGCGGTACCGTATTTCGCTGCCGAACTGAACGTGCCTATCTACGCCACGCCGTTCACGGCTGACCTTGTGCGGCGAAAGCTTGAAGAAGCTGGATTGGTGGGCAGGGTGGAATTGCGGGTGATCGACGCCGATCATGGCAGCTTCACAGTCGGCCCTTTCGAAATAACATATATTCCGCTGGCGCACTCTATTGCCGAAGGCAACGCCTTGCTGATCGAGACACCGCACGGCCGCGTGTTTCATACGGGCGACTGGAAGCTCGACGAAGATCCGATCATCGGCGAGCCGACCACTGAAGAAGAACTGGCCGCAATCGGAGACGAGGGCGTTCTTGCGCTGGTTTGCGATAGCACCAACGTTTTCAATCCTTCCCCGAGCGGATCTGAAGGCGCGGTGCACAAGGGTCTGCTGGAAGAGGTGCAACGCCACAGCGGGAAGCGTGTTCTGGTCACCACTTTTGCCAGCAATGTCGCCCGCCTCCAGACGCTGGGCGATGTAGCGCGCGAGACTGGCCGTCAGCTATGCGTTGCGGGACGGTCGCTCGACCGAATTATCGAAGTGGCGCAGGACAACGGCTATCTCGAAGATCTGCCTGAGCTTATCGATTTCGATAGCGCCATGAGCCTTCCGCGTGGTGAAGTGTTGATACTGGCCACGGGCGGGCAGGGCGAACCGCGCGCAGCCTTGGCCCGCATTGCCGATGAAAATCACCCACTCGAACTTGTCAGCGGCGACGTGGTGCTATTTTCCAGTCGTCAGATTCCGGGCAACGAGATTTCCATCGGTGCAGTGCAGAACAAGCTGGCCGAACGAGGCATCACCATGGTGACCGATCGCCAGAGCATGATACACGTTTCCGGCCATCCCGGACGTCCGGAACTCGAAGCCCTTTATGGGTGGCTTCGGCCCGATATCCTCGTGCCCGTTCACGGCGAAATGCGGCACATGCAGGAGCAGGGTAGGTTGGGGAAGGCCAGCGGCATCCCCGATCAGGTCGTCCAGCAAAATGGCGACATGGTTCGATTGGCTCCAGGCGCACCCGGAAAAATCGGAGATGTCCGCACCGGCCGCCTCGTCCTCGACGGCGATATAATCGTACCGGCCGACGGAGAGGCGATTGCCATGCGGCGGCGCATCATGCGCGAAGGCGTCGTGATCGTCGCGCTGGACGGCGACCTCAATCCCAGGATCGACAGTCTCGGATTGCCGCTCGACGAAGATTATGCCGATTTCGTCACCGAAGCGACGTCAGATATCAGAAGCGCCATCGGCAAATTGCGCGGTGCGGATCGACGCAACGAACAGAGCGTGCACGAAGCCGCACGGCTTGCAGCACGGCGGGCTGCGCAACGGTGGTCGGGCAAGCGGCCGCAAGTCCGTGTGATTGTCCCCAATCTATAGGAGCCAAGGCGATGCAGTGGACGAGCGTCCTCGCCATTTATTTCCTGTTCTTCGTGTTCAGCGCGTTCATCCTGCTGCCCTTCGGCGTGCGGACACATGACGAGGCGGGGCTCGAGATGGTGCCGGGGCAGGCTGACAGCGCACCGGCTGAATTCCGCGGAGGACGCTTGCTGCTGCGCGCAGTGGTCCTCGCGGCATTCGTGACGACGGCCTATGTGCTGAACTACATCTACGGTTGGATCACCGTGAACGACATCATGTTCTGGGGGCCGTGGGCGGACTGACCTCTACCGCAAGCGCTCCAGCGCCTGGGCGAGAACTACGTATAACTTACCCATATCGCTGCTGAGCAGCGTAACGCTGACGGCGTTGCCGTCGCGGGTGGAGAGCATGGTGCGGAGCATGGCTTCGAAGTCGTGAATGTAGCGACTGACGTGTTCGCGGAAGTCGTGGTCGCTGTCGTACAGATCGGCGATCTCGCGTGCCTCGGCATTATCGAGGAGGCGCACGGCACGGCGGGTGAATATCCCGCGATCGCCCCGCAGATAGCTGGCCCAGGCGGTGTCGGTAATCTCGGTGGAGAGCGCCTTGGCGATATCGATCGCATTCGAGTTCAGGCTTTCGCTGATGAGCGCGACGCGGCGCGAGAAGTCGTTGCCGACATCCTCGGTCGCCCGTTCGCGGGCATGCGCTATGCGGCTTTCCAGATTGCCCGTGAGTTCGTTGACCTTCGCCAGCTGATCGCGGAGCTGACGCATGACCTCGCGCCCGGTCTCTGCCGACCGTTCGGTCGCAGCATCGAGCGAAGCGATGGCCTGTTCGGTGTGTTCCTGAAGGGACCTGTCGATCGCCTCGGCGCTCTGCTCGCCTACCTTTTCAGCGATCCGTGCGATCCGCTCAGCCTGTTCGGCCTCGATCGCGGTCAGCGCGTTGCGCGCGCTGCTTTCCAGTGAGGCGATCGCGTCGCGCAGTTCACCCTGCGCATGGGCTGAGAGTTCCCGGCTCTCGTCGCTGAGAGCTGCAACACTTGCGCGCAAACGCTCAATCCCATCGACCTGAGCGGCGGCAGTTTCGCCAAAGCGAGCCTGGAATTCATCGACACCGTTCATCGCGTCACGGCTGCGGGCTTCGGCAGCTGCCATGCTGGACGTCAGCATCTCGCCAGAGGCTTTTGCCTGATCGAGCAGGTTGCGAACCTCGTCGGCGCGGTGTTCGATGTTGGCCAAGCGCGTTTCGCTGGCTTCCATGGCGACAGGAAGGTCTTCGCGGCTATGCTTGGCGCTCGCCTGGATCAGTTCGAGCAGGCGCACGCTGGCATCGGTCAGCGATGAAACAGCCATGTCCGTTCCGTCCAGCGCATCGCGGCTTTCGGCCAGTTTCGCATTGAGCGCTTCGATCCCTTCGGAGAGTTCGACGCGTGCTTCACGTCCGTGCGACGAAACCCGTTCGAACGTCGTGCTGAGGGCTGCAATTCTGTCACCGAGCTCTTCGCCTTCCGCTGCCAGGAGCGAAAGCTGTTCTGCCTGCTGGGCGCGACGATCCGAGATCGCTTCGTCGAGCCGGGCGAAATGGTCGGTCAGGCTGGCGTGCGCGGCTTCTTCCGCCTCTCGGAATGCGGCTTGGCGTTTACCCGTTTCTTCTGCGAAGAGCCGGTTCCGCTCGGCAATCCTGCCGTCGACAGCTTCTGCTTCGCTGAACAATTCCTGCAATTTGGAATTGGCAGAATCGAGCGCTTCCTGGTCGATACGGGCAACGGCAGCAACCGCTTCGCTGAGGCGCTTCTGCATGGCTTCGATTTGACTTGCCCAAGCCGAAAGAGCAGCAGCTTCGCCATCGCGCACTTCATCGGCAAATTCGCTGCTTTCGCGCCGAATCTTCTCCAGACGGTGGTTGAGTTCATCCATCGCCGCTTCGCGTTCGGCAGCCGATGCGGCTTCCGTATCGGCCATTTCATGCCGCAGGCTTTCGAAGCGACTGCGGATCGACGCCAGTGCGTCGACTTCCCTGCTGTCCAGTTCGCCGCGGAAGATCTCACTGTTTTCACGAAGTTCGCTAAACCGCTGTTCCGTAATATCGGCAAGCTGATCGGCCTGCGCCGCGAATGCTTCGAGAGACGCATCGACACGTTTGCGCAGTGACGCGACCTGCCTTTCGCTGGCCGCGCCAAATTCGTTGAGCCGCTGGAAGCCTTCGATCAGGTCGTCGAGATGGCCGCTCGCCTGACGACCGGCGCCGCCGATCTGGTTGGACACATCCTTTGCCGAATTCGCTATGACGGGCAGGTTGTTCCGCAACTTGTCCATATTGTCCAAAGCGTTGGCACTGACAGTGGCGATCGTTTCCACCCGGTCACCGTTTTCGACGATCAGAGCTTGCAGGCGATCGGCATGTTCCGAAAGACGGTCCGTCGCAGTGCGGCCAAGGTAATCCAGGTCCCGCGTCTGGCTCGTGAGGAATTCCCGCGCGAGGCTCAATTCCCGGTTGATGACGGCCAGTCGAGCTTCAAGCTCTGCCGATTGGGTCGACAGGGAATAAGCGACCTGTGAAAACCGTCGCGCTTCCCGGGTCGAGTTCCTCATGGCGACAAGCCACAGCGCAACTACGAGCAATACAGGCACGGCCCATTGCGATACGAGTGCGGTCCAAGCGGCGGGGTCGGTGCCGGCCATTATTTCGGCCTGACGTGCCCAGAGGAAGAAGGCAGTCCAGCCAAGCACGGCGAAAATTGCCAAGGCAGGTGCAACCCACCGTCTCGCCTGGCCAGGCTCGTCTTCCGACCAATCTTCTTCGAAGAGAGGTTCATCTTCGACGGAGGTTTCATCAATAACACCCTGGGAATTAGCCATTTCCGGAGCATCTACTTCAGCCGGGTGATCGACTGCCTGTATCAATGGGTGCTTTGTCATCGAGGTTAAATCTATCACCAATCCGCACAGCCTTAAACTCTAATTAACCTCTTTACCGGGGAGTGTGACCGCGACGTATCACTTACCCTTACCAGACTATCTGTCGCTTGCTCTCACAGAAAATGTAACGACTGGGTTGGCGACCACCCATTACCGCCCCTAGAAGCGGCTTTCGTCATTCAGAACCTGTCCGGAGTTAATGTTGCGCATCGCCCTGCTGTCTGTGCTTGATGGCCAATCCGATCCGCGCAAAGTGCCAGCCCCTTTTCGCAGGCTGGCAGGCGCGCGGCTAGTCGAACGACAGCTCGACATCGCGCTGGCGGCCGGATGCGAGAGCATCGCGTGCCTCGTCAATGTGGTCGGCCGGGAGGTGATGGACCTGCAGCACCGCGCAGAGGCCGCCGGGGCGCGGTTCATAGCAATTCGCGAACCGCGGAAACTGTCCGGACTGGTGACTGCGAGCGACGAGTTGCTCGTTATCGCGCCCGGTATCCTGCCCGATGACGAGGTCATCCTGCGCCACCTGGCGAAGCCGTGTATTCTCGCTTTTCCAGAAGATCCGGCAATCAACCGGGGCTACGAACGCATCGATGCGCATTTCGCCTGGGCAGGTGCATTGCTGACGAAGGGCAATGCGGTTGAAACCCTCGCACAGCTTCCTGGCGACATTGATGCGCCTTCGGCTCTTTTGCGGATAGCGTTGCAGAGCGGAATGAGGACCGTCCCGCTGGAAACGCGGCTCCTGGAAGAACATATCTGGTTGCGGGATCCGTCTCCCGAAGAGCTAGCCTTCCGCGAAAAAAGCTGGGTTTCGGGCCATGCGGATGTTGCTGCGTTTACCGCACCCGGCCTCGCCATCGCCGAGCGCATGGGAGTGCGGCTTGCGCAGGACACGATCGGCGGGCGCTTGCCGAGAATTCTCGCCCTAAGTGCCGCGCTCTCCGGGCTTCTCGCGCTGTCGTCGGCGATCGGGGGCTGGCTGCTGCCTGCCTTCGGCCTGGCGATCCTGGCGGCCTTGCTTTTCGCGATGGAAGAAGTGGTGAGGCGCGTATCCAATGCAGGGCAGGTCAAACCCCGCGTGCCGCCGTTAATTCAGGCGATCACGATCCTGTTCGACCCGTTGCTGGTCATATTGATAGCTCTGGCTTCACCTGAAGACACCGGTTGGCTGCGGCTTTTCGTGCCAGCAATGCTGTTCGGCCTGCTGCATCTTGGCGACCGGATCAGCGTACCGCGCTGGCGGCGCAGTTATGCCGACAGGGTTCTTTTGACGGTAATGTTGCTTCCCGCGGTGATCCTGGGTGTGACACAACCGGTGGTGGCGGTTCTTTCCCTCGCCATTCTGGTAACACTTTTTCTTACTTCCGGTCCGCGCGACTAACGCGGATTTAACCATGTTAGCTTTACCGACGAACCATGCCGATGCCTGATGCATCCACCCCGGTCGCCGCCGACCACGAAAGCCTGCGCGATGCCCTCGTTCGCGGGAATGCGACCCTTGCGCGTATCGGTCCCATTCTTGCCCACCTGATGGCGACGCCGGACCACTCCCTTTTCAGTGACGAGATCATCGCGCGTATCCGGGGAATGTGTCACCACCTCGCGTGGCAGGTCCTGCGAGCGCAGGCCGAGGCGGCAGGTCAGGCAGGCCGCGAGGCTTTTGCCGAACGACATGGCGCGGCGTTGGCGGAGCATATGCTAGCCACTCCGGGTCTGCTGGCGCATTGCCACGCCCTGGCGCTGGAATGGCAGCTGACGGAACGGCTCGAAACGCAATACGGCATCGATCCTGTACTGTCGCCGCTGGTGCAGGAGCTGATCGCATCCGAAGACAGCGGGCTGGCCAGTTCGGCAATGGCATCGCTGACGGCACAGGCGCGTTTCGCCCAGGCGCAGCGCCGAATGGAATTACCGCTGGCGGAACTGCCGGGGGACATCTTTCACGATTTGCTGATGAACTGGCGTGCCTATAGCGGGCAGCTTCGTTCCGATGCCATGATCCGGGCCGAAGCGAAGTTACGCAACGCCTTCGATGAAGGGGCCGGAAGGATCGCACTGATGTCCCGGGTGATTGCCAGCATGGGCGGCGAGGGCAGGCGGGCGCTCGTTATCGATCATGGCGGGGCAGCCTTCTATCTTACAGCATTGGCAACGCGAACCGGACAATCGAGGGTGGCGGCCGTGCTTTCGACAAATCACGAGCAGACCGCGCGTCTAGCCCTGGGACTGCGCGGCGCCGGTCTCGACAGCGCGGAAGTGGAGCGGCAGGTTCTCCGGATCGATCCGAAGGCGGTGCCCCCTCGCGAGATCGCCGAAATGCCACCTGAAGCCGCCCGACAGATCCTGTCCGAATCTGCAAGCGCTGGAGTCGTGTGATCATGGCCTCTGTCGAAAGCCGGTATATCGCAACTGCCAAGGCCGACGCCGAAGGAAGGTTGATCGAAGCGGACGAGGTGCTGGCGCGGCTGCAGCAAGCCTGTGGCGGGACCATCGGTTCCCGCATCGCCATTCCGGAGCTTCTCGCCCTTGTCGAAAAGGCCCAGAGATATGGTTTGCGCCTCGCCCGTCAGTTCGAGGCTGTGGACGGTGAAAATCGGGTCACGGCGTGGGTCGAAATAGCGCCACAGTCGAGTGACGAGGATGGAGACCCCGGCAGTACCATCGATGTGGTCAGCTGGCATAGCGAGGGTCTTCCGCCGGAAAACGACATCGAGGCTGCGCGCAGGCGTGTCGAGATAAACCGCTATCTTGCCGATTGTACCGCAAGGCTCGATTCCAGCCAGCGGCTGCTCTCCGTCGATACGCAGGCCCCCGATCTAACCGAATTTGCCGATGCGGCCCTTGCTAATGTCGGCAAGCCCTGGACGGAGCTAGTCAGTTTACCAGGCAACAGCCATCAGCAGCCGCTCCATTGGCGTCTGCTCGACGGTACGAAGTGCACCGTCGAGGGATCGAGCCGTAGCTGGACGGCACACCTCGAGCCCTTGGGGCAGCCACAACCGGGCAGCGCGGGTTTCGTCCTATACCTGACGGCCGACAGCCCGTTGTCGGCAGGCCTGACGAACGAACAGGCTGCAGGTCCCGACGGCCCCTCCTTCGGACGAGATCTGACACCTGTCCTGCGCCAACCGATCAACCGGATCATCGCCAATGCGGAAACCATCCGTACGAAGCTGGCGGGACCGCTGGCCGACGAATACAGTTCCTACGCTGCCGACATCGCGACTGCGGCCCAACACCTGCTGGCGTTGATCGACGACCTGTCCGATCTCGAAGTCGTCGAATCGGACGATTTTGCCACGGCACCAGACAGGATCGAACTGGCCGACGTCGCTCGCAGAGCCTGCGGCATATTGGGGGTGAGGGCGCGCGAAAAAGGGATCACGCTCGTGGCGCCTCCGGAAGGGGAAAGCCAGTTGGCGATCGCCGAATTCCGCCGCGTGCTGCAGATTCTGCTGAACCTTGTCGGCAATGCGATCCGGTATTCGCCGGAGGAAAGCCAGGTCTGGATCAGGCTCGATCGGATTGGAAACCGCGCGCTGATCACCGTGGCCGACCAGGGGCACGGTCTTGAAGATGCGCAAAAGGAGCAGGTTTTCGAGAAATTCGAACGCCTTGGCCGCAGCGGGGATGGGGGCTCCGGTTTGGGGCTGTATATCTCACGCCGGATCGCGCGCGCGATGGATGGCGACCTGACGGTCGAAAGCGCGCCGGGTCTTGGCGCGCGTTTTACCCTGTCGGTACCTGCGGCTGATGAAATGCGGGAAGTACCGCGTTGATCAGCGTCTGGCAGACGCCCGCCAGAACAAGAACAACCCGATCAGGAAGGTGATGCTGCCGTAGATGGCCCATTGCCGCTCGGCGAGCATGAAACTTTCTGCAGGCCACATGACAATCCCGAGGCCCTGAAGTGCCCACAGGCCTCCGGAGAGCATGAGAGCTACTCCGAAGACCATGAGGACGAAGCGCATCTTAACGATCGCCGATGGCGACATAGTCGCGCTGGGTCGGACCGGTATAGAGCTGGCGCGGACGGCCGATAACCTGTGCGGGATCCGAAATCATCTCGTTCCACTGCGCGACCCAGCCGACCGTGCGAGCAAGGGCGAAGAGGGCCGTGAACATGGTGGTCGGGAAGCCGATCGAGTTCAGGATGATGCCGGAATAGAAGTCCACATTGGGGAAGAGCTTCTTTTCCTTGAAGTAATCGTCGTTGAGCGCGAGCTCTTCGAGCCGGAGCGCGGTCTCGAAAACCGGATCGCTGACGTTGAGCGCTTCGAACACTTCGCGAAGCGTTTTCTGCATGACCGTCGCACGCGGATCGTAGTTCTTGTAGACGCGGTGACCGAAGCCCATGAGACGGAACGGGTCGTTCTTGTCCTTGGCGCGTTCGATATAATGCGGGATCTTGTCCGGCGAGCCGATTTCCTGCAGCATGTTGAGCGCGGCTTCGTTCGCGCCGCCATGCGCAGGGCCCCACAGACAGGCAATGCCGGCCGCGATGCAGGCAAAGGGATTTGCACCCGAGGAGCCGGCTAGACGTACGGTCGATGTCGACGCGTTCTGCTCGTGGTCGGCGTGAAGGATGAAAATTCGGTCCATCGCGCGCTCGATTGCAGGATGGATTTCGTATTCTTCAGCCGGAACGCCAAAGGTCATGCGCAGGAAGTTGCCGGTGTAGCTCAGCGAATTCTTCGGCTGCATGAAGGGCTGGCCGACCGAATATTTGTAGGCCATTGCCGCAATCGTCGGCATCTTCGCGATGAGGCGGTGGCTTGCGATCTTGCGCTGTTCGGGGTCCGAAATGTCGGTGCTGTCATGGTAGAACGCCGACAGCGCGCCGACCACACCGCACATGATGGCCATGGGGTGCGCGTCGCGGCGGAAACCCTGGTAAAACTGGCGCAGCTGATCGTGCACCATGGTGTGGCGGGTGATCGTGTAGGTGAAATCGTCGAGCTCGTCCTGCGACGGCAGTTCGCCGTTGAGCAGGAGGTAACTGACTTCCATGAAGCTGGAATTTTCGGCAAGCTGGCCGATCGGATAGCCGCGATGGAGCAGGACCCCTTCTTCGCCATCGATATAGGTCAGCGCGCTTTCGCAGCTTGCCGTCGACTTGTAGCCGGGATCGTAAGTGAACTTGCCCGTCGTTCCGTAAAGCTTGCGGATATCGACCACATCCGGGCCAACACTGCCCTGCAGCACGGGAAATTCCTGGGTTTGTCCACCCAGATCAAGAGTTGCCTGCTTATCGGCCACGCGTGTCTCCTCAGTCGTTCTCTTCGGTGCCTGTGGGCGAGGCCTGCGCGTCTATGCGAAGCAGCGACTCTTCCTTGCCCAACAGGACCAGCACATCGAAAATGCCGGGGGACGTGGTAGTCCCCGTCAGCGCTGCGCGCATGGGCTGCGCGAGCTTGCCAAGGCCCAGTTCGAGCTTCTCAGCATACGATTTCGTAGTGGCTTCCAGAGCCTCGCTTGTCCAGTCATTTTGCACATGCAGCATTTCCGACAATCCGGCGAGGCGCTGGCGCGCTTCATCGTCCAACAGGCCAGTGGCTTTGTCGGTCATTTCCAATGGCCGTTCCGCAAACAGAAACGCCGCGCCCTCAACCAGTTCGTTGATCGATTTCGCACGCGTCTTGAGGACCGGCATGGCCTGGGTCAGAAGATCGAGATCGGCCTGCCTGTCCATTCTCGCAGCCACGATTTTAGCAAGGCGCGCGTCGTCCGCCTCACGGATATAATGGCCGTTGAGGTTCTGGAGCTTCTTGATGTCAAAGCGCGCCGGGCCTTTGCCTACGCCGTCGAGATCGAAAAGTTCTATCGCTTCCGACTTGGTGATTTCTTCACGGTCGCCATGTCCCCAGCCGAGGCGAAGGAGATAATTGAACAGCGCTTCGGGAAGGACACCTTCTTCGTCCCGATAGCCTTCGACGCCGACAGCACCGTGGCGCTTGGACATCTTCGCACCGTCGGGCCCGTGGATCAGCGGAACATGACCATAGACCGGATCGGGCCAACCGCCCTCGATTTCATCCATGGCGCGGATGATCGGCAACTGGCGGAATGCGTTATTGAGATGATCGTCGCCGCGGATCACATGGGTTACACCCATGTCGTGATCATCCACCACAACGGCGAGCATATAGGTCGGGGTCCCGTCGGCACGCAGCAGGACATAGTCGTCGATCTCGGCATTCTTGACCGTAACCTCGCCCTGAACCGCGTCGTGGATCGTGGTTTCCCCGTCGGTCGGAACCTTCAGGCGGACGACGAACGGCGCGCCGTCCGGCGCCTCGCTTTCGCTGCGGTCACGCCAGCGGCGATCATACCGCATGGGCTGCTTGTTTGCCCGCTGTTCGGCTCGCATTTGCTCCAGCTCTTCGGGAGTGGCGAAGCACTTATAGGCGTGGCCGGCTTCCAGCAGTTTGTGGGCAACTTCGGCATGGCGTTCGGCCCGATCGGACTGGAATACGGGGGCATCGTCGAAGTTGAGACCAAGCCAGTCCAGGCCTTCGATAATCTTGTCGATAGCGTCTTGGGTGCTGCGTTTCTGGTCGGTATCCTCGATCCGCAGAAGCGTGCGGCCGCCGTGATGGCGCGCATAGAGCCAGTTGAACAGTGCCGTCCGCGCACCTCCGATATGCAAATAACCGGTAGGAGAGGGAGCGAAGCGGGTGACGACCGGGGAATCCTTGCGGTCACTATCGCTTGCCATTTTCTCTCATTTCCTTTCAAACACTTGCATGGCGAGGCAGGGGACGCCTTCAATACCTATGGGGGATGCGGGCGATACGGCCCACGAGACAGTGCCGCGCACTTGGCGTACGCACGGTGTCTTGTCCAGTTCCGCGCACAAGTTTGAAGCGTTTCTGGAGGCCGCCGAGTTCGACCGCGGGCCCTGGCTTACCGTTGCGTTCGGGTGCGGGATCGGACTGTGGTTCTATCTTGCCGCACCGTGGCAGTGGGTCGCGATGATTTCAGCATTCTTGGGAATGGCTGTTCTCTCGTGGGCGGGTTGGCGCCATCAGCCCGGCCGCGCATTCACTCTTGCCGCAGTTATTTCATTGGCTCTGGCCGTTGCTGCAGGCGCGTCGGTCGTGTGGGCCCGATCGGCGATGGTGGGCGCAGAACCGATTGCCTATCCACGTTTCGAGCGGATCGATGGGCGGGTCCTGAGCCGGGAAGAGCAGCCGGCCGAAGACAGGGTTAGGCTGGTCCTGGCCGCGCGCGACGGCGAGACGGGAAAAGCGCACGCATATCGGGTCAATGTGCCGCTGTCTGCGGACAGCCCGGAATTGCGAGAAGGTGCCAGGGTCAGGCTGTCGGCACGCCTCATGCCTCCGTCACCGCCGATCGTTCCCGGTGCGTACAACTTCGCCAGACGAGCCTGGTTCGATGGGCTTGCCGCAACTGGATCGGCTGTCGGCGATGTTGAGATCATCGAGCCGCCTGGCGCATCCCGACTGTCCATAGCATCCGCTCAGAGACAGCTCTCGCGATATGTTCGAGCCAATCTCGAAGGAACGTCAGGCGCCATCGCAGCTACCCTGGCGAGCGGCGACCGCGGAGCCATTCCCGAAGCGGACGAAGAGGCGATGCGAGATTCCGGGCTGACCCATTTGCTGTCTATCAGCGGCCTTCACGTGAGCGCGATCATAGCTGCGACCTATTTCCTGGTTCTGAAGCTGTTGGCCTTCTGGCCTTGGCTGACGCTGCGCATCCGGCTGCCGCTGGTGGCCGCCGGGGCATCGGCTATCGCTGGTATTGGCTATACACTGCTTACCGGCGCCGAAGTGCCGACCGTGCGTAGCTGTATCGGAGCTCTGCTCGTACTCGTCGCTTTGGCTGTAGGACGAGAACCACTGTCCATGCGGATGATCGCCGTCGCGGCGGGAGTCGTGCTCGCGTTGTGGCCGGAATCGCTCGTCGGGCCGAGTTTCCAGATGAGTTTTGCGGCAGTCATCGCCATCGTATCGCTCCACAATGTGCGTGCGGTACGGGACTTTCTCGCACCGCGACAGGAGAGCTGGCTGCGTCGCATGTCGAGACGGGCGGCAATGCTGTTCCTGACCGGACTGGTCATCGAGTTGGCCTTGATGCCAATCGTCTTATTCCATTTCCATCGCGCCGGCGTTTATGGAGCGGCGGCCAATCTGATCGCCATTCCGCTGGTCACATTCATATCGATGCCGCTGGTGGCGCTTGCTTTGGCGCTCGATCTGATCGGAGCGGGCGCGCCGGCGTGGTGGCTGGTGGGCAAGTCGCTCGACCTGCTGCTGGCCATTGCCCATTTCTTCGCCGAGCAGCCGGGGTCGGTCAAACTTGCGCCGCGTATCGGCATGGGAGCGATAGGGTTATACGTGGGCGGGGCGCTCTGGCTGGCGTTATGGCACGGCAGGGCGCGCCTGCTGGGTTTTGGGCCAATTATCGCCTCTGCCGTGCTGATGATCACCGCCCCGATACCCGATATCCTCATTACGCGTGACGGACGCGACATAGGCGTTGCCAACGAGGCCGAACGGTTGCTGGTTCTGCACGATCGTGAAGGCGGATATGCTCAGGACAATCTGCTCGAACTGGCCGGTACGGATCAGATCCCTATCGAGATTGCCGACTGGCTGCGCAGCCGGTGCAGCGACCAGTTTTGCGTCTTCTCCCTAGAACGGGGTGGGCGACCCTGGTCCGTCCTCGTCGCCCGCAATAGAGATCTCGTGGAAGAGCGGGCACTGGCCGCGGCTTGCATGCGGGCCGACATCGTCATTGCCGACCGGTATCTGCCGTACAGTTGTCGGCCGCGCTGGCTCAAAGCGGACAGAAGATTTCTCGACCGGGAAGGGGGCGCTTCGATCTACCTGGCAGATCAACGGATCGATACGGTCGCCCAGGATCAGGGCGAGCATGGATGGTGGCGCGCGCCGCGTGAGTAGGCGCGCGCCAGCAAATCAGTGGTAGCGGCGGAGCAGGCCCGCCAGTTTTCCCTGAACCTGAACCCGGTGGGGTTCATAAACTTGCGCTTCGTATGCGCCGTTGGCCGGATCGAGCACGACGCGGCCTGCATCCTTGCGAAGGTATTTCAGGGTCGCTTCTTCGTTGTCGACCAGCGCCACGACAATCTCGCCATCGCGGGCCGTGTCCGTGCGTTTTACCAGAGCGAAGTCGCCATCGAAGATCCCGGCTTCGATCATGGAATCTCCGGAAACCTCCAAGGCATAATGTTCGCCCGGACCGAGCAGCGCGGCCGGCACGGGCATGCTGGACTGACCTTCGATCGCTTCGATCGGGGCGCCGGCGGCAATCCGCCCATGAAGCGGAACATCGATGATATCGTTGGCCGGTTCGGGCGCCACCGCCTTTGCCGGGATAGCAGCCGATACGGCATCATTTGCCGCCACCGGAGCGGGCGACCCCATCACGGCATTTTCAGGAAGCTTGACTACTTCCAGCGCACGCGCCCGATTGGGGAGGCGCCGGATGAAGCCACGTTCTTCGAGCGCCGAGATCAGGCGGTGTACGCCCGACTTGCTCTTCAGATCGAGCGCTTCCTTCATTTCTTCGAAGCTGGGGGAAATGCCGGTGTCTTCCAGACGTTGCTGGATGAACCGGATCAATTCGTGCTGCTTGGCGGTCAGCATTGTGCGAACTCCGTATCGCGTGTTCACGAAAGCCGTGAACGAATGCGGAACAATTAAGCAACCAAAATTGCAAAGTCAAGCAATTCAGCCGTTCCTTGCGGAACAACCGTTCATGGTTCGATCCGGATCAGCACGCTGAGAAACCGCTGACGTTAAGCTTTTCGGACGGGCAGGGGAGACATGGACCACATGGACCACTGTCCAAGGGGATAAAAAGTCACCCCGCACCGAGGCCGAAATCGTGCCAGAACGCAGCGGGCTTGGTCTGGAGCTGATACCTTTAACCGGTCAGCAGCGTGTAGGACAGATCAGTTCCCGAGCAGCATGCGAGTTGCCGCTTCGACATCGCATTGGCGCATCAGGCTTTCGCCGACCAGGAAGCTGTTCACCCCGGCGTGTGACAAGCGCTGGCAGTCTTCGAACCGAGAAATGCCGCTTTCGCCGACCAGAAGCGAACCTTCAGGTGCCAGAGGCGCCAAGGCTTCGGTCGTGACGAGATCGGTCGAGAAGGTCCGCAGGTCCCGGTTGTTCACGCCAATGAGGCGCGACTGTAGCAATGCTGCACGTTCCATCTCTGCGTGATCATGGACTTCTACCAATACGTCCATGCCATATTCCACCGCGGCCCGTTCGATCTCCACCATCGCACCATCATCGAGTGCGGCGACTATGATCAGGATCGCATCAGCGCCGAGTGCGCGCGCTTCGGCCACCTGCCAAGTATCGACCATGAAATCCTTGCGCAGGACGGGCAATTCGCAGGCCGATCGCGCTTCGACCAGATAATCTTCGTGACCCTGAAAATACGGGGCGTCGGTGAGAACCGAAAGGCACGCAGCGCCCCCTGCAGCATAGGCGCGGGCATGGGCAGCGGGATGGAAATCTTCCCGGATCACGCCCTTCGAGGGTGAAGCCTTCTTGATTTCGGCGATGAGGCCGAAGCCGGACCGTTCCGCACGTTCGAGCGCAGAGCGGAAACCACGCGGGGCGGTCTGTTCGCGAGCGGAAGCGTCGAGATCGGCCAGCGACCGCATGCGCTTGCGTGCGGCCACTTCTTCTCTTTTGGTGGCGCAGATTTGTTCTAGCTTGTTCATATCAGGCGGCCATTGCGATCCAGCTTTCGAGCAAGGTCCTGGCTTTGCCGGAATCCAGTGCTTCGGCGGCGATTTCGGCGCCTTCCGTCCAGTCGTCTGTACGGTCGGCGACGATCATAGTGGCCGCGGCGTTGAAAAGTACCGCGTCGCGATAAGGTCCGGGTGTGCCCGCAAGCAGGGCTTCCAACGCGCGGGCATTGTGACGGGGATCGCCACCGCGAATAGCCTCGACCGGTGCGTGGGGCAGATTGGCATGTACCGCGAGCACCCGGCGCATCTCGAAATCGTTGCCCTGAACGTCAGCCAGTTCGTTGCCGCCGGCAAGGCTCAGTTCGTCCAGCCCTTCGTCGCCCGAGGCGATGAAAGTGCGGTCGGTGCCCAGCTTTGCCTTGGCTGCGGCATAGATGGGGACATAGGCCGGGCGCGCGATACCGATAAGCTGCCGCTTCACGCCGGCCGGATTCGAAAGCGGACCCATCAGATTGAAGATCGTACGAACGCCAAGCTTCTGGCGAATGGGCTGGATCCGTCCCATGGCCGGGTGGTGGTTCTTGGCGAAAAGGAAGCAGATCCCGAGTTCCGCCAACGTCTTCTCGGCACTTTTTCCTGCAGCTTCCATGTCGAGGCCTAGTACCTCGAGCGTATCGGCCGCGCCGGATTTGCTGCTGGCGGCCCGATTGCCGTGCTTGGCGACGGGCACGCCGCAAGCTGCGACGACGAGGCTGACAGCAGTCGAGACGTTGAGGGTGTGGTGTCCGTCACCCCCGGTTCCGCAGCAATCCACCGTGCCTTCGGGCGCGTCGACGGGAATGAGCCTTTGCCGCAGCGCGCGCGCAGCGCCGGCGATCTCGTCAGATGTTTCGCTGCGAGCGGACATATCGACCAGGAACCGTGCGATCGCATCGTCATCGGTTTCACCGTCGAGGATCCAGCCGAAAACCTCTTCGGCTTCCGCTTCCCCAAGATGTTGCTTTGCGTCGGGAAGCGTTTTCATGCCGGGACCTTGGCGGCGATGCCGCAGATTTCGAGGAAGTTGGCGAGCAGGGCGTGACCATGTTCGGTCGCGATACTTTCCGGGTGGAACTGGACCCCGTGAATGGGCAGATCGCGGTGGCGGAACCCCATGACGCTGCTGCCGTCGAGACCCGGTGTTTCGCTGGTGGCATTCACGTCCAGGCAGGCGGGAATGTCTTCGACCACGAGTGAATGATAGCGCGTTGCCCTGAACGGAGACGGCAGTCCGGCAAATACGCCAGTGGCATCGTGCGTGACGGGTGACGTCTTGCCGTGCATCAGCCCCCCGCGGACCACGCGTCCGCCGAAAAACTGGCCGATGGATTGATGGCCGAGGCACACACCGAGCAACGGCTTTCCGGCGTCTGCACATGCTGCCACCAGATCAAGGCTGACGCCGGCTTCATTGGGCGTGCAGGGGCCCGGCGATATGAGATAACCTGCGTGACCTGCCAACAGAGCTTCATCGGCAGTGACGGCGTCGTTACGCACGACTTCGACCTCAGCCCCCAGTTCCATCAGGTAATGGACCAGGTTGAAGGTAAAGCTGTCGTAATTGTCGATTACGAGGATTGATCGGCGGTCGGTCATTCGTGGCGTCAATGGAGGCGCGATGCGCGGCTTTCAAGCAAGGAAAGCTGCGGGATGCGAAACGTCGGCGTGACGTCAGGCTTTCTTGCCTGCCAGCTTGTCCGTCGCCTTAACCAAACCGTCGACGATCCCGGTTTCTCCCGCGCTGTGTCCGGCATCGTGAACGATCCAAAGGTCGGCTTCCGGCCAGGCCTTTTTCAACTCCCACGCGGAGACTGGCGGAGTGCAGATGTCGTGGCGGCCCTGGACGATGATACCGGGAATGCCGGCGAGCCTGTCGACGTTCGTCAACAACTGCGCCTCTTCGAGGAAGAAATCCTCGAGGAAGAACTTGGCACAGATGCGGGCAAAGGGAACGGCCTTGGAAGGATCGGCAAAACTGTCGAGCAGGGCGGGATCGGGAAGAAGTGTGGCGACGGTTCCTTCCCACAGCGACCATTCCCTTGCCGCGGCAAGGCGCGTGTCTTCGTCATCGCTGGTCAGACGCTTGTGATACGCCTTCACGAGGTCGCCGCGTTCGGCTTCTGGAATGAGGCCGGTGAAGTCGTCCCACTGTTCGGCCATTATTTCGCTGGCGCCGTAGGAATAGAGCCAGTCCTTTTCCTTTTGTCGGCCGAGGAACACACCGCGCAATACGAGCTCGCTTACCCGCTCGGGATATTTCTGGGCGTAGGCGAGGGCAAGGGTGGAGCCCCAGCTACCGCCGAAAGCCTGCCATTTTTCATGCCCGCACATTTCGCGCAGACGTTCGATATCTTCGACTATGCGCCAGGTATCGTTATTTTCGATTTCAGCGAAAGGAAGCGATTTGCCGCAGCCGCGCTGGTCGAACAGAAGCACGTCATAGAGTTCGGGGTCCCATTGGCGGCGATGGGCAGGCGACATCCCGCCACCCGGACCGCCGTGAAGGAAGACGGCCGGTTTTGCCCCCTTGGTGCCGACACGTTCCCAATAGAGCGAATGGCCTTCGCCGACATCGAGCATCCCGGTTTGATAGGGTTCGATCTCGGGATAGAGGGCGCAGCGCGTATCGGTCATTCGGAAGCTTTCTTTCTAACCACGACGATGGGTCCGATCGGGGCCCCGGTATCGAGCCGTTCCGTGGCGGGGTTCCAGAGCTGAGAAACATTCCCATCCAGATACAGCGCGTTCTTCACGTGCAGCTCGTCCTTGTAGAAACGGGCGAGCTTGCCGAACGAAATCGGCGCATTCGAGATCACGAAATGCGCGCGGCCTTCATCGTCCACGCCCACGGCGTTACGCACGAATTTAGACGGTCCGTCGCGCGTGATTTCCGGGTGAATCTTGCCATCGACGACCAGCATGGGGCCGGATTGCGTCCCGAATTGAGGACGCTCCGTCACATTTTCCAGAAACCAATCCGTGGCGCGCACGGCCCATTCGCCATCGGTGCCGTAGAAAACGCCGTTGGGGTTCATGTGGAAGTTGCCTTCGCCATCGGCGGTATTGAGCGGATGCAGCCGTTCCGAATCTTCCACGAAATACCCGATCGGTTCGCCGTCATCGTCGAACATGCCTGCATTCATGGCAAAGGCGACGGTCTGCGCATCGGCGGCCGCCGCGAAGTCGGTCAGGCTGCGATAGAACTTGCCGTCACGCCCAAGTGCCATGCTGATGCTGTGACGCGCCGGGACGGCAAGGCAATGCGTGACCGGCGTATCTTCGAAAATGATCGAACGGCAGGCGCTTTCGACCTGGCTTGCGAGCGTTTCGGTCGGGGTCGGATCTGGCGTGGGATCCACCCGCGCTTGGCCATCGATGCGCGCGCGGGCGACGGGTTCGCCTTCGGGCTGCGCTTCGCAAGCAGTCAATGCCAAGAGGGCGAGGGCGGCGATTGTAATTCTCATTGACCGAATCCGGGCTCCCTCGCGAGGCGTACGGCTTCCTTGGCCGCAGCGAGCAGGGCGCTCGCCTTCGCTTCGCATTCTTTCTGTTCATAGGCGGGATCGCTGTCGGCGACTATACCTGCGCCAGCCTGCACATGCATCATGCCGTCCTGCACCACGGCTGTCCGCAATACGATGCAGCTGTCCACCGAACCGTCAGGGGCGAAGTAGCCGACGCCACCAGCGTAGGGGCCGCGCGTCGCCGGTTCGAGTTCGGCGATGATCTCGCAGGCGCGGACCTTGGGCGCCCCGCTGACGGTGCCCGCAGGGAAGCCGGCGAACATTGCATCGATCGCATCCTTCGACGGATCGAGCCGCCCGGTGACATTGCTGACGATATGCATGACGTGGCTGTAGCGTTCGACAGTGAAACTCTCAGTCACGGTAACGGTCCCGGACGCGGCGACGCGGCCGACATCGTTGCGTCCGAGATCGAGCAGCATCAGATGTTCGGCGCGTTCCTTGGGATCGGCCAGCAGGTCCTGTTCGGCAAGCCGGTCTGCCGCAGAATTGGCGCCGCGCGGCCGTGTGCCGGCAATCGGCCGAATGGTGACCTCGCCATCGCGCACGCGCACGAGGATTTCCGGACTGGAGCCGACAATGGCAAAGCCGGGCATGTCGAGAAAATAGAGAAAAGGCGATGGGTTCACGCGCCGCAATGCACGATAGAGGTCCATCGGCGGGAGTGTGAAAGGCGAAGTGAAGCGCTGAGAGAGGACGACCTGAAAAATGTCGCCAGCCGAAATGTAGTCCTGAGCCTTGAG
This sequence comes from Qipengyuania sp. L-5Y, assembly GCF_056859455.1. NCBI lineage: Bacteria > Pseudomonadati > Pseudomonadota > Alphaproteobacteria > Sphingomonadales > Erythrobacteraceae > Qipengyuania > Qipengyuania sp. L-5Y. The sequence continues at coordinate 8,932 of NZ_JBSXOM010000032.1, read as the reverse complement.
AACCATCGTTTCGTAATCCGCGGCGGACATGGTCGGGGCCAGAGAAGGATCGGGATGGTCCGTTACGGTGTTTGCAGACGGTGGTAATTGCTGAGCAAGTTTGCGCAGAACGTCGTCGATCCGTTCGCCAGCAAGTTCCATCGCCAATTCGTCCCAGACGGGCGCGACGCAGAACAGCGCGTCGCTCAGCCGGTCGAAAACAAGCAGGACCGTGGGCCGGACAAACAGCATGTCCGGCAGATCGAGTTCGCCGTGGGGAGGGCGGGGCAGCTTCTCCACGAGGCCGATCGTTTCGTAGCCAAAATGGCCGACGAGGCAGGCGAGGGCTGGCGGCAATTCATCGGGCACATCGCAGCGGCAGGATTCCACCAATGCGCGAAGATTTTCGAGCGTGCCACCTTCACAAGCGTCAAAGGCATGGTGATCGTTCTGCCAGTCGCGATTGATATCCGCCCGATCGCCGGTCGCCCTGAACACGAGATCCGGATCGAGACCCATGAGACTGTAACGGCCGCGCACGTCGCCGCCTTCCACCGACTCGAGCAGAAAATCGCCGCGGCCTTCGCAAAATAGCTTGAGCGCCGCCCCGACAGGCGTTTCGGTATCTGCGACCACCTGCCGCCAGACCAGCGCAGGCCTGCCGTCAGCCAGCGCTTTACGCGCCTGGTCGACGCCTTTGAGACTTGTGCTCAAATGCGCCTCAGTTGCCGATCAGCTGCTTGCGAACAGCATCGATAGCCGACGGATTGCGCGATACACCCAGCTCTTCACGCATGGCGAGGCGGAGCTGTTCGGCATATTCTTCGCCGATCAGGGGGCCCATCTGACGGGTCGCCTGTTCGATCAGCGGGTCGTCCTTGGCGATGTCGTCCATGGTAATGTCGTTGACCTTGACCACGAAGAACCCGGTGTTGCCGCCGGCATCGAGCTTTTTCGTGGTGCCTTCGGCCATGCTGAACAGGAGGGCGAGAGGCGGCGGTACGCGCTGCTCGCGCTGGCGAGCGAGATCCTCGCGCGTCATATCAACCGATTGAGCCGGGGGCACGCGGCGGTCTTCTGCAGCAAGGGCTGCCTGCATCGTATTGCCTTTACGCACCCGGGCCATCACCCGATCGGCAGCGGCCTGGGCCGCCTTCATGCCCTCGGTTGCACGCCAGCGCGCTTCGACGAGCTGTTCGATTTCCTGGTAGGGGGCGACAGCGGCCCCGGCGATGTCGCCTACTTCATAGACGAGATAGGTCTGTCCGCCATCGACCGGTGCAATCTCGGGCTCTTCCACTTCCATCTGAAAAGCCGTGGCAAGTGCGGGGCGCAGGACGTCTGGCACGGACTGTTCCGGATTTTCGAACATGCGACCGTCGGCGAGCGTCGGCCCGGTGTTCGACAGTTGAAGATCCAGATCGTCGGCAACTTCGGCGAGCGTAGCACCGTCACGCAACTGCTCCTCAATCTCGGTAGCGAGATCGGCGAGGCCGCGAACGCGCTTTTCTTCGCGAAGCGTGTCGGAGATTTCTCCGCGGACATCGGCAAGGCTGCGGGCCGGGGTAGCATCCACCGAATCAATGCTCGCAACGTGCCAGCCAAGCGAACTGCGGGCGGGCGTTGTCATCGCGCCATCAGCCGCGGCGAAATATGCTGCGGCAACGGCGGGAGAGGATTGCGCGGCCAAAGCACTGCGTGTGACGTCCACCACAGGCGACGCGCGCAGACCCGCTTCCCGTGCGACCTGTTCGAAGGATGCGCCGCCAGCAACGCGGTCGCGAATCGACTTTGCCGCCGCTTCGGTGGGTACGATCAATTGCGTGAAGTTCCGTGTTTCGCTTGCGGCATATTGTTCGGCGTCGCGCTTATAGCGGGCTGCGATCTCGGCCTCGGTCGGTTCGATGCGGTCGCCCAAGGCATCAGAATCGAACGTTGCGTAGCGGATGACGCGGCGCTCGGGGCGGACGAAAGCTTCCCGGTTGGCGTTGTAATAAGCACGTAGAACTTCAGGATCGGCGGCGCCCGACGGGGCGTATGTTGCAGCGGGCAGAAGGGCGATGGAACCCTGACGGCGTTCTTTGAACAACTGTGCATAGCGGTAGGCCAGCTTGTTCGGCACCGAAGCCCCGAAACTGGCCGGTATCAGCAATTGCTGCGAAAGCAGGCCGACACCGAGATCGCTGCGGACCTGAGCATCGCTGATCCGTTGCATGGCCAGCGCCTGGCGATATGTCTGTTCGTCGAAATTGCCGTCCGCGCCGCGAAAGGCGGGAATCATGCGAATTTCGCTATTCAGCAGATTCTCTCCGGCACGGAACCCATATTTTCTGGCGTATCCCTGGATCGCGTTGCGATCGATCAGGGCTTCCAGAACCAGTTCCAGCTGACCGCTGCCAACGAATTCCGGCATGGAAAGCGTGGGATCTTCCTGCCGAAGACGGTCGAGGCCATTATTCGCAGCCACTACAAGATCGGCAGTCCCAATCTTTTCATCGCCGACCACGGCGACGCGATCACCGCCTGCGATTCCACCGAATGTGCCGGTGCTGGAAACGTCTGCGCTGGCAAAGGCGAGGGCTATAAGTCCAAGGAATGCCAGAGAAATGGCAAGGCCGAGTTTGGTCTTGAAGAAGTTGCGGAAGAACTGGAACATGATCTGCGGGCGATCCCATCGGGTTGCTGCTTTCGTTCTGGCGGGGCCGGAACGGGTTGGGGCGCTTTATCCGCCCTGCGACCCATGAGCAACAGGCTGCAAAGGGTTTTGACGCGGGAAGAAACCTTGTCTAGCGGAGCGCAACTCTTGCCCCATATAGCGGGGCCCTCACTCAGACAATTTGCAGGACGTACCTATGGCCGAACGGCCCTACATCGTTGGAAACTGGAAAATGAACGGCACGCGCGCCATGCTTTCGGAAGCGCGCGCCATCGATCGTGCGGCCCAGCGCTACATGAAGGTCGAGGTTGCCGTGGCGCCACCTTACACTCTGATTCACGCGGTTCATAAGGAAGCCGAACAGATCGGGATCGGTGCACAGGATTGCCATTCCGGCGCCGAAGGCGCGCACACCGGTGATATCAACGCATCGATGGTAGCCGATGCCGGCGCGAAGTTCGTCATACTGGGACATAGCGAACGGCGCCAGGACCATGCCGAAACCAACGAGTTGATCAACGCGAAGATCGAATCGGCGCTGGAAGCCGGCCTTCGCGTGATACTTTGCTGTGGCGAATCGCTGGAAACCCGCGATGCGGGAGAGGCGGAAAGCTTCGTTCTGGGTCAGCTTCGCGCGGCGTTGCCGATATTTCAGGATCCGGCAGACCGGCTCACGATCGCGTATGAGCCGATCTGGGCCATCGGCACGGGTCGTACCGCGACGGTCGAAGACATTGCCGCCATGCACCGCGCTATACGCGCTCTACTGGATGAGACGTTTGGCGAAGATGTTTCTGCCAAGGTCCGCATTCTTTATGGCGGTTCGGTGAAGCCGGATAACGCGCGCGAAATTCTCGCGGTGCCGGAAGTGGGTGGCGCGCTTGTCGGCGGTGCCAGCCTTTCGGCCGAAAACTTCCTCGGCATCGTTGTGGGCGCCTCGGAAGCCGAAGAGGTATAAGCAGGCCCGCCTTGCCGTTTTCCGCTCGCGCGCCTAAATGCGCGTGAGCCCAGCCAATCACATTCCAAGAGTACTCGCATGTTCCTCTTCCTTACCGTCGTTCAGGCGATCGTCGCAGCCGCGCTAGTCGGCGTCATCCTGATGCAACGTTCGGAAGGCGGCGGCCTCGGAGTGGGAGGCAGCCCGTCCGGCATGCTGAGTGCCCGCGGTGCTGCGGACTTTCTGACCCGGTCCACCAAGTGGCTTGCCATTCTTTTTGTCGTCCTGTCGATCGGTCTTGCTGCAGTTGCGGTCGAGACGACGGGCGGCGATGCGATCGAATCGACACTTGATCGTACGGTCGCTCCGGTCGCGCCCGCCGACCCGCTCGGCCCGGCAACCACTGATCAGCCTGCCGCCACCGGACAGGACGCGCCCGCGAATCCCGACCCGCTGGCAACCCCAGCCGAATAATCTTCAGAACATCGCAGGCTTGTGGATTGCGCCGCATCCTCGGCGCGATTTGCAGCTGTTTGCGCTTGCCCCGACTCAAACACTAAGCTTAAGGCCCGACTCCCATGGCGCGGTATATATTTATCACCGGCGGCGTGGTCTCCTCGCTCGGCAAAGGTCTCATGGCAGCATCGCTTGCTGCTCTCCTCCAGGCGCGTGGCTACAAGGTCCGTATTCGAAAATTCGACCCCTATCTCAATGTCGATCCAGGGACGATGTCCCCGTATCAGCATGGCGAAGTCTATGTGACGGACGATGGGGCGGAAACGGACCTGGATCTGGGTCATTACGAACGCTTTACCGGGGTGTCGGCGCATCAGGGCGACAACATTACATCCGGTCGTATCTATCAGGACATCATCGCCAAAGAGCGGCGGGGGGATTATCTCGGCGCGACGGTGCAGGTGGTTCCGCACGTCACGGACGAGATCAAGGCCTTCGCGCTTGCCGGGCAGGACGATCACGATTTCATCCTGTGTGAGATCGGCGGCACTGTCGGCGATATCGAAGGGCTGCCGTTTATGGAAGCCATCCGCCAGCTTCGAAATGAGCTTGAGCCATGGCAGACGCTGAGCGTCCATGTCACCCTCGTGCCCTATATCGCTGCTGCGGGTGAGTTGAAGACGAAGCCGACCCAGCATTCGGTACGCGAGCTGGCGAGCCTCGGGATCAAGCCCGATGTCCTGCTTTGCCGGGCGGAACACCCAATCCCCGACAGCGAACGGCGCAAGATCGCGCAGTTCTGCAATGTGCGACAGGAGGCCGTGATTCCGGCACTGGACGCACCCTCGATCTATTCCGTGCCATTGCAATATCACGGCGAAGGCTTGGACGCCGAAGTGCTGCGCGCCTTCGGCATTACCGATGCGCCAGACCCCGATCTGTCGCGCTGGTACGATGTAGTGGACCGCCATTCCAATCCGGAAGGCGAAGTCACGATCGGCGTGGTCGGGAAATATGTCGGCCTGCAGGACGCGTACAAGTCGCTCAATGAAGCGTTGGTTCACGGCGGTATGGCCCACCGGGTGAAGGTCAACACCAAGTGGATCGATGCGGAAATATTTGAAGGCGACGACGCCGATATAGCCGCGAAGCTGGAGCCCATGCACGCTATCCTGGTGCCCGGTGGCTTTGGCGAGCGTGGCAGCGAAGGCAAGATCGCCGCGGTCCGTTTCGCACGCGAACGCAAGGTGCCGTTTCTCGGCATTTGTCTGGGTATGCAGATGGCCTGCATCGAAGCGGCGCGTTCCGCAGGCTATGCCAGCGCCAGCTCAACGGAATTCGGCGAAACGGCCGAGCCGGTCGTCGGCATCATTACCGAGTGGATGACAGAAGAAGGCCTGCAAACGCGTGAGGCAGGCGGCGATCTGGGCGGAACGATGCGCTTGGGCGCGTATGATGCTAAGCTTTCCGCGAACAGCCATGTGTCGCAAATTTACGGCGGCAATACGATGATTTCCGAGCGCCATCGTCATCGGTACGAGGTCAACAGCGCCTATATCGATTCCCTGGAAAGTCAGGGTCTCGTGTTTTCGGGAATGTCGCCGGACGGGTTGCTTCCCGAGATCGTAGAACGGCCGGATCACCCATGGTTCGTAGGCGTACAGTTCCATCCGGAACTGAAGTCCAAGCCGTTCGATCCGCACCCGCTGTTCGCCGGTTTTGTTGGCGCTGCGCTCGAACAGGCCAGGCTGGTCTGACGGGGTAAAAAGCAGCCGATCCGGCAACTGACTGAAATCGCAGATCAATGATTTTCGGGCGCTTGTAACGAGGCGACAAAATCATCGCGCCCAGCCGTCGACGCTTTATCTTTTGATACATCTGGTGCAAAATCCTGTCAGATCCGCATCAGAGGACAGAGGGTAGAGAGATGCGCTTCGCCAACAAGCGGTGGGGCTTGCCCCGATGACGGTCGTCTTCTGCGACCCGGACGGCCGATTTCGGGGCTGGGCGGCGTAAAGCGTCGCGGGGGCGGAACGTATGTTCCGCCCCCTACATTTTCACCAGATCGACCAGATGATCAGGCGGCCTTGGTGCCGTCTTCCTTGTCGGTCTTGACTACTTCGAGCGGTTGCTGTCCGCCGATAGCGATCTTCTTCGGCTTCATCGCATCGGGGACTTCGCGAACGAGGTCGATGACAAGCAGTCCATCAGCAAGATCCGCATTGTCCACCCGCACGTAATCCGCCAGTTCGAACCGGCGTTCGAATCCACGGTTGGCAATGCCGATATGCAGCATTTCGCCTTCGTTGAATTCGTCACGCTTCTTGCCGGTTACGACCAGCAGATTTTGCTGCGCGACGATGTCGAGATCCCCCGAGCGGAATCCTGCCACCGCCAACGTGATGCGATAATCGTCATCGCCGCGGCGCTCGATATTGAAGGGGGGGTAGTTATCTCCGCCAGCGTTGCGCGCCTGTCGTTCCATTAGGTCGAATACACGATCGAAACCTACGGTGGAGCGGCGGAAAGGTGTAAGGTCCATACGGTTCATCGAAACAAATCCTCTTGTGAGCGATTTTAACCAGACGAGGCCCGCATTCGGCACCCCGTCGTCGCCATGCGAGGCATGGCAACGATTCCGAAATAGGTTCACGGATCGGGCTTTCAAGTAGACCAGGCGCACGCTATTTCGGGCGTTGGAAAGATAGAGGAATTTCATGATTCAGCCGCAAGTCGATATCTACACCAAGTTTGGTTGCGGATTCTGTTTTCGCGCCAAGCGCCTGCTCGATGAAAAAGGTGTCGAGTATAACGAATTCGACATCACCATGGGCGGGTCAAAGCGTGACGAAATGCTGGCTCGGGCACCGCGGGCCACGACCGTGCCGCAGATATTTATCGGCGATACCCATGTGGGTGGATCGGACGACCTCTCTGCGCTAGAGCGTGATGGAAAACTCGACGCTATGCTGACGGGTTGAATGCCCCGCATTGCCATCTTGCAGATGACTTCGGGTATCGATCCTGAAGAGAACGCCACAGCCATTGAAAACGCCATTGTTTCCGCCGCGGACAATGGCGCTGCCATGATATTCACGCCGGAAATGTCGGGCCTGCTCGATCGCGATCGAAAGCGGGCAGCGAAGTCGATAGTCTTGGAAAGCGACACTCCTGCGCTGGCCAGGGCGCAGGATGCTGCACATCGGGCGGGCATTTGGGTTGCGCTCGGATCGCTTGCCGTAAAGTCTCCAAATGACAGGTGGGCAAACCGCGCATTCGTGATCGATCCAAACGGAGACATCGCGGCCCGCTACGACAAGATACATATGTTCGACGTCGATCTCGACAGCGGGGAAAGCTGGCGCGAATCGAACGCTTATGAGCCTGGGCAAGAGGTGGTCACGGTCCCCGGAACTCCGGTTGGGCGACTGGGACTGTCGGTTTGCTACGACATTCGTTTTCCAGCACTTTACGAGCAGTTGGGTAGGGCGCAGTGCGATTGCATTGCCATCCCTGCCGCCTTTACCGTACCGACCGGAAGGGCCCATTGGAATGTTCTCCAAAGGGCCCGGGCAATTGAAGCGAGCGCTTTCGTCGTTGCCGCGGCGCAAGTGGGTGAACACGCCGACGGGCGTCGGACCTATGGCCATAGCATGGTCGTGGACCCCTGGGGCGACGTCTTGGTTGAAATGGAGGGCGACGACGCGGCGCTTGCTTACTGCGATATCGATCTTGCCAGAATTGCTGAAGTTCGCGCACAGGTGCCAAGCCTTGCCAATAGACGAGAAATAGCGAAATAGGCCGCCTCAATGATAGTGTTCGATCTCTCTTGTAGCGAAGGCCATCGGTTCGAAGGCTGGTTCGGCTCGTCGGATGATTATGCCGACCAAAAAGCAGGCGGTTTGCTCGTCTGCCCGCAGTGCGGCAGCGAGGAAATCGGTAAGGCGCCAATGGCCCCGTCAGTGCCAGCCAAGAGCAATACCCGATCGCATGCGCCCGTCGAAACCACTCAGGTAGTCAAAGGCGAAATGCCAGTCGAGGTGAAAAAAGCGCTGGAAAAGCTGGCGAAAGCTCAGGCGAAAGCGCTGGAGAGCAGCACATGGGTTGGCGACAAATTCGCCGAGAAGGCCCGCGAAATGCATTACGGCGAAGCCGATGAGGCCCCGATTCACGGTCGCGCCACCAGAGACGAGGCGGAAGACATGATGGCCGAAGGAATTTCCGTAGCACCTCTTCTCGTACCAGTAGCCCCACCAGAAGAACTCAACTGATTGCCTCGGCGGTTCGAGCCGCTATACGAGGCATCGGCGCGCCCGTAGCTCAGTAGGATAGAGCATCAGATTCCTAATCTGGGGGCCACAGGTTCGAATCCTGTCGGGCGCACCATTCTCGAAAACTTGCAGAATTCTCGGATTTGTCGATTCAGGCGCGAACCGGTGAACCGGCAGTTGAGTCTCCAGCCGAAACTACGTTCTTGAAGCTGATCTTGCTGGGAGCCACTTACGACCAAGCCAGGAATCATCGCTCGCCCTAACAGGTTTACCGAATAGATACCCCTGTCCTTCCCGGCAACCGAGAGCCAGCAGGCGAATTCTTTGCTCGTCGGTTTCGATGCCTTCGGCAGTTACCTCCAAGTTGAGGCTGCGCCCGAGTGAAATCACGGCTGATACAATCGCTGCGCCTTGAGGTCGGTTGCAAAGATCCTGAACGAAGGAACGGTCGATTTTCAGCCTTGTAACAGGGAGACGTGCCAGTGTGGAAAGTGAATAGCCCCTAGTTTTCTAGACGCCCTCGGTGCTCATCATCTGCTGCCGTTCGAACTCTACGGGTGACAGCATCCCGTTTCTCACATGCTTGCGTATCGGGTTGTAGAACATCTCGATGTAATCGAACACATCCTGTCT